>JBCBFX010000005.1:2500-68175 GCA_038527345.1 Pseudomonadota bacterium | reverse complement strand
CACGTCAACATGGATGCGGCCAGCCGTTCGTTGGGACGGGGGCCCCTGGCCACCTTGCGCCGCGTGCATCTGCCGATCCTGACGCCCAGCCTGTTGACGGCGGCGCTGATCGTGTTTGTCGATGTGATGAAGGAACTGCCGGCGACTTTGATCATGCGTCCGTTCAACTACGACACGCTTGCGGTGCAGGCCTATCGCCTGGCATCGGACGAACGGCTGGACGGTGCGGCGGTGCCGAGCCTGGTGATCGTTGCAGTGGGTCTGTTGCCGGTCATCCTGATCTGCCGCCAGGTGGGACGCAGGTAAGGCGCATTCAAATGCGCCTTACGATGTGCAGGCGTCCAGGGGCAAACGCGCGGTACCTGTTGCATCGAACACGGCCACGGTCGCGCCGGACCGAAGGTTGGCCCCGGCCATTTCAGACCCGTCCACTGTGATTTGTCGCGCGCTTGTGGTGTCGTCTATGTCGACGGTAAAGGCGCGTGTTTCGCCCCGCTGCATGCGGTCCAGCGTCAGGGACAAGGTCGTGTCACCGTCCGTCACGTCCGATGTGGTGGCCAATCCCTGCACCCATTCGAGCGGTTGGTACACCTCGACCCCGGCCCCGGCAGCCGTGATGTCAAAAATCAGCCCGGCAGGCGCTGTGCCCAGGTCGATTTCCAGCACGATGCGCCCGGGGGCGCAATCGCCCCGATGTTGCAGCGTGAACCTGTCCTTGGGTGCGCCATCGCGGAACGTCACGATCAGGCTGTCGGCGACGGACGCGGTGGGCAGGCCGGCAACCAGGGCCAGCGCGATGAGGCGGTGCATGGGCGTTTCCTTGTGCTTTGTCGGGCCAAAACCTAGCCTGCCAGTCCCCCAGGGGAAGGCGGAGGACACCTCCGCCTTACTTACGGCTGGCATCACAGTGCCCGTAAGGCGGACGTGTCGTCCGCCCCCCGGTTCGGATCACTCCTGCGGCCCGATCTTGTCCTGCGTCTGTGTGTCGAAATCACCGGCGGCGTGGCGTTCGTGCAATTGCAGCGACGGCTCGCCGAATGTGCGGTTGACCATCCGACCCCGCAGCGTAGCGGGCCGCGCGTCGATCTTTTTCGCCCACGCCATGACGTTGGCATAGACTTCCACGTCCAGAAACTCGGCCGCCGAATACAGCCGCCCCAGACACAATTGCCCATACCACGGCCAGATCGCCATGTCCGCGATGGAGTAGTCATCGCCGGCAATGAACGGCTTGTCCGCCAGTTCACGATCCAGCACGTCCAATTGCCGTTTGCTTTCCATTGCGTAGCGGTTGATGGGGTATTCATACTTTTCCGGGGCATAGGCGTAGAAATGGCCAAATCCGCCGCCCAGAAAGGGGGCGGAACCCATCTGCCACATCAGCCAATTCATCACCTCGGTCCGCTCTGGGCCGCTGGCGGGCAGGAACATACCGAATTTCTCGGCCAGGTGGATCAGGATCGAACCGCTTTCGAACACACGCAGCGGCGTGTCGCCGGAATGGTCGACAAGGGCGGGGATCTTGGAATTGGGGTTGGCGTCGACAAAGCCGGATCCGAACTGCTCCCCGTCTCCGATCTTGATCAGCCATGCGTCGTATTCCGCGCCGGTATGGCCCGCTTCCAGCAGCTCTTCGAACATCATGGTGACCTTGACCCCGTTCGGCGTGGCCAGGGAATACAGCTGGAACGGGTGCTTGCCGACAGGCAGGTCCTTGTCATGGGTGGCACCGGCGACGGGCCGGTTGATCGAGGCGAACTGGCCGCCGCTTTCGCTGTCCCACGTCCACTTTGCAGGCGGGGTATAGGTCGGGTCGGTCATGGCTGTGCCTTTCGGGTCGCTGGGGTCTGGCCGTAACCTAGAGGCCTGGAAAGGCGCTGCAACTGACCCTGACCTGTGCGATTTTGCACGCCGCGCGGCGTTCTTTGCAATCCGAAATGAATTGCCCCTTGAATTGCGCCGACTGCCTGTCGCGTCTTAGGCAATGCGTGGGGGACCGCGGCGCCTGTTTGGGTGTCCGGAGCAGCGATCATGGCCGTTTATAACCTAAGCGTGATCCATCTTGGAAATCTTGCCGACCTGGACCCGGTTGACTGCAACGAGAGTGCCGAAAACCAGCCGGCGCTGCTGGACACCTACTATGGTGCCGCTGATCCGGCTGCGGGCCACATCACCACGTTGACCGTATATGACGACAACGACGACCAGCGGATCACTTCCAACGATAGAAGCGACACGGAAGCCATCGTGTTCGATCTTGGGTCCGGCCCGCAAACAACAGTGTACGACGCGTTGTTCAACGTCCGCGCGACCGTCAGTTTCGGTCCAGGCAGCGGACAGCCCTATGACACGGGCCTTGCCGGTAACGTCCAGACCGCAACGGGCGACGTGTTCTTGGTCATGGTCGATGATGGAGAGGGGTGGGGATCAAACCCCCATGACGATTTCCCGATCGACTCCATCCAGATCAACAGCATCTCTGCCTTTGGCGTGCAGCAGATGGCAACGGCAAGCGACACGCAGTCATTTGTGCCCTGCTTTGGCGCTGGCACGTTGGTCGAAACGTCGCGCGGCGCATGTCCCGTTGAAACCCTGCGCGTGGACGACATGGTTCAGACCGTTGATAACGGGCCGCAGCCGATCCGTTGGGTCGGCCGCCGTCTGGTGTCGGCCGCACGTCTGAAGGCGCGTCCGCGCCTGCTCCCGGTGCTGATCATGCCGGGGGGCCTCGGCGACAACCGCCCGCAAAGTGCGTTGATGGTTTCGCCGCAGCACCGGCTGCTTCTGGCGTCCCGCATCATGGAACGTGTTGCCGGCACGCGGGAGATCCTCGCGCCTGCCCGCAAGCTGGTGGGCATGCCCGGGATCCGCAGGGTCGGCGGCAGTGCGTCGGGCGTGCAATACCACAATTTTGCATGTGACCGGCACGATGTGGTGCTGGCGCATGGGCTGCCGTCCGAAACCTTTCTGGTGGGCCCCTGCGGCGAAAGGGCCATGGATAACGTGGCCAAGGGCGGAATGGCTCGGTTTGATCCGGCGCAGGCGCTGTTGCGGGCTGGCCCGGTGACACCAGCCCGCCCCCTTTTCGAACGGCGCGCTTCGCTGGGCAATTTGCTTGAACGCCACCGCCGCCACCGCCGTCCGTTGTTGTCGCTGCATTGACCCAAAAAAGAAAAGGCCGCCCAGATCGGGGCGGCCTTTGGGATCTGATATCGCGGTGCGATCAACCCTGGCGGGCTTTGAACCGGCGCTGCGTCTTGTTGATGACGTACACACGGCCCTTGCGACGCACAACGCGGCAGTCGCGGTGCCGGTTTTTCAGCGAACGGAGCGAGTTGCGAACCTTCATGGCGCTTCTTCCTCATGTTTCATGGCGCGAAGCAGCGCCGGGGTTTCAGTTCGGGCACGTCGGTGCCGGTTAAAAATGCCGCAAGGGGCGTGGCCCCGTGTGGCGGAATGAGTGGTGGGCGATACAAGGATCGAACTTGTGACCCCTTCGATGTCAACGAAGTGCTCTACCGCTGAGCTAATCGCCCACTCTGACCGTCCCGGAATGCCTTGCCCACAATGAAAGCGGGCGCGGAAATCCGCGCCGGGTGAGGCGTGCTATAAAAGGAGTCGGAACAGGGATCAAGGGCTTTTGGATTTGTCGGATCGTGCGCTATGTTCACGCCCAGAGGAGTTGCAATGCCCAAGGTCGCCTACGAAGTTCTGCATCCGGACAAAAGGACCAGCAGCGTGGTCTTTGCGTCGCCCCATTCCGGGCGCGACTATCCGTGGAGTTTCGTGCGCGATACGCTGCTGGATGAACAGACGATCCGGTCGTCCGAGGATGCCTTTGTCGATCAGCTTTTCGATACCGCTCCGCACCATGGCGCGCCCTTGCTCAAGGCCGGTGCACCACGTGCCTTTGTCGACCTGAACCGCAGCGCCGAGGAACTGGACCCGGCTCTGATCGAAGGAGTCCGCAGGCAGGGGCACAACCCCCGCATCGCCAGCGGTCTGGGTGTGATCCCGCGCGTCGTGGCAAACGGGCGCGCCATCTATCGCGGCAAGCTGACGATGAAAGAGGCCGAGCAACGGATCGACCGTTACTGGCGTCCCTACCACCAGATCCTGCAAAAGTTGCTGGATGGCGCGCATCGGCACCATGGACAGGCCATCCTGCTGGATTGCCATTCCATGCCGCACGAGGCGATGGACGGCATCGCACGCAGTGGCGTGCGGCGTCCCGACGTGGTGTTGGGGGACCGCTTTGGGGCCGCAGCCGGGGGTCTGATCGTGGACCAGATCGAAGCCGCTTTTGCCACCGAAGGGTTCACCGTCGCCCGCAACGCGCCCTTTGCCGGGGCCTACATCACGCAGGCCTATGGCCGCCCGTCGCGCAACCAGCATGCCGTGCAGATCGAGATCGACCGCGCGCTGTACATGAACGAACGGCTGATCCGGCCCAACGCACAATTCGACGATGTGCGCGACCGTCTGGGCCGCGTGGTCGAAGCGGTGTCGAATATCGGGCAGGTCCGTGTGCCGCTGGCCGCGGAATAGCGCGCTTAGCGCAGGGCACGTCCTTTGACAATCGCATCCGGCCCGAACCGTTCGCGAATGGCATCGGTGGCGCGTTCCGCGTCGCCCCGTTTCCGGGCGTCCGGGTCCAGCAGGTCACCAGCTGCGGCCACGCCGTCGGCATCACACAGGTCACTGATCCCGCAGCCGAGCAGGCGATAGGGTCCCTCGTCCCGGACCTGGTCGAACAGCCCGCGCGCCGTGCGATAGATCGTGTCTGCCAATTGCGCCGGATCGTGCAATGACACGCGCCGGGTCAGCGACGAATGATCGTGGCGCTTGAGTTTCAGCATGACCACGCGGCCCGCCAGCCCCTTGGCCTTGGCCCGGCCTGCCACCTTTTCCGCCATGCGCCACAGGTGCCCGTCAAGGATGTCGGGGTCGTTCGTGTCTTCGCCAAAGGTTGTTTCGTTGCTGATCGACTTCATTGGCGCGTTTCGGGACACCGCACGCCGGTCCTGTCCGCGCGCCAGATGCCACAGCCGTTCGCCCATGGACCCGAACCGTGCACCCAGGTCGCGCCGGTCCCAGCGCAGCAGGTCGGCGAATGTGCGAATGCCCGCCTTGTCCAGTGACGCCTGCGCGGCGGGGCCAATACCCCAGATCAGGCGTACGGGCTTGTCGCGCAGGAAGTCGGCTGTTTCAGCCGCGCCGATCACCGAAAACCCGTGCGGTTTTTCAAGGTCCGAGGCGACCTTGGCCAGAAACTTGTTGTGGCTCAGCCCGATGGACCCGGTCAGGCCCAATTCGTCCCGCATACGCTTGACCAGCCGTGCCAGCATCACGGCGGGCGGACGGCCATGCAGGCGCGCGGTGCCTGTCAGGTCCAGAAACGCCTCGTCCAGCGACAGGGGCTCGATGGCGGGTGTCATTTCCTCCATCATGTCGCGAATGGCGCGGGACGCTTCGGCATAGGCCTCCATCCGCGGCTTGATGATGACGGCGTCGGGGCACAGCTTGAGCGCCTGGAACATTGGCATGGCCGACCGCACGCCCCGGATGCGGGCCACGTAGCAGGCGGTGCTGACCACGCCGCGCCGCCCGCCACCTATGATGACGGGCTTGCCCTCAAGGCTTGGATCGTCCCGCTTTTCGACCGACGCATAGAACGCGTCGCAATCCATATGCGCGATGGACAGGTCATAAAGCTCGGGATGCGATACCGTGCGCGGGCTGCCGCAGGACGGGCAGCGCCGTCCGGCGTCGAATTCGGTCAGACAATCGCGGCAAAGGCTGGGCATGGCGGTGCTTTGTGACTAGTTCGGGCAGTGTAGCGCGCACGCATGGGGTTTAACATGGCAGGACGGTTGATCGGGGCCAAACTGGCGCTTTTTGTCGGGGACCGGCTGGCCACGTTGCAACGGGACGACAAGCCGGGCCTGTTGTGGCGCAACCACTGGGACCTGCCGGGCGGCGGGCTGGAGCCGGGCGAAACACCGCTGCAATGCGCGCTGCGCGAAACCCACGAGGAACTGTCGCTGCGCATCGCGCCCGACCTTGTGAGGTGGGGGCGGGACTATGGCAGCAGCAGTGGCGACATCTCGTGGTTCTTTGCGGCCCATGTTCCGGCGTCCGTCGCGCAGCAGATCGTATTGGGCGACGAGGGGCAGGGTTGGCGCCTGATGGGGGTCCGCGATTTCCTGGATCACGATCTGGTCGTGCCGCAATTCAAACCACGCCTTCGCGATTACCTTGCAGGCGTACAAAGCGCGGAAAAACACCGGTTCTGACATGAAAGGCCCCCCGCGGGAGGGCGGGGGGAGGTGACGAACCTCAGGAAGAACCGGTCCGTCGGGGAGTATCACCTGTACAATGAAACTACCATCCAAACGCGAATCTTCATAGGTCAGGAAAACCTGACTCTCCAACATGGTGTGGTATGTTGCGTAATTGGCACAACCAGTTGTTGTCCACAGGTGTGGACAAGGGGTGGTTTGCGTTTGGTTTCAAGAGTTTGGGTTGTGGGCCTGCGGGCTGGCCAATTCGGCCGAAATCGCGTCTGCCGCGGCCTTGGGGTGCTTTGCCTGCCAGATCGGGCGGCCCACCACGACGTGATCGGCCCCGTTGGCAATTGCGGCCGCCGGGGTGGCAACACGTTTCTGATCGCCCAGATCCGCGCCTGCCGGTCGCACGCCGGGGGTGACGATCAGTCGGCCCTTGGCCTGCGGCAGGGCACGGATCGCTGCCGCTTCGTTGGGCGAGGCGATGACCCCGTCCGCCCCGGCCTCAAACGCACGTGCGGCGCGTTCGGGCACCAGATCTGCGATGTCGCCGGCCCGGATCAGACTGTCATCCAGATCCGAGCGGTCAAGCGATGTCAGGATGGTCACGGCCAGGATTTTCAGGTCCGACCCTGCCGCGCCTTCCCGCGCTGCGCGCACCACGTGCGGATCGCCATGCACCGTCAGGAAATCCAGATCGAATTGCGCGATGCCCCGCACCGCCGCTTCGACCGTGGCGCCGATGTCGAACAGCTTCATATCGAGGAAAATGCGCTTGCCCTGCTCTTGCTTGAGTTCATTGGCCAGCGCCAGCCCGCCGCCGGTCAGCATTCCCAGACCGATTTTGTAGAAGCTGACGCTGTCGCCCAGTCGTTCGGCCAGATCCAGCCCCGCCAACACGTTCGGCACGTCCAGTGCCACGATCAACCGATCATCCGCCATATGCTGCCCCCAAGCGTTGTGTCCGCGCGGTCATACGGCACCCGTGTGGCCAAAGTCCATGACAAGAAAAAGACCCGGATACGCAACGGTATCCGGGCCAGTGATCAGAGACGTTACAGGCAGGTAGCAGTCTCTGGGGTTCAAAGGTGGAAACGGGCGCAAGAGGGGGGACAGAGGCACCCGTGCGTCACCTTTGAAATGCATGTCAGGCGGCGGTGCGCCCATGATGCAAATCGGCAACGGCCACCCTGCGTCTGCGGGTCAGTCGTCTGCCGCGCAAAGGCGGTGTGGCAGACGGCATGTGGATCGCGTCCGAACGCCCGCGGACGTGGCGACGAACCGCTTGCCGGGCCAGTCCGTCAGCCGCATTTTCGAAGGTCATCGAAATCGGCGCATCAATCGCACAGGCATAGCTGCGCCCGCCGCGGGGGTCGTGCACGGTCACCAAGGCTTCGAATGCCTGCGTGGCTGCGTTGTAGATGACGTCGCTCAGTTGCAAAGGGACGGTCTGCATTTCATTTACCTATATTTTGTTAGTCTGCTCTTGTGACACTCAACATGGGCAGTGGGATCTGAAAAAACAGGCCCTTCCGTCTCGCATCCATTCACGGTCGTGTGGTCAGAGTGGCTGCATTTTCTGAAACTCACCGCTAAGCTGTTATAATAAAACACGTAAATCCGGTGACTCCATGAAATATCTGCCATCCGGCACCGGTTGGAAGATCGGCGTTATCTTGCTTATGCGTCTGAAAAATGGACATAAAATCGCCTGCTATGACGGCATGCCCGCAGGCCGGAAATGCGCCAGATCGCAAAATCTGCATCACAACCTTGCGAGGCGCGAGATGTGTTCCCATTTCTTATCCGAAGGCTCGAACCGGCCACATGCCTCGAAGAGGGTGCGGCAGACTGAGCGCTTAAAAAGGAGAGAACGATGGACTTGTCGAAGTTCACCGAGCGGTCCCGTGGATTTGTCCAGGCCGCCCAGACCATTGCCACCCGTGAAAACCACCAACGGCTGACGCCGGAACACATCCTCAAGGCGTTGATGGATGATGATCAGGGTCTGGCCGCAAACCTTATTTCCCGCGCAGGCGGCGACCCGGGCCGCGTGTTGTCCCATGTGGATCAACTGCTGGCGAAACTGCCGCAGGTCACCGGCGACGCGGGCCAGATCTATCTTGATAACGCAACCGCCAAGGTGCTGGCCGAGGCAGAGACGCTGGCCAAGAAGGCGGGCGACAGCTTTGTCCCGGTCGAACGCGTTCTGATGGCGCTCGGCATGGTGAAATCCGGTGCCAAGGACGCGCTGGAGGCGGGGAAAGTCAGCCCGCAAGCTCTCAACACCGCCATCAATGATATCCGCAAGGGCCGCACCGCCGACACGGCAAGCGCCGAAGAAGGGTACGACGCGCTCAAGAAATACGCGATGGACCTGACCGAACGGGCCGAGGCCGGCAAGATCGACCCGATCATCGGCCGGGACGAGGAAATTCGCCGGGCGATGCAGGTCCTGAGCCGCAGGACCAAGAACAACCCGGTCCTGATTGGCGAGCCGGGCGTGGGCAAGACCGCGATTGCCGAGGGCCTCGCCCTGCGCATCGTGAATGGCGACGTGCCGGAATCCCTGCGCAACAAGCGCCTGCTCGCGCTCGACATGGGCGCGCTGATCGCCGGTGCGAAATACCGCGGCGAATTCGAGGAACGGCTCAAGGCCGTGCTGACCGAGGTCACCGAAGCCGCAGGCGAGATCGTGCTGTTCATCGACGAGATGCACACGCTGGTCGGCGCGGGCAAGACCGATGGCGCCATGGACGCGGCCAACCTGATCAAACCGGCGCTGGCCCGGGGTGAACTGCACTGCGTGGGGGCGACGACCCTCGATGAATACCGCAAATACGTGGAAAAGGACGCGGCTCTCGCCCGTCGGTTCCAGCCGGTGATGATTGCCGAACCCACGGTCGAGGATACCGTGAGCATCCTGCGCGGCATCAAGGAAAAGTACGAATTGCACCACGGTGTGCGGATTTCGGACAGTGCCTTGGTGACAGCCGCCACCCTGTCGCACCGCTACATCACGGACCGCTTTCTGCCGGACAAGGCCATCGACCTGGTGGACGAGGCCGCCAGCCGCTTGCGGATGGAGGTGGACAGCAAGCCCGAGGAGCTTGACCAGCTCGACCGTCAGATCCTGCAAATGCAGATCGAGGTCGAAGCACTGAAGCTCGAGGATGACCAGGCCTCCAAGGACCGGCTGGAAAAGCTGGAAAAGGAACTGGCCGACCTGCAAGACCGTTCGTCCGAGATGACAGCGAAATGGCAGGCCGAGCGGGACAAGCTGGCGTCGGCCCGCGACATCAAGGAACAGTTGGACCACGCCCGCGCCGCGCTGGATATCGCCAAGCGCGAGGGGAACCTGGCAAAGGCGGGCGAGCTGTCCTATGGCGTGATCCCGCAGCTGGAAAAGCAACTGTCCGAGGCGGAAGAGGCCGAAAGCGACGTGATGGTCGAAGAGGCCGTGCGCCCCGAGCAGATCGCGGCGGTGGTCGAACGCTGGACCGGTATCCCCACATCGAAGATGCTGGAGGGCGAGCGGGAAAAGCTGCTTCGGATGGAAGAGCAGTTGCACAACCGCGTCATCGGGCAGGATGCTGCCGTGCGGGCCGTGTCGAACGCGGTGCGCCGCGCGCGGGCGGGTCTGAATGACGAGGGGCGGCCGCTTGGGTCGTTCCTGTTCCTGGGGCCGACCGGCGTGGGCAAGACCGAGTTGACCAAGGCAGTCGCCGAGTTCCTGTTCGACGACGAGCACGCGATGGTGCGGATCGATATGTCGGAATACATGGAAAAGCATTCGGTCGCGCGGCTGATCGGGGCGCCTCCGGGCTATGTCGGCTATGACGAGGGCGGCGCATTGACCGAAGCGGTGCGACGCAGGCCCTATCAGGTGGTGCTGTTCGATGAGGTCGAGAAGGCGCATCCGGACGTGTTCAACGTGCTGCTTCAGGTGCTGGACGACGGGGTACTGACAGATGGTCAGGGTCGCACCGTCGACTTCAAGCAGACGCTGATCGTGCTGACCTCGAACCTTGGGGCGCAGGCGCTGAGCCAGTTGCCGGACGGGGCGGATGCAAGCGCGGCGAGGCGCGACGTGATGGACGCGGTGCGGGCGCATTTCCGGCCCGAGTTCCTGAACCGGCTGGACGAAACCATCATCTTTGATCGGCTGGGCCGCGAGGATATGGACGGCATCGTGGAGATCCAGATGGCGCGTCTTTTGAAACGGCTGGCGGCGCGGAAGATCGCGCTGGATCTGGATGAGGGCGCGCGGAAGTGGCTGGCGGATGAAGGGTACGACCCTGTGTTCGGGGCGCGGCCATTGAAACGGGTGATCCAGCACGCGCTTCAGAACCCGCTGGCCGAGATGTTGCTGGCGGGGGATCTGGCGGACGGGGATACGATCCGGGTGTCGGCAGGGTCCGACGGCCTGCTGATCGGAGACCGGGTCAGCGCCTCGAACCGGCCCCGGCCGGATGATGCGGTGGTTCACTGAACCTGCGGGCTCCGGACGGGGCTGCCAGACAGGCGGGGGGAAACCCCCGCCTTTTTTGTCCCACGATGGGGCAGGATTTGGCCCCAGGAAATCAGTGGGAAACGCAGAGGGTTTAGGATCTTGCCGCGGTTTGGGGTGGTTTCATGGGGTGAAACCCCATCCAAGTCTTGTTCAGGCAGCGTGTGCCGAAAATCCGAACGCAGCCCAAACCAGGCATCAAAGCTCTGAAGCAAGCGGCGGGAAGGCGGGACGTCGCGGCAAGTGCGCGTGAGGTAGAGTAGCGAACGGAAAGCTGACCGTCACTGTGGCAGACACTTAAAGAGAGAAGGTAAAGGTTGGCCCCTTCAAGGTAGATTCGCTTCATTGCGTTTGCTGTGCAACGTCCGGCCGTGTGCCGGTTCGGCTCATACTCTCTTGTCCGGTTGGTTGGTTTGTCGCCACCAGGAGCCGTGAAGCTGGTGGGCCAAGGACCACGGCCACGCGCCCCTGTCTCCGTGCATACGAAATGGGCGTTGCGCACACCCACTATTGGTAAAAAAAGTTGCATAAAGGGAAAAACTCTGTCAGCGTCCGGGCGTTACGGTCCGTCCGACGGATAGGGGGAAATTTTGAAAGACAGCGCTCTGACCCACTGCCAGATCGACGGGCGCGCAGTGGCTTCCCGGATCATCAATACCTGTCAGGCCTATGCCCGCGCGAACCCGTCGATAGGGCGCCTGGTGTCGGTCTCAATCGGGGATGTTCCGGAAATCGAAGTGTACGTGCGCAATCAGGAACGCGGTGCGGCACGTGCCGAGCTGCCGTTCGAGACGCAGTTCTGGCCCGGAGACATGTCTCAGGAAGATGGCAAGGCGCGCATTCAGGCCATGAACGATGACCCTGGCATTCTGGGGATCATTCTGCAACGTCCTGTCCCGGATCACATCAACCTTCGGTCGTTGCAGTCCGCGATTCACCCGCTCAAGGATGTCGAGGGGATGAACCCCGCCTCGATTGGCAACATCGTCTATTCGGACGTGGCATTGGCCCCCTGTACCGCCGCCGCAAGCGTCGCGTTGATCAAGGAGACTGGTCTGAACCTCGAAGGCCTTGAGGTCGTGATGATCGGGCATTCGGAAATCGTGGGTAAACCGGCGGCGATGATGCTGATGGCCGAAGGCGCAACGGTCACCGTTTGCCACCACCTGACCCGATCGGTCGCCGTGCATTCGCGTCGTGCGGATGTGGTGGTGGTGGCTGTCGGTATCCCGCATTTTCTGGGGCCGGACATGATCAAGCCGGGTGCCGCCGTGATAGACATAGGCATCAACCAGATCGAGGGGCCGGACGGCGAACCGCGCATTGTCGGCGATGTCGATACCGATGCAGTGGGTGAGATTGCGGGTTGGATTACCCCGGTGCCCGGTGGTGTGGGCCCGGTCACCGTTGCGATCCTGATGCGCAACGCGACGGTCGCGCATCAACGGCAAGTGGCTGCAGGGTGGATGGACTGACATGGGAAAACAGCAACAGCAATTCGAAATAGACGCGCCGGTAACATCAACAAACGGCGTCCAGACGTTCGAGATCCATGTGAGCAAGGGGTTCAGTGGACTGGAACTGACGTCTGTGACGCACGTGCTGGCAACCACCAACGCGATACTGGAACGCGAGCAGTTTTGCTGGCGGTTCAGTACCGATGCGCCCGGGCTGGTTTCCAGTGATCAGGGGGCACTGGTGCGGGCCGAACCGTCCATCGGAGACCACAGGCTTGCCGACGCGATGATCGTGGTCGGCGGCCGGAATGCGGCGCAGACAACGTGGCTGTCCCGGGCCCGCGCCATGCAGCGCAAAGCCCGTCCCGTCGTGCTGCTGTCGGATGCGGCCACCGGCTACATCAAGGCAACCAAGGCACCGGCGGGGCACGTGACGACCCATTGGAGCGATGTCACGCCGCTGGTCGAAACAGGGTATCATCCCAAGTTGACCACTCGGCTCAGTGAAAACTCGGACGGTATCATCACCGCTGCCGGCGCAGGCGCTACGATGGAATTGATCGTCGGCCTGGTCTCGCCCTATCTGACCAGTCCGCAATTGGCCGAGCTTGGCAATCGTCTGCTTCTTCAAACCATCCGCAAAAGTCATGCCGAACAACCCCGCAGCATCTCGGACAACGAAGGCTTGTTCGACGCGCGGCTGACCGAAGTGATCCGGTTGATGGAGGAAACGGTGCATGAACCGATGCTGATGGAGGACATCACGCGCGAAGTGGGCATGTCGACCCGCCATCTCGAGCGTGTGTTCCGCGCGGTCTTCAACGTGTCCCCCGCCCGCTTTTACCGCAGCCTGCGGGTCAAACGCGCCCGGGCAATGATCGAAGAATCGCTGCTGCCGTTGATCGACATTGCTGTCGCCACTGGCTTTGGGTCCTGCACGACCATGACCAAGTCAATCAAAAGCGAATATGGAATGACGCCCACGCAAATGCGCAAGCGCAAGACCGTACAGCTTTTGACGCATGGCGTGACCTAGATCGCCAGGTATCCAATCGCAAAAAACACGACGAGGATCCCGATCCACTGGATGCGGGCCACGGCTTCGTTCAGGAAAATGGCGGCCAGAATGATGGTCAGCACGCCAAAGGTCGACGCCGCGACAGAGGCAAAGGCGGGGTATGCGAAACTGCCTGCAAGCATGACCGCGCCAATCGCGATGGCATCAAGTACCCCCATGATCATCAGGATCGGCAGCGCAGATCGCACCGGAAGTACCGATTGACGCAGCATCAGCGCCAACACCGCGACCGCGCAAACCGCGCCGATGCGTGCGGTTGCGATGGCCATCATCTCGGTGCCGGCCTCCATCGAAAGCTGTCCCAACGCGAATGATGTGGCAAACCCGATCGCGGCCAGCACCGACCAGACGATGGCGGACGCCCTCGGCCCGGAACCGTCTGTTTCCGCGGACGTCATGGCGACAAACCCGCAGCCACCCACGATGATCAGAACTGCGGTCCATTGCCAAACTGAGACCTCCTGCCCATTCAAGACCGCCCAGCCGACCGACAGGATGGGAAAGCTTGCAACAACCGGAGCCACCAACCGGACCGGGCCAATCGCCAGCGCCCGGTAGAACGCAAGGCCTGTCACTCCGAACACGACGCCGGACACAACGGCAAGCCACCTTGCCTGCGCTGTAATGCCGTCCGTGTCCAATGCCAGGGCAAGCCCCGCCGACATCACGCAGCCGGTTATGAGAACCGGAAACAACGATGGGAAAACCCCAACCTGCTGCGAGATATGGCGCACCAGCGTGTCGTGAATTCCCCAACACAGCGCGGCGATCAGGCCCAGCGTCAGCGCGACCATGGATATTCCACCGATTTCTGGTACGATTTTCTCATGTGGCGACACCCCATTGCTTGCAGCGTGGCCACTGCCCGAGTATTCTCTCAGTTAAATTTTTATTCCGCTAGTGCAAATTCGTGCAGCGGGGGAGGCCACAATGCTTGACGACCCATATCCCAAGATACGGCCCGGCCCTCCGCGACCCAGCCGGATCATCCAGCCCGCTCAATTCTCGATGCCGAAAGGCACGGAACGGTATGTGGTGCAGGGTGCGGGTGCCGTTCTGATCCCGGTCGAAGCGGGTGATCATGTCACCGTGATCAACGACGAGGGCGGACAGGTGTGCGAGATCGTCAGCGCCGATGCCATGCAAAGCGTGAAGGACAGCATACTGGACCGTCCCGCCGACGCGCCTGCGGATGGATTGCGGGCGCTTCTGACCGGAAATGACCAGTCGTTGCGCGGTCTGCGCATGGGGCTGGATGCGCGCAAGATCGACCTTGCCCCCGCTCGTGCTGTCCGCCTGTTCGACGCCGGTACGCGGGCCAAGGCCGACGAGGCGATGCGCGTCACCCGTGACGGCAGCCTGATCATCGCGGCCCCCGGCGGCGCCATGGACGCCGAAGCGCAGGACACCACCACGCCGCTGACCGTCATGATCCGGCGCGCCACCATCAAATCCCATGTGAGATTCGAACTGCCCGACCCACTGGCCGATCCGGTCGCCGACATTCGCGTGCACACCCAGACGGCCGAGGCCTTTTTCGTCAAGGCGGGTGACTACATCCAGATTATCGACGTCGATGGCCGTCAATGCACGGACTTCGAATGCTTTTCGGCCCGAAAGCTGGACAAGGGCATCGAACACGCGCTGGACGTGACCACCACGCGCACACTGATGGGCCACGCCTATCCGATGCCGGGTCTGCACGCAAAATACTACGATCAGGAAATGCTGCCGCTGGTCGAGGTCGTGCAGGACACATGCGGACGGCATGACGCCTTTGCCCTGGCGTGTTCCGCCAAATACTATGACGACATCGGATATCCCGGGCACGTGAACTGTTCGGAAAACTTCAACAGCGCGCTGTCGCAGTTCAACGTGACGGGGCGTCCGGGGTGGATGGCGATCAACTTCTTCTTCAACACCTACCTCGACGAACACGGTGTCATGTATTCGGACGAACCGTGGTCACGCCCCGGCGATTATGTGCTGCTGCGGGCATTGACGGATATCGTCTGTGTCTCGTCGGCCTGTCCCGACGACACCACTGCCGCCAACGGCTGGAATCCCACCGACATCCACGTGCGCACCTACAGCGGGCGCGAGACCTTTCAACGCAGCGTGGCCTATCGGCCGACCCCTGATGCGGACCCCAAAATGACCAAGCAGACCGCCTTTCACGACAGCTTTGCCAAGCACACTCGCAACTTTATCGAATACAACGGCTATTGGCTGGCCAACTGCTTTGCCGAGGCAGGGCCGATCGAAGAATACTGGGCTTGTCGCAAACAGGCGGTGATCATGGACCTGTCGCCCCTGCGCAAGTTCGAAATCACCGGCCCCGATGCCGAGGCGCTGTGCCAATACGTCTTCACCCGCAACATGAAAACGCTCGCCGTGGGCGGGGTTGTCTACACCGCCATGTGCTACGAACACGGCGGCATGATCGACGATGGCACGGTGTTCCGGCTGGGCAAGGATAACTTCCGCTGGATCGGCGGCAATGACTATGGCGGCGAATGGCTGCGCGAACAGGCGGACAAGCTGGGGCTCAAGGTTCTGGTGCGGTCTTCCACCGACCAGTTGCACAACGTCGCCGTCCAGGGCCCCGAAAGCCGCGACCTCTTGCGCAAGATCGTGTGGACCGCGCCGCACAACCCCGAATTCGACCAGCTTGGCTGGTTCCGCTTCACACCTGCGCGCCTGATGAACGAAAGCGGCACACCGTTTGTGGTGTCGCGCACCGGCTATACCGGCGAGTTGGGATACGAGGTGATGTGCCACCCCAAACACGCCGCCGAGATTTTCGATGCAATCTGGAAGGCGGGGCAGGATCACGGCCTGCGTCCCATGGGGCTCGAAGCGCTCGACATGGTGCGGATCGAGGCGGGACTGATCTTTGCCGGCTACGACTTTTCCGACCAGACTGATCCGTTCGAGGCGGGCATCGGCTTTACCGTGCCACTGAAATCGAAAGAGGATGATTTCATCGGCCGCGACGCCCTGATCCGGCGCAAGGAACACCCCAGCCGCAAGCTGGTCGGTCTGGACATAGACAGCAACGTGGGCGTCGATCACGGCGACTGCATCCACATCGGCCGCGCCCAGATCGGCGAGGTCACGTCCTCCATGCGCTCGCCGCTGCTGGACAAGAACATCGCGCTTGCCCGGATTGACGTGGCGCACGCCGATATCGGCACGGCTGTCGAGGTGGGCAAGCTGGATGGCCACCAGAAACGGCTGCCCGCCGAAATCGTGCCATTCGCCCATTACGATCCGAAAAAGGAACGCCCCCGCTCATGACCCAATCCATGCTTGACCAGATCGGTGGCGAAGACGCGCTGCGCACCCTGGTCGAGCATTTCTATGATCTGGTCGAGACGGTGCCGGAAGGCAGGAACATCCTGTCACTGCATCTGAAAAACCACGGGATCGCGCACACGCGCACGGAACAGTTTGATTTCCTGTCGGGTTTCATGGGGGGCAGGGCGTATTACATGGAACGCAACCGCCATATGAACCTGCGTGAGATCCACGCGCACATACCGATCTTTGAACAGGACGCAATCGACTGGCTGTCGATCATGGACCGGGCGCTTGACGATCTGGGTCACCACGGCGAGCATATCGGCAAGCTGCGCGCCGCGTTTCGGCGCGTGGCCTTGGTACTGGTCAATGACGGGCAGGTTGCAGGCGCCTGAACGGGCACCTTTGGTAAAGGACACAGATATGCGACGCAGATTGTTTTTGGCACTTGCCCTTGGCTGCATGGCAGGCGGCGCCGCTGCGCAGTCGGTCAAACTGCGTGCGCATGAAATCGACGCGCTTCTGTCCGGTAATACGGTCATCGGCACGTGGGAAGGGGCGCGTTACCGCCAGTATTTCGACCCCGATGGCACCACAATCTATGCCCCCGAAAATGCGCGGTCGTCGCGTGGACAATGGCGCATCGACGCGGACAAGGACGAATACCAAAGCATCTGGCCCCGCGATGCGGACTGGGAAGGCTGGTTTGTCATGGAATGGGACGGCACGTTCTATTGGGTCAGCAAGAAAACGCCCCCGACGCCGTTCAAGCTGGTCGAGGGCCAGCAGTTGGTCGTGCAGTGATACGGGCCGTTGGCCTGTGCCTGATCTGCGCGTCGCAGGTGGCGGCGGACACGTTCTGCGCCGACCTGACCGATCCAGCCCAGCCGGTGCTGCGCCTGCCTGATGGCACCGAAGGCACCTGTGCCGTGTCACTGAACCTGTCTGGTGAGCAGGCTGATACGTGCCGCTGGCCGTTCGAGTATCGAGCGCCCAACGCGATGGCAGCCTTTGATGCTCTGCTTGAAGCAACCGCTGACTGTTTGCAGTCACAACCGGTCGAGGATCAGGGCGTGAACCACCCCGATTCCTACGATCTGCGCACGTTCGAATCGGATGGGACACAGATCGCCATTTCGATCAAGGACAAGGGCGCGCTGCAACAGACCTACGTGTTCCTGCGGCGCGCCCCGCGTCCCTAGTTCTGCAAATAGACCTCCAGGCTGTCGTCCAACGCATCGACCCACGGCGTGTGGTGCTTGGGGGCCATCGTTCCGGTCATCACCGACTTGTAGCCGTTGTCGCGGAAGGTCATGATGCCCTGCTTCTTGTGACCCTTCCATTCCTTGAACGCCTTGCACGCGCCTTCGACGTCAAAGGATGGATAATCCGTTTCGGCAATCAGTTCCTTGATGTAATCGCCCTGATACCAGATCGCGTCATAGTCGTCCTCGCCCGCGTCCTCGCGCGCGACACGGTCGGCCACGTCGGCCTCCATCTCGGGTTTGGAGGGCATCGCGATCTTGCCCATGATCGCGTCGCGGACCCACCAGGCCTGTGCGTCGAACATGTTGAAAGTGAACCACTGGTCCTGCATGCCCAGATAGAACAGTGCCGGGTTATGGACCCAGGCCACACCCTTGTACAGATCGGCGGTTGCCAAACGGTTGGCGGTTTTCAGGCACAGGTCTTCGGCCATGAAGGGGAAGTGGTGCTGGTAGCCGGTGCACAGGATGACGGCATCGACATCGCGGCTGGTGCCGTCCTTGAAATACGCGGTGTTGCCGTCCACATGGGTCAGCAGCGGCACCTCGGCCCAGTTGTCGGGCCAATCATATCCCATCGCCGCTGTCCGGTGGGACACGGTGATCGACTTGGCGCCGTATTTCCAGCATTGCGACCCGATATCCTCGGCCGAATAGCTGGTGCCGACGATCAGAATGTCCTGATCCTTGAACTCAAGCGCATCGCGGAAATCATGGGCATGCAGCACGCGACCCTTGAAGCTCTCGAAGCCGGGGAATTCAGGCACATTGGGGGTCGAAAAGTGGCCCGAGGCGCAGATCACGTGATCAAACGTTTCGGTATATTCGCGGTCATTCGGCAGGTCCTTGACCGTCACGCTGAACGTGCCGTCTTCGAATTCCACGCGGCGCACGGCTGTTTCGAACCGGATCCAGTCGCGCACGCCCGCCTTTTTCACACGGCCCTGAATATAGTCGAACAGCACCGCCCGCGGGGGATAGGACGCGATTTGCTTGCCAAAGTGCTCTTCGAACGAATAATCGGCAAATTCCAGCCCCTCCTTGGGGCCGTTGGACCACAGGTATCGGTACATCGATCCGTGCACCGGCTCGCCATACTGGTCCACTCCGGTGCGCCATGTGTAGTTCCACAACCCGCCCCAGTTCGCCTGTTTCTCGAAACAGACGATCTCGGGGATGTCTTCGCCCTTTTGCTTGGCCGATTGAAAGGCACGCAACTGAGCAAGGCCCGAAGGACCGGCCCCGATGATGGCGATACGTTTGGACATGTTGGTGGTCTCCTTCGGGCTGTTTTCTTGTTTTTCAATTCGAACGGGCTTATCCCTGTAAGTCAACAATTTTGAACAACAGTAAAACTTCGAAGTAGCAAAAGACTGTGCTAGAGACGTGCGACCCAACCCCGGCACAAGGACCCGGCATGCAATGACCAAACCGCATTTCAGCTTCTGGATCATCTGTGGTCTTGGGCTTGTCTGGAACCTGATGGGATGCCTGAACTTCATCACCCAGATGAACGACGACATCGTGGCACAGATGCCCGAGCTGTATCAGTTGATCATCAAGAGCCGGCCAATCTGGGCCACGATTGCCTTTGCAGCGGCAGTCTTTGGCGGCGCGGTCGGGTGCATCCTGCTGCTTCTGAGGCGGCGCGTGGCGACCCAGATGTTGCTGGTGTCGCTGATCGGGATCGTGCTGACACTGGTTCAGACGGTTTCCGTGGTCGGGATGGCCCCCAGCACCCTGTTGGCGCTTTTGGTGGGGGCCGCCCTGTTCTGGTATTCGACAATTGCCCTGCGGGCAGGATGGCTGCGCTGACGCAGCCGGACCCCGTCAGATATCGAGGGTGTTGTCCTTTTCCCATTGCGAGAAATGCGAGGTGAAGTCGTTCCATTCCTGCGTCTTCATCTTGATGTAAGAGGCTGAGAATTCGTCGCCCATTGCGGCCTTGAGGCTCTTGTCCTTGTCGTATTCGCGCAGGGCATCCAGCATGTTCAGCGGCAGCTTGGGCGCGCCGCGGACCTTGTGACCTTCGGCATACATGTCGATGTCGTGGCGCTTGCCGGGGTCGGCCTGCGTGCGGATGCCATCAAGTCCGGCGGCGATGATGACGGCCTGCAGCAGATAAGGGTTCGTTGCCCCGTCCGGCAAACGCAATTCGAACCGGCCCGGGCCGGGCACCCGCACCATGTGGGTGCGGTTGTTGCCGGTCCACGTCACGGTGTTGGGGGCCCACGTGGCTCCGGACATGGTGCGTGGCGCATTGATGCGCTTGTAGCTGTTCACCGTCGGGTTGGTGATCGCGGCCAGCGCGCTGGCGTGTTTCATGATCCCGCCGAGGAAATGGCGGCCCTTTTCCGACAGGCCCAGTTCCGCTGTCTGGCTGCTGTCATTGGGTTCCATGGCGAAGACGTTGGTTTTAGACTTGTCACCCGGTGCATCCCAGACCGAGATATGGGCGTGGCAGCCGTTGCCGGTCAGCCCCTCGACGGGCTTGGGCATGAACGTCGCGCGAAAGCCGTGCTTTTCGGCCACCGATTTGGTCATGAACTTGAAGAACGAGTGCTTGTCGGCGGTGCGCAACGCATCGTCGAATTCCCAGTTCATCTCGAACTGGCCATTCGCGTCCTCGTGATCGTTCTGATACGGGCCCCAGCCCAGATCGAGCATGTAATCGCAGATCTCGCGCACCACGTCATAGCGACGCATCACGGCCTGCTGGTCGTAACAGGGTTTGGCGGCGGTATCGTATTCGTCGCTGATCTGGTTGCCATCCGGGGTCATCAGGAAATACTCGGCCTCGATCCCGGTCTTGACGTGCAGCCCCTCTTCGGCGGCTTCGTCGATCAGGCGGCGCAGCACGTTGCGCGGGGCCTGCGCCACGTCCTCGTCTTCCATGACGCAGTTGCCGGCGACCCAGGCGACCTCGGGTTTCCAGGGCAGCTGGATCACCGACGACGGGTCCGGCACCGCCAGCATGTCGGGGTGCGCCGGCGTCATGTCGAGCCATGTCGCGAACCCGGCAAAGCCCGCGCCGTCCTCCTGCATGTCGGCGATGGCCTGTGCGGGCACCAGTTTGGCGCGCTGGCCACCGAAAAGGTCGGTGAAGGAAATCATGAAGTACTTGACGCCGTTGTCGGCGGCGAACTTGGCAAGATCAGTGGTCATCTGTCCGTTCCTGTTGGTCTTTTTTGTGGTGAGGGCGCGTGCCGTGATGGCCGCGCCCTTCGCTGTGGTGTTCAGTAGGAGGTGCCGGGCTTGCCGGGATACCAGTCGGTGCCGGCCAGCGGGATCCTGGCCATGGCCGCCGCTTCCATCGTCAGCGCGCACAGGTCCTCGGGTTCGAGGTTATGCAGGTGGTTCTTGCCACATGCCCGGGCGATGGTCTGCGCCTCAAGCGTCATCACCTTGAGGTAGTTGTTGAGCCTGCGACCGCCTTCGATGGGGTCGAACCGGGCCATCAACTCCGGATCCTGTGTGGTGATGCCTGCAGGGTCCTGCCCCTCGTGCCAGTCGTCATAGGCACCGGCGGTCGTACCCAGCGCGTTGTACTCGGTTTCCCATTTGGGATCATTGTCACCCAGCGCGATCAGGGCCGCGGTGCCGATGGCAACGGCGTCAGCACCAAGGGCCATGGCCTTGGCGACATCAGCGCCCGTACGGATGCCGCCCGAGACGACCAGTTGCACCTCGCGGTGCATGTCCAGATCCTGCAACGCGCGCACCGCCTCGCGGATACAGGCGAGGATGGGCTGGCCTACATGTTCGATGAATACATCCTGCGTCGCGGCGGTGCCGCCCTGCATCCCGTCCAGAACGACCACGTCTGCGCCCGCCTTGACGGCCAGCGTCGTATCGAAATAAGGCCGGGCGCCGCCCACCTTGATGTAGATCGGTTTTTCCCAATTGGTGATTTCGCGCAACTCGAGGATCTTGATTTCCAGATCATCGGGCCCGGTCCAGTCGGGGTGGCGACACGCCGACCGCTGGTCGATGCCCTTGGGCAGGTTGCGCATCTCGGCCACGCGGTCGCTGATCTTTTGACCCAGAAGCATACCGCCGCCACCGGGTTTCGCACCCTGGCCCACGACAATCTCAATCGCGTCGCAACGACGCAAATCGTCCGGGTTCATGCCGTAGCGGGACGGCAGGTACTGATAGACCAGCTTGTTGGAATGGCCGCGCTCTTCCTCGGTCATGCCGCCGTCGCCTGTGGTGGTCGAGGTGCCCGCCATGGTCGCGCCACGTCCAAGCGCCTCTTTGGCACCACCGGACAGCGCGCCGAATGACATGCCTGCGATGGTCACCGGAATATCAAGCTGGATCGGGTTCTTGGCGAACCGTGTGCCCAGCGTCACCGAGGTTTCGCATTTCTCGCGGTAACCTTCGAGCGGATAACGCGAGATGGATGCCCCCAGAAAAAGCAGATCGTCAAAGTGCGGCAGCTTGCGCTTGGCCCCGCCGCCGCGAATGTCGTAAATGCCCGTCGCCGCCGCGCGCCGGATTTCGGCGTTGACCGGGTTCGAAAACGTGGCGGACTGTATCGGAACCGTGCGCGGCGCGCCGTTGTGGTCGTCTTTCATGCTCTGGCCCCTTAATACGCGTTGTCGATGTTGAAGTTGTAGAGTTGGCGGGCAGATCCGTAGCGCTTGAACTCGGAGGCCCTGGCATCGCAGCCGCCCCGCTCCAGCAGCTCTTCGAGGATGGCGATATGTTCGGGGCGCATCTCCTTTTCGACACAGTCGGCCCCCAGCGATTTCACCGATCCACGCACGAACAGGCGCGCCTCATAAAGTGAATCGCCCAGTGCCTCGCCCGCGTCACCGCAAACCACGAGGTTGCCCGATTGCGCCATGAATGCCGACATATGCCCGATGTTTCCGTGCACGATAATGTCGATACCCTTCATCGAGATGCCGCAGCGTGACGAAGCGTTGCCCTTGATCACCAGCGTGCCGCCATGTCCGGTGGCCCCTGCATATTGCGATGCATCCCCTTCGACCACGACCATGCCGGACATCATGTTTTCAGCCGTGCCCGGACCGACGGAGCCGTGCACATGGACGGTCGCCTGCTTGTTCATGCCCGCACAGTAATACCCGGTCGAGCCCTTGATGTTCACCTCGATGGGCGCATCAAGACCCACGGCAATGGCGTGGCTGCCCTTGGGGTTCACGATTTCCCAATGTGTCTGGTTGGTGTCTGCCGCCTGGGCGTGCAAGGTCGAGTTCAGGGCACGCAATCCCTGCGCTTCCAAGTCAAATGTCTGCATTTATGCCGCTTTCTCTTGCGCGGTTGGGGCCGCATTGTGCGACCAGAAATAGACGGTTGCCGGTTCCGGTTCCCATACCTTTGCGGTTTCGATCCCGGGCAGGTTCACCAGCGCCCGGTATTCGGACCCAAAGGCCACGTATTGATCGGTTTCCGCCATGACCGCCGGTTTGCAGGCGATGGGGTCGCGGACAACGCCGAACCCGTCCTTGGTGCCCACGACAAAGGTAAAGAACCCGTCGAGGTCATCGAGGCTGGATGTCAGCGCCTCGCCCAGCGTGGATCCCGTCTGCATCTTCCATGTCAGATAGGCGGCGCCGACTTCGGTATCGTTTTCGGTTTCGACGTGCACACCCAAACGGCGCAGCTTGCGGCGCAGCGAGTTGTGATTCGACAGCGATCCGTTGTGCACAAGGCACTGATCGACGCCGGTGTTGAACGGGTGCGCGCCCATGGTCGTCACCGCCGACTCAGTTGCCATGCGTGTGTGCCCGATCCCGTGCGTTCCGGACATCTTGCGGATGTCAAAACGGCTTGCCACGTCCTTGGGCAGGCCGACTTCCTTGTAAATCTCAAGCGTGGTGCCGTGGCTCATGACCCGCACATCGGGCCGGATTTCCGCAAGCGTTTCACGCGCGGCCGCAACCTGATCCGCCTGTATCGACAGCACCGCATGGGTGTCCTTGACCGTCATCGCCACTTTGCCCTTGATCCGCTTGCGCAGGTCGTTGTCGAGCTTGTCAAAGTCTGTCTCAGGGGTGTTCGACTGCACCGTCAGCTTTGCATTACCCTCTGTTTCATCGCCATAAATCGCGATCCCGGCGCTGTCGGGGCCACGATCGGTCATGGTGATCAGCATATCGGTCAGCATGTCGCCAAGCTGTGGCTCCAACGCGGCATCCTTCAGAAACAGTCCGACTATCCCGCACATGGCGATGGCCCTCCCAAAAAGTGGTCTGTCGTTCGACTCGAACGCTAGCATCGTTACATGAGTTGCTCAACCACGGGAAACTAATTTTCACTTCAGTTAAAAAAAGAGTCGCCAGCGCCACCGGCACGTGGTTCAATTTGTCCAGCGTCGCGCTCGGTAAACGACGGCGCACGAAGCCAACAGTCCAACACGGGGGTTTATCGTGGAAGAGCAAATCGCAGAATTGGCGGCCCAGGTCGCCGCACTGCAAAGCAAAAATGGTGTGACGAACACCATGTTTGCCGAAACATTCTATTATCTGACAATCCCGCTGATGATCATCATTCATGCTGGGTTCCTGGCTTATGAGATGGGCGCGTCGCGGCTCAAGAACGTGCTGAGTTCGGGGGTCAAGAACATCCTCGCCTTCGCGTTCATGATGCCGACGTTCTATTTCTTTGGCTGGTGGGTCTATTGGGGCTTTCCCACGGGTTTGCCTGGCGCACCGGGCCCTGCGGGCATCTCGGGTGTCGAATATGCCAACGCCATTGCGTGGGGTTGGGGTGAAAGTGCGCAATACATGGGGCCGAACATCGCCGATCAGGCATCGGGCGTGTTCTTTGGTGCCTTTGCGCTGTTTGCTGCAACGACCGCATCCATCATGTCGGGCGCCGTTATCGAACGCATCCAGACCGTGGGCTTTGTGATACTGGCCGTCGTGCTGGGGTCGTTTGCCTGGGTCGTGGCTGCCGCTTGGGGCTGGCACGCAGATGGCTGGTTGGTCACGCAGTTCGGCGTACACGACTTCGGTGCGGCGGGCCTTGTGCACGCGGTGGCCGGGTTCTTTGCGCTTGGCGTGCTGATCAACCTTGGGCCGCGCATCGGCAAGTTCAACGCGGATGGCACCGCCAACCATATCGCGGGTCACAACATGCCGCTGACCGTCACGGGTCTGATGCTGATCATCGTGGGGTTCTGGGGCTTCCTCATGGCCTGTGTGATCGTGCCGGGCGAGGCGTGGAGCTGGTTCGGCGACAAGCCGTCGACGATTTATGGGACACCGATCACGCTGTCAGCGTTGGCCTTCAACATCCTTATGGCAATTGCCGGCGGGATCATCGGGTCGTGGGTGCTGACACGTGATCCGTTCTGGATGATGTCGGGCGCACTGGCCGGGATCATTTCGGTCGCATCCGGGCTGGACATCTACTTTCCCGCGCTTGCGTTCATCATCTCGTTCTCGGCGGGTCTGATCCTGAAACCCTGCGCCACATGGCTGGAAAACCGCGGCATCGACGATGCTGTGGGGGCTGTGACCGTGCACGGCACGATCGGCCTGTATGGTGTCGTGATGCTGGGTGTGTTTGCATCGGGCTACCCCGCGCTGCAGGGTGCCGCAGGCGAGGCACCGACGGTCAGCCTGATGGGTCAGATCGTGGGCGCTGTCGTGTTCTTCCTGCTGGGCATTGTGCCGGGCTACGTGGTGTCGCTGATCCTGAAGATGGCCGGCATGCTGCGTATCCCCGAAGGTGCCGAGATTGCAGGCATGGACATGGTCAAGGTGCCGGCCGCGGGCTATCCCGAAGGCATCCCCGCACCGGGCATCAACCTTGCCCCTGGCGAATAATCGAACAGAAAGGACGAAATCATGGGTTTTCCATATGACGAAGCAAGCTGGTCGGTTGTCGACGGGGCCATGTACATGGGCGCAGGCAGTTCAATGCCGGGTCTTTACACCCTGATCGCCGCAGCGATCTGCGTCGCGGTTCTGGTCTTTGGACAAAAGACCGAGCGCACCAAGACACGCCAGTACGACTCGTAAAACCTGAACACATCGGAAAGGGGCGGCCACAGGTCGCCCCTTTTGCGTGCTAGACTTGCCCAGCAGGAAAAAAAGTTGCATCGCATTCTTGCTTTTTAGAATGGGCTGGGGCTGAATACCGCGCAACAAGACTCATAACGAACAGGGAAAAACACCATGGCCATTCTATGGAGAACCTCTGCCCTTGCCGGGCGCCATGCCGAGATCGGCGGAGAACTGGAAGACTGGAATGGCATGGGCACGGCGTGGTTCTATGACGACACACCGGAACGCGCCAGGGCCGACTACGAAGCGATCCGCACAAAGGCGGGTCTGATGGACGTGTCCGGCCTGAAAAAGGTGCATGTGGTGGGGGCTGATGCCGCCTATGTGATCGACCGGGTCACCACCCGCAACGTCGAGAAAATCGCGCCGGGCCGGGCCGTTTACGCCTGCATGCTCGATGATCGCGGCCTGTTCGTGGACGACTGCGTGATCTATCATATCGCCGTCAACTCGTGGCTGGTCGTGCATGGCACCGGCATCGGGATGGAGCAACTGACCACCGTCGCCGCAGCCAAGAACTGTTCCGTCATCATGGACGACGACCTGCACGACATGTCGCTGCAAGGCCCCAAGGCCGTCGACATCCTGGCCAAGGATATTCCCGCCATCCGCGATCTGGCCTATTTCGGGATCATCCAGACCCGGCTTTATGGCCGTGACGTGATGATCTCGCGTACCGGGTATACCGGTGAACGAGGCTATGAAATCTTTTGCCGCGCCAAGGACGCGGTGCATATCTGGGACAACGTGCTGGAAGCCGGCGGCGACGACGTACGGCCCACGCAGTTCTCGACCCTCGATATGTTGCGGATCGAAAGCTATTTGCTGTTCTATCCCGGCGACAACTCCGAAACCTTCCCATTCGAAGACGGCACGCCCGCGGGCGACAGCTTGTGGGAACTCGGCCTCGATTTCACCGTGTCCCCGGGCAAGGAAGGGTTCATCGGGTCCGAGAACCACTATGCCATGAAGGGCAAGGAACGGTTCAAGATCTATGGCGTCAAGCTTGAAGGCGACGCCATGGACCAGATGGAAATGTTTGCCCGCGTGCATCACGACGGCAAGGATGTCGGGGTCATCACCTATGGCCTGTCGTCCGAGCTGAACGGCTATTCCGTGGCCATTGCCCGGCTTGACCCGTCGGTGGCAAGCCCCGGCACCAAGCTGACAGTGGTCCAGCCGGACGGCACCGAACTGGCCGCAACGGCCGAAGAGATGCCGTTCTACGACAAGGACAAGTCGATCCGCACCGCCAAGGGCTGATTTCACAAAGGGGCGCAACGGAACCATCCGTCGCGCCCTTTTCATGTCACGAGGACAGGTATGTCGAAATTCGAATTTCCCCCGTCTATCAAGAGCCGCCCGGTCTATGGCACGCTCGAGGCGCGTCAGGGCAAGGCGCATCTGATGATTGCCGACGCCGAAGGGGCCGAGGCGATCCTGGACATCGCAACGCCCGAACTGATGGCCGACACGCACATCATCTATATCCCGCGCGGGACGGACTATGCGGACCAGTTGCGCGCGCTGAACCCGGCGCAGTTCTACGAGGGGCCGACCTATGCCGCGTCCGTCCAGCGGATCAGGCGGGTTCTGCAGGATGCGCATATGGGATTGCAGGTTTATCTGACCGGTACCGAGGGCCTGATGGGGCAGGCCCAGAACGAGGCGATGCAAGCGGGCATCCCGCACACCGCCATCCAGACCGAACACCGCGGATCGGTCGCGCGTCGGATGCAGTGCGTCCACTGCAAGGGCATCACCGAGGACGTGGAAACCGATCCGTTCGTATGCAGCCATTGCGGCCTGAACCTGTTCGTGCGCGACCACTATTCACGCAGGCTTGCCGCCTATCAGGGCGTCTGCATCGACGCCGAAGATCCCGGCAACGTGCCGGAACCAAAGGGGATCTACGAATGAGTGCTGCCCCCCAGAAAGCGAAGCCCGGCGCCGAAAAGATCGACGTGGTCGTGGCAGCCGTCGTGCCATTGAACGATCTGGTGACCCGGTTCGAATTCAAATGCCGTGACGGGGCGCAGTTCCCGCCATTTTCCGGCGGCGCGCACACCGTCGTGACCATGCAGGACGGTGACCGCACACGCCTGAACCCGTATTCGCTGATGTCGGACCCCGCAGACCTGAGCACCTATGCCATTTCCGTGCGTCGCGACGATCAGGGACGTGGGGGATCGCTGTTCATGCACAACAACGTGTCCGTCGGCGACGAGATGACGATCACCTATCCGGTGAACCTGTTTTCGCTGGACCTGCGCGCGCGCAAGCACGTGTTTCTGGCCGGTGGCATCGGCATCACGCCCTTCATGTCGATGATTGCCCAGCTGGAACGCATGGGCGGCGCGTGGGAGCTGCATTATTCCTGCCGGACCGAAGCGCTTGGCACCTATGTGGACGTGCTGACCTACAAGCACCCCAACAAGGTGCACGTGTACTACGACGATCAAAACCAGCGCATCGACCTTGAACATCTGCTGAATGGACAGCCGCTGGGCACGAACGCGTATGTGTGCGGACCGGCGGGCATGATCGACTGGGTGCACGCGACGGCCTCTGCGGCCGGTTGGCCCGATGCCAACGTCCATTCCGAGGAATTCCTCGCCCCCGAGCCGGGGGTGCCATTTCAGGTGCGCCTGTGCAAGTCGAACAAGACCGTCACCGTGGGCGAACACGAGAGCCTGCTCGAGGCGATCGAACGCGCAGGCGTCGAGGCCCCGTTTCTGTGTCGCGGCGGATCGTGCGGGCAATGCGAAACCGATGTGGTGTCGCATGACGGTACTTTCGTGCACCGCGATCACTGGCTGGACGATGACCAGCACGCCGAGGGCACCAAGATCATGCCCTGTGTCAGCCGCTTTATCGGGACATTGGAGCTTGAACGATGACCATTCAATTCAACGACGAAACCTTCCGCGACGACTATTCGTTCCACAACTCGGAATGGGCGATCAAACGCTTTCCGTTCCCGTTTCACGAAGACAGCTACATGTACGCCGTCAACATGGAACAGCACCGGGGCGGGCCCGAAGGGTCGGTCTATGAAAAGCGGTTCGACGTGGACGAACACTATGTGGCCGAGATGCGCGACCGGGCAATGGTGCTGGCCGACGATCCGCTGCGCTGCCAGTCGCTGCCGCACATGACGCTGGCGGGCTGGGACCTGCTGGAACTGATCATGGTGTCCAAGTCCGAAGACTACCCGGACCTGTTCGAACTGCACCGCGACGGCAATACGTGGCGCTGGATCAACAAGCCGATGGGCATCGACGACACGTTCACGTTCCTCGATGAAACCACCCTCCCTTATGGGCCGATGGAATATATCACCCGCCAGACCCAGGGTGATTTCTGTGTGCTGGATCAGCGGGACGGCAACCTTTGGATGGATGCGGGCATGGTCACGACCCAGGCCGACTGGAGCCTGGATTTTGACATCGGCATGAACTTTTTCGAATGGCACGCGCCCGTGCCGCTGGCGCACGAGATGGGCATTTTCCAGCGCGCGCTCAAGTTTCTGCTGAACATCCAGCAGGGTGCGCCTGCGCGGCGTCTGAACTGGACCATGACGGTCAACCCGCTGCTCGATACCAGCCCTGAAAACTACCACAAATGGGGCATCCAAAAGACCACGCTGACGCCCGAGAACATCGGTGCCAAACAGCACCTGCGGGTCGAATTGCAGACGTTCTTTCGCTTGCCGCGGTCCAACGGGCTGGTGTTCCCGATCCGTTGTTACCTGTGCAGCTTTCAGGATCTGATGACGATGCCCAAATGGGGCCGCCGCCTGCACCGCGTGGTGCGCGATCTGCCCGTCGAACTGGCGACCTACAAGGGGTTCATCGACAACCGGCCAATGATGCTGGACTACCTGTCACAGTTTGACGATGGCTTGCCCACGTCGCCCGGCGTCTGGCCCGATTTCGAAACCGAACCACCGCTGAGCAAATAATTCTCAGGTGTTTTGCGGATAGCTGATGATCGACAGATATCGGGCCGGCAGCGATACCAGCTTTTCCGGCCCGTGCGGCGCATCAGCATCAAAAAACAGGGTATCCCCGGCCATGAGCGTATAGACATCATCGCCGTGCCGGTAATCCACCTCGCCCTCAAGCATGTAGATTGTTTCGATGCCCCCATGCTGGAAGGTTGGAAAGACATCCGATTCCGCGGTCAGTGTGATCAGGTAAGGTTCAACAATGACACCGGACGCGTTCGATCCGATATGGCCCAACAGGTTGTATTGATGGTTGGCACGCGTGCCTTCGCGGTCGATGGTGACACCTTCGCCGGACTTGGTATGCACCGCCTGTCGGCTTTCCTCGAACCGCCGGAAAAAGCTGGTCAAGGGCACGGACAGCGCGTTGGCCAGCAATTGCAGCGTGGTCAGGGACGGAGATGTATTGCCGTTCTCGATCTTGGACAGCATCCCGATCGACAGGCCGGTGATCTGCGCCAATTCGGCCACGGTGATTTCCTGCTGGCGTCGAAAGGCGCGCACTTCGCGGCCAATCGCAACCTCAAGAACCTTTTCGCGCTCACCGTCGCGGGTTCTGTGCGGATCTTGGGTCAGTTTGCTTGCCACGTCGGCATCCATCGTCTTTTCGATATTCACAATGACCGCTTTCTATTCAGTCCAACGCCGCCAAACAATTCGGCGCATTATTATTCTTGCCCTATCATAGGCAAAATTTTCACCTTGAGAACGCAAAAGTTGAATGACAGGAAAAAATGCACATCGGCTTTTTGATTTTTCCGGGCTTTCCCATGGCCTGTCTGACGTCCGTGATCGAACCGCTGCGTGCTGCAAACGAGATTGCGGGCGCAGACGTGTTCGATTGGACATTGGTGTCCGAAGGCGGAGGTCAGGTCACGTCGAGCGCGCGGGTTGCGTTCGAACCGGACATGACGCTGAACCAGATCGAAGGCATGGATGTACTGTTTGTCCTGGCGTCGCCGACCAGTCGGTTTGTCGATGCCCGCGCAGGCAATGGCGCGTTGCGCCGGTTGGACCGGCATGGCGGGATCCTCGGGGCGATCAGCGGCGGCGTGTTTCCCCTGGTCCGCTCGGGGGTAATGGCCGGACACAAATGCTCTGTCCACTGGTGCTACGAAACCGCATTTCGCGCCGAGTTCCCCGAAATCGGCATGACCGACGACGTGATCACCATGGATCGCAGGCGCTATACCGTTTCCGGGGCGGCCTCTGCCTTTGATCTGGCGCTGCACCTGATTGCCGACAGGCTTGGTCCCGAGATCGCTCACGAGGTTGCGTGCTGGTTTCAGCACGCCACCGCCCGTGGCGAAGGGGTGCAACAACGCATTCCCACGCAACCCAGTGCGTCGCCGTCCACACCGTCGCTGGTGGTCAGGGCGACCGCGATGTTTGCCGCCCGGATCGAAAACCCCGTGTCCGTGGCCGAGGTGGCCAACACGCTTGGCGTTACCCCGCGACAGGTTGAACGCGCATTCAAAAAGGCAACCGGGCAGAGCCCGAGCCACTATTACAGACACATGCGGATGAAAGCTGCCCGGCAGTTGGTGTTGTATTCAAATGACACGGTGCTGAGCATTGCGCAGGCGGTGGGCTATACATCCAGCACGCCCCTGATGGCGCATTATCGCGACGCGTTCGGTGTGAGCCCGCACGAGGACCGGCAGCGGATCAATTCATCCCGCCTGCGCGGCAACGTACCCTTGCCACCTGCCTAGACAGCAGAGGCCATCGCCGTCACCACGGCATGGTGCAGGGATCCTGCGGACGCACGCGGGCCGATGATGCGCACCGCCTTGTCCGGCTCGATACAGATCACAAAGCACCCAAGGTGATGAATTGACGTGCGGGATGCGTCACCTGCGCCAAACAGCGTCAGGTTGATGTTGCACAGCAATTCAAGCACAGCAAAGACGCGTGCCCCAGCCAGGTCGAAGCACACCCATGCATCGGACTGCTCTGTCACGGAAGCGGTGTTACCCAGTTGTCCCTTGACCTGAGCGGCTATGTCTTCGTGCGCGTCGAAATCCGCGCTCAGCATCCATTGGCCCGGTCCCGTCCACAGGGCGGAATATGGGGCGCCGCTGATGGATTTGCCCGGATCCGGAGCGGCGGCACCCAAAATCAGTTTGAGTGTCTTGGCACACTCATCGTCATGTCCGCGCCGTGCCGCGACCGACGCCAAAGCGATCCCCGGCACTTCGGTCAGCGTCACTGTGCCGACGGTGTCCGTGCGCGGGGCGTTGCCACCAAGGGCGGTGATGGGGGTCAGGTCATGCACGAACGCGCTCTCCCTCTGGATCGACGAAATGGGCCGACACGACTTCGACGTCGACCGTCAGGTCTGTGACCGGCGACACCAGCCGCATCCTTTCGCCTTTGCGGTTGCCACCGTCCTTGAGGAACCCAAGCCCGATCATGCAGCCCAGCGTCGGCGAATAGGCCGCCGAGGTGACATAGCCCTGATCGTGGGTGGCATCGACTGGCCCCTCCGCCCGCATCAGGTGACCGCCTGCGGTGATCTTGTCATCGGCGTTGACCGGGCGCAGGCCCACCTGCATCAGCGCGTCATCCTCGTTCAGGCCCGGCCGTTCCGACAGTTTCGATCCGATGCTGTCCTTGGCCTTGGACACCATGCGTCCCATCCCGAGGTTCAGCGCCGTCGTGGTGCCGTTCAGTTCATTGCCCGCCGCGTGGCCCTTTTCGATACGCATCACACCCAGCGCTTCGGTGCCGTATGGGGTGACGCCGAATTCTTCGCCCTCGGACATCAGGCGACGCATCAGGGCATCCCCGTATCGTGACGGCACTGCGATCTCGAAAGCCAATTCGCCCGAGAACGAGATGCGGAACAACCGCGCCCGCAGGCCGCCACAGACGGTGATGTTGCCACAGGCCATGAATGGGAACCCTTCGTTCGATATGTCGAATTCCGGGTCCACGATCTTTTGCAGCAGCCGCCGTGAATTCGGGCCTGCCACAGCATATTGCGCCCAGGCTTCGGTGGTCGAGATCAGCTGCACATCGGCATCGGGCATCAGGCATTGCCGCACAAATTCCATGTGCTGATAAACCTTGCCGGCGTTGGCGGTGGTGGTCGTGACGACGAAATGGTCTTCGGCCAGTCGCGCGGCGGTGCCATCGTCCAAGGCGATGCCATCCTCGCGCAGCATCAGGCCATAACGGGTCTTGCCCACGGCCAGCTTGGCAAATCCATTGCAATAGATCTTGTTCAGGAATGCCGCCGCATCGACACCCTGCACGTCGATCTTGCCCAGCGTGGTGCAATCGCACACCCCGACAGACGCGCGGGTGGCCGTCACCTCGCGGTCCACCGATTGCCGCCAGTGGGTTTCACCCGGCAGCGGAAACCATTGCGCCCGCAGCCAGTTGCCTACCTCGACAAACACCGCACCCCGTTCTTGGGCCCAGAAATGCGAGGGGGTCAGGCGAGTGGGGTGGAATTCCATCCCGCGCATCCGCCCGGCCAGCGCCCCGATGGCGGTCGGCGTGTAGGGCGGGCGGAATATCGTGGTGCCGACCTCCGGGATCGACTTGCCGGCCAGTTCCGCCATGATCGCCAGGCCGCCCAAGTTCGACGTCTTGCCCTGATCGGTGGCCATGCCCAGCGTCGTATAGCGTTTCAGGTGCTCGACCGACCGGAAGCCTTCCTGATGGCTCAGCTTGACGTCCTTGACGGTGACGTCGTTCTGCTGGTCCAGCCAGGCGCGCGAACAGCCTTCGACATACCAGAACGGCGTCTGGGTTATGAGCCCGTCCTCGGCCTGCGGTACCGCGGGTGCGCGCCCCTTGATGGCTAGCGCCTTGCGGGCCGCGTCAGCACCGGATTTCAGTGCGCCATGGGTCGAAAAAGCGCCATTTGCGGCCCCCGCGACGGTCAGGCCGGGGGGCAAGGTGCCACCGGGGACAAAGGCCGCGAGGTCGTCGTTCCATGCTGGTCGGCCACGCTGGTGACATGTCAGGTGCACGTTGGGATTCCAGCCGCCCGACACGCCCAGTGCGCCGCATTCGATGGTGCGCGACGACCCGTCAGCCAGTTCGGCTTTGACAAAGGTCAGACCGAGCCGCCCCATGGTATCCCGGACCTGCGCACCCGGCAGCACCTCGTAGTCGATTGACCGCGGTGCATCGGCGCGGGTGTCGATCACGGCGGCAATCATGACGCCCTTGGCATGCAGGTCCTGCGCGGCCCTGTGCCCGTCGTCGTTGTTGGTAAAGATCGCCACGCGCCGTGCGGGCGTCGCGGCCCAGCGGTTGGCATAGGCCCGCAGGGACGCCGCCAGCATGATGCCGGGCCGGTCGTTGTTGTCGAACGCGATGGGACGTTCCGTTGCCCCGGCACACAGCAGGGTCCGCGGCGCATAGATGCGCCACAGGATCTGGCGTGGCTTGCCGGTCTGTGGCGTCGGCAGGTGATCACTGACCCGTTCCACGGCCCCGTAGATGCCGTGGTCGAATGCGCCGATTACGGTTGTACGTGGCATCAGCCGGACATTGGGCATCGTGGCCAGTTCCGCGACGCTTTGCGCGGCCCAGTCCGCGCCGGACATATCGGCAACCTCGAACGTTTCGGCGTTCAGGCGGCCGCCCATGCGAAAATCCTCGTCCGCCAGGATCACCTGCGCGCCGGACCGGCCCGCCGTCAGCGCCGCATTCAGGCCCGCCGGGCCGGCGCCGATGATCAGCAGATCACAGTGGCGGAACCCTTTGTCGTATTCATCCGGGTCGGCCTGCATCGACAATGACCCAAGGCCAGCGGCCTTGCGGATGATCGGTTCGTACAGCTTTTCCCAAAAGGCAGCCGGCCACATGAACGTCTTGTAGTAAAAGCCGGCCGTCAGGAATTTCGAGAACCGGTCGTTGATCGACATCGCGTCAAAGGCAAGGCTGGGCCAGCGGTTCTGTGATCGCGCGGAAAGCCCGTCAAACAGCTCGGCCGTGGTGGCGCGGGTGTTGGGTTCCTGTCGCGCTCCGCTGCGCAGTTCGACCATGGCATTGGGCTCTTCGGACCCCGCAGTCAACGGGCCGCGCGGCCGGTGATACTTGAACGACCGACCCATCAGGCGGACGTTGTTGGCCAGCAGGGCCGAGGCCAGCGTATCGCCGGGGTGGCCCGTGAATGTCCTGCCATCGAACGAGAACGTCAGCGTCGTGTTGCGGTCCAGTTGTCCGCCGTCCAGCCGGTTTTTCTGGGTCATGCCTGTTGCCCTGTCTTGCGGGCCAGTTCGACCGCTGAAATCTCGTGCGTGGTGGTGTCGCGCGTCACGATCAGGATCGATCGGTCACCGCCCTCGTGAAACCACAACTCGCGCAGAGTGCCTGCCGGGTTTTCACGCAGATAGGCATAGTCGTGCCAATCCTCGGGCGTGGCCGTATCCGGGTCAGGGCGGTTCATCAGTTCGGCCGTACCCAAATAGACGAATTCCGCGCTGTCACGGGGGCCAAGCAGGGGATGGTTGATGATCATGTCTGGCGGCCCTTCAGTGCAGGTTGGGCTGATTGCCCATGCCTTTTTCGTCGATCATGTGACCGGTGCGGAACCGATCGAAACGATAGGCGGTCGCGGTTTCGTGGGGTTCATCCCGGGCCAGCAAATGCGCAAAGGCATAGCCCGAGGCTGGCGTGGCCTTGAACCCGCCATAGCACCAGCCGCCGTTGAAATAGAGCCCGTCGATATGAGTGCGGTCGATGATGGGCGAGCCGTCCATGCTCATGTCCATGATCCCGCCCCACATGCGCAGCAGCCGGGCGCGGCCGATCATGGGCATGATGGCCATGCCGCCCTCGCAGACGTCCTCGACCACGGGCAGGTTGCCGCGTTGGGCATAGGAGTTGTAGCCGTCGATGTCGCCACCGAACACCAGCCCACCCTTGTCGGATTGCGACACATAGAAGTGGCCCGCGCCAAAGGTGATGACACCGGGCAGCACGGGCTTCAGCCCCTCGGAGACAAAGGCCTGCAACACATGCGATTCAATGGGCAGACGCATTCCCGCCTTGGCCATCAACCGGCTGGAATTGCCCGCCACCGCACAGCCGACGCGACCCGCACCAATGAAGCCCCTGGACGTTTCGACGCCGAGGCATTTGCCATCTTCGATCCGGAATCCCGTGACCTCGCAGTTCTGGATGATGTCGACGCCCCGGCCGTCGGCCGCGCGGGCATACCCCCAGGCCACCGCATCATGGCGCACCGTGCCGCCACGCCGCTGCGCCAGCCCCCCCTTGATGGGAAAGCGCGCGTCATTGAAATTCAGGAACGGGTATTCTTTTTTGATCTGCGCCAGATCCAGGTATTCGGCATCTGCCCCGTTCAGGATCATCGCGTTGCCGCGCCGGACAAACGCATCGCGCTGCGCGTCGGAATGGATCAGGTTCATGATGCCGCGCTGGGACACCATGGCATTGTAATTCAGGTCCTGCTCCAACCCCTCCCACAGTTTCAACGAGAATTCATAAAACGGCTCGTTGCCATCCAGCAGGTAATTCGAACGGATGATGGTGGTATTGCGCCCGACGTTGCCGCCCCCGATCCAGCCCTTTTCGATGACGGCCACGCGGTGCTGGCCATAGACGCTGGCAAGGTAATGCGCTGTCGCCAATCCATGCCCGCCACCACCGATGATCACGATGTCATAGTGCGGCTTTGGCTCAGGGTCGCGCCACGCTGGCGTCCACCCTTTGTGGCCAGTCAGTGCCTCTTTTATGACCTTGAACCCGGAATAGCGCATGGAATCGGACCTCCTGTTACTGGTTTCCCATATTTTATGCTCTAAAACGCTCTGATACCCGACATCCAGGCTTTCAGATCGGACATTCGGCGCAAGAGCCACGGCCGCAACAGTCGGGTTGTGACTACATTATTAAGAAAAAAACTTGATTGGTAGGAAAATGCTGCAACACTGCGGTGCATCAAGAAGTGGCCGGAATCCGGGATTCGCTACCCGTGTTCAGTGGACGCGCCACAGTTGATCAAAAGCGGCGCGACAGCCGCGCACCACTAGGGAGACTATCAATGAACAAATTTCAGACTGTGCTGACAGCTGGTGCATTGGCATGCGCGCCGATCTCCGCACTGGCCGAAGACAGCAGCGATCCGATCGTGATCCCGATCCACAACTGGTCGTCGCAAATCGTGATGAGCCACGTTGTTGGCCAGATCTTTGAATCGATGGGCAACAACGTCGAATTCGTGACCACGGACAGCCAGGCGGTCTATGAATCGGTCCGGCTGGGCGACGTGACACTGGAACTCGAAGTCTGGGAAGGCGCGTTTGGCGCATCGTTCCGCGCCGCGCTGGAAAAAGGCGGCCTGCATGACGCTGGCGACCACGACGCCGTCACCCGCGAAGACTGGTGGTATCCGATGTGGACCAAGGAGGCGTGCCCCGGTCTGCCCAGCTGGGAAGCGCTGAATGACTGCGCCGCAGTGTTTGCAACCGCCGAAACAGGTGACAAGGGCCGCTATCTGGACGGACCCGTGGACTGGCTCAAGCATGGCCAGGAACGTGTCGAAGCGCTCGGCATGGACTTTGTCGTTGTGAACGCAGGTTCCGCCGCCGCCCTGTGGGCCGAAATCGGTGCCGCAGAAGCTGACAAGCGCCCGGTCGTGGTGTTCAACTGGACACCCAACTTTGCCGAAGCCGTGTGGCCCGGCGAATTCGTCGAATTCCCCACATGGGTTGACGGCTGCGACAAGGACCCGTCCGTGGGTCCGAACCCCGACGCGCTTTATGACTGTGGCAACCCCGCCGACGGTTACCTGAAAAAAGCGGCCTGGGACGGCATGAAGGAAAAATGGCCCGGTGCGTATGACGTGCTGACCAAGATCTCGTTCACAAACCCGCAGATTGCCGAAATGGCACGTCTCGTGGACGTCGAAGAGTTGGAGCCGGAAGAAGCCGCCGCCGAGTGGCTCGAAGCGAACCCGGACGTCTGGAAAGGCTGGACCTCGTAAGGTTCACCAAATCAGTTGCAGACATTCGCCCGTCCGGGGTTACACTCGGGCGGGCGTTTTAAAACACCGGTGTCCCATTCGGTGAGAAGAGAGAGCAAAAAATGACCGCCGATACCGTGATTTCCTGCAAGAACGTATGGAAAGTCTTTGGGACAGATCCGGAGGGGTATCTGAAGTCCATGCCCGCCGGGCACAGTTTCGACGACATTCGGGCGGACGGGTACATCGCAGGCGTCAAGGACGTGTCAATCGACGTCTCGCGCGGCGAGATGCTGGTCATCATGGGGTTGTCCGGGTCCGGAAAGTCGACCCTCGTGCGCTGTTTTTCCCGACTGCATGAAATCACCGGCGGCATGATCGAGGTCGAAGGGCAGGACATCATGTCCCTGTCCGAAAAACAGCTGATTGAGTTGCGCCGCAACAAGATGGGCATGGTCTTTCAGTCATTTGGCCTGCTGCCGCACCGCACGGTGCTGGAAAACGTGGCCTTTCCTTTGGAAATGCGGGGACAGGACAAGCACACCCGGCGCGAACGCGCGCTTGAGGTGGTCAAGCTGGTGGGGCTGGAAGGCCGCGAGGAGTACTTTCCCCGCGAACTGTCCGGCGGCCAGCAGCAACGCGTCGGGATCGCCCGCAGTCTCGCCATTGAACCTGACATCTGGTTTCTGGACGAACCGTTTTCCGCCCTTGACCCGCTGATCCGGCGCGAGATGCAGGACGAATTCCTGCGCTTGCAACAGATGCTGCACAAGACCATCGTATTCATCACCCACGACTTCGACGAGGCCCTGCGCCTGGCCGACCGTATCGCCATCATGAAGGACGGCGCAGTCGAGCAGTGCGATACCCCCGACCAGATCGTGCTGAATCCCGCCACCGAGTATGTGCGCAAGTTCACCGAGGAAATCGACAAGGCCCGCGTCGTGCACGCCGGCGTGCTGGCCCAAGCCAGCCGCGCAGGCGAAGGTGAGCCGGTGGATGCCGGGGCAACCGTGCAGGACCTTGCGCGTCTGCTGGTGCATGACAACCGGTCCGTCATTCCAGTCGCGACCGAGGGCAAGGTGATTGGCGGTATGGATCGCGCGGCGGCGCTGGACATCCTGCTGGAGGCCAGTTGATGGCCGATGTGGCAAATACACTGAAAGACACCACACCCGGCGTCGGACAACAATGGACACGCGGCAAGACGGCGATGGCACTGGTGGCGGTCGCTGTTGCCCTGACCGTGATGCAATACGCAGGGCTCTTGCCCGCTGCGCTGTTCCGCATTCCCGAAGCGATGATCCCGCCAGCCGCGAACTGGCTGGATGCCATCTTTAACTTCGTCAAGGATGATCTGGGCCTGCTGGCCGTCACCCGCACATTGACCGAAGGGCTGGAGTGGTTGTTGGACGCAACCGCCAACCTGATGTTCGGCAAGCGGCGGTGGCCTTTCCTTGGCCCGATCCCGTGGACCGCTGTGGCCGGGGTTGCCGCCGTGATCGGCTATTATCTGGGTGGTTGGCGCATGGCGGTGCTGGGCGCAGGCACCTTCATTTGGACGGCGCTGATCGGCCAGTGGAAAATCGCGATGGAGACAATGTCAGTCCTGATGGTCGCCGCCCCGCTGGCGTTCTTCATCGGTCTGGGTCTGGGCATCCTTGCGTGGAAATACGCATGGGTGAACCGTGCCATCAAACCCATCCTGTCGGTGCTGCAAACCCTGCCGTTTTTCACCTACCTGCTGCCTGCTGTCATCTTCTTCAAGGTGGGGCCGACAGCCGGCGCCGTGGCCACGACGATCTATGCCATTCCGCCCATGATCCTGATGACGACGCTGGGCCTGCAAAAGGTGCCGTCCGAAGTGGTCGAGGCAGGCAACATGAGCGGCTGCACCAAATGGCAACTGTTGCGCCACGTCTATCTGCCATCCGCCCGGACCGAGATTCTGGTGGGCGTGAACCAGGTCATCATGCTGTGTCTTGCCATGGTGGTGCTGACCGCGTTCATCGGTATGCCGGGCCTTGGCGCGAAGCTGCTGGCGATGATGGGCAGCTTCAAGCTGGGCCGCTCGTTCGAGATTGGCGTGACCATCGTCTTGCTGGCCGTGACGCTGGACCGCATGTCCAAGGCATGGGTGGTCAAGCAACCCGAACACTTTGAACGCGACACCCCATGGTGGCGCAGGCACGTGGTCATGCTGACGGGCATCGCCGTGTTTGTCTTCTTTTATATCGTTGCGCAGTTCATCGACGTCGCCGCCGAGATTGGGCGCAAACAGAACTTCAGCCAGGGCAAAGAGATCGACAAGATGATCAAGGCGTTCCTGGCACTTGATCCCGTGCAAAACACCACCGGTGCGATCCGCTACGTGTTGAACGTGTGGATCCTGAACCCGTTCCGCGATTTCCTGCTGTCGATCCCGACGCCTGCATTCATCCTGTTGGTGACGGCCTTTGCCCTTGCATTGGGGGGCAAGCGCCCGGCGATCTACGGCGCCATTTTTTTCAGCCTCGTGGCGCTGTCGGGATGGTGGGATCGGTCGGTGATCACGCTGTATTCCGTCATCTCGGCTGTCACGCTTGCCCTGCTGATCGGTGTGCCCCTTGGCATCGCGGCGGCCCGGTCCGAAAAGTGGTCGCAACGGGTTTTGTTGGCTTGCGATACGGCGCAAACATTCCCTAGCTTCATCTACCTGATCCCGGCCATCATGTTGTTTGGCATCACAGCGACCTCGGTCGTCATGTCGATCCTGATTTTCGCGATGGTCCCGCTGACCCGCTACACGATCGAAGGGTTGCGCACGGTGCCTGCGGAAATGACCGAAGCCGCTGACATGGCAGGTGCCACACGGATGCAGAAACTGTGGAAGGTACAATTGCCGTTGGCATTGCCCACCATGGCCGTTGGCTTCAACCAGGCGATCATGTTCGCGTTCTTCATGGTGATCATCGCTGCGTTCATAGGCACGCAGGATCTGGGTCAGGAATTGCAACGCACGCTGGCGGGCACGGATCTTGGCAAGAACTTTGTTCTCGGGATATGCGTTTCGCTCATGGCGTTGACGTTTGACCTGACGATCATGAAATGGGCCGCAGACCAGAAGAAAGCGTTGGGTTTGCCGGACTGAACGCGGGCCCAAGAGCGTTCCAAGGGTCGGAAGCGCTTTTTTCGATATTCGGGCCGCGTCGATCCTGATATGCTTGACATACGGTTTGCCGTAGGCCGCAGGCATTGGGCGGACATCGTGGCCAGAACTGCCAGGCGGGTGCCCCAGGTGATGCGCAGAATCGCGTACCTCCATGCCGACCGCGCATCGCGGAAAGGTCCCCAACCAGGGCCAGCAACTGCGTGCGCTTGCTTCTATTGTTGATGATCCTGCGTCCCGTGGCCGAAACGCAGCGCAGTTGAAGAATATCCTTTGCCAAATCCAGGCCCGCGGTTTTCGGTTCTCGGGTGGCTCCTGTGCTGGCCATCAATGACAAATGCGCTTTGGCACCGTCGATACCGGTGGGGCAGGGGCCATCCACCTCATACGCGATGGGCTGCAGTCTTGCTTCCTTTCATTTAACAAATATGCTAAATGAATTCCATGAGCAGTATATCATCTCTGTTCGGTGCCTTGGGCGATCCGTGTCGTTTTGAGATTATCGAAGTGCTGATGCGCGACGGCGAGAAGTCGGCCGGAGACATCTGCGAGATGTTCGACATTTCCGGCCCGGCGGTATCGCGTCACCTTTCCGTGTTGCATCGAAACGGCCTTGTTCATCGCAGGGTGGCGGGCAAGCACCGCCTTTATTCGGTCCGACCGGAGGCGATACAGCGGGTCGCGGACTGGACGCTCAATCATCGGCACTTTTGGGAGGCCAGTATGGATCGCATGGAAGCTGCCCTGCGAGAGGACAAACCATGACTGATGTTGTCCGACTTGAGCGCATATTGCCCGCTTCTGCGGCCCGGGTCTTTGAAATGGTCAGTCAGCCGCAAAACATGGTGCGGTGGTGGGGACATGAAGACATGATCGTGCCAGAGCATAACCTGGATTTCACCAAGCCGGGTCCATGGTATTCGGTCATGGAAGCGCCGGACGGAACGCGCCGACAGGTTTCCGGAGATGTTACCAGGGTTGAACCGCCCCGACTGATCGAATTCACCTGGGCGTGGCACGACGGTGGCCCCGGCGGGCCGCGCGGTGCCGAAACCCATGTGACGATCGAAATCGACGAAGTCGACGAAAACCGCGCGAAGATGGTGCTTTGTCACTTTGACCTTGGGACGGATTCAGCACGCGCCGGTCACACCAAGGGGTGGCTTTCCATATTCGGCAAACTTGAAAAAGGGCTGGCCTGACGCCACCCGCAACCAGGAGGAACCCAAATGCCAAATTTTGTATTTGCCTACCACGGCGGTGGAATGCCGGAAACGCCGGAAGACGGCGAAAGGGTCATGGCGGCCTGGAATGCCTGGTACGGCAAGATGGGCGAAGCCGTTGTTGATGGCGGCGCGCCGGTTGGTATGTCCAAAACCGTTTCGGTGTCTGGTATCGAGGACAATGGCGGCGCAAATCCCCTGTCCGGCTATACGGTCGTCAAAGCGGACACGATCGACGCGGCCTGTGAAATGGCGAAAGGCTGCCCCATCCTTGATGACGGTAGCGGCACTGTTGAAGTGGCACCAGTTCACGAGATGTGAGCCACCCCATGCTTGGACCGGGTCGGCGCAAAGCCGTCGGCCCGTTCACTGCACCGCGCCTGAATTGGAGGAACGGTCAACGAGCTTGCTTGTTCACTGCACCCCGAAGAATGCGGCTGATCACCAACCCCGGCCAAAGGCGATGTTTGCCTTGGCAAGTGGGTGGAAGTCGGAAAACGTCGACGGTTTGAGTTGCTCCTGTTTTGCAGCGTCCCATGCAGCTAGGCCTTTAGGATTGTTGGAATTTCCGGCCGAAGAAACCAAATAGAGCTTTAAGAGCTCTGCATCCTTTGCAACCTGTCGTAAAGCGGTCGGACCTGCATTGGCGAACCCGCCAGGGACGAAGGTGAACACCGACATTGCTACGACACGATAGCTTGGGCGCTTGGTCCGCATCGCGGATGACCTGTCCCCCAAGGATTTCCCGCGTGCTGATGCAGGGTTTGCTTAGCCTTTTGAATGGGCAAACAGATGCGAAAGAGCCGTTTCACGGAAGTCCAAATCGTTGGGATGATCAAAGAGCAGGACGCCGGGATGCCGCCCGCGCGCAGCGTACCAACCGGCATAGTTCAGATGCTGCCATGCCTACGATGGCCGCTGCGAGGCCAGGGTGACGCATGCTGCGGTGGGCATGACGGGTGCGAACCGGGCATTGCGCCACCGGCCTTCGCAATGATGGCCCGTTACGGATGTCTTGCGCTGTCTGCGCTGACATTGCGTGGGTCTGTTGCAACTGCGGACTGACGCAGGACCCGGGGGCATACAGAACCAAGATGCCGTCAGCTTGCAGGCAATGATGGCCTGGCCAACAACCATTCACGAAATGCCGACGACTGTGGTTTCTCCTTGGACACCGAGAGGTAGTACCCTTCCTGGCTTGGCAGCGACGCTGGGTGTGCTCGTTCGACAAGACCCTCCTGCAATGCATGCTCTGCAAGCAGTTCGCTCACCAGCGCCGCGCCGTTTCCCTGCACCGCGAGTTGCAATGCCATGCCGAAGGTATCGGTGTAAATCGACGGGGATCGGGTGGTGCCGAACTGCTTGCTCCATGATCGCCAACCGCTGGATGTTCCGACCGCTTCAATCAGTGGAAAATCGCTCAGGTCGCCTTCAAGTCTCGGGGACTTCAGGGCGATCAGCCGGTTCGGAAGAAGCAATTCCGCATCCGGCCCGGCCTGCCTTTCTGATCCGAACCTGATCTCGACGTCCGCGCGGGTTGCGTGAAAGTCATCGGGCCAGATGGCACTGAACAACCTGACTCTCAGGTCGGGAAACCGTGCTTGAAACTCCGGTAATCGCGGCCCAATCACCCACTGAGCTACACTTACCGATGTGGCAATCGTCAGAAGAGTCCTGGCAGGTCCCGTGTCCACACCATGCACGGCGGCGGCCAGTGCTTGCAAGGGGGCTTCAACGTCTGGCAGCAAGCGGCGGCCGGCATCTGTCAGCGCCAATCCACGCGCGCGGCGAATGAAAAGAGCCAAGTTAAGCCGGGTTTCCAGTGATTTCACCTGTTGGCTAACGGCGGATTGGGTAAGACCCAATTCCGCTGCCGCAGCGGTGAAGCTGAGATGTCGCGCTGCTGCCTCAAACGAGCGGAGCCAACTGAGAGGGGGAAGAGACTTTGCCATGATCAAGTCAGATATAAGTATTGCTAATAGGTAAGCCCACAGTTCCTTTGTTTGTCAAAGGATAACGCACTCCGTAGCGTCTGTTGCAGCGAACAGGAGCGCGCCATGGAGCCCGAAATCAGGAAGATCGTGAGCTATGATGAAGAGGTGTTCATCGAAGGGTTCCGTTCGGCTGGCACGCCTTGGCGGATGTTTGCGGTAGCGGCTGTCTTGCGCAATCCATGGGCGGGCCGATTTGTCGAAGACCTCACGCCTGAAATTCAGTCTTACGCTCCGCTCCTTGGCAAGATCATGACACAGCGTGTGTTGGACCTTGCAGGCAGCGGAGCCGCGATCGAGGCCTATGGCAAGGCTGCTGTCGTCGGCCTTGATGGTGAAATCGAACATGCGTCGGGCCTGATCCACACCTTGCGCTTCGGCAATTTCTATCGCGAGGCTGTGGGGGCCAAATCCTACCTTGCCTTTACCAACACACGTGGCACGGCCAATGCACCGATTATGGTGCCTATGATGGACAAGAACGATGCCGGGCGCCGATCCCATTACCTCACGATCCAGTTTTCGATCCCCGATGCGCCGCGCGATGACGAAGTGGTCGTCGTGCTGGCGGCGGCCCTGTCGGGCAGGCCGCATCACCGGATCGGGGATCGCTATCAGGACCTGAAAGACCTGGGACATGATCTCGACAACCCTGCCGCGGTCTGAACGGGCGGGCCTGTCCGCCATCGTGGTAGGCGAGGGGCGGCCGGTTGTGCTGTTGCATGGCGTCGGCCTGCGGGCCGAGGCCTGGGGGCCGCAAATCGATGCGCTGCGTGACAACTATCAGGTCATCGCGCCGGATATGCCGGGCCATGGGCAAACCCCACCCAACCCGCAGTTTAGGGTGCTGGACGATTATGTGCGGGCCGTCCTGCACCTTTTGAGAACGCTGGACGAGCCTGCCGTTGTGGTCGGACATTCGATGGGCGCGATGATCGCACTGGAATTGGCCAAAGCGGCGCCGGATCGCGTCGGCGCGGTCGCTGCGCTCAATGGGGTATTCGAGCGCGGCGCAAAGGCCAGGGAAGCGGTGCAGGGACGTGCCGCAATTCTGGATGGCAAGGTGCTGCCAGACACGAAGCCGACCCTTGAGCGGTGGTTTGGTGCAAAGCTGTCGCCCGAACGGGCCGCATGTGAAGCCTGGCTGCTGAGCGTGGACCCGTTGGGCTACCAGCGCGCCTACACCGCCTTTGCCCACGCGGATGGACCCAGCCGGTCCACGTTGGAGGGCATGGCCTGTCCTGCCCTTTTTGCAACAGGCGCGCGAGAGCCGAACTCGACGCCGGAAATGTCGCGCAAAATGGCCCATCACTCGCCGAAAGGGCGGGCACTGATCGTTGAGGGCGCGGCTCATATGATGCCGATGACCCATGCCGAGGTTTTGAACCCCGCGCTGCTGGATTTTGTGCAGGAGGTCCGGGCATGACCGCGCTCGACCCACGTGCCTTGCGCAGCGCCTTTGGCAGCTTCATGACAGGGGTCACCGTCGTCACGGCGAAAGCCGCTGATGGGACGCCGATCGGTTTTACCGCCAACTCCTTTTCGTCGGTGTCGATTGATCCGCCACTTTTGCTGGTTTGTCCGGGCAAGTTCCTGTCAACCTACAGTTCGTTTGCGGACTGCACCCGGTTTGCAGTCAACGTTCTTGCCGAGGGGCAGGAGGATATCGCCAACACCTTTGCAAGCTACAAAGGGGACCGCTTTGCCCGTGTCGCGCACCACGCGGATGCCTTGGGCAATATCATGATTGACGGTGCGTTGACGCAGTTTTCCTGCACCACGCATCGCACGATAGAGGCTGGCGACCATTCGATCCTTGTCGGCGAGGTCAGGGCGGTCACCGCTGGCACAGGTCGTGGTTTGGGATATGTCAGCGGGCAGTATTTCAGTCTCGGGCTTGAACGGGCGGCACTTGATCCGTCGGGCGGCAAGGTGCTGGGCGGCGCGATAATCACCAGGGCCGATATGGTGCTGCTGGACCGCAACGAAGAGGGCTATTGCCCGCCGCGCGTGACCAGCGAAGATCGGGTGCACCTGCTGAAAACCCTCGAACAAAGCCTCGAACGTCGCGGCCAGCCGGTGCGGCTGGGTCCCGCGTATTCGGTCTTTGATGACGGGGCAACGCATAGCTCGTATTTCCTCGCCACCTCGTGCGCGGACGGCGCTGGCCCGTTCGAAGCCCATGGTGTGCGCGACCTTCCCAATCTGAAATTCTCCTCTGCCGCCATCCAGGACATGATGATGCGCTTTGCCACCGAGGCAAAGACCCGCAGCTTCGGCCTCTACATTGGTGACGCGCACCGAGGAGATGTCCACTATCCGCGGGAAAGGACCTGAGAATGCAGTTCTCACTCTTTGTGCACATGGAGCGGCTGACCCCCGACCAACCCAATGAACGGCTCAATGATGAGTTCATCGAGCTGTGCAAGATGGCCGATGATGCCGGAATGCGGGCCGTCTGGACCGGAGAGCATCACGGGATGGAGTTCACCATCGCGCCCAACCCGCTGATGTCGCTTGTGAACGTCGCGCATCATACGAAAAACGTGCAGCTAGGCACAGGGACTGTCGTTGCACCATTCTGGCATCCCATCAAGCTTGCGGGCGAAGCCGCTGCCGCCGATCTGATGACCAATGGGCGCATTGAGCTTGGCATCGCACGCGGTGCCTATTCGTACGAATATGAACGCCTGATGCCGGGTATGGACGCCTGGGAGGCAGGGCAGCGTATGCGCGAACTTGCTCCGCTTCTGCCAAAACTCTGGGCGGGTGACTGCGCCCACGAAGGCGCGTTTTTTCAATTCCCGGCAACCACCTCAGCCCCCAAGCCTTCACAGGTTGGCGGTCCGCCGATCTGGATCGCCGCCCGCGATCCCAACAGCCATGAATTCGGGGTTCAGAATGGCTTTAACATCCAGGTGACGCCACTTTGGCAGGGGATAGAAGAGATCGAAGCACTGATTGGGCGTTTCGATGCCGCCTGCGCCAAATATCAGGGGCCGCGGCCCAAAATCATGCTTCTGCATCATACGTATGTGGGCGCAGATTCGGATGACGTTGCCCGGGCCGCGCAAGAGTTGTCGCGGTTCTACTGTTACTTTGGCGCGTGGTTTCAGAACAAGCGGGGCGTCCGACAAGGATTGATCGAACCGCTTTCAGAGGAAGAAATATCGGGCAATACGCTCATGGCTCCGGAAAATATGGCGCGTGACCTGACGATTGGCACACCAGAGGAAGTGATTGCGAAACTCAACACATATCAGGACCTTGGCTATGATGAATATTCCTTCTGGATCGACAGCGGGATGAGCTTTGAGCGCAAGCGCGCTTCGCTTCAGAGGTTCATTGACGACGTCATGCCGGCATTTCAGTGAGTGAAATATGAACAACGCACCACACTACCAGCTTTTCATCGACGGCACATGGACCGAAGGGTCCGAGGGGCAGACAATGGCGTCGAAAAATCCGGCCAACGGGCAGGAGTGGGCCACCTTTTCCTGCGCCTCGAAGGCCGATGTCGAACGTGCGATTGGTGCGGCGCGCCGCACACTGAACGACCCAAAATGGCGCGACATGAGCCAGACCCAGCGCGGCAAGCTGCTTTACCGCCTTGCCGATCTGATCGAGGAAAACGCGTCCGAACTTGGGCGCCTCGAAACGACGGACAGTGGCAAGCTCTTGGCCGAAACAGTCAGCCAAACGGCCTATGTCGGGGATTACTACCGCTACTACGCTGGGCTTGCCGACAAGATCGAGGGGGCGGTGTTGCCGATAGACAAGCCCGACATGCATGTGTTTACGCGGCGCGAACCCATCGGCGTCGTCGTGGCCATTGTGCCATGGAACGCTCAGATGTTCCTGACAGCGACCAAACTGGGGCCCGCGCTGGCCGCAGGCTGCACCGTTGTACTGAAGGCGTCCGAGATCGCCCCGATCCCGATGCTTGCCTTTGCGCGCCTGATTGAAGAGGCCGGGTTTCCGGCGGGCGTCGTTTCGGTCATCACAGGCGATGCCGCGAACTGCGCCATCCCGTTGACGCGCCACCCGGAAGTTGACCGGATCGCCTTTACGGGCGGGCCAGACACGGCGCGCCATGTTGTTCACAACTCGGCCGAAAACTTTGCCGTCACGTCGCTGGAACTGGGCGGCAAGTCTCCGATCCTTGTTTTTGAGGACGCAGATCTGGAAGGCGCTGCCAATGGTCTGATCGCCGGCAATTTCGGCGCTTCCGGCCAAAGCTGCGTCGCCGGAACGCGGGGCTTGGTGCAACGTTCGATCTTTGATGCTGTCGCCGCCAGGATCGAAGAGAAAATGCAAGGTGTTGTGATCGGTGATCCGCTTGAGGCCGACACCCAGATCGGGCCACTCTGCACCTCAGCGCAGATCAACAAGATCAAAGAGACGCTCGCCGCTGCATGTGCGGGTGGTGCTACGATCCGCTTTGGTGGCGCTCCCCTGGATTGGCCGGGAAACTATATGGCGCCAACCCTGGTCGAATGTGCGGAAGTCAGCACCCAGACGCTCAAAGTCGAAATGTTCGGTCCGGTCATGTCACTGCTGCCATTTGACACCGAAGAAGAGGCCATCGCGATTGCCAACAGCACGCCGTTCGGACTTGGCTCCGGCGTGTTCACGCAGGATGTTGCGCGGGCCCTTCGCGTCTCGGCCCGGCTCAAGGCAGGGATCTGCTGGGTGAACACATACAGAGCCATTTCGCCCATTGCCCCGTTTGGAGGCTATGATCAGTCGGGCTATGGTCGAGAGGCCGGATTGGACGCCATACACGACTACACCCGCACCAAGACGACATGGATCAGCATGTCAGACAAGCCTATGGCCAATCCGTTTGTTATGCGTTGAGTGTACCCGATGCCTGTTCGGTGGCCCATGGTCCCATAAACAATCTGCCAACCAAGCGCAGCGGGCTACCGCAAAGGCCAACGCGGCTACACGCTCCGCTCCAAGGTATCGGGCAGATCGCCTTGTTGAACAGCGCGCGGTTGCGGTGGCTCTTGGCGAGTTCCAGTAGGCTCTCAATCGCCCGAACATGTTTTTGGTCTCGGTGGACGCCCCGCCGGACGATGCGCCCTGTGTTCCCGGCGGGCCGAAATGGGCGAATGGCAGGTAGGTTTGGTGTTTCCATTGCTGACCCTCCGATCTGTCATGTCTTTTCCAATAGCCCCCCCACATCGGGGTTTTGACCATATCAGGGGCAGCCCAGCCGCCACCTTTTTGCCTATGAAGGACACGAACCATATCCGTTACACTTCAGTGTGTTGGTGGAAAATAGGTCTGGTCAGCAAGTTCCGCCCTTAAGTAAGCCAGTTCATACATCGTGCCGCACAACTCACTGGGTCGATCGTTTGTACCGACAGCGCGGATTGAACGTCCTGAAACACCTCGACCATTCCGGCACAGCCAAGAACAATAGCAGAGACACCGTCGTGTTTTTCGCTGCGCAGGGCTTCATCGACAATGGTCCGACCGGCCATTCTTGGATTCGCGTCAAGTTCCAATACAGGCACTTCGGAAGCACGAACCCTGGCAAGGCGGGACTCCAGCCCTTGCCGTTTGATGTTGGTCTCAATTATTGAAACGGACACTGATAGCGTCGTCACAACGCTGAACCGCCAATTTCTGAGCGCCGCGTAATGATACGAGGCCTGACCGATACCAACAACTGGGCATTCGGCGCGCCGCGCGGCCTCTTCCAGGGCAGTATCATCGAAGCAACCGATGATAATGCCATCCGCGCCCGAACGTGATGCTTGATCGACCAGATCCAGCAGAGGTGGCGTGGCGGCGTCCCCGTCTTCGGAGCCTTGGATCGAGGGCGGGCCCTTGTGTGAGGTCCAGCCCTCGAAATGCAGGCCTGACACGGATCGACGTGCCTGCATCAACATGGCCTCGGTCATCGAAGTCGTGCTGTTGGGGTTGATGATAACGACCGCCATCACACAAGGCCTTGTCCGACGTCAGAACCATGTCGCGCGCGGCGGCGGTTCATGATCCAGACCACAATCAGGAAGACCCCTATCACCAGCAGCGAGAAGACGGTTGTCAGCGTGCCCAGGGCGAACAGCACGGGTGTGGTCACATTCGTGGTCATCCCAAAGATTTCGAGGGGAAGCGTGTTGTAACTACCAGAGGTAAGTAGCGTTCTGGCGAATTCGTCGTAGCTAAGCGTGAATCCGAACAGCGCAACGCCGATCAAAGATGGCGCAATGATGGGCAGAACGACATGACGGATGACCTGCCACGGGCTTGCGCCAAGGTCGCGGGCGGCTTCCTCGAAGGATCGGTCGAAGCGATTGAAGACGGCGAACATGATCAACAGGCCAAAGGGCAGTGTCCATGTGAGCTGCGCGCCGAAGCCCGAGCTGGACCAATGCACGGGAAGGCCCGATTGCGACCAGATCAGGCCCACGCCAAGTGAAATGAGGATCGAAGGGATCACCAGCGACGTTATGATCAAGTAGAAGAGGACTGTAGAACCCGCGAAGCGTTTGCGGAACGCCAGGCCACCCATGACCGAGACGATGACTGTCGTCACCATCACCATTAGGCCAAGTGTCAAAGAGCGAAAAAAGGAACCCCAGATATCGCCCACCGCCTGTTGCTCGAACAGGTCTCGGAACCAATGCAATGAGACCCCGCGCATCGGAAAGGTCAGACCGCCGCCCGGACCTTGGAAAGACAGGATGCCGATGGTGAGTGTGGGGCCATATAGGAAGATCAGAAACAACGCGAAGAACGCGCTGAGGAAATAGAAAGACTTGGGGCGCGGCTCCATGATCAAAGTTCCCTGCGGATATCGACGAACCGCAAAAGCGTTCCGATCAGGATCAGAACCGTGACAAGCAGGATCACCGCGGTGGCCGAGGCGGATGGGTATTGCAGCAGTGCGATGTCGTTTTGGATCAGCCGCCCCATGTTGGCGGATTGGCTGCCGCTCATGAAACGTACGGTGATGAAATCCCCCATCACCAACGCCACGACAAAAATCGTTCCAATCATGATTCCCGGTTTGGTGAGCGGCACAATTACGTACCAAACCGTTTGCCAGCCCGTCGCGCCCGCGTCGGCTGCGGCCTCGATCAGGGATTTGTCGATCCGCATCATCGTGTTGAAAATGGGGACGACCATGAAAAGCGTATAAAGGTGCACAAAGGCGAGGATGACACTGAAATCGCTGAACAGCAGCCATTCCAGTGGCTCATCAATGACGCCCGCCGAGATCAGCGTGGAATTCGCAATTCCGTTGCGCCCGAGAAACGGGATCCAAGAGATCATTCGAATGATGTTCGAAGTCAGGAACGGGATCGTGCACAACAGGAAAAGGGCGATCTGCCAAGTCAGGCTTCGGATGTGAAACGCGAGGTAATATGCGACTGTAAACCCGATCAGCAATGTGAAGACCCAAGTGATCGCCGCATATTTGAATGTGTTCGCAAACACCCGATAGGTCACGTCGGAGGTCAGCAAAAATTCGTAGTTGTCGAAAAGAAGCGCGGGATAGATCGACCACTCCGTTGCCCCCCAGAAGCTGACCACCACGATCATCACAACCGGAGCGACAAGGAACACCAGCAGCACCAGCGACAAAGGTGCCGCCAGAAGCCAACCTATCACTGTATTATTCCGCAAACCTGCCCCTGCCGTCTTTTTGAAGTGTGTCATGGGCCGGAGGGCCGAGGCCCTCCGGCGGGCATCGTTTAGGCCGCGATGAACTCGTTCCATTTTCGGACCATGTACTGGTTCTCGTCCATGACAGAGTTCCAGCAAACAACGGACCCCATGCGATCTAGGAACGAACCGCCATCGCGAACTTCACCGGGGCCGGCAAGTCTTGCGCCCGTTGGGGACACGATATCACCTTGGGACTCTTTGCCCTCGTACCAATAGCCCCATTCGTCTTCCGACATGAATTCCTTGGACGTGTCGGGAACAGCAGAATAATAGCCCTGCCGCATCAGATATCCGCCGACCCAACCGGAGAGATACCAGTTGATGTACTCATAGGCTGCATCCAGCTCCATGCCGGACAGTGAAGCCGACAGCCCCAAGCCACCGCCCCAAGACCGGTAGCCTTCTTCCAGCGGCTGGTAGACACATGGGATGCCTTGCGAACGCACGGCGGTGATTGCGGGCGACCACATGGACTGAATGACCACTTCACCCGAAGCCATCAGGTTCACGGATTCATCGAAGGATTTCCAGAACGCGCGGAACTGACCGTTTTTCTTGGCCTCTGTGAAGATGCCCAGAGTGAGGTCAATTTCCTCTTTGGTCATGTTGCCCTTGTCCGGGTACGTGTATTCCCCCATGGACTCAACGACCAGGGCCATATCCATGATGCCGATGGAAGAGATATCAAGGATCGAAGCCTTGCCTTTGAATTCCGGGTTAAGAAGCTCGGACCAGTTGTTGATCGGACGACCGATCAGGTCGGGGCGAATGCCCAGCGTATCTGCGTTGTAGATGGTCGGGATCAAGGTCATCCAACCGGATTCTTCTTGCACGAATTCCGTCCCATCGACACCGGTGGTGAATCCAACGGTGTGTGGCGCGGTTCCTTGGGCGATTGTGCTTTCGGGGGTCAGAAGTCCGCTCCGGAAAGTTCCGGCAATCCTGTCATAGTTGGTGATCTTGGACGTATCCATCGCCTGCAGGTTGCCAGCGGCCCAGACTTTCTTGCAGATAAAATATTCAATATCCGCGATATCGAAGCTGTTCGGCTGTGTTGCTGCGCGTTGGGTAACGCTGTCGGTATCCAAAGCCGTCATTTCCAGCGTAAAGCCCAAGTCTTCTTTGACTTTCAGCGCAACGTCATTCAAGTTCGACACCCCGGTGCCAAACTGGCGCAAGGTGATGTTTTTCGTCTCTTGTCCCCATACCATTGGAGCCGGAAGCGCGGCGGCCGCCACCGCCGCGCCACCGGACTTCAAAAGCGAGCGACGCGAATAGCGTACTTTTGAGATTGTTGTCATAGTTCGTCCTCTTTGTTGAACGTCTCTTTATCCAGCCAGGGCGTGTGCCGCCTCGGCCTCCCAGTCGAGGCCGATAGCCTCGCCCAACTCCTTCGGATTGCCGAAGAATTCCTTGTCAGACAGCAGCGCCGTCACCTCCTGCGCGGCGGGAACCGCGGCGGTAAGAGCGACATGCGTGCCTTGATATTCGATATTCGTAATCGTGCCCGGCAGCTTTGCCGCCTTGTCGGTTGTGACTTTCAAGGCATCAGAGCGGATCGCGACCATCCCTTCGGCCATCGCCACGACATTGTGAGACCCCAGGAACCGCGCCACGAAAGCCGTTTTTGGAGCATCGAAGACCGAACGCGTCTTGCCCGCTTGCTCGATTTTTGCGTCGTTCATCACCACGATCTCATCGGCAAGAGCCAAAGCCTCGTCCTGACCATGGGTGACATGTACGAATGTGATCCCCAGTTCACGTTGCAGCTTTTTCAACTCAGCCCGCATGCGAATGCGCAAGAAGGGGTCGAGCGCCGACAACGGCTCATCAAGCAACAAGACATCTGGCTTGGTGATCAGCGCCCGCGCCAATGCGGCGCGTTGTTGTTGGCCACCAGATAACTGGGCTGGCAGCCGGTCAGCCATTGCAGTCATGTCAACGAGATCCAACAGCTCGTTTGCGCGGGCATGACGCGTGTTTTTGTCGACACCCTTCATGGTCAAGCTGAAAGCTACGTTGTCGAGAACACTCAGATGCGGGAACAAAGCATAGTTTTGAAACATCATCGCGGTGCCACGCTTGGCGGGTGGCAGGGCTGAGATATCACGCCCCCCAAGAGTGATCGCGCCGTCCGACACTGTTTCGTGCCCGGCGATCATTCGGAGGGTGGAAGACTTCCCGCACCCGGACGGTCCCAGGAGGCAGGCGTAAGTGCCTGCGCTGAAGTGGTAGCTGATCGCGTCAACCGCGACCGTCGCGCCATAGCGCTTGGTCAGGCTTACAAGTTCGAGATCGATCTTTTGATTCATGTCACCCCCAAAACTCATCCTCTAGGTTGGCGCACGTCTCTTGATCCGACCAAGTTGAATCCACGACGCTGATCACGGAGAACCGAAAAGCTGCTCGAAATGGAGCACGCCGAGGCAAGTGTGTATAAAAAACAGGCAAAAATTGTATACAATTTGAAGCAGTATTGTCTGACCTATTGCCTTGGATCAGCGCAGTCCACAGGTTCTGGGTAAAGGAAACACAATGCCAAGTATCACCAGAGCAAAGATCGCCACGGCAGAAGAGATTACCGCACAGCTCACGGACGCAGTGCACGAGCATCGGCTAAAACCCGGGGCGAAATTGCGCGAAGATGAAGTCAGCGATGTCTTTGGCGTAAGCCGTACCGTTGTACGGCAGGCTTTGCGGGCCATGGCGTTCGAAGGGCTGCTGACAATCGAAAAAAACCGCGGCGCTTTCGTGTCAAAACCGACCCTGAAGGAAGCCCATGAGGTTTTTCAGGCCCGCGCACTTGTGGAACCCAGCACGGCACGGGCGGCTGCCGCGCGCATCACGCCAGGTGATATTTCTTTGCTTGAGCGGCACATCAAGGCAGAGCATGAAGCACTTGATCAGGACAAGCCGGGTCTTGCTTTGAAACTCTCGGGGCAGTTCCACCTGGAGATCGCCCGCATTGCCGATCAACAGACAATTGAGCAGTTTCTGAAACAACTGGTATCTCGGTCGTCGCTGGTCATTGCCCTCTACTGGCAGCGACGCAACGCTCTTTGTGAAAGCAACGCGCACCACGCGCTGATCGATGCATTTCGCAAGCAGGATGGACCGTTGGCAGAAGACCTGATGAAAGGTCATCTGCTCGACATCTATTCCCAACTGGATTTGCGAGAACATGAGGAAGGCGCGACCACTTTGCGTGATGCACTTCGGAAGTGATCTCATTTCGCAAGAGTGTCGTCTGAACCATACCTGTGCACATCGGTTTTGCGGGCGGTGTGCGCAGCATGAAGCAGCCATGATTACTCTGCCCCCTTGCCAATTTAATGTAGGCGAGATTGACATGAATATTATTTCGTGTGACCGTAATGCACATGAAATTGAAAACACGCAAATACGATAGCTCGAACCGCAAGGCGCAGGCTGAAGCGCGGCGCGCGCGGATTCTGAAATGTGCCGCCCAACTCCTTGCCAATTCCACGGATGACGAGTTTCGGTTGGAGGATGTCGCTCAGGCTGCGGATGTAAGCGTTCAGACCATCCTGCGTGCCTTTGGCAGCAAAGATGGCCTGATGGTCGCAACGTTGGAGTCCGAGGCCCCGGACGCGATCGACATGTCGGTCTTTGACAACATCCAGATCGAAGAACTCGATCATCTGATCATCACCATGTTCAAGATCTACGAGAAAATCGGCGATCTTGTGATCCATGCCTTGGCGCATGAACACCGATCCCCTGAATTTCAAAGGTCGCTCGATATGGGGCGCGTATTCCACAAAGGCTGGGTATCGGACGTTTTTGCGGTTCACATCCAGCGCAGAGCGCCAAGTGAACGGACGGCGCTGTATAACGCGCTGCTTGCCGCGACCGACATCTACGTCTGGAAGATTCTACGCCGGGACGAGGCGCTCAGCTTTGATGAGTCCGTTGCGACCGTCGTTTTGACACTCAAATCACTTATTAAGGAAAATGAATAATGACAAAATATGTTTGGCTCAGCCATTCCAGCGGTGGAAACCTTCCCCCCAGTCTTGGCGTTGCAAGTGCCCTGCGCAAACGCGGACATGAGGTTGTGTTCGCCACCAAACCCGACACGATTGACCGCATCGAAGCCGAGGGGTTTCGTGCGATTGACTTCAAGAACGCCTACACTCGGGTAGACGACTATCCCGATATGGGGCCGCTGACCCGTGTGGCCTGTTCGCTGACATCGCCGGCTGTTGCGGATGATATCAAGGAAATTGTCGCGGCAGAGCAGCCAGACGCCATCATGGTCGATGCCATGTTCCCCGCAGCACTGGATGTGGCACCGTCATTTGGCGTGCCCACAACCGTGTTCTGTCACACCTTCCTCTGGCGCCAGTTGGATGCGTGGCAGGGCATCATGAGCAAACTTGCTGATCTGCGCGCGGCCGCTGGTTTTCCACCGCTGCCAGACATGCAAGCACTGTGGAAAGCCCAATCCCAGATGATCGTGACATCGGTAGAAGCCCTTGATGATGCGCCATTGCCGGGTTGGGATCACGTGACCCACGTTGGCCCAGTGCTCGACAACGAGGCATCGGCGCAGCCCACCGACCTGCCGTGGTCTGCGGACGACGCAACGCCGCTCGTGCTGGTCAGCTATACCACCACGGAACTGGGGGATCTCGGCAAAGTACAGAAGGCGCTGGATGGGCTGACTGATCTAGAGGCCCATGTTGTCGTCACCACCAGCATGGCAATTGACCCGGATGATTTGACGATCCCGGCCAACGCCCATGTCGTACGCTACGCCGACCACAACACGATCCTGGCGCGCGCGGGGCTTTGCGTGACCCATGGCGGGCACGGCACGATGATGCGCGCACTGAAGCATGGCGTGCCGATGGTTGTGATCCCCGGGTTCCCACACGATCAGGCCCCCAACGCGGCATTGGTGCAAAAGCTGGGTATGGGTATTGCCTTGCCCGGCGATGCCGATGCAACCGCGCTCAAAAACGCGGCAGGCCAGATCCTGACGGAACCGTCGTTCAAATGCCGGTCCGAAGTCCATGCGAAGGTCGTGCAAAACCTGGACGGCGCGTCATCCGCTGCGGACGCCATGGAGGCCATCGTGGCTGACAACGTGACCGAAGAGATCGCTTAACTCAGAGGTTTCCGAACCTTGACAGGCAGGAGTTCACGATGAAGCAGATCTTCCAAGTTGCCGCGATTGCCGTTGCCACGCTTGGCACCGGCGCGGCGACCCTTACAGTGATGAACGAAGACATCCCTGACTTTGCCGTGCCCGAGGGCGCGTGGGCCGCAACTGGCGCGCTTGATGGCCGGACGTTTCGGATCTTTGGCCAAGATAAAGGAAGCGGCGCGATGCTGGAGGACGACATCGTCTTTCGCGATGGCACCTTTCAATCCACTGATTGTGAGAATTATTGTCACTTTGGCTGGTCCGATTACCAAACAAAAACGGTCGACGGGGTCATCCACTTTACGACCACGGCAATCTGTCCCGACGCCCCGCACACGGTTGTGTGGTTTGGCAGTATCACGGGCGACGACGTAATCATCGACGGGACCTGGACAACCCGTCGCTGGTACTGGACCAATCAGATCACAATCCGTGCCACCGGCGCCGTGATCCCGTCCGCAGAAGTTTCCGGCTGAGATGGCCGCGCCATCACCAAAGACCCTGAAGCTACCGGGCATCTTGCTCAGGCTCCTTGTTTTGATCGGTCTGATCGTGCTGGCCACATGGGGCGTTCACCTGATCCGCGATGCGCTGGACCTTCAGATTCGACCCGATAACGAACAGCAGGTTCACAAAGTGATCATGATCGGTGCGGTGGCCTATGTCGGGCTTCTGGCAATACCGTTCGTGCCCGGAGCAGAGATCGGCATCGCGCTTCTTGCAGGGTTCGGTGCCGCGATTGCGCCCTTGATCTTTGTCTGCACGGTGGCCGGCATGATGCTGGCCTTTTCCATTGGGCGCTCCTTGCCGGTCAGCGCGCTGGAACGACTTTTCCGGGCCTTGCACCTGTCGCGTGCGGCTGACCTTGTGGCGCGGTCGGCCCCTATGTCCACGGACGAACGGCTGGCGATGTTGCTGGAAGGGCAATCCAAGCGCACCATGTCGATCGCTTTGCGGTATCGCTATGTCGCGATGGCTGTCGCCATAAACATGCCGGGCAATTCCTTTCTCGGCGGCGGCGGCGGCATCATGATCATCGCAGGATCGAGCGGGATCTTCACACCTGTCGCGACTTTCCTGACAGTCGTAATCGCTGTCTCGCCAGTTCCGCTGGCCGTCATGTTTTTGGGCCTGCGGTTCTGATCGCGATAGGGGCTTTCAACCATACGCCTTGAATGATGTCATGGCCCGGATCAAGCAAGTGGCGCGTCCAAGGCAAAGTCAGCAAATCCCGCGACGCGCAAGCCCCCGTTTCTGTTGGAGTTTTCGCCGGGGCGCGTTGTGGGTCATGCAAAAGGGCCCGTCATGTAACGGGCCCTTTGGTGGTATTTCCCGCGTCTTCAGAACAGGAAGTCGGTGCCGTCGATATCCGCGAGGGCGGTGTTGTCCAGCGTCAGGGTGTTGTTGCCGCCGTAGCTGATGACGACGCCGGTCCCGTCCTGGGCAATCGCCAGGTCCGCGATGCCGGTGACGCCGGTCACGGCGGTAAAGTCCATCACGTCGATGCCGTTTTCAAAGTCCGTGATCTGGTCGCGGCCCGACTTGTTGGCAAAGACAAAGGTGTCGATGCCGGTGCCGCCGGTCATCTTGTCCTTGCCGGTGCCGCCGTTGAGGGTGTCGTTGCCAGCGTCCCCCTTGAGGTAGTCGTTGCCATGCCCGCCGTTCAGCACGTCATTGTCGTCCCCGCCGTGCAGGCGGTCGTTGCGCTGGCCGCCGTTCAGTTCGTCCTGGCCTGCGTCGCCCAGCAGCTTGTCGTTGTCGCCGCCGCCGTTCAGCGTGTCATTGCCGCTGTCCCCATCAAGGAAATCGCGGCCTGCGTCACCGTTCAGCACGTCGTCGCCGCCCTTGCCCTGCATGCGGTCGGCACCGTCCAGTCCGCTCATGATGTTGGCGTCGTCTGTGCCCTTCATCGTGTCGTCGCCGTTGGTGGCAAGCATCAGATCAGGTGCCAGCGCGAAGTCGGTCGACGACAGGTCAGCTGCCGTCAGTCCCGTCAGCGTCAGGCTGTTGCCCGCGCCGAAATCGATCACGACGCCGTCCACCGTATCCGTCATGGCCAGATCGGTGAAGGCCGAGATGCCCAGCTTGGCGATGTCGATGGTGTCGACGCCTGTGTCAAAGTCGGTGATCACGTCAGCGCCGCCACCGGGCAGGATGTTGAACAGGTCGGCCTCGGTGCCGCCGGTCATGGTGTCGTCGCCGAAACTGCCCGACAGGGTGTCGTTGCCTGCGCCGCCGTCCATCACATCGTCGCCCTTGCCGCCGTCCAGCATGTCATCGCCGGCGTCACCGCTCAGGTCGTCGCTGCCGTTCGAGCCGCGCAATTCGTCATTGTCGCCGCCGCCCGAAAGCGTGTCCTGGCCGCTGGCACCATTCAGGGTGTCGTCGCCCGTCCCGCCATTCAGCAGGTCAAAGCCGCTGCCGCCATTGATGTCGTCATTACCGCCGTCACCGTTGACGGTGTCGTCGCCGTTGTTGGCAGTGATGGTGTCGTCGCCGCCCCCGGCATCCATCGAGTCGTCGCCGCGCAACAGCGCCACGTCGTCTGCCGTTGCCAGCCCCGTAACCACGTCATTGCCGTCGGACACGCCATAGGGATCAGCAAGGTTGAACCCCACGGTATAGTCAAAGGCGTTCCCGCCATGGGCGGTGATTTCGAACTGGTAGGTGGTGACGATTGATGGCGTGAAGTCGAAGGTCACCGTGGTTCCGTTCAACTCGCCTGCCGAGAATGTTCCGATACTCGAATTCTGGACGCTGTGTTCAAAAAAGGTGCCGTCGACAATAAAGATCCGCGAGCCTTCGAAGGTGAAGGGATTGAGGATCGCGAATTCCAGCGTTCCCGTGGTCGCGGACAGGTCCAGGGAAAAGGTATAGGTTTCGCCCACATCCATGCCCATGTAGATGTTGTCACGCGTGTCAGCACCCGCAACGCCACCGGAGAACGTGTCTCCGACAAAGATGGTGCCGTTCTGGTCGCCTGTTTCGATGAAGTCAGTCACTGCTGTGCCCCTTGAGTTTTATGGTTCGGGCGAAGGGCGGACGTTTTCGAGGTTTGCCACCCTGCGCTGCCGTTTGGTTAAGCGGGGATTAAGGCTGGTTTTCGAAACGAATAAGGTTTGTTTTGGAAACAATGCCCTGGTGCCGCCACATTTGCCGTTGTGCGGACAGGTTGGAAAAAGGGCGCCCGAAGGCGCCCCGATGGTTTGAAAAGTGCTTGGTGCTGAAAACCGTGTGTCTCGTTCAAAAGATGAAGTCGGTATTGTCGAGGTCAGCCAAAGACACGCCCGCGAGCAGCAGGGAATCCCGCAGGCTGAGTTGGGCAAACACGTCAGCGCCCTGTTGAAACAAGCCAAGCTCCGACACGTCGGTGAAGCCCCACGCCGAGAAATCCAATTGATCCGCGTTCACGTCGAAGTCGGTGATCACGTCGGCGCGCATTCGGTCATCAAAGACAAAGATGTCCGTTCCGCCGCCGCCGGTCATTGTGTCCGAACCCCAACCGCCGTCGATCGTGTCGTTGCCTGATCCGCCCGAGATCTTGTCACGCCCGGCACCGCCCAACACGCTGTCGTCGCCGCTGCCGGCCATGATCCTGTCGTTGCCATTGCCGCCATTCAGCGTGTCGTTGTCGGCGTTGCCCCAGATGCGGTCATTCCTGTTGCCGCCGTGGATGCTGTCGTTGCCGACACCGCCGTGCAGTACATCGTTGCCCGCGTCGCCGGTGATGGTGTCGTTCCCTTCGCCGCCGCGCACACGGTCCTTGCCCGACCCGCCGCTGAGCTGGTCGGCCCCGTCACCGCCATCAAGCGAGTCTGCGCCCGATCCGCCCTCGAGCGTGTCGTCCCCGCCAAAGCCGCGGATGTCGTCGCTGCCATCGCTGGCAAGGAAGACGTCCGCGGCACCGGTGCCGTCGATGCGGTCTGCGCCGTCGGTCACCGTCGGCGGCCGCGGGGAAGCCGCCAATATGAAATCGTTGTTGTCCAGATCACCGACCGCCACACCGGTCAGCTCGATATAGCTCCCGTCACCCGTGTTGATCCGTACACCGGTGCCGCCAGCCTGAATGGAGAGTTGCGAGACGTCCCAAACGTTCAGCAGCGCGATGTCGATCAGGTCCTCGCCCTTTGTGAAGTCGGTGATGCGGTCGCGCCCGTCCTTGTTGCGGAAGCGGAAGATATCGTTGCCCGCGCCGCCGGTCAGCACGTCATCCTCGCGCCCGCCGTTCAGATCATCGTCGCCTGCGCCGCCATCGAGCGTATCTAGGCCCTTTTCCCCGATCAGGGTGTCGGTGCCATCGCCCCCGAACAGCGCGTCCTCCTGGTTGCCGCCGTTCAGGACATCGTTGTCCAGCCCGCCCATCAGGATGTCATTGCCATTGCCGCCCAGCAGGGTGTCGTTCCCTGCGTCGCCTTGAATGGTGTCGTTGCCGCACACACCGTCGATCAGGTCGTTGCCGCTGCCGCCTGAAACGACGTCGGACCCGCCCAATGCGGCATAGGTGTCATTGCCATCAAGAAGGTCGACCCGATCAGCATTCATGTTGCCGACAAGGATGTCGTCGCCCGTCGTTGGTATGCTCATTCATATTCCCCAGGTGTCGCCGCTTATGCGGCGCATTTTTTGTGTGGACTGGTCAGATCCTGTACCACCGGGAGATTAGCATGGCCGCATCCGACAGCGGCACAAAAGTGTTCGAAATAGGGCTAAAATGTGAAACGTTCTCGCGCCGCGAGAACGGGTGTTGACGGGCCCGCAACAATGGCGCGCCCGTCGTTTTTTTGTGTAGGGATCAGCTTGCCGCGTCGGGCAGAATCACCTTGTCGATGACGTGAATTACGCCGTTCGAGGTTTCGATATCCGCGCTGACGACGGATGCGCCTTCGACCATCACACCGTTGTCCAGATCGATGGTCACGGCCTCACCCTGAACGGTGGCGGCTTCCATGTCGTCCTGCAGGTCGGTCGACATCACTTTGCCGGGCACGACGTGGTAGGTCAGGATCGCCGTCAGCATGTCCTTGTTTTCCGGCTTCAGCAGGTTTTCGACGGTGCCTTCGGGCAGCGCGGCAAATGCTTCGTCCGTAGGGGCGAAGACGGTGAATGGGCCGTCGCCCTTCAGCGTGTCAACCAGGCCCGCGGCTTGCACGGCAGCGACCAGCGTTTCGAACGAACCCGCGCCCACGGCGGTGTCGACGATATCTTTCTTTGCACCGGCGAATGCGGCGGTGGACAGGGCGGCGGCGGCAGCCGCGGCGATAAGGGTGGTACGGAACATAACGTGCTTCCTTTTGCTAAGGTGATAGATGACCGACAGGCGGCATCACTTGGGAAACGGTTCAAATTGTCGGTTGGATCAGTGGAAAACCTTCCCACGCGGCCTTGACCTGGAGGCGCCACCGCCTAAGCCAGGGGTGACTTCGCGTTCCACACACGACTTTGTTATCCTTGGCGAAAATCCGCGCATGGCTTGCGCGTGCGCGCGGCGCCCTGCACAGTCTGCCCGTGCTGGAATTCGGAGGGGCCGATGAGTTTTGCGATGTCCGTGCTCGAGGTGATGGTCCTCGCGTTCTTTTTCGTCCTTGGGGTGTTTGCGGCCGTTCTTGCGATCATGTTCGTGATCGACCGCACCCAGACCGGAGATGCGATCCGGCGGAATTATCCTGTGATCGGCCGGTTCCGGCATCTGTTCAGCACGCTGGGCGAATTCTTTCGCCAGTATTTCTTTGCCATGGACCGCGAGGAGTTGCCGTTCAACCGGGCGCAGCGGGAATGGATCAAACGGTCGGGCGAAGGAGCGAACCAGACGGTCGCCTTTGGTTCGACCCGGTCGCTGTCGATTGTGGGTACGCCGATTTTCGTCAACGCGGCATTTCCGCCGCTTGAGGCACAATACGCCAGAACCGCGCCGATGGAGATCGGACCCGGTGCGCGGGTGCCGTATGTCGCGCAGTCGTTTTTCAACATTTCCGGCATGAGCTATGGGGCAATCTCGAAACCTGCCGTGCAGGCGCTGAGCCGTGGGGCCAAGGCGGCGGACATCTGGCTGAACACGGGCGAGGGCGGGCTGAGCCCGTTTCACCTTGAGGGGGGCTGTGACCTGGTGTTCCAGATCGGAACTGCCAAGTTCGGGGTGCGCGATGAGCACGGCACTCTGTGCGATGAGAGGCTTCGCGAGGTGGCCGCCCACGAGACCGTGCGCATGTTCGAGATCAAGCTGGCGCAGGGGGCCAAGCCGGGCAAGGGCGGCATCCTGCCCGCCGCCAAGGTCACGCCCGAGATTGCCGCCATCCGTGGGCTGCGCGTGGGGCAGGCCGGCATTTCGCCCAACCGTCATGCCGAGGTGGATGATTGGGGCGACCTGCTGGACCTGGTCTGTCACATCCGCGAGGTGACAGGCAAACCCGTGGGCATCAAGACGGTGATGGGGGCCGAGGCCCCGATTGCCGATTTGTTCGACACCATCAACGACCGTGGGCCGGAATGCGCCCCCGACTTCATCACCGTGGATGGTGGCGAGGGCGGCACCGGGGCCGCGCCCATGCCGCTGATCGATCTGGTGGGCATGTCGATCCGCGAGGCGCTGGTCAAGGTGGTGGACTTGCGCGACCAGGCAGGGCTGAAGGACCGTATCCGCATCGTGGCCAGCGGCAAGCTGGTCAACCCCAGCGATGTGGCCTGGGCCATTGCTGCGGGGGCCGATTTCATCACCAGCGCGCGGGGCTTCATGTTCGCACTGGGCTGCATCCAGGCGCTTAAATGCAACCGCAACACCTGCCCCACCGGCATCACCACCCATGACAAACGGTTTCAAAAGGGGCTGGTGGTCGAGGACAAGCACAAGCGTGTCACCCGCTATGCCACCGAACTGATCCACAATGTCGAGACCATCGCCCATTCCGTCGGCGTGCCGGAACCCCGCCAGATGCGCCGCCGCCACGTGCGCATCGTGCAGGATGACGGCCGGTCGCGCCCGCTGAACGAGATCGCGCCAAGTTACAACCCGGTGACAACCCCGTGAGGCAATATCATTTTGAACGGCGCACACCCCCATCTATGTCACAACGTGAATTGACGAACGAGGAGAGCGCCCAATGGCCCATCGCTGGACCAATACCCTAACCCACGCAGACGCGACGCCCTATGCGGCCTATCTGAATCGCCGCCAGTTGATGGGTGGCGCGCTGGGTCTCGGCCTGATCGGTGCGGCGGGCATGGCCCGGGGCGACACGCTGGAACCCAACAGCTGGGAAGACATCACCCAGTACAACAACTATTACGAATTCGGCACCGGCAAGGCCGACCCGGCGCGCAACGCCCATACCCTGACCACTTCGCCCTGGACCGTGCAGATCGACGGGCTGGTCGACAATCCCGGCGAATATTCGATGGAACAGATCCTCGAGGCGATGACGATCGAGGAACGCATCTACCGCTTTCGCTGTGTCGAGGCGTGGTCGATGGTCATCCCGTGGAACGGGTTCGAACTGGCCGACCTGTTGAACCTTGCAGGCGTGCAGGAGGGGGCCAAATACGTGGCCTTTGAAACCGCCTTGCGCCCCGACGAGATGCCCGGCGTGCGCTTTCCAGTTCTGGACTGGCCCTATGTCGAGGGGCTGCGCCTGGATGAGGCGATGCATCCGCTGACGATCATGGCGACCGGCATCTATGGCAAGACGATCCCGAACCAGAACGGCGCGCCGATCCGTCTGGTCGTGCCGTGGAAGTATGGGTTCAAATCGATCAAGTCGATTGTGCGCATCACCCTGACAGATCAGGAACCGCCCACCAGCTGGAACAAGGCAAACGGGCGCGAATACGGCTTCTATAGTAATGTGAACCCGACGGTGGATCATCCGCGCTGGTCGCAAGCCAGTGAACGGATGGTGGGCGGGGGCCTGTTTGCCCGCCGTCAGCCGACCCTGATGTTCAACGGATACGATGAAGAGGTTGCCAGCCTGTACGAAGGCATGGACCTGCGCGCGAACTACTGATGCTGGTGGACCGGATCAACCAGGTGGCCCGCAAGGTCCCCACATGGGCAGTATATATAGTGTACCTGATCCCGGTCCCCGTACTTCTATACATGGCACAGACGGGCGGGCTGGGCCGCGAACCCATCAAGGCGCTGGAGCACGAGCTTGGCGAGATCGCCTTGCAGCTTGTGATCATCGGCTTGTGCATCTCGCCCCTGCGCCGGTTCTTTGGTCTGAACCTGATCAAGTTTCGCCGCACCATGGGTGTGCTCGCCTTTACCTATGTGGTGCTGCATCTTTTGGTCTGGGCCGTGCTGGACGTGCAGTCGCTGGACCGGGTGTGGGCGGATATCGTCAAGCGGCCGTATATCACCATCGGCATGGCGGCGTTCGTGCTTATGATCCCGCTGGCGCTGACATCGAACAATATGTCTGTCCGTTGGCTCGGCACGGCATGGCGACAGCTGCACCTGCTGACCTATCCGGTCGCGATCCTGTCGGGCATTCACTATGTCTGGTTGGCCAAGGGGTTTCAGTTGGAGCCGCTGGTGTATCTGGCGGTGATAT
>JBCBFX010000004.1:0-85577 GCA_038527345.1 Pseudomonadota bacterium | reverse complement strand
ATCCACTTTGCCATCATCATGTCGGTGAACCTGACCGTCGGGCTGGCCACGCCGCCCATGGGGCTGGTGCTGTTTGTCGCCGCCGCAGTCAGTCGCGAAAAGGTGGAAACCATCGCCCGTGCGATCCTGCCATTCCTGGCCATCGAGGTCATCGTGATCTTTCTGATCACCTATGTCCCGGCCCTATCCATGACCATTCCCCGTCTCACGGGGTTTGCAAACTGACCAACAAGCAACAGGGAGAATGATATGCTCAAAGGTCTGACGAAACTGGCGGTTGCCGCCACCTTGATGGTCGGGGGGGCGGTTGCCGCCTATGCCGACGGTCACGCGCAATTCAACATTCGCGCGACGGCCAATTCCAACACCAACGACGAAGATTATGACGGTCTGGTGGTGTTCAAGAATTATGTCGAGGCTGCCAGCAACGGGGCCATCGCGGTGGAACTGTTCATCGGCACACAGCTGTGTTCGAACGGCGCGGAATGCCTGCAAGGTGTGGCGGACGGATCGATCGACGTCTACATTTCCACGTCGGGCGGTGCCTCGGGCATCTTCCCGTATGTTCAGGTGCTCGACCTGCCGTACCTGATGGCCGATGACCGTATCGCCGAACACGTGTTGCAAGGCGACTTCGTGCGCAAGATGCGCGAGATGGCGCTTGAGGATTCCGGTGGCGCGATCCGCCTGATGACCATCGGCAACACCGGCGGCTGGCGCAACTTTGCCAACACCAAGCGCCGCGTGGCCGAGCCGGGGGACATGGACGGGTTGAAAATCCGCACCGTGGTCGCCGACCTGCCGCAAGAGCTGGTCAAGGCGTTGGGTGCATCGCCCACGCCAATCCCGTGGCCCGAGCTGTTCACCAGCTTCCAGACCGGTGTTGTCGAAGGGTCCAAGAACGGCATCACCGACATCATGGGCATGAAATTCCCCGATGCGGGACTGCAATACGTCACGCTGGATGGCCACGCCTACATGGGCGCGCTGTGGTGGATGAGCAACGAGAAGTTCATGGCTATGCCCGAAGACATGCGCCGCGTCGTGGTCGACGGCTTCTATGCGCTGCAACAGGCGACATTCGCCTCGCCCAAGCGCAAGTCGATCCAGGCCTATGAGGATTTCGTCGCTGGTGGCGGTGACCTTTATGTGCCGACGCCGGATCAAAAGGCGGCTTTTGCCGCTGCGGCCGCACCGGTCAGCGAATGGTTCAAGGGTAACGTGGCCCGGGGTGAAGAAATCCTCACCGCGCTGCAGGACGCCGTTGCAGCGGCCGAGGCTGACGTGAACGCAGCCCGCGCGGCTGATCTGAACTGATCAGAGGTGCGCGGTGAACGCGCACCCTACGGGCCGTCCCTGCGGGGGCGGCCTTTTTCATTTCGCGCGCAAGCGCATGTGCCACGGTGCAGGGTGCCTGCCGATGATCAGGGCGGACCGCCGCCACCCATATCCGGCTCTCATGTCACTTGGTGCCCGTGTCGGTTGACCGGCTGTCGCCTCTGCCGTCATATTTGGGGCATTCTGACAAAGGTGCGTCATGGTCCGTTTGCTTGTCCTTGCCCTGCTGATGTTGTCCGCTTGCGGCACCGTCGATTTCGAGAACGCGCCGCGTGGCACGTTCGAGGGCGCTGCGCTGGTGGTCTGGGTCGGGCCGGCGGCAGACGAAAACAGTGGCGACGGCAGATTTCTCTACGTCCCCCGCACGGGTCAGGAACTGACGTTCCTGCGCGATCCCGACGCCAACGTGTCGACGGGAAACGCCATCATCCGGCCCGAACCCTTTTACACCGATGGCGGGTCGATCCCGCGTGCGGCGCAGGCAATTCCGGGCTTCAACGCCTGGGGATACGGGCCGGCCTACATCATCCATGACTGGCTGTTCGTGGCGTATCGCTGTGTACAGGACGGCATGGCGTCGGATGCGATGAAGCCGGTGGGCAACATGGACTTTCAGGAAAGCGCTGATGTCATGGCCGAAATGATCAAGACGCTGGCCTATACCTATGACTTCAAGGGAACCGAGACGCCGTCCGGGCCGGTCATCGCGAATGTGGTTGCGGGGCCGGTATCAAGATCGCTCTGGGAAAAGCGTGGACAGTGCAAGGCGGACGAAGTGTCGGACGATCACAAGGACCTTGTCAAAGACATCAACGGGCGTGCCGCGACCCTGTTCGACCGGTCGCTGGCCGGGACGGCGCAGGCGGTGCCGTTCACGTCGCGGGCGGGGGACAGGGTGGTTGTGGTGGGGGTCGTCAGCCTTGATGCATTCTGAGGCACATGGGGGCTTAACAACGTCCCATCCATCCGCCAAACTCAGCGGAACGGATACATCCAGACCTTGTAGTCAGCGACCAGAATATGCGCCCGATCAATCTCTTCCTGCGTCATTTTCTTGACCACTTCCTCAAGGCTGATCGCCGCATCGGGGTCGCCGCCAATGGCGCTCAGGGTGTACCACATATAGGCGCGCACGAGGTCCGGGGCGGGCATCCCGCGACCGACCTCATAGTACCAGCCAACACCGGATTGCGCCCCCGGATGCCCTTTCATGGAACTGCGCAGATACCACTCGAACGCCCGTTCGTCGTCGCGTTCAACGCCCAGACCCATAGCGTACATAACGCCGATCAGTTCCTCGGCGTCCGCGTTGCCGGACCGGGCGGCGGGCCACAGGGCGTCATAGGCAGCCTTGTACGCTCCGGCCTCCATCAGGTCGCGCGCCTCCTCGATCTCGGCAAACGCCGGAAGGCCAAGAAAGCAAAGGGCTATCGCAAGCTGGCGCATGTGGTCCTCCTGTCTGCGACGCCGGCCTTTGCCACCGATCTGCCGCGTTCCCTGGTGCCTGATGATTTCATTCAGCCCGAGCCTGCGCAAGCCAAACTGGGACAATTGCTGTTCTATGATCGCATCCTGTCGGGCAATCGCAATATCGCTTGTTCCACCTGCCACCATCCCGACCTTGGCACCGGGGACGGGCTGAGCCTGGGGATTGGCGAGGGCGGCGTGGGCCTGGGCCCCGAACGGACCGCTGGAACCGGTGACGACAAGATCCGCAAGCGCATCCCGCGCAACGCACCAGGCCTTTGGAACCTCGGGGCCAAGGATCTGAACGTCATGTTCCATGACGGACGGCTGAGCATCGCGGACACGTACGAAAACGGCTTCAACTCACCTGCCGAGGAATGGCTGCCCGATGGGCTGGACAACCTGCTGGCGGCTCAGGCGATCTTTCCGCTGGTGGCGCAGTTCGAAATGGCGGGCAATCCCAAGGAAAACGAAGTGGCAGGGGCCATCCACCAGCGCATCGACTACGCCTGGCCCATCATCGCCGACCGGGTCCGTCATATCCCCGCCTATGCCGAAGGGTTCGCCGGGGCCTATCCGCACATCTCCCGGGCCGAGGACATCACAATCGCCGATATCGCCAATGCTCTGTCGGCCTTCATGATCTGGGAATGGACCAGCTTTGACAGCCCGTTCGATGCCTACCTGGCCGGAGATGCCAGCGCTTTGGATCCCATGGAAAAGGCTGGTATGACCCTGTTCTATGGCAAGGCCGGGTGCAGTGACTGCCACAGTGGTCCCCTGATGTCGGACCAGGATTTCCATGCCATCGGCCTGCCCCCGTTTGGCCCCGGACGGACCCGACGGTTCGACCCGATGGTGCGGGACGTGGGGCGAATGGGGGAAAGCGATGCGTTGGCAGATGCCTATGCCTTTCGCACACCGATGTTGCGCAATGTGGCACTGACCGGTCCCTATGGCCATAATGGTGCCTATCCCACGCTCGAGGGTATCGTGCGGCATCATCTTGATCCGCAGCGCGGGTTCGAGACGTGGACGCACGAGATGGCGGCTTTGCCATCCGTGCCATGGCTCGAACAGGTGGATTTCATGGTCTGGCAGGACCGCCGCGAAATGGCCCGCCAACGCGCCGCCGTAACCCTCGCCCCCAACCGGATGAGTGATGAGGGGACAGACGCGCTAGTTGCGTTTCTGGGCGCGTTGACGGGCAAATCGGCGTTGGACGGTCGCCTCGGCGTGCCATCGTCCGTGCCCAGTGGACTGCCCGTGGATCCGCGGCTGGATCACTAGGCGGCTATTTCCCCTTCCACACCGGATCGCGCTTTTCGGCAAAGGCACGCGCACCCTCCAACTGGTCCTCTGACCGGTACAGCCGCTCGACCGACGCCAGTTGGCTTTTCGTGATCCTGTTCATGGCGTCCTGGAACTTGGCGTCTTCGGCATCGCGCACGATCTCCTTGATCGCGGCATAGACCAGCGGCGGGCCCGAGGCGAGCAGGCGCGCCAGTTCCCACACCCGGATCATCAGTTGATCGCCCGGCACGATCTCGTTCACCAGCCCCCAGCGATGCGCCTCGTGCACATCGAACCAGCGCCCGGTCAGCAAAAGCTCCATTGCGATATGGTACGGGATGCGTTTAGGCAGCTTGACCGACGCGGCATCCGCCACGGTGCCCGACCGGATTTCCGGCAGGGCAAGAGACGCATGATCGGCGGCCACGATGATATCGGCGCTCAGCGCCAGTTCCAGGCCCCCGCCGCAGGCGATGCCGTTCACCGCCGCTATGACCGGCTTGTTCATGTCCCGCATTTCCTGCAGCCCGCCGAAACCGCCCACCCCATAGTCGCCATCCACCGCGTCACCGTCGGCTGCGGCCTTGAGATCCCAACCGGGGCAAAAGAATTTTTCACCTCCGCCCGTGATGATGGCGACACGCAGATCCGGATCATCGCGAAACTCCAGAAACACCTCACCCATGATCTTGCTGGTGGCCAGGTCGATGGCATTGGCCTTGGGACGGTCCAGAGTGACCTCCAGTATCGCGCCGTCGCGCCGGGTCTTGATGGGGGACATGTCTCAGGCCTTTCGTATCAGCGCATCCACTCCGACCGCGCGGTCAGGGGTGCAGATCAGCGGGTTGATCTCAACTTCGCTGACGGTGTCGGTGTGTTCAAGAACATAGGACTGCACAGCCATGACCGCCTGTGTGATGCCGGCCATGTCGGCAGGAGGCGCACCGCGATATCCCTGCAACAGCGCGGCGCAGCGCAACCGCAGCACGGCGTGGCGCACATCGTCTTCGGTCACCGGCAGCAGCAACGAAACCGTGTCGCGCAGCACTTCGGTCAGTACGCCGCCCGCGCCCAGCGTCAGCACAAAGCCGTGTACCCGGTCGCGTATCACACCGATGATCAGTTCGGCGATCGTGCCGCGGATCATCTCTTCGACCAACACGGTGTCGGTGCCAATGCCGCGCGCGACCATCGGCACGTCCTGCACATCCACGTTCAGCCGCACGGCCCCGGCCTCGGACTTGTGCGCCAGGCCAACGCCTTTCACAGCGCTGGGGCCGTCCCAATCCGCCTTCGCCTCGGCCATGGGGCAGATGACATGGCGGGGCACGGCCAGCCCATATGCGGCCAGCACCGACTTGGCTTCGGCTTCGGTCAAAAGCGCCGTCTCGCCCGCGCTCCCGGCCAGGGCGACAGGCACTGCGGTCGGCGCGGACAGGCGCGCCGCTGCCTCGACCGCTGCCAAAGCCTCGGCCATCCCGCAGAACGGCACCACCCCACCCGCCATCAACTGTCGGGCCGTGTCTGCGGGCATCAGTTCCGGCAGGCTGGCCACCAGTGCAAAGGGGCGGCCCGTGTCGGCCCGCACCTGCAACGCGGCTTGGGTCGCGCAGGTCCAGTCGCTGGCATCGGTGACGGGGTAATCCACGACGGACAGGGTCATGTCGATGCCGGGCCCGGTCATTCCGGCCCAGACCGCTGCCATCCTTGCGGCATCGCGCCAGATGTAGGTGTGGTAATCCAGCGGATTCCCCAACGCGACGAGGGGTCCAAGGGCATCACGCAAGGCGGCGGCCTGCGTCTTGGACAAGGGCGGAAATGTCAGGCCGGTGCCGTCCGCCATGTCCGCCATCAGGCTCGCCTCGCCCCCGGAACAACTGATGGACGCGACGCGCCGCCCGTCCAGCGGACCATGGCAATGCAACAGCTTCAGTGTCTCCAGCAGGGTCGGCAAATCCGGCACGCGCGGAATGCCAAGGCGGTCAAGCAGGGCCTGCGCACCTGCGTCCGACCCGGCGAGAGATGCGGTGTGCGACACGGTCGCCCCACGCGCCAGCTCGGATGTCCCCACCTTGAGGACGACAAGGGGGACGCGCCTGGCATATGCCTCTTGGGCCAGCGCTTCCCAGGCACGGATATCCCCGAAGCCCTCGACATGCAGACCTATGGCAGTAACCCGTGGATCCTCCAGAAGGGCAGATGCAATTTGCGCCTGGCTGGTCTGGGCCATGTTGCCACAGGCGACGGCATAGGCGACAGGCAGGGCGCGCTGCTGCATGGTCAGGTTGATAGCGATGTTGGAGCTTTGGGTCAGGACCGCGACGCCGCGGTCTACCGATACGCATCCATGCTGATCAGGCCACAGCAATGCGCCGTCCAGCGCATTTATGAACCCATAGCAGTTGGGGCCGAGGATGGGCATGTCTCCGGCAGCGGCCAGCAACCGGTCCTGCAAGGTGCCTGCGTCCGCATCCTCGGCAGCCGCCTCTGCAAAGCCGGAGGCAAAGCACACCGCGCCACCCGCGCCCATTGCGGCCAGTTCGTGCACCACGTCAATTGTGGCATGGCGGTTCACCCCGACAAATACGGCATCCGGCACGCCAGGCAGATCCGGCACCGTCGGAAAGGCACCATGCCCCCCGACCATCGCCGCAGATGGGTGGACAGGCCACACCGGTCCATCAAACCCCATCAACTCGGCCTGTGCGATAACCGATGCGCACCACGCCCCGCCCCCGACGACGGCAATGGACGTCGGGCGCAACAGACGATCCAGACGCGCCGTGTCACTCCCTGTCTCTGTTCCGAAAAAATCCCGGGGAGCGCGAGGGGCTGGCCCCTCGCTCCTGTCGGATGGACCTTGTCCATTCGAAACCATGTCAGGCACCCAGCGGCCGCAACAGGTCCCGCGAAATGATGTGACGCTGGATTTCGCTGGTGCCGTCCCATATACGTTCGACCCGCGCGTCGCGCCAGAAGCGCTCGATCGGGAAGTCGTCCATCAGGCCCATGCCGCCGAATATCTGCAACGTCGTGTCGGTCACGCGCGCCAGCATTTCCGAGGCGTACAGCTTGGCCGATGCGATCTCGCGGTTCGATGGCAGCCCCTGATCCAGCCGCCACGCAGCGGCAAGGGTCAGCCAGTCGGCGGCGTCGATTTCCGTGACCATGTCGGCAATCTGGAATCCCACGCCCTGGAACTTTCCGATGGGTTGGCCGAACTGTTTGCGCTGTGCCGAATAATCCAGCGCATAGTCGAAACACCGCCGCGCCCGGCCCACGCTGAATGCCGCCACGGTCAGGCGCGTGGCGTAAAGCCACTCATTCATCACGGCGAACCCGCCGTCGACCTCGCCCAGCACCTGCGCATCCGGCAGTCGGCAGTCGGAAAAATCGAGGATGCAGTTCTTGTATCCCCGGTGCGAGACCGAGTTATATCCGTCCCGCACCTCGAACCCCGGCGTGCCGCGATCCACCAGGAACGTTGTGATCCGTTTTTTCGGCCCTTTCGGCGTTTCGTCGACGCCCGTGGCGATGAACACGATAAAGAAATCAGCGTGATCCGCGCCCGAGATGAAGTGCTTGGACCCGTTGATCACCCAGTCCCCGCCATCGCGCAAGGCCGTGCATTTCATGCCGCGCACGTCCGATCCGGCCTCGGGTTCGGTCATGGCCAACGCGTCCATCCGTTCGCCCCGCACGGCAGGCAGCAGATAGCGTTCGCGTTGTTCGTCGTTACAGGCCATCAGGATGTTCTGCGGGCGGCCAAAGAAATGCGTCAGCGCCATCGACCCGCGGCCCAATTCCCGCTCGACCAGCGTGAAGTCCAGATGCGACAGGCCCGCGCCGCCCACCTCTTCGGGGAAGTTGCAGGCATAGAAACCCAGATCCCTGACCTTCTGCTTCAGTGCTTCGGCCAGTGCGGACGGTACTTCGCCCGTGCGCTCGACCTCGGCCTCGTGCGGATAGATCTCGTGCTCGACAAAGCTGCGCACCGTGGAAACAATCATCTCCTGTTCCTGGGTCAGTCCGAATTGCACTGCAATCTCCCTGTCATGCTGCGGGCATCAAGCCGGGCGCACGCCCACACTGCGCGTGGTTTTGCGACATCCGTCCGCCAATCCGCGCCTCAAACCGTCGCATCGCGGGCAGCGACGCCCGCCGCACGGATGTCGGACAGGGACATGCGCGGCGTCAGCGCCTCGGCCGAGGTATTCAGGTCGAGCACGGCCCCCGTGCCCGAAGCAAGCGCACGCTCAAATGCCGGGCCGAAGTCGGCCGTCGACGCAACCCGCTCGCCGTGAAAGCCATATGCCCGGGCGAGGGCGGCAAAGTCCGGGCTGACCATCGTGGTGCCTGACACCCGTGCGGGATAGTGGCGTTCCTGGTGGGCCCGGATGGTGCCGTAGATGCCGTTGTTCAGGATCAGGATCACGGGCCGCGCGTCGGCCTGCGCCGCTGTCGCCAGTTCCTGACTGGTCATCTGGAAATCGCCATCTCCCGCAAAGCAGATCACGGTGCGTTGCGGGTTTGACACCTTGGCCGCGATGGCGGCTGGCACGCCATAACCCATGGCGCCCGATTGCGGGGCCAGCAGCCGGGCCTGCGCCCCGAAGGCAAAGAATTTGTTGGGCCAGATCGCGAAATTACCCGCCCCATTGGTCAGGATCACATCGTCGGGCAGTGTGTCTTGCAGGTGCTGCATCACCACACTCATGTCGACGGGCGACGGCTGCGGCGGGGCAACCAATCCCGCCTCATAATCCGCGCGGCCCTGCGCCCGCCAGTCGGCCCATGGCCCGGTCACCGGACCTGTTGCGGCCAGCGCACCGGCAAAGGCGTTCGGGCCCGAATGTATACCCAGTTCGGGGCGATAGACCTTGCCCAGTTCGACGTCCGACCCGTGCACATGGATCAGGGTTTGCCGTGGTTCCGGCACATCGAGCAGCGTGTAGCCCTCGGTCGAATTCTCTCCGAAGCGCGCATTGATCGCCAGGATCACGTCCGCCTCGCCCATCATGCGCTTGACCCACGGCACCATGCCCACCCCGGCCTCGCCACAAAAGGTGGGCAGGGTGTTGTCGTACTGGTCCTGGTAGCGAAAGACCGACACCACCGGGATGTCGGACGCTTCTGCAAAGGATTGAAGGGTGCCGATCCCCTCGGAACTCCAGTTGCTGCCGCCATAGAAGATCAGCGGGCGTTTGGCCCCGGCCAGCAGGGCGCGGGTCCGATCCACGGCATCGGGCGCGGGGTGCGCTTCGGTGATCCGCGGCGGGCCGGTCAAGGGGGCTGCGTCGGTGGCGGTGGTCAACATGTCCTCGGGCAGGGCGATGACCACGGGACCGGGGCGACCGGTGGTGGCCTCTTTCCAGGCGCGCGACAGGATCTCGGGCACGCGGGCGGCATCGTCGATTTCGACGGCCCATTTCGCCATGGGTCCAAAGACGGCGCGGTAGTCCAGTTCCTGAAACGCCTCACGCCCCTTCATGTGGGTGGCGACCTGACCGACGAAAAGGATCATCGGTGCGCTGTCCTGCATCGCGGTATGCACCCCGATACTCGCATTCGTGGCCCCGGGACCGCGTGTGACCATGCAGATGCCCGGCTGGCCGGTCAGCTTGCCCCACGCCGCGGCCATGAAGGCGGCCCCGCCTTCCTGCCGACACAGAACAAAGTCGAAGTTACCCGCCGTGTCATGCAGGGCATCCAGAACCGCCAGATAGCTTTCGCCCGGCACGCCGAACGCCTTGCGTGCACCCATGGCGACCAAGCAATCCACCAGAATTTGTCCACCTGTGCGCGCCATCTGATCCTCCGGCCATTTCCCTGGTGCCACTTGGGACCGGGGCGTGCCAAGATGCAAGATGCGGCTTGCAAGACAGGATGCCACCCGGCACCCTTGGATCGTCTACACAAGGATCTGGCCCATGCTTCTGGATACTCCCGTTTGCGATTTTGGGTGGGCGGCACCTGATTTCACGCTGAAAACCCCCGATGGGACTGCGCACCGGATGCAGGATCATCTGGGCGACCGGGGCCTTTTGATCGCCTTTATCTGCAATCACTGTCCCTATGTGCAGCGCATCGCGGCCCGGCTGGCGGCGGATACGCAGGACCTTATGGATCGGGGCATCGGAGTTCTGGCGGTGATGTCGAATGATTATTCTAGCCATCCGGCGGACAGCCCCGGGAATATGGCCCGTTTTACCGCTCGGCACGGTTTTTCATTTCCCTATCTGGTGGACGAGGATCAGGGGGTGGGCCTAGCCTATGGCGCGGTGTGCACACCGGATTTCTTTGGGCTGAATGCGGACGGCAAGCTGCAATACCGTGGGCGGCTGGACAGCGCGGCCATGGGGGATGCCGGGGACCGCAAACGCGAGCTGGTCGATGCGATGTTGCAGATCGCCGAAACCGGGCAGGGGCCGCAGGATCAGGTCGCGTCGATGGGCTGTTCGATCAAGTGGCGCTGACGCCTACGTCGGCCGGTCAAAGACCGGGTTGGACCACGCCCGCCGCCCCGCATCGTCAATGATCGTCACCCGCGCCCATGGCGAGTCTTTCAATCGTTCGGTGTTGAGCGTCGTGCGCGTCATCGACGTTCCCCGTTCCGTGGCGGTCGCGGTCCCCTTGCCCTGAACGATCACGGCGGAAACGGCGCTGCTTTCCACGACCACCTCGTTTCGGGACCAGTGGATGCCGCGCAGGTCCGGCCCGGTCGAGGAATAGAAATGCCCGGCCTTCAGCGCGGCAAGCAGCGCGTCGGGTGCGTTGTCTTCTGCCTTGACCATGACCCAGCCGCCAAAGGCGTCCGGCGTCTGAAAATGGGCATCGTCCGTGGCGCACAGGGTCAGTTCGCGCCCCTCTTCCAACAGCCGGTCGGCGGTGTAGAACCCGTGTGGTCGGTCGCAATCGACGGCGCATCCGTGGTTGTAGATCTCGATGGCGTGGGCCGCATCGATGCTGCGGGCATCCGCCATGGAAAGGCCGGACCACTCCGGATGTGCCACAGCGACAAAGGCCCCGGCGTCCCGTGCGCGGCGGGCAATCTCTGCCCCGGTTTCCTGATCCGCTATGGGGTGGAATTCGGGCGAGTTCGACGGGGCGAAATCCGGCGGCAGGCCGACGGCCAGAATGTGCCACAACTCGCCGTTTTCCATCGCGCCCGAATGCAGTTCCGCCCCGAGGATCGTGGTGAAACGGTCGTTGCGATAGGGGGTCGTGTCGACAATCGGATAGTCGAACGGTCCCACGAAATGATCGGTCAGCGCGATAAAGTCGTAGCCTTCGGCCTGGTAGCGGCGGCATACCTCCTGGGGGGGCAGCGCGCCATCCGAACGGTCCGAATGCGTGTGCAGGTTTCCGCGATGGAACCGGCCGGGCAGGGCAAAGATGTCTTGGGGCATGATCGGGTCCTGTTGTTTCGCGCGATTTCCGGTGCGCATACTGTGCGGGTCTGGTTGGTGCAGAACAAGGCTTAACCCGTTGGCGGACGTGCAACCATGGTTTCGGGACTGCAAGGGGCTTGGCGCAGCAGGCTGCGCGCCGCGTTTGCGTCCAGTGGCGCAGGCCGTGGGCAGGTCGTTGCCATCTCGACCAGTGTTCGCGACCGGGCCGCCCGAAGGATACCCGTCATCACGTCCACCACATGATGGGCAAAGGCCCCGTCGCAGCGATGGGGCCGCCCCGTGTCGATGGCCTGCGCCATGTCGGCCAGTCCCGCGGCGCGGTAGTTGGCACGCGTGCCCTCGAAATTCGGACGGGCCAGCGGATGGTCCCAGCCGGGCGGGTCTATCGGCTCTGGTCCCCGCGTCATGCGGACCTCTCCTCCGAAGAAGTTCGGGTCCGGCAGGAACAGCGACCCATCCGCACCATGCAGTTCCATGTGGTTCTGTTCGTGCCGCCACACGTCCCATGTGGCGAGCAGGGTGATCACGGCGCCGCTGTGGAATTGCAGCAAGGCGTGCAGGGTCGTTGGGGTATCCACCGGCACGGCTTCACCCGCGCGCGGCCCGCTGCCGATGATACGGCTGGATTGCGGTGTCGCACTGAGCGCTTGAACCGACTGAACCGGCCCCAAAAGCTGCACGAGGTTCGAGATGTAATAGGGACCCATGTCCAGAACAGGCCCACCACCCGACTGAAAGAAGAAATCCGGGTTGGGATGCCACGCCTCCATCCCGTGCGACTGGAATGCGGCAGTGCCCGAGGTGATCTGTCCAACGGCACCACTGTCGATGATGTGCCGCGCCAACTGGTGCGCGCCGCCCAGAAACGTGTCGGGCGCGGATCCGACACGCAGATCCTTTGATGCGGCCTTTTCCAGGATCGCAGCGCCGTCCGCCACGCTCAGCACGAATGGCTTTTCGGAATAAACGTGCTTGCCCGCATCCAATGCGGCCTCGCTCACGTCACGGTGGGCTGCGGGGATGGTCAGGTTGACGACGATGTCGATATCGTCGCGTGCCAGAAGATCCCCGGGTGTCAGCGCATCGATGCCGAAGGCGCTGGCCTGCGCTTGGGCCGCGTCCGGGTTCAGATCGGCACAGGCCCGCACGTCGATATCGCGGAACAGCGGCACCAGCGACAGGTACGTGGTCGAGATGTTGCCGCATCCGATGATTCCCACGCCATGGATCATTCTGGGCCTGCGGTCATACGCGTGTAGGCAGCGATAGAGGTTTCGGCAAACGCCCGGGCGTCCCGTGGCTTGTCATGCTCCACGATCATCAGTGCGTCGGGGGCCACCGAATTGATCTGATCCAACAGGGCTGCCCAATCGACTGTGCCATGGCCCAGATCGGCCCATCCGTCCTGATCCGCGTTTGTGCCGGGGGCCGCGATGTCCTTGATGTGCACGGCTGCCAAACGGTCGCCGTATCGCGCAACCCAGTCCGCCGCATCCGCGCCGCCGCGGATGACCCACGCCAGGTCACCCTCCCACGCGATATCCGGTGCTTCGGTCAACAGGATGTCCAGCGGGACCGATCCGTCGGCCATGGGGCGCAGTTCGAAATCGTGATTGTGCCAGCCAAAGGCCAGACCGTGATCGCCCAGACGCGCGCCGATTGCGGCCAGCCGGTGTGCCAGGTCCGCCCACCCGGCGCGATCGGCGGGGCGGTCGGCTGGGTCGAGGTGGGGGGCAAAGACACGGTTCATGCCCAGGCCTTTGGACAAAGCGACACAGCCCTCGAAATCCGTTTCAAGCGCTGTCAGCGCCATGTGGCCCGAGGGCATGTGCAGCCCCGTCGCGTCCAGCGCGGCGCGCAATGCGGCCGGGTCGTCATAGACGCCGCCGTACCCTTCGACCTGAGAATATCCCAAGGCGGCAAGATGCGGCAGAAAGTCGATCTGGGACGGAACCGACCGGGAACTGTAAAGCTGAAAGGATAGGGGCATCGGTCAGGTCTCCTGCGGCAGGGATCGGGCCACCAGCCGTCACCGTCTTACCACGCGACATTTCCGTGGAGCCGGGGGCTGTTTTCCATGTTCCATGCGTGGTGCGCGATGGCGTCACGGACGTCGTCGTAATATGTGAATGTCCCGTTTTCCAGCACAGCACCTGCATCACACATGTCTCGCACCATTTTTTCGGAGTGCGATACGACAATGGCGGCGGAATCCTTCATCCGTTCGGCAAAGACCTTCTGAGCCTTCAATTTGAAGTCCGTATCACCGACAGACGTCACCTCGTCCACGAGATAGGTGTCGAACTTGATGCCCATGGAAATGCCGAAGGCCAGGCGTGACCGCATGCCCGACGAATAGGTGCGCATCGGGTTGTGGAACTGCGGCCCCAGGTTCGCAAAATCGCTTACAAAGTCGATAAGTTCGTCGGTGTCCACGCCATAGACACGCGCGATGAACCGCGTGTTTTGAGCGCCCGACATCTCGTTGTGGAAACTGCCGCCAAACCCGACCGGCCAGGACACCGTCCCGGCAATTGAAATCGAGCCGATATCAGGCCGCTGGGTTCCCGCGATCATCCTGAGCATCGTGGATTTCCCTGATCCGTTCCGCCCCAGCAACGCCACGCTGACCCCACTGGGAAAGACCGCGTCGACTCCGGCGGCCACGACCGTGCGGTGGCCACGTTCCCGGTAACTTTTCCACACGTTTTCAAGACGGATCATGAAACTATCGGCGGTCCTTGATGGCATAGGCCAACAGCACCAGAGTTGCCCAGCTTAGCATGATGAACAGGGTGCTGAGGCCCATAATCATGTTCCGCCGCGGATAGGTCGATTTTTCCGCCCGGGTGGGCGAGATATAGGCGGCCAGATAGCGGCTTTGGCGCAAGGCTTCAGCCTGCGCCTGATCAAAGCCCGACAGCGCCGACAGATAGGCCTGTTCGGCGAATTCCCGGTCTACGGTCAGTTCCTCGAAATCGCCCAACAGCACGGAATAAGCCTCTCCCGACAGGGCTCCGACCTGGCCGAACTTGCGACGTTCCGCGTCGATTCGTGCGCGGATCACGTCAATCTTGCGGTTTGCCTGAACGACGCGCGGGTCGTCGCTGGACGTGGTGGCGGCCAGCAGGTCCACCTCGATCAGGCTGTCGGCCAACTGCTGCTGTAGAGTATTGAGCAGTCCAACCTGACCCTGAATATCGGTCTGTGGATCAACAAGCTGGTGCGTGTTGCGGAAATCGGTGATGGCGCGCCGCGCCTCTTTCAGTCGCTCGATGGCGATTTCCAGTTCCTCACGCGAATACCGGGTGGCATCCTCGCGCGCGATGGCGCTGAGTTCGTTGATCTTGGCCGAGCTTTCCTCGAAAATTGCGGTGGCAATCGCCTGCGCATCATCCGGGTCAAAGGCCAGCACCCGCAACTCGATCAGGCCGGCGGTCCCGTCATAGAAGATCTTGACCATGCGCAGCCAGTAGTCGACCAGATCCTCGATCGTGCCATCCTCGGGGAAGGCAAAGACTGGGTCGTTTTCCGGTTTCGAATACATCTCTCGCAGGCCCAGACGGTCATCTATGCGCGACACCAGTTCCTGGCTCTGGATGAACTCGTACAGGATATCGGGATCGGATGAGCTGGCCCGCGAAATCTGGGTCAGGCCGCCCAGCAGTTCCATGGCCGAAGACACTTCCTCGGTGCGGACCGAAAAGCCGACATGGCTGACGTACTGGTCTGCGGCACGTTGGGTCAGATACCACCACAGGCCGGACAGGGGCAGCATGACAAGCACCAGGTAGCTGATCAGGATACCCCAGTGCCGTCGGCGTGGCCGCGACTTGCGCGCCGGTGGAGCGACCTTGATCTGGTCGATGACTGCCTGCTTGCGGGCCTCCTCCTCGGCCCGTTTGCGGGCGTTTTCGGCCATGATGCGCCGATTTTCCTGCTGAAGCGCGCGTTGTTCTTCCGACAACTTGTCCTGTTGCTTCTTGGGCAATGGCTTTTCCGGGGGGGTGTCCCCACCTTTGGGATCATCTTTGGGTGTCACGTGAAGCCATCTGTTTCTGATTGCAGTGCTGAGTACGTAGGATACACCAATTGTTAATCCGCGTATAAGGAAAGCGGCACACCTCGAAATGTGCCTTAGGCGTCGACACGTTTCATGGCGCGTGCCATCCAGCTTCGGGCGCGGTCGACAGACTTCTGCTGCGCGATCTTACCGTAACTACCGCTTTTTTTCAGGTAATGCCGGATAAAAATCTTGGCGAATTCCGCTTTGTCCTTGACCGGCACCTGATCCTGCTCAAGGGCAAGCTTTGACATCGCGGCATCAGCGCAAAGATTGGCACACAGCGCCCGAGCCAGTTCATCATAGCAATTGCGCCGAAGGTCGGCATCCGATGGGCTGCTGATCTTTGCAATGGCGCGTTCGCGCCCTTCCGCGTCGAAACCAAACGGATTGTGAGAACGCCCGTCACCGGTGATGACAGTGTTCGCCTTTTCGAACACGTCCTGGTCGATATGTTGTCGGGCAAGGATTTCTGCGTCTGTAAGGTGCAGAGGAAGTTTCTTTTCGCCGGCAACGCGCCGGTGCGCAATGTCTGTCGGAAGACCATAAAAGCGCATCATTGCAGCGCTTTGGGCCGCCAACTGCTCTGTTGTGTAGACGTAGTCGAACTTTCGGAGAACAGAAATCACACGGTCACCCAGGCTTGCCTGCGGGTCGTCGACGAAATTCGGAAACATCCTTACGATCGCGTGTGACACCGCGTTGTCCGCGTAGTTGTCCCAGAACTGTTCAGGAGTGCGCGAACCGCCCCGTCTTTTGGCCCCGATAGAACTTTGATTGAACCGTGATCGCACCAGCCCCGGTGCGCCGCGAAGCACGACCATCAGCTTGTACTGCCGGTCGCGAAGCAGCGGAAAAGTGTTTTCGTCCACTCCGTGGCCCTGAATGATGCATGTCTGGGCCTTGGCCTCGTCGTCAAGCTCTTCGATCTGGTATCGATCCGAGAAAAACCTGCGAACGCGACTGTGAGGGCCAAAGGTAAGCACACGTTCCGCGCCCAAAGCGACCTGAAAGTGATACAGTAGAGCCGTCCCGCCGGTCTTGGGAAGGTGAGGAAAAATGATCTTTGGGATTTCCGACATTTAGCTAAGCACCACGCGTGACCGGTGCGGCGATAACATGCTCAACGCACAATGGTCCAGAGCGAACAGGATTTGAAGCTTGATGCGGATTGGGGTAACCCGGGTTTGCTCTTATGGCGCCCGGGAGAAGGCGCATAACCAAAAATGGAATACAACGTGACTGAAGTAATCTTGTGCGCGACCCAGCGATGCGGATCGACGATGTTCATCGAAGATATGCGGAATACGGGCGTGATGGGCACGCCGGAAGAGTGGTTTGTGCCATGGTCCGTGGAAAAGCAAAACATCAAGTGGAAGGATGCACTGGCGTCCGTTCGCAAGCGGGCCACTGGTGACAATGGCGTGATGGCGATCAAGGTCATGGCCAACCAATTGCACAGTGTCGAACAGTGTCTTGCAACATTTACCGAAGCGCAATCCGAAGGCACCTTTCCCCGCTTCTATGATGCGTTCCGCGACGCCCACTGGATCAAGCTGACCCGCCATGACGTGGTGGCACAGGCCATCAGCCGGGTCATGTCGCGACAGACCGGGATCAACCATGCAACGGCGAATGCAGACGATGAGCATTTTGCAGGCAACCTGCAAGCCGGCTACGACAAGACCTACAACGCAAATGCGATGTACCGATATGGGGCCGTTTTGCGGGAAGTGGCGGCGATTTCGCTGGAAAATCTGGCGTGGGACCGGTTCTTCGAAACTCACGGGATCCAGCCCGATACGTTTCTGTACGAAGATGTTGCCAAGGATGACGACATGACCCATCTGGACGCCATTGCGCAGATGATCGGACATGACGCACCACTGACGAAACTGCCACGCAAGCTGGTGAAATTGGCGAACCAGCGCAACAAGAACTGGCGCACGCGCTTTTTCGCGGATGCGGCAGCCCGGAATTTCAAGCCGCACAAGGCGATGTAATCCCGTATCAGGTCTTTTCCTGGGCCTCTCGTTTGGCACGGATCACATCATGCAAGAGATCCATCGCGCGCCCCATGAGTTCGGGGGCGACATGATCTATGTCGGTCGCTTCCCCCGCCAAAAGTTCCAGAACCTCTGGCAGGAAGCTGCCGCTGCGCTGCAACAGGTCCTCAGGGCTGCGGATATGGCGGGGACCGTCCGGGGCCTCGTCCAACAGCGGCGCGCCCAACCGTTCGGATATCCACGCCAGATCGTCCACATTCGCATCCACCACTTCGCGCCAGTAGTCCGAGTGCAGCTTGACCTTTTGCGTGCCCAAGTCGCGCAGCAGGTCGTTCATGCGGCGATTATCGTGCGGTGCTTTCGGATATCGGCCGAACCCGCGCCCGAACCGGCGCTGCGCCAGCATGACCGATGTCGCCTCGAGTGAGCGGCCCTCGTTGTCGCGGACGACTTCGACCGTTGCGGGATCGACACCAGCCTTGTTGAGAAAGTCGATGACAACGTCGCCCTGATCCAGCGTACCGCGGTCGAACCGCGTCAACAACACCCGGTCGCGTCCAAAAACCGTATCGAACTTTTCAAGCTTCTGGCGGTAGTTCGGATACAGCCCTTCCTTCTGGATGCTCGCACCGCCAGCCACGCGCTGCTGCAAGGCGCTGCTCATCAGTGACACCGGCGGGCGCACGTACCCGACAATCATGATCTCATCGACATATGGGTCGAAAAAGGACTGCATCGCGCGCAATTCGTCCTCGTTCAGCAGAACAATATCCTCGCCCGAGACGATGATGTCCTTGCCCCGGGCGTTGCGCATCAGTTGGTCGATCTTGTCAAAGTAGTCTTTGCGCAGTGCTGCGACGTCTTCTTCGGTCCGGTTGTTGCGTGCATGGGCTGAATAGCGGTGCGGCTCGGTCCTGAACATCGTGCTGAACACGACCGAGTGGTTGGGATGCCCGATATTGAGGTACTTGGCCGTGGGTCCGCGATACCTGTGCAACGATTGCTGGATCGAACTGGACCCGGTCTTGTGCATGCCGATGTTCAGGATCAGCCTCATTGGCCCTTGTCCTCCAGATAGTCCTGGGCGCGCATCCGATCGAAAAAATCGCGCTCGCGGTCGTTGCTGTGTGTGGGTTGGCGTGTCCAGGATGATCGTGTGCGTACGACCTGTGCGGGCACCCCCACGGCAAAGCTGCAAGGCGGAACATCCTTGGTCACGATGCAACCGGTGCCCAGAACCGCACCCGCACCCACGGTGACGTCGGGCATGACCTTGCTGCCGCGCCCGACCCACACATGTTCGCCGATATGTATGTACCGATGCCCGCTGTTGATGAATTCACCGCTTTCCAGATCGACAAGCCCGTGCTGGTCGCTGGACTGGATCAGGATTTCGTCCGAAAACATGCAATCGCGACCGACGATGATCTCTGACTTGTCGGCGACCAGACGGGCGTTGTTGATGGTGACGAATTCGCCGATCTCGATCCGGCATTCGCGCCAGAGGCGCAGGTTGGCCACCAATCGGCAATTCTGACCGAGTTTGACCTGCGCGCCGCTGAAACCCACAAAGATCGACACGTTGCCGCGCGTCGATGCGGGCACTTCGAAGCGGCAGTCGCTGACAATGCGTTGCAGGGGGCCATGGCGCACGAATTTCAGACTTGGCAGATCACCAAGCGCACCATCCGTCACGATCACGTTGCTGTCGTCAAAACCGTCGGGGATGGAAAGCGCTTTCCGGCATTCACCAAAGGGGATCTCGATCATTGTCATGGCTGTGCAACAATCACTTTCTGGTGCGACGGTTCAAGCGCTTTGCGCCTTGCTTTGCGCCACACCTTCGCGCCATCCGCGATACTTTTCTGCGATGTTCTTCTGGCGCATCTCGAATTCGGCCTCGTCCACGTGCCGCTTGCGGGCCCATTTGCGGAATTCGCGCTGCTCGCGCGCGATGCGTCCGCTCACCTGCTGTTCCGTACCCTGACCCAGTTCGTAACCGAAATGGGTGTGAAAGAACGCGCCCTCGGTGCGCGACCGCTTGAAGGTCTCTTCGGGGTCGTAATCGTGCGAGTGATAGACGACGGCGGTCGGTGCATAGAGTTTGGTGTGACCCGCCTTGATGATTTCGTAGGCCCAGACCTGATCCTCGCCGTAGTCCACTTCGGGATAGGGGATGTCCTGCCAGACCGATCGGCGCATGGCCGAATTGTTGTCAGAATAGAAATGCAGGAACTGGTGCCAGCCGCGATCCGGTGCGTCCCATTTTTCCGGATCGGTGAATTTGGACACGGCCAGCGGGTGACGCAGCATGTTTTGGAAATGGGTCAGGATCTGTTCGCGCACGTATTCGGGATGATCCGGATATGGCTTGTGCCGCCCGAACAGGCCTGCGGCATCCGGGAAATGGTGCATCATCTTCAGGATGTCTGTCGCCCAGAATGCGGTGGCCGGCATCGCGTCCTGTGTCAGCACACCGATAAAGGGGGCGGAACCCTGGGCGATGGCTTGGTTCCTGGTGCGCCCATGCTGGAATGCCGATTGGTCAATTACAGTAGTCGCGATGTCGGACTGCGCCCGCAGCCATTCGGTGGTGCCGTCGGATGAGCTGGAATCAATGCAATGGATCTGCATCAGGTCGGCATCCGCCTGGCCCCGCAAGGCTTCGATCACGGGTTCCAGTTCCCCCATCCCGTCATAGGTCGGGATGACCACATCCAGCATGGTTTCGCGCGACCGGTGCACGGCAGGACCGGCATGGGGCGTCTCTTCGGTGACAAAGGACGCAAGCGCGCTTTCCACCGCACGCGCGGCCCCCTCCCATGTGAAGCGGCTGACCCAGTCATAGGCGGCTTGGGATTGCGCGCGACGGGCATCTGTGTTCCGGATCATGTCGGCCAGCTTGTCGGCGATATCGCTTGGGTCTGGCCCGGCCAGCGTCACCACGTCATCGGGAAAGATTTCGCGCGTGCTTTCGGTGTCCAGTTCCAACAGGGGCAGACCACAGGCCATCATCTCTTGTGGAACCAGCGAGTAATTGGTGGCCGAGAAACATACACCCAGGTCGCAGGAGCGATAGAGTTCGGCCAGTTCTCCCGCCTCGATCACGCCGTGGGTAAAGGCGGGGAAACGCGTGGCGGAGAAAGGCAGCCGGTCGGTTCCGTAGAAGTGCACCTCGAAATCCACGTCACGGTCCGCCAGCTTGTCCAGCGCGATCAGGGCCAGATCGACACAGCGCCGCGCAGTGTGGCCGCGCGCATAGACTGCGATGCGGACGGGGCCTGCGCGTTCCGGGCTGAACCGGGCGGCGTGCTTTTCGGAATCCGGGATCTCATAATAGTCGTGGTCGTAGGCCAGATAGAAATGCCGCGCCCATTGGCCGTACTTCTCGCGCATGATCTTTTCCAGCCATGGACTGGCACAGATGGCAGCGAAATCGAATTCATAGGTGCGTTGCGCCAGCAACCGCTCGGTTCCGGTTGGGTAGAATTCGACCTCGTGGTCCTGCACGAAATAGAACTTGGCGGCAAATCCCTGCGTGGCGTCGGCCACATAGGCCGTTTCCCAGGATGTGGCGATCACGGCGTCGCCTGTGGCCTGGGCAAAACCGTTCTCGATAAAATCGACCTCGGCCTCGACGCATTGGAAGTATTTGACGATATCGTCATAGGCATCTTCTGCGCGCATGTGCACGGTGGGGCTGAGAATCCAGATCTTGCAGCGGTGCCCAAAGGTTTCCAGATGCCGGATCATGCGAAAAATGGTCATGTGACCGCCGCCACCACGATTGAAATCCGGTACGATCCAATGCAGCGTCATGGCGGCCGGATTGGCCTTGTGATCCGCGGGCAGCCTTGCGACCTCGACATCCGGACCGAGACCAAGGATTGGCCTGAAATGCGGTTTGACGATGTCGGCATTGGGATCGACGCGCAGGCTGACCGCGCCCTTGGCCAGCGGGCGACGCCCTTCGGCTTTGCCCGACACGGCGTAGTGCAACAGCGGGTTGATGCCGCCACGCTGAATGTCGCCGTAGGTTTCCAGGTAATGGCTGGTCGAAAAATCCTGGGCGGGGTCGCGTTCTTCGCGCCAGCCCACCGTCATGTAATGGATCAGCAGTTCGCGGTCGGTGCCTTTGACGTCGTCATAAAGCGCGCGGTAGAATTCGGCGTCGAAATATGGCTCGACCTGTTTCAGGTCGGATTCCGACACATCGTTCACAACCGCGGACGGGTGGCATGCACGCCCCTCGGCCTTGCCGGACACCGCGTAGTGCATCAAGGGGTTCAGGTTGTTCTTTGCGATATCTGGATAGGTCTCCAGATAGTACTTGGTCGAAAAATCGGGCGACGGGTCAAGGTTTTGACGCCAGCCGGTCTGCATGAAGTGGGTCAGCAAATCGTCATCATTGAAACGGTCTGACAGTGTCGGATGCGCCTGGCGATAGAAATCGGCATCGAAAAACGGGCGCACGCGCCGCGCCGCCTCTTCGGTGAAATCCCGGATGGGTTGGCCACTGAACGCCTGCCGTCCCTCTGCCCGTCCGGCCAGCGCATAGTGCAGGAGCGGGTTGAGCCCCGCATTTCGAATGTCCGGGTAGGAATTCAGGTAGAACTTTGTGGAAAACCGCGGAGACGGGTCGTTGTGTTCTTTCCAGCCGACGGTGAGGTAGTGATACAGAAGGTCATCGTCCGTTTCGCCGACATTCCCGACGTGTTCGCGATAGTATCCAGCATCGAAAAAGGGACGGGCCGCATCCAGGTCCGCCGGGCCATAGTCTCGACCCTTGGCGGCCTGCGTCTTGCGCCCTTCGGCCTTGCCTGTCCGAACGTAGTGCAACAGCGGATTTATCCCTGTTTCTGACACATCCGGGTTGTTTTCGATGTAGAAGTCGGTTGAAAACGAAGGCGACGGATCAAGCCCGTCTTGCCATCCTTCTTCAAGATAGTGCTGCACCATTTCATTGATCGGTTGTCCGATCAGTTCCGGGACCTGGCTTGCATAGTGGTCAGGGTCGAAATCCGGCTCAATCTCGGCCGCTTCCGCGGCGAGGCGCGCGGTCTCTTCGGCCTCAAAGCTGGGAAAACGGCCCTCGTTTCGACCGTGCAGAACGTAGTGCAAAAGCGGATTGACCTTGGCCTTTGCAATGTCGGGATTGGTTGAAAGATAATATGCAGTGTCAAAATCAGGCGACGGGTTCAGGCCTTCGCGCCAGCCGAAGTGCATGTAGTGCACCAGCAGGTCAAGACCGCCTAGCACGGCCAACTCGGGGCTCATTTCGCGGTAGAAACCGGGATCGAAGTGCGGTTTGACCTTGTCTACCGCGTTCTGCTTGATTGCGTTCTTCTGATCGCACGCCGGCAGCAGCGGGTGCGGCGAGCGCCCCTCGTATCGTCCGGCGATCTGGTAATGCAGGAACGGGTTGGTGCCGGACGCTGCGATATCGGGATTTTCGGAAATGTAGTGCCTGGTTGAAAATCCGCGTGCTGGGTCCAGCCCGTCTTTCCATCCATAGGCCATGAAATGGCACAGGGCCTGATGATCGGTCATGTCGTCCGCATCGATCTGAGATCGGTAGTGGTCGGGATCGAACGGACCGCGTGTCGCGTCCAGCGCCGCGGCAGACAAATCGCGCGCGGCCGCGAGCGGATGGGCCACGCAGCCCTGGTGCCGCCCGATGGTGACAAAATGCAAGAACGGGTTTACGTCGCCCCCCGCCTGATCCGGATAGAACGCGCGGTAGGCGGCCAGCGAAAACTCCGGACTGGGATCCACGCCCTGCAACCATCCCGTCGACAGAAAGTGGCGCAACGCATCTGCGTCGCCGATGTCTGCATCCAATGCGGCCCGTGCGCGGTAGTGGGCGGCATCGAACAACGCCAACAGGTCCGCGAACACCTGAACCGTCAGGTCCTGATCCGCCGGCGCGGTGTCCTGTGCTGCCGATGTGACTTCGTTCATCTGTCAATGCTCACTTAACACGACGCATGCGGCGTTTTCCGTGTCTACGTTCAAACGCCTGGCCCAGCACTAAGCAAATCGCGGCTTGGTCACAAGGCGAAGCGGCGCAATGCGCCCCGCCGCAGAGTTGACACCGGGCATCCCATGCTTCTTTTTACAACGGCAATCACCATCACGCGACCCGAACAGAAGGCACCGCAGCCTGATGCAACTCCCTGCCGATGCTGCCAAAAGAGACGGAAACCGCAAGTACAAGACGGTCAGGTCCATCTTTGCGCTGATCGTACGCGAGATGTCGACGACTTATGGCAAGTCTCCGGGTGGATATTTCTGGGCCATCGCCGAACCTGTTCTGGGCATTGCCCTTTTGAGCGTCGTGTTTTCGCTGGCCTTGCGGTCGCCGCCGATTGGCGGAAATTTCCAGATTTTTTATGCAACGGGTTTCATGCCGTTCATCTTCTACCGCGAGATCGAGGCCAAGACGCAAAGCTGCGTGCGGTTTTCGCAAAGGCTTTTGTTCTATCCGACTCTGACCTACGCCGATTCCTTTATTGCGCGGCTGTTCCTGACCATGATCACGCAGCTGTTGGTGTTTTACCTGGTGATCGGCGGTATCTTGCTACTGTGGGAAACCCGTACATCCATCGTGCCGCTATACGTCATAAGCAGCCTGTCGGCTGCGCTGGTGCTGGGCGCGGGAATCGGTGTGGTGAATTGCGTGCTGACAGCTTATGCGCCGGTTTGGTCGAGGGTCTGGGTGGTGCTGAACCGGCCGTTGGTCATCATCTCGGGCGTCATCTTCTTGCATGACAGCGTTCCCGAGCCATGGCGCGGATACCTTTGGTGGAACCCGCTGATCCATATCGTCGGGCAGATGCGGCGCGGGTTTTATCCGCAATACCAGGGGGAATACGTGTACATGTTATATCCCTTTGGCCTGGGTCTGGTGCTTCTGGTGATTGGGCTGACCTTGTTGAACCGCTACAACCGGGACATCGTGAACCTGCTCTGACCGGATCAGACCTGTTTGCCCTTGGCATCCCTGTCCAGCCGTGCGGCCAGCTTTGCAATCCGCCTGGGTGATGCGCCAGTGGACTGGATTTTTGCAAGTACGGCACGCGCTTGGCCCGCGTCCCCGGTTTCGTGCAGAGCCAGGATCAGGGATGGGCCGGTGCGACGGTGGGTCGGATCGGCATCAAAGGCAGCTTGCGCCAAGTCGACTGCGTCGCGTCCCCGCCCCTGCGCCAGCAAGCAGGTCACATGCTGTTGCAACAGTTCGACCGCGTCGGGACCCAGATCATGGTTTTCCAGAATCGACAGCGCCTCGTCATGTTTGCCCTTGCGGATCAGCAGTTGAACATACCGGCGCACGACATCCACACCGGGATCCAGATCCGCCTTCAGCACCTGGGCCAAAACAACCTCGCGCCCGGCGTCATCCAAGTTCTGTTCGAGGGTCAGCAGCGTGGCGCGCACCGCCTCGCGGGCGAGGTGTGTGCCGAAATCCATGCCGTAGGGATCGGCGCTGTCCGGTTCCGGCGGCATGTTCAAACTGTAACGCGCGGCTTCGGGCAGTACGGCATTCGTTGTGGCCACGTCCTGCGCGATGGCGTTCAGAAACGCGGCGATGGCATCCCGGTCAAAGCGTGGCGTGGGCACCCGCAGATCGCTGGTCGCATCGACCAGCCGACGTGTGTAGTTCCGGTTCTGCATCGGGATCAGGCCGCCAAAAGCCTGCGCGAGACCAAGGTTCACGCCCACCTCGACCGCGCCGACGCTTCGGTTCACGACGCGGGCCGGCACAGTCAGGTCCGCGCTGTTGGGCAGTTCCAGAAAGTCATGCGCCAACGCCACCATGTTGCCCCGCACGCGGGAATAGTTGTGCAGTTGCAGTTCGAACCCATGCCGGTCGCACAGTGCCACCAGATTGCGAAGGCGCGCCATGACCCGGTGTTGCCACGCGACCGCCTGACCGGTGGCGTAGTTGTTGAAGGGCGCAATCAGGTCCTGCTGCTGTACCCGTTGCAGGTAGGATGACACCAGCAATTCGGCCGGGTCCCGCACGAACAGCAGGCAGCGCAGCTTGAGCCCGCGTTCTTGCAGCGCGGTCAGCACAGACACAAAGCGCGCGTCCTCGAACAATTCAGTCATCGTTTCGTTCGAAAACAGGTGCGATGGCCCGGCAAGCAAACTGTCAGGCGCTTCCTGTATCGTTTTGACAAAGCGGGCGCGGTTCCCAGAGGTGACTTTCCCCGCCGCCGCTTCGCGCCGAAGCGCAGGCGGCAGTGGATAGCGGATGCCATGTGCGTCCAAGGTGTCGGCGCTGGCGGCAAGGACCGATTGCAGAAAGCTGGACCCCGTCTTGCCCATCCCGAGGTGCAGGTAAAGCGTGGGCATCGGATCAGCCCAGCCGCTGTTTTATGGCTTGGGCAAGATCCCCGGCGACCTCTTGCACACGGCGTGTCGGATGCCAGTCAAACACGGTCTGCGCCCGCGTGTTGTCCAGCACGTTATAGGCGATGGGCGGCTGCCGGTCCGTCAGCATTGACCGTTCCGGGGTCAGCCCGGTGGCTTGTGCACAGATGTCGACCACCTGATTGATGCTAAGCCCGCTTCCGGACGACGCATTCACGATGGTGTTGCCCACGTCGATCTGATCTGCGGCGCGCACCAGACGCGCCAGATCCTCGACCGCGAAATAGTCGCGCACCGTCGTGCCATCGCCGTAGATGCGCACCGGCCTGTGGTTCAGAATGGCGTCCAGCACAGACGGAAACAGCCCGTGCACTCCTACCGACTGGATCTGGTGCAGGCCGACGGGGTTTGAGGGGCGAATGATCGTGTAGCGCCGACCGTCGCCGGTCCAGAACCCCTGTATCGCCTTTTCGACACACAGTTTGCCGTACCCATAGGGGGTGTTCGGATGGCACAGGTGGTCCTCGGCGATCCGTTCGGATTGATCCACGTGCCCATAGACGGCACCGCCGGAACTGAGAAAGATCAGGTGCTGCACGTCCGTCTGCCGCAGGTCCGTCAGCAGTTCGGTATAGGGCTGTACGTTCAGCGCGATCTCACCCGGCAGGCCGCCATGTTCCGAGCCGGGTTTGGTGGCCCAACCGGCCAGCACAAGTGTGGTGATCCCGTCAAAGGCATCCATGTCCATTGCGCCACCGATGGAAAAGGTGGTGACACGCCCTGCACCCCGAAAAGCATCCGCGGGCAATCCATCCGGCTGCCGCATCAATGCGACATAAGGTGTTCCCGTCGCGGCAAGGTGATCGGAGACACTGCGCCCGATAAACCCCGATGCTCCGACAACGCCCATCATGTCAGAGCGTTTCCAGATAGTGTGCCACGCGCTTTGCCTCTGCGGCCCAACTGCTGTCCTGCGCCATTGCATAGGCGACCTCGGCTTTGGCCAGACGTTCCTTTTTGTTGCGGATGGCGTCGCCGATGACACGGGCCATGCCTTCGGGATCGAGCGGCGCATAGTACGCCGCGTCATCCGGCAACAGCCACCTCGCCGAAGGTGTGTCGTTCATGACGATGGGACATTTGCACGCCGCCAGTTCCAGCGGCAGCAACGACAGATTCGTCCCGCTCAGCACCAGGGCGAGATCGGATTGCGCATAGAGATCGGGCAATTCCTTGAGCGTCAGTTCGCCTGCATTCAGGTGGTGAAAGGGAATGCGGAACGGGCTGACATCGCCCCCCGCAAAGATCACCGCAACGTCAGGGTGTTCCTGGCACACGGTGTCGAGCGCGCAGATGCCCAGTTCGAACAACCGCCGCTTGGTCACGTGCCGCGAGTAGAACAGGATGTTGAAATTGTCCCCGTCGCGCCGCACGCCGGGTTTGTAGAAATCGGTGTCACAGCCAAAGGAAACGGCCGCAGTGGTCATGCCGTATTTGTCGTGCAGCATCTCGGACAGCCACGTGCCTGCCGTGATCCCCTTCAGCCCCAGCTTGTAGGTGTTCTCGGCCATGTAATATTCGGACGATGTTGCATAAAAGGCCGGTTCGAAATCCTGGATGAAATAGAACCGGTCGCGCGTGGCCTGATACTTGGCCACCCAATATGCGGTCTGCCAACCGGTCGCGATTGTGGCGTGGCAGGGTTCGAAACCGTCGGCACCCAGTGCAACCTCGGCCTTGAGCGGGGCATACCACTTGTCGATCTTCTCTTTGGCCTTTTCGGCTGATTTCCATTCATAGGGCGGCAGGATCACGAGGCGCTGATCATATCCCAAATCTGCCAGATTGTTGATAAAGCGAAAGATATTCAGGTGTCCGCCCGACCCGAACCCAAAGTTCGGCACCACCCATTGCAGCGTGTTCCTGGCCGGGTTCGCGCGTTCCAGCTCGGCCACATCGCCATGTTCCTGGGCGAGGAAATTCTTGTAGAACCCGATCACGTCGATCTTTTGCGTCAGGCCGGCGGGCTGCGGTGCGCCACCCGCGCTTGTCGGGGCCGGCTTTTCGGCCGCAGGCTGTCCAAGGTAGCTGCCGGTGGCGACCGTGCGCACGATGGCGCGGGCCGTTGCCCGATTGCCATGCGCTTTTCGGTATCGGGCGACCTTGTGCAGTATACCCAAGTCCATTTCGCTGTCGTCCTCTTCATGTCCAAGCCTGCGAATCCAGTCATCGCGCGACAGTCGTTTTTCCAACCAACCCGCCAAGTTGCGCCTTGCGCCCAGATATTGCCCCAGTGGGCGGGTCAATGCACTCATGCCGCGTGACAGTGTGGTGCCGGGATGGCTTTTCCACCAGCCTTGTTTCAAGGCCAACTTCATGTCGCGGCCCATCAGATAGCCTGCCGTCAGCAGCACTTCGCCGATGGAGCGCGTCTGGACGTAGCCGAACAGCCGGTTGAAGGCCCGCGCTTCGTCAAATCCGCGCTGCATCGTTTCCCAGGGGCCGAAAGCATGGGAATGGCGCACGACCGAGTCAGGTGCATATGCCTTGCGCCAGCCGGCCTCGACCACGGTCTTGGCCCAGATCTGGTCTTCGGCGAATTGCACATCCGGATAAGGTATGTCCTGCCAGACCGATTTGCGCAGGGCCGAGGCGTTATCGGAATAGAAGTGATATACCTTTTGCAAACCGACATCCGCATCATAGGCTGCGCGGTCGGTGATTTCGACCGTGCCGAACGGGGCCAGTCCCTCGAAATGCCGATCCAGTTCCCATGCGATGAACGGGTCCGCATCGTGGTGCGCGATATGGCGAGAAAACACGCCCGCAACCTTGGGGTCGTCGCGCAACGGACGGACTAGACTGGACAGCCAGTCGTTGTTGTCGGGGACCGCGTCATGGGTCAGAAAGGCCACGTACTCTGCCGCTGACGTCTCAGCCCCGAGGTTTCTTGTACGTCCGTGCCCAAAGGTTTCGGGCGCGATTTCCAGCACTCGAAAGCCGTGCGACCTTGCGATGTCTTGCGATCCGTCGGTGGACCCGCTGTCGATGCAGATCACGTCCCATTCGGCGTCGTAATCCTGTGCGGCGAGTGCGGCGCAAACCTCTCGAAAATAGGGCAGCCCGTTCTTGACCGGTATGATGACGCTGACGCTGTCAGGCCCCATGCCCGGCCCCTTCCGGCGGTGTGTCTGCCGCTGTCGCCGCATAGGCGCGTGCAGTGATGTTCAGTTTTGATGGCATGGAGATCGGGCCAAAGCCAAAATCCGCGGCATTGCCGCTGGTTTCGACCCAATACATGTTGCGCCCTTGGGACACGGTGGGGCGCGCGCAGTGGCCGGTAAAGTAATTCCCTGTGAAATTGAAAAAGATGCGCAACGGATCTGCGCCCAGGCGCAAGCCTTTGCTTGCGAAATCAAGCTCTAGCCAGAAGCGCTTTGGCAGGTTGTCACCGGTTTCGAGCGCATATGTGATCAATGGCTTGTGATTATCGTGCCGGACCCAACCCTTTGCATCGCGATGATCGGGGTTGCCTTCGCGCAGAGGCATGGCGGCGCGGGGGCCGTCCGGGGCGGCGGGCCGGACCAGGAAATGGTGTTCCGGAAGGTTCACGTATCCCTTGCCGTCGCCGGTCATCATGGCAACGGCACGGTCTTCGAGCGTTTGATCCAACTCGATCCCTGCAAATGCAGCACAGTCGCGTATGGTGGCCCGCTTTGACGCCTCGTCCGCAACGGCGCGTTCGTAGTTCACGAACAGAATGGGCGCACTTGTCTTCTTGGCCATGTCCAGAATCGCGTTTTGATACTGGCTGATGCGGTCCAGGACGGCCACGGGGCCGCCTCTGGCACCCCGCTGTTGCCAGCTGTCCACGATTGACATCGAGTTGCGGTACACGACCACATAGAACGGGTTCCGGAGAGTGCGTTCCCAGAACGGCAACTGCAACGACGCCTTGGGGACTTTGAATCCCCACATCTGGTGTTCCTTGTTGCGTGTCCGAACCGCGTTTTGCAGTTTTTCGGGGTCGTCCCGCAAAAACAAAGGGTCTTCGTGGTTCAGTCCTGCCGTCGGTCCCATTGGCACGCCAATCGCCCGCAGCACGCCCGCGGCCATCGACGTGCCGCCGCGTTCGACCCCCAGCACCACAAGCGTGCGTCGCGTCGGGATGCGGCGCCGGACGTTCATGGATAGGCAGATGTTCTTGGTCCTGGTGCCAAGCGTCGGCGTGTGGTCGGTCTGTGTCATATGTCAGAGCTGCTGAAGATAGCGGCCATACTCGTTCTTGTTGTACTGTTCGGCCTGTTCTTGCAGCGCGGCGCGGTCAATGAACCCCACTTCAAAGGCGATCTCTTCGGGGCACCCGATTTGCTGGCCCTGCCGTTTCTGGATCGTGCGCACGAAGTTGCCGGCATCCAGCAGACTGCCATGGGTGCCTGTATCGAGCCAGGCATAGCCACGGCCCATGCGCTGCACGTCCAGCGAACCCTCGTGCAGATACATTTCCAGCAAAGTGGTGATCTCAAGCTCGCCCCGGTCTGACGGCTTGACCCGCCGCGCTTTTTCCGGCGCGGTGCCGTCCACGAAATACAGGCCTGTGACAGCGTGGTTCGACGGCGGAACCTTGGGTTTTTCGATGATCGACCGGACTGTGCCGTCGGCTTCGAAATCCACCACGCCATAGCGTTCGGGGTCTGCCACCTTGTAGCCGAACACCGTGCCGCCGCTGGGCTTGGCGTCTGCCGCGGCCAGAATTTCGGGCAAGCCATGGCCGAAAAAGATGTTGTCGCCCAGAACCAGGGTCGACGGCGCGCCGTCGAGAAACTCTTCGGCCAGGATGAATGCCTGTGCCAGCCCGTCGGGCGAGGGTTGTTCGATATATGTAAAGTGCAGGCCCCATTGGCTGCCATCTTCGAGCAGCCGCTCGAATTGCGCGCGGTCCTGCGGAGTGGTGATGATCGCAATGTCGCGGATGCCCGCCAGCATCAGCACGCTGAGCGGATAATACACCATCGGTTTGTCGTAGATCGGCAGAAGCTGCTTCGAGACTCCCCGCGTGATCGGATACAGGCGGGTGCCGGAGCCACCTGCCAGAACGATGCCTTTACGCGCCTGTGTCATACTCAGTAATTCCGTTCTCATTATATAGGGTTCTGTTAAAGGTCGCGCAGGATATCTGCCAGCCCAATGCGCCAGTCTGGCCGTTCTATGCCGAACCGCGTGGCGAGTGTGTCGCAATTCAGCCGGCTGTTGAGCGGACGGGTTGCGGGTGTCGGATAGGCGCTGGTGGGAATGTCGTCGACAATGCAGTCGAGCCCGGACTGGGCAAAGATTTCGCGCGCAAAATCAGCCCAACTGACATCTGGGGCCCCGGAAAAATGGTAGGTGCCGGATTTGCCCGGGTCCGCGCGCAGTTGCGTGGCGATCCGGGCGCAAGCGGCGGCGATGGCGCGCGCGGGTGTAGGGCCGCCGATCTGGTCGGCGACGATGGTCAACGCATCGCGTTCGGCCCCCAGCCGCAGCATCGTCTTGACGAAGTTGTTGCCGTGGGCGGACACGACCCAGGACGTGCGCAGTATCGCATGGATCGGTGCGCTGGTCCGCACCGCCTGTTCCCCCGCCAGCTTCGACCTGCCGTAAGCGCCGAGGGGGGCAACGGGATCATCCGGCTGCCACGCGGCGCTGCCATCGCCGGCAAACACATAATCTGTCGAGATGTGGACCAGCGGGATATTCAGCTTTGCACAGACGGCAGCCATGGCGCCCGGCGCGTTTCCGTTGATGATGGTGGCAAGCGCCTCTTCGTCCTCGGCCTTGTCCACGGCAGTGTAGGCGGCGGCGTTGATGACCGCGACGGGTTTGCGGTCGCGGATCAGGGACGCGCAGGCATCGGGCTGCGAGAGGTCGGCAATATCGCGGCCTGCGCACGTCATGCCGTTCAGCCGCGCCAGTTCTGTGGCCACCTGGCCTGTCGCGCCGAATACAAGTGTGGTCACGGGCATTCCTTTCTTATCGCGCGCTGGGGTCATACCCGAACTGTTCGAAATCGCCAGCGTAAAGCGTCGCGATCCGTGTGCGATCCTGATCGGACACGGGCACATCCGGCAAGGTGCGCCCACGCCGTTTCAGTTGCGCACCGATGCGGTTGGAGATACCGATGCGCCTTGGCCCATCCGTGTTGCCGGCAAAGGCGTCCAGCCAGTCGACAACCGGTTCCAACCCATCTTCGAGCCGAAAGACCGTGCAGTCGGGTGGCATGAATGCCGCCATGGGGCTGGCGTGGTTGTCCCATGTGTGCTTGCGCCGGGCGGATTGCCATCCAGCCTCGACCGCGTCCAGAAAGCCGGAAAAGGTCATGTCCTGGGGCAGTGCTTTTTCCCATTCCCGTTGCCACAGAAAAACCGACACCAATCGGTCCACGGGGTGCCGGACGATGGCAAGGGACCCGCCCAGCATCGCGGCTGGGATCAGTCGCGCCATGTCGGCCCACAGCGCGTGCTGGGGCGACGACCGGGTCCAGCGCCGCTGGCGTTGGTAATGTGCCCGGTCCATCAGGGCGAGGGGACCGAACCGTGCCTTGAGATACGCCTCGGTCGAGGAGCCCGCACATTTCGGCACATGCGCGAAATACAGCAGGGATCCGTTCACGAGGCTCAGCGGCATGGATTCAGCCGGTGCCGAGGCGTTTGCCGACGCCCGCCCGGTCCTGCAACGCGCGCCACCACGCTTCGTTGTCGAGATACCATTGCACCGTTTTCTCCAGCCCTTGTTGCAGCGTCACGGACGGACGCCACCCCAGTTCCGTCGCGATGCGCGTCGGATCGATGGCATATCGCAGGTCGTGGCCTGGCCGGTCGGTCACGTAAGTGATCTGTTCTGCATAGGCCGCCGCCTTGGGCCGTTTGTCATCGAGAATGGCGCAGATCGATCTTACGATGTCGATATTTTTTGCCTCGTTCTCGCCGCCGATATTGTAGCTGCGCCCCAGCTTGCCCGTTTGCAGAACGGTCAGCAGTGCGTCGGCGTGATCTTCGACATAAAGCCAGTCGCGGACGTTTTCGCCCTTGCCGTAAACCGGGATCGGCTGCCCGTCGAGCGCATTGATGATGACCACCGGGATCAGCTTTTCAGGAAAGTGGAAAGGCCCGTAATTGTTGGAACAATTGGTCATCACGATCGGCAGACCATAGGTTTCGTGCCAGGCGCGCACCAAGTGGTCGCTGGCCGCCTTGGATGCCGAATAGGGCGAATTGGGGGCATAGGGCGTGTCTTCGGTGAACTGGCCGGTGTCGCCCAGCGTGCCGAACACTTCGTCGGTCGATATGTGGTGAAATCGGAAACCTTCGGGCCTGCCCTGCGCCATCCAGAAGGTGCGGGCGGATTCGAGCAGGTTGTAGGTGCCGGTGATGTTGGTTTCGATGAAATCCCCGGGGCCGTCGATGGACCGGTCCACGTGGCTTTCGGCGGCCAGGTGCATCACGGCGTCGGGCGCATGTTGCTCAAAGATACGGTCAAGCGTCACACGGTCGCGGATATCTGCGTGCTCGAATGCGTAGTTCGGCTGGTTGGTGACGCTTGCCACGTTGTCGAGGCAGGCGGCATAGGTCAGCGCATCAAGGTTCACGACCTGATGACCTTGCGCGACGGCCTGCCGCACGACGGCGGACCCGATGAAGCCGGCACCGCCGGTGACGATCAGTTTCATGCGCTGGCCTCGTAGGTGAAGGGGCTGTCGAAGTCGGCAAAATCCTGTGCGGCCTCGTCCTTTGCGCTGAGTATCGGAGCGCCCTCTAGCCCCCAGTCGATGCCCAGTGACGCGCTGTCGAACAGGACAGCGCCGTCGCATTCCGGTGCGTAATAGTCCGAACATTTGTAGATGATCTCGGTCTGGGGCGCGCGGGTGGCAAAGCCGTGCAGGAAACCTGCCGGGATCAGAAGTTGCTTGCCGTTTTCAAAGGTCAGTTCCTCGCCAATCCACTGGCCGTAGGTGGGTGAACCCTTGCGCACGTCCACCGCCACATCGAACAGCGCGCCGCGTCCGCAGCGCACCAGCTTGGCCTGTGCGTGGGGCGGGGACTGGAAATGCAGGCCTCGCACGGTGCCCACCTGCATCGACAGCGAATGGTTGTCCTGTACCCAGTCGAAATCCAGCCCGGCTTCGGCCATGACCCGCTTGCTCCAGCTTTCGCTGAAAAACCCGCGGTCGTCGCCAAAACGGCGCGGCGTCAGCACCTTGACGCCGGAAAGCGCGGTGTCGTCGATCTGCACGGCGGTGTCCCCTTTGAGCCCGGTCTTGTTCCGCGCCATTTACCAATTGCATCGCACAGTGTCACTTGCCCCCATGCATTTTCTGCCTCGCAGGGCCCGAATGTTGACAAAGGATTAATGCGTCGGGCGATTGGACAAGGTTCTGGCAACCGGCGCGCGGCTAGACACTTGGGCCAAACGGACCCCGAGGACACAGCCCATGCCAGACACATTGCCGAACCTGTCGTTGCCCATCCTGCAACCATCGCAGGCCCAGAAACATGTCACCCACAATGCGGCATTGTCCGTACTGGACGCGCTGGTCCAGCTGAGCGTGATATCCGGCAGCGCAACCACGCCGCCCGCAGCCCCGCAGGACGGAATGCGCTATGCCGTACCTGCCGGAGGGCAGCTTGATTGGGCGGGGCAGGACGGTCGGATTGCCAGCTTTGAAAACGGTGCATGGGTGTTCTATGCGCCGCAAGAGGGGTGGCGCGCCTATTTCGCGGACACGCAGACAATGCGCCTGCACGATGGTGCCGCGTGGCAGGACCTGTCGGGGGGCGATCTGCTTGAGGATCTGACCGGGCTGGGCATCGGCATGGATACAGCAAGCGCGCCTTTTTCGGCCAAGCTGAACGCGGCGCTCTGGACGGCGCTTTATGCTGCGGACGGCGGCACCGGCAGCCTGATGCAGACCTACAACAAGGAAGCCGCTGGCGATGATGCGGGGTTTGTCCTGCAGACCGATTTCGTCACCCGCGCGCTGTTCGGGCTGTTCGGCAACAACGACCTGCGGCTGGCCGTGTCGCAGGACGGTACGTCATTTCAGGACGGGTTGGTCGTGGACGGCCAGACCGGGATCACGTCGCAACCGAACCTGCCCCGGTTTTCCGGCACCACGAATTTCGACAACTTCGGAGCCGTGGCCACATGGACCAAGATCGGGATCAACACGCTGGCCTATAACGATCAAGGCGTGTTCGATGCGGCGACCAACGTATTCACAGCACCTGTAGATGGGCTTTACGCCTTTAACGGACACCTGCTGTTCAAGATCGATGCGAACGACAAGGCCCGCATGAACATCCGCCTGGTCAAGAACGGGACCGATCAGATTGCGGGCACGTTCGGGCGCATCACGTCGAACCATGACACGGAAAAGACGTTCATCAACACGCATGCGCTGGTGCCGCTGGTCGCCGGCGACACCGTGGAATTGCAGGGCATGTTCGCTTCATTCTCGGGATACTTTGCAGCCAACGAGACGAGTTTCTTCGGTTACAAGGTTGGCTGAAGCGGAAAGGCCGGGCATCACGCCCGGCCCTTTTCGCTGTCAGAAGATAAAGTCGCCGTTCCCAAGATCGCCAAGCTGCACATTTTGCAACAAGATCGAGTCGCCGCCACCCGTATCGATCAACACGTCGCTGCCAACCTGGCTGCCTGCGCCGCCGGGGTCGGTGATGTCGCCGATGGAATTGATCGCGGATACCTCTGACAGGTCTATCTTTTCGCTGTCGTTGGTTGCGGCAAAGTCGGTGATGACGTCATTGCCATGCCCGTCGGCAAACAGGAATGTATCGGCGTCTGTGCTGCCGGACAGGTTGTCGTCGCCTGCACCCCCGTCCAGCACATCACTGCCGCGCCCGCCGATCAACAGATCGTTCCCGTCGCCGCCTTCCATCGTGTCGTCGCCCTTGCCACCGCGCAGGTTGTCGAGACCGCCAAGGCCCAACAGTTCGTCGTTGCCGTCCCCGCCTTCGAGCCGGTCGCGTCCCTTGCCGCCATTCAGCGTGTCGTTGCCTTCGTCGCCGAACAGTCGGTCACGGCCGCCGCGGCCCTTCATGCCGTCATCGCCACCCAGACCGTATGCCCAGTTCTGGCCGTTGTCGCCGTTGAACACGTCGTTCAGGGCGCTCATCGAAAACGCTTCGATCCCGGTATAGACATCGCCCACCGCGTCGTTCAGTGCCGCCCCCGGGTTCAGCAGATCCACCCGCACCCGCGCCATGGCCGAGGCGAAGCTGGCCGTGTCGAACCCGTCTCCGCCGTCCAGCGTGTCGGCCCCTGCGCCGCCGTCGAGGGTATCATCGTTGGTGCCGCCCGCGATTTCGTCATTGCCGGTGCCGCCCGCCAAATCGTCATTGCCTGCCAGCCCGTCAATCGTGTCGTTGCCGATGCCGCCGTCGAATTCATCCACGCCCGCCGTGCCGGGGAACAGGTCGTTTTCGGTGCTGCCGACGTTTGGAATGGCAAGCACGTTGATGTCTGTGTCGGGCGCAAATGGGCCGGAGGTGACAACCCCGCCCCCTGTAATGGAAGCAAGGAACGCATTCATCGATGCTACATCTGTTGGCAACGGCAGCGCCGCTCCGCCGATGAGGAAGGCATGGTCGACGTTCACGACTGGATCATAGAACAACATGATGTACGAACGCCCGGCTGCCGTGTCGACATAGGCGATTGTGAGTTCCCAGTTGAAACTGCCGGGTTGGCCGTTGACCGTAAAGCTGAGAGGCAAAGTTTCGGGCGTGAACACATTCACCTGGTCCAGTGTGCCCGCACCGGACAGCACAGTGTATTGGAAAACCGGCGGATCGGTCGGCAAGAGAGCCGCCAACTGCACCGGTGCGACGTCGATGATATCCAGTGATTGATTATAAAACGTGCTGAATCCCGTCACCGTATAAGTCGTCATTCAGAAACACTCCCTGCTGATGCGGCACCCTGACGCTGGTTAGCAACGGCCCCTCCGCGACACAAGTGGAGGCAATGGCAGAATGCCAATGAAAAAGGCCGGGCGCGGTGCCCGGCCTTTCGATTTTTTTGGGGGGGGTATCAGAAGATAAAGTCGGCATCCCCCAGATCGGCAAGCTGCACGCCCTGCAACAGGATCGAGTTGCCGCCGCCCGTGTCGATCAGCACGTCGGCCCCCACCTGGCTGCCGGCACCGCCCGGGCCGGTGATATCGCCGATAGACGCGATTGCCGACACCGCCGACAAGTCGATCTTTTCGTTGTCGTTGGTGGCGGCGAAATCGGTGATGATGTCGTTGCCGTGGCCATCGGCAAACAGGAATGTGTCGGCGTCGGAACTGCCGGACAGGTTGTCGTCGTCGCCGCCGCCGTCGATGATGTCGCGGCCGCGTCCACCAATCAGGATATCGCGGTTGTCGCCGCCTTCCATCGTGTCGTCGCCCTTGCCGCCGCGCAGGTTGTCGAGCCCGCCGAGCCCCTGCAGCAGATCATTGCCGTCGCCCCCTTCGAGCCGGTCGCGGCCCTTGCCGCCGTTAAGCTCGTCGTTGCCTTCTTCGCCGAACAGGCGGTCACGGCCACCCCGGCCTTTCATTTTGTCATCGCCATCCAGGCCATAGGCCCAGTTGATGCCGTTGTCGCCGTTGAAGACGTCGTTGAAGTCGGTGAGGTCGAAGGCTTCGATATTGGCATAGGTATCGCCCACCGCATCGCCGATGGCGGCGTTGGAGTTCAGCAGGTCGATCCGCACGCGGCTGTCGGCGTCGTCATAGGCGGCAAAATCGAAACCGTCGCCACCATCAAGGCTGTCGGCACCGTCACCGCCCCGCAACGTGTCCTCGTTGCCGCCGCCGATCAGCGTGTCGTCGCCGTCCTTGCCGTCCAGCAATTCCTTGGCACCGGCACCTGTGATGCTGTCACCGAAACCGGACCCACGGACCCATTCGATGTTGCTGAGCGTGTGCGCAAAGGCGTTGCCGTTGAAGGTGCCCGTGGCCGTGCCAGCGGCCAGATCGACGGTGACCGCGCTGTCGTTGCCGCTCCGGTCATAGCGGACGCGGTCAAAGCCGCCGCCGCCGTTGATCGTGTCGTTGCCGGATCGACCGATGAAGGATTCATCGTTTGCGCTGCCGGTCATGCTGTCGGCATCGTTGGATCCCCGCAATTCGCTTACGTCGCCGAATATGGTGTCGGTTTCACCTGACCGCGTCACGATGTTCGTGCCGAGGTTCGCGACGATGGCGCCACCGTCGTTGTAATTCAGCCGGACGAAGCCATCGCCGTTGATGGTGATCGTGTCATTGCCAAGGCCGCCGCGCACGCTGAGCCACTGGCCCGCGGCAAGGGTGAAGTTCAACGTGTCGGCCTGTGCGGTTCCGTCAAAGGCAAGCCCGCCGATCACCGCGCCAGCATTCAGCGGTGCGGCCACGCCCAGGATCGTATCGGTGCCGGAAGCGAATTTGTTGACCGTCGAAACACCGGTCACGCCGTTGATGGTTGCACTGATGGCGTTGCCGATCGTTCCGTAATTGAGAATGACGAACGCGTCCGTCGGGTTCGCATCGCCGAGGTTGATCGTGTCGTTGCCCGTGCTGGCTTCGACCGCATCGAAGTCCGAATTGTCACCTGTATTGAGCGAGTCGTTGCCGCCGCCGCCGTTCAGAATGTCACTGCCATCGCCGCCCAGAAGCGTGTCGTCGCCCGCGCCGCCCTGAAGCGTGTCATCGCCGACCCCACCGTCGAAGTTGACGCCGGTATCGGGCGCGATCAGGAAATCGTCGTCTGTCGATGTCACGTTGGGCAGTGTGCCGACATTGATGTCGGTGTTGGGTGCAAGCGGTCCCGATGTAATGGACCCACCGCTGGTGATCGACGCCTCAAGCGCGTTGAATTCCGCGATTGTGGTCGGGAAGGTGAGGGGGTCACCGCCAAGCTGGAAGATATAGTCGGTATCTGTGACCGGGTTGAAAAGAACCAGAATTTGATGCGTGCCGGCCGGTGTCGTGATCTGCCCGATCAGTGCTTCCCAGTTGTCGTTGCCAAGAACGCCATCCACCAGAAAGGTGAGCGGCGGAAAGACCAGGTCGACCGTGTCCAGAAGCTCGTCACCACCTGCGGGGATATCCACCGTGTACCGCAGGTTCGGGGGATCGGTCGGGAAAACCGCTGATGCCGAAACAAGGTCCACCTCGGTGACGTTGTCGTTTTGATCGCGGTCGACCAGGAACCCTTGAAGCGTGAAAGTCGTCATTTTGCCCTCTGAAAGTGAATTGTTTTGCCAAAAAAGCGTGCAGCCTGTGCGCATTATTATGAACCACATCTGGTCCGATGTGATCCAGAGTATTCGAACAAAAAAGTTACCGGCTGTTCCAATTCAACCCAGTGTGGTGGGCCGGGCGGACCGCGCGCAAGGGCATCACAGGATAAAGTCGTTGGCGTCCAACACGCCCAGGCTGACGCCCTCCAGCAGGATCGTCCCTTCGCCCGTGTCGATCAGAACCCCGCCCGACTCGGCCTGCATGTGATTGTTCTGCAAGTCGTCATAGTTGCTTATGGCGGTCATGGCGGTCAGGTCGATCTGTTCCCTGTTGGTGTTGGCATTGAAGTCGGTGATGACGTCATCGCCATGGTCCTGCCCGAAGACAAATGTGTCGTGCTGGCCACCGCCTGTCAGCGTGTCATTGCCCCAACTGCCGTCCAGCCAATCCTCGCCCCTGCCGCCGTCCAGCACATCCTTGCCGACCCCACCCAGCAGCTTGTCCTCGTTTTCACCGGCGCGCAGCGTGTCGTTGCCCTTGCCACCGCGCAGGAAGTCCTTGCCCGATACCCCTTCGAGCAGATCGTCCCCTGCGCCGCCTTCCAGGCGATCGCGACCCTTGCCGCCGTTCAGCGTGTCTTCGCCTTCTTCGCCGAACAGGCGGTCGCGGGCGGACCGCCCGCGCAGGATGTCGTTGCCGTCGCCGCCTTCGAACCAGTTCTGCACATGGTCGCCCTCGATCACGTCCTGGAATGCGGTGCCCATGACCCCTTCGATCGACACAAGGATGTCATCTGCCAATTCACCCTGGTTCTTGTCGGGGAACAACAGGTCCAGCTTCACGCCGGCACTGAAGTCATCAAAGGTGACATAGTCGCGGTTTTCGCCGCCGTTCAGGCTGTCGGCACCCGATGAAGCAAAGAAAACATCGACCGTCACGTCGCCGACCAGGTCATCGTCTCCGGCGGTGCCGAAATAGGACACCACTGCGTTGGGGTCCGGGGCTTCGATTGTCGTCACGCTGTGCGCCAGATCAATCTTGATGGCGCTCAGCAGCTGTTCCTGTGTCATGCCGGGATTGTCGGGGTGATAGACGCTGATGCTGACGCCGCCCCAGGACAGGGTGAACCGTGACGAAAGATCAACGATGGAAAGCTGGCCGACGTCATATAGGAATGGCAGCCCTGACAGGTCGATCACGTCCTTGCCCGGGTCGAAGTCGAGAATGCGCGCCTTTGACGTGGTGGCCCCCATAACAAAGACATCCCTGCCCGCGCCGCCGGTCAGGCTGTCATCGCCGCTGCCCGCCACCAGAACGTCATTGCCACTGCCGCCGAACAGCTGGTCGTTGCCGCCGGTCCCGCCATACAGCACGTCGCCTGCATTCGTGCCGTTGATCGTGTTGTGGCCCGTGTTGCCGGTTGCCACGTCCCCGACGGGGCCAAGGGTGAACTTCAGCTCGGCGATGCCTGCGATGCCACCGCTTGCGGCATAGACATGCAGCGTGTCGCCCTGCATTGCACCGACCAGTGAAGTCACGCCGTCCAGCGGCAGGTTCGTCTGGTCCGGCAGGGACATGTGGTGATGCAGCCGGCCGTTGGGCAGCAGCTCCAACAACGTGATGCCCGCGTCATTGCCGGCCGCCAGCACGAACACGCGCTCGCCCGCGGTCACGACGCCCAACTCGTCGACCCCTGCAAAGCGCGTGGCCAGCCCGTCAAACACATGGTCCGTCAGGGTCATCGCCCCTTCGCCGTCCACAGCCACGACCGACAATGATCCCGAACCGCTGGCTGCCAGAATGGCATAGTGCTGTCCGTCCAATCGGGTCGTTTCCAGGTGTCCGGGTCGATAGACGGCCAAACCGTCCAGCGCCGTCAGGCGCCCGACCTCGGTCAGCGTTCCGTTGGCCGCCATACGGTAGGACAACAGGCTGTGCCCCGTCGCATCAGCGGCCAGCACGATCGGGTCCGTTCCGGTCCCCAGCACCGCCAGGTCCGACACCGCACCGCCCGTGTCGACCGATTGCCTCAGCGTTGCCGACAGATCGGTGTCAAGGCTCTGCACCGCGAACCCGTCTTGCCCGTGCTGTGCACTGACCATGAACGTTCCCTGCGCCGTCGCCGTGGTCAGGGCCGCGGTGATGGCGGCAAAGGATCCGGTGTCCGGGTCGAAATTGATGCCGCTTGAAAAGCCGCCGTTCCCCTGGATCCGGAAGGCACTGTAGTCGGACGCTGACGCACCCGTCAGGATCGCGTGCACGCCGCCGGGCGTGTCGACCAGATCGACGCCGGTGGCGGGCAGGTAACCGCCGCCTATGTTGCGCGCGCTTTCCAGGCTGGGCGCGCCGATGCCTGCGCCCACCTCGTAGGTCACGATCTGTTCCGAAACGCGATCCACGGCGTAAAGCTGCAGCGCGCCGCCCACTTCGAACAGGGACAGGTCGCTGACACCCCACAGGGCGGAACCACCCGATTGGGCGAATACGGTCGACGCAGACAATTGATACATGGATGCAGCCCCCAAGCTGCTGACACGCAATGAACAGGTTGGGGACTGTGTCGCCTGCAAAGGCAGCGACGGACGGGATGGATTTACGGCGCTTTCGCGGCGCTTCGCTCAGGTTTTTGGAAAACTTTTTCGGTCGGTGTGAAAAAGGGGCGGTGCCACACCACGGCACCGCCCCTTTTGCAGTTCCATGGCCGCGCGTCAGGCAAAGATGATGTCGTCGGCCAACACGGACTTGTCAGCAATGCCCAACAGCGTCAGCGTGTCGCCACCACCGAAGTCGAATACGGTGTTGCCGCTGCTGTCATCGGCCAGCGCCAGGACCTGTGTGGTGTTCAGTCCGCCACCCCAAAGGTCCGTGTTCAGTTGCAAAACGTCCACGTTGTCCTCGAAATCCTCGATCACGTCGTCGTCATAGCCAAGGGCATAGATAAAGGTATCGGATTGCTGGTTGCCGATCAGGTTGTCTTTGCCGGTGCCGCCATCCAGCGTGTCAGAACCTTTGCCACCGGTCAGCTTGTCCCGGCCGCCTTCACCGTGCAGCACGTCCTGCCCCCTGCCGCCCAGCAGGTTGTCCTTGCCGTTGCCGCCGAAAAGCGTGTCATTGTCCTCGCCGCCTTCGACGCGGTCTCGGGCCTTGCCGGCACGCAGCACGTCCTCGCCAGCGTCGCCCAACAGGGTGTCTCGGTCGCCGTTGCCGCGCAGTTCGTCGTCGCCCACGCCCCCTTCGAGCGTGTCTTCGCCCTCGCCGCCTTCGGCGTAGTCGTTTCCGCGCATACCCAGGTAATGGTTGTTTTCGACATTGCCGACAAAGTTGTCGTTGCCGTCGCCACCGGCCAGGTTCTCGAAGCTCTGGTTCTGGATCGTTGCCCATTGAAGCGCATCGACCGTCACATTTCCGTTGTTGAGGTTCACAAAGGCATCGCCGGTGATCGCCGCCATGTTCAGCCAGTCAGACCCGCCGTTGGTGTCTTCCAGCTGGTTGCGACCGCCTTCGGCCGCGACCAATTCCATGAAGTCCATGGTCAGGTGATGCACGTCGTTCACGGACTGCGCTTGGCCAAAGAACTCGATGCCGATGCTGTAGATGTAACCGGAATCAAAGAGGCTGTCGTCAACCAGCTGCACCTGCCAGTCGCCCAGACTGGACATGCCAAGGGCCGCCGTCACCCCGAACGTGTAGTCCATGTAATAGACGTCGACCACCTGATCCGCGATGCCATCCACGATCAGCGGCACCACCTCGCCGTTCGGGCCAACAAGGTTGATGTGCACGTCGTTGTAATCCGCATGGCGCATGTCCACGGTGACGTAGATATGCTCGATGTCGATGTCGTCGGTGATGGTAAAGGTCGAGGTGTGTGGCATGTTATCCGCAAAGGACGAAAAGACAGAGTCGGATGCGGTGACCGACACTTCATTGGACGATGTCCGCACCTCGCCGTTGTTGATCAGGGTCCAGATCTCGGCCATGCGCACCGCTGCATGAACGTCGACCATGCCGAAGCCGTAGCTGAGGTGAAAGGACATGCCGCCGCCATTCCAGTTCTCTGCCCCGTTTTTCGACCAGAACCCGACTTCTTCGCCGGTGCCTGCACCCCCGTAGGCCGATCCGGTCTGCGAGGCGGAGACGGCCAGAATGTTCTGCACGTCGCGCCAGCCCAGCCCGGAATTGGCTTCGAGCATCAGCGCAACGACCCCTGCGGTCACGGGTGTTGCCGCCGATGTGCCGCCGAATGTGCTGGTGAAGTCACCGGGTCCATAGCCACCCAGACCGGTGATATCCGCGGTATTGGATGCCGCCGGGGCTGTCACAAGGATGGACGACCCCCAGTTGGTGTACCAGATCGCATTGCCATTGGAATCCGTCGCCGCCACGGCAATGGTTTCGCGCGCGCCATTGATCCCGGCGGACGTGGCGTTGGCTTCTTCGTTGCCCGAGGCTTTGACGATGACGGTGCCCAGACCGTCGCGCCCATTGTCCACCACGTAGTTCATGGATGCGACTGTGGAAGCCACGATGCTGTTGCCGTTCAGGTTGTCGAAGTCGTCGAAATATCCGCCATAACCCCAGCTGTTGTTCATGATGTCGAAATTCTCGGCCCAGCGGATGCTGGCCTGATCGATCGTCGTTGACTGGTTGCCCAGATCTTCGAGGTAGTTGACGCCCACGATGGTCGAGTTGAAGGCCACGCCGACCGTGCCGATGCCGTCCTGTTCCCCGGCAATCAGGCCCGCGACGGATGTGCCGTGCCCGTCATTGCTCAGGTTGATCGGATAGGGGTCATAGGTCGTGCCGAAATACTGGAAATGCAGGCTGCTGTCGTAGTTGCCGTCCAGATCGCCGTGGGTGTACTGGACACCGTCGTCATAGACGCCCGTGGTGATGCCTGTGCCCGTGTATTCGGTCCAGATGGTTTCGATGTCGCCGATCAGCGGAAAATGCCATTGATTCAAATAGAGCGTATCGCTCGGTCTCATGCCGAAACTCCCAATCCTCAGTGCGCGGCGATACCCATGCCGCGCCAAATCTACCCAACCTGCAAATGTCGACGGTCTATGCGAAGTATAGTTGGAATTCGAGGCAAAATTAAGTCATGATTCAGGGGGTTGCTCGGTATGCGTGTGGCTGCGACGAAATCGCGCGTGGTTCTTTGAATGGGTCGCGCCGGCGCTGCGTGAAAGCGCGATGCCTATACCGAAACAGCCGCGTGCAACCGGTCACGCTCGATCTCGCCTGCGTGGCCCGAAAGCACCTCGGCCCCGCGTTCCAGAACCAGGAAACGGTCGCCCAGATCAAAGGCGAAATCAAAGAACTGTTCGACCAGAACGATGGCCATGTCACCCCTGTCGCGCAGCTGCGCGATCACCCGTCCGATTTGCTGGATGATGTTGGGTTGGATCCCTTCGGTCGGCTCATCCAGCAGCAGGACTTTGGGCCGTGTGATCAGCGCCCGTGCGATGGCCAGTTGCTGCTGCTGCCCGCCGGACAGGTCGCCGCCACGCCGGTGCAGAAAATCCCCAAGGATCGGGAACAAGTCGAAGATGTCGTCGGGAATGCGCCGTTCGCCGCGGGGCAGGCAGGCAAAGCCGGTCTCCAGGTTCTCGCGCACGGTCAGAAAGGGGAAAATCTCGCGTCCCTGCGGGACATAGGCCACGCCTTTTTGTGCCAGCCCGTGGGCAGAGGCGCGGCTGATTTCTTCGCCGTCCAGATGATAGGTGCCGCCGGACCGGGGATGGGTGCCCGACAGCGCCTTGAGCAGGCTGGTCTTGCCCACGCCGTTGGTGCCCATGATGCAGGTGACCTGGCCACGGGCCGCGTTCACATCCACGCCGTTCAGGATCTGGCTGCCGCCATAGTGCAGGGTCAGGCCGCGCGTTCGAAGGATGTCACCGCCCAAGATACACCTCGATCACTTTATCGTCCGATGTGACGTGGTCCAGGCTGCCTTCGGCCAGCACCGATCCCTCGTGCAGCACGGTGACCTTGCAGCCCAGCCGCCGCACGAATTCCATGTCGTGTTCGACAACCACCACGGCGCGGGTTTTGGCCGCCTCCACCAGCAATTCGGTCGTGTGTTCGCGTTCCGCCGGGGTCATGCCTGCAGCCGGTTCGTCCACCAGCAAAAGCTGGGGATCCTGTGCCAGCAGCATGCCGATCTCCAGCCATTGCTTCTGGCCGTGGCTCAACTCGCCCGCCTTGCGGGGCAGGGCGTCGTCCAGCCCGATCTCCCTGGCCAGCTTCGCGACCGCGTCGTGGTCGCGGCGTGCGGGTTTGAACCGCAGGACAGGCAACGGCCCGCGCGGTTTTTTCAACGCCAGCATCAGGTTTTCGGCGACGGTCTGATCCTCGAACACAGTCGGGCGCTGAAACTTGCGGCCTACGCCCGCCTGCGCGATTGCGGCTTCGGTCATCGACAGCAGCGACACCGACTTGTCGCCCCACAGCACGCGGCCCTCGTCCGGCCTGGTCTTGCCGGTGACGATGTCCATGAAGGTGGTCTTGCCCGCGCCGTTGGGTCCGATCACCGCGCGCAACTCGGCCTTGCCGATCTGGAAAGACAGGTTGTTGATGGCCTTGAACCCGTCAAAGGTCTTGGACACACCGGAGACTTCGAGCAGGGTGCTCATTTCTCGGCCTCCTTTTCGCGCAAGGCGCCCGGATCGGGGCCAAGGGCCGCGCCATGACGGTCTGGATGGCGGCGGTTTTCGATCAGGTCCACCAGCCCGCCGATGCCGCGGGGGGCAAAAAGCGTGACGCCCACAAAGCTGAGGCCCAGCAGGATTGTCCACCAGTCGACCCACTGGATCGTGTAGACGCCCAGGTTGATGTCCGGCGCCTGCCCGCCGGTGAACCACGTGGACAACAGCGACACGAACGCGGCGCCGATCACCGCGCCGTACAGCCGTCCGCGCCCGCCGATGGCGACCCATACAGCCAGGTAGATCGACGCGATGGGCGCGATTTCGGCCGGGTTGATGATGCCCGCCTGCGGGTAATAGAGCGCGCCCGCGATCCCCGCGATCACGGCGGTGAAGGTGAAGATGAAGAGCTTGTAGCCCTCGACCGAGTAGCCGAGGAACCGCACCCGCGCCTCGTCATCGCGAATGGCGCGCAGGACCGAGCCGAACTTGCCCGACACGACCCAGGCACACAGGATGTAACCGCCGCCCAGCGCCAGGGCCGAGGCCCAGAAGAACCACAGCGACACGGCCGATTGCGGAACGTCGTCAAGGCCTGGCAGGTTTTGCAGCCCCGACAGTCCGTTGTTGCCGCGCAGGCCGCTGTCGTTCTGGAAGAGGTAAAGCGACAGCGCAAGTGTCATCGCCTGTGTCAGGATCGACAGGTAGACGCCGGTGACGCGGCTGCGGAAGGCCAGCCAGCCAAAGACCAGCGCCAGAAGTCCCGGCACCAGCACCACGGCCGCCAGTTGCAACGGCAGCGAATGTGCAAAGGCCCAGATGAGCGGAAATTCCGAAGCGCCGACCACGCCGAAGATTTGACCGGCGATGCCGTCCGATATTTCCTGTGGGGTCGGCGGCAAGGGCGCCTGGGCGAGGCTTTGCGCCACGATGATTTCGGTTCGCGCATACATCAGCCACATGCCGATGGCGTAGCCGCCGATACCGAAAAATGCCATGTGCCCAAGGCTCAGGATACCGGTGTAGCCCCAGACCAGATCCATGGCGAGCGCCACGAGGCACAGGCAGAGTGTCTTGCCCAGCGTCTTGACGAAACTGGTGGAGATCACGCCGATCCCGAACCCTTCGGCCAGCACGGTAATCGCCAGTGTGAACAGCGCGAGACAGGCGATGAAGATCAGGACTGACGGGTGGCGCCGCACCAGAGGTTTTGCGCCGCCTGGCGGCGTCGCCAGACGCGGGGGCTCTGCCCCCGCACCCCCGGGATATTTTCGGCCAGAAGAAACGGCTGTTTCGGTCATCTATGCCTCCGCCGCGCGGCCCTTGAGGGCGATGATCCCCTTGGGCCGGAACTGGATGAACAGGATGATGAACAGGATCATGTAGGTTTGTGCCGCCAGTGTGTTGGACGGGTTCAGCCATTCGATCCCCTTTTGCAGCGATCCGACCATGGTGGCCCCCAGCAGCGTGCCCCAGATGTTGCCAACCCCGCCCACGACCACCGTCATGAACGATTGCACGATGTAGTCCGCGCCCATCTCGGAGGTGACCTTGGCGTAGAGCCCGATGGCGACGCCTGCGATGCCCGCGATCCCGGAACCGAAACCGAAGGTGAGCATGTTGATCTTGTCCGGGTTGATCCCCATTGACGCCGCCATGCGCGGGTTTTGTGTAACGGCCCGTACTTCGAGCCCCAGCCGGGTGCGGTTCATCACCAGCAGGAACAGGGCAAGGAAGATCAGCGCCAGCACGAATATGGCGATGCGGATGTAGCTGATCGACACGATGTCATTGATCACCCAACTGCCGTCCAGCCAGCCGGGGGCAGTGAGCGGGCGGGCCTGCGTGCCGAAAATGTTCTTGGCCAGTTGCTGAAGCGCGATCGAGATGCCGAAGGTGGCGAGCAGTGTTTCCAGAGGACGGTGGTAGAGCCAGCGTATCACCAGCCGTTCCAGCGCAACGCCTGCGCCGAAGGTCACGGCAAAGGCCAGCGGGATCGCGAGCAGGATCGACAGCGTGTAATCGGGCACGAACAGTTGCACGACATAGCCCGTGTAGGCCCCCATCATGATGAACTCGCCATGGGCCATGTTGATCACCCCCATCACGCCAAAGGTGATGGCCAGCCCGATGGCGGCGAGAAAGTAGATGGAGGCGAGGCTGAGTGCATCGAGGCCCAGATCGATGGTCTGGTTCAGGGCCACGGCCGCCTCAATATCCTGCAGGGCGGCGCGGGCGGCCTGGGCCACCTGGGGTGGGGCGCCGGTAAAAACCTCGAAAAAGGCGAAGGCGTTTAGGGCTGCGTCGATGTCCGTTTCGGTGACCAGCGGTTGGGCCGCGCCGTCGCGGGACAGCCGGGCATAGGCGTCGAGGCGTGCGGCATCGGTGTTCAGGGTGGCGATCTGGACCCCTGCCACGGTGGTGCCGTCGATATTGTCGATCAGCGCCTGTCGGACGGTGGCGGGGGCGACGCGGGCCGGGGCAAGGTCAGCGGCCACCAGAAGATCATAGGCCGCATCGCGGGGCAGCGCCCCGGTCCCCGGTTGCAGCCGGATCGCACCGTCCGGGGCGTTCCTGGCCACGTCGATCCGGGTCGTCACCAATGGGTTCAGAGCGGCGCGCACGTCTACGCCGAGGTCCCCGGCAAAGCTGGCGATGGCCGCGATGCGGGTATCGTCGTTTGCGTCGAACTGGATGGTCAACAGCCGTTCCAGCCGGATCTTGCGCGATCTGAGCGCGGCGTCGGGTTCATTGTCGATGGCCGCCCGCAGGCCTGCCAGGTGCGTGGGCTGAGCATCGCGTTCGATGGCGTCCAGCGCCCCGGCCCGCACGGATACATCGGGGGCGGACAGTTGGAACTGTACCAGCGCGCCCGCGATCATGCCGCGGATGCCGGAATTGGGTTTGAGCTGTTTGTACTCCTTGGCCGGGGCCAGCCCGATCTCGGTCCCGCCGGACACGTCAAAAAGCGTGATCATCCGGTCCGGCGCCTTTTCGGCAAAGACGAACAGGCCCGTGTCCTTGGACACCCACATGTCCTTGGCTTGCCAGCGCTGGAGCACCACCTGTGCCTGATCCAGACCGCTTGTGGCCAGCGCGTCGATGGCCGGGCCGATGCTCTTGCGCGAGGATTTCACGATGATGTCGGCATGGGCCTGAAGCACCTGCTGAACCGGCGCGTCGGCCTGCTGGGCCGCCGCAACAAGCGGAGCAATCGCGACAAGACAGGCCAGAAACAGCCGGTGAAGAAGGGGCATGAGGTGTTCCGAGGATCAGGAAAGCCGGGGGCACGGCACGCCCCCGGCAAAGGTCACGTCAGTAGTTGGACTTGATCTGCACACAGGTGCTGGTCGCGGTGTTGTACATGCCGCAGCCCAGGTCCTTCCAATCCGATTTCAGCACCGCCGATTCCGGCAGGAAGTCGGTCCAGGCGTCACCCGGCACTTCCTCGGTCTGGCTGATGATGTCGAACTGCCCGTCTTCCTGAATCTCGCCGATCAGGACCGGTTTGGCCAGGTGGTGGTTGGGCAGCATCACCGCGGTGCCGCCGGTCAGGTTCGGGAACTCCTGCCCGTACATGGCCTCGCGCACGGCATCCACGTCGGTGGTGCCTGCCGCCTCGGCCGCGTTCACCCACATGTTGAAGCCGATATAGTGGGCCTCCATCGGGTCATTGGTCACGCGCTCCTCGCCCATGCGGGCTTTCCAGGCTTCGACCCATGCTTCGTTCGCTTCTGATTCCGCCGACTGAAAATAGTTCCATGCCGCCAGGTGACCGACCAGGTTCGAGGTGTCGAGACCGGCCAATTCCTCTTCGCCCACCGAAAACGCGACAACGGGAATGTCATCGGCGCTGATGCCAGCGGCGGCCAGTTCCTTGTAAAAGCCCACGTTCGCGTCGCCGTTGATGGTGGAAATCACGCCGACCTTCTTGCCATCGGCCCCCAGCGCCACCACGTCCGCCACGATCTTGGACCAGTCTGAATGGCCGAAGGGGGTGTAGTTGACGAAAATGTCTTCGGCGGCGATGCCCTTGTCCTTGAGATACGCCTCGAGGATGTTGTTCGTGGTGCGGGGATAGACATAGTCGGTGCCCAGCAGCGCGAATTTCTCGACCTCAAGCTCTTCGAGGAAATAGTCGGTGGCCGGGATCGCCTGTTGGTTGGGGGCGGCCCCGGTGTAGAAGACGTTCTTGGACGACTCTTCGCCTTCGTACTGCACCGGATAGAACAGCAGGCCGTTCAGTTCCTCAATCACGGGCAGGACGGACTTGCGAGACACGGATGTCCAGTTGCCAAAGATCACGTCGACCTCGTGCACTGTCAGCAGTTCGCGCGCCTTTTCGGCAAAGAGCGGCCAGTCGGATGCGGGATCGACCACCACGGCCTCAAGCTGACAGCCCAGGACACCGCCCTTGTCGTTCTGCTGTTCGACCAGCATTTCCATCGTGTCCTTGAGCGTCGTTTCCGAAATCGCCATCGTGCCGGACAGCGAATGCAGCACGCCAACCTTGATCGGGGCGTCGCAGGCATAGGCGGCACCAGCGCCGGCAATCAGCACGGCAGCAGTGCTGGAAAGAAGTTTACGGGTCATTTTTCGTCCTCACGGTCTGAGCGTGGCGTGCTTGCCGGGGGCGCAAAAACGCTCCATAAGCCACCAACGCATTCTATGCGGCGTGCGGGGGGTACAGGTTTCCAGGCCAGCCCCTCGCACGTTTCAAGTCAGGCGATCTGCGCCTGGGCGTAGGGCTAGGTCGTTTTTCAGGCAGACAGGAGTCGAATGCGGGCCATTGCGGCAGGCTGTGGATGGCCCTGCGCAATAATTACGCGTTTTCCGCGAAACCGCCCAAAGACTGTGCGATTAGCTGTCGAGAAGCATGTCGCGGCACATCGAAACATGCCATGTGGCGCGTTTGCGGGCGCGTGCGGCACGGTCCGGTGCGGTGCCGAATGTGGCGGCGGTCAGCAGGGCGGCATGGGCCATCTTTGCATCGATGCGCGCGGCCAGAACATCGCGTTCCTGTCCGGCGGGCATCGTGGCGTCGAGCAGGGAAAGAAACGTCAGGCGCTGCGTCTTGTAGGTATCGGCCTGCGGATCGTTGATTAGCCAGGCATGTTCCATCTCGGCCGACATGCGCCCGGCGCAGCCCGCGAATTGCTGAAACAACGGCACCCCGGTCGCGCCCTGCACGGCGCTTGATGTCGTCAGAATGCCTGCCAGCAGTATTGTTTTTGTTCTGCTCACATCTTGAGCATTCCGCCAAAATTGACGCCTGACAAGTGGGCAATGCGAAAACTCGAACATAACGAGGCGGACCGGACACAGGGGGCCGGGCCGGTGTAACGCCAATTCGATAAGAAAAGGTGGCTGGGATGGTAGGACTCGAACCTACAACCTACGGTACCAAAAACCGGTGCTCTACCAATTGAGCTACATCCCAACGTGCGCGGTTATCTACGCCGCGCAGTAACATGGTTCAAGCCCGATTCTGCGGAAATTTTGCTGACGATGCCGCAGGCTATTCCTGACGGTCCGCATCGGGGTTCAGCAGATCATCGTCGCCGCGGGCTTCGCGTTCTTCGTTGATGATGCGGTCCAGGGCGGCATCGTCCGTGGCCTGCACGTCCTGCGCCTCCAGTTCGACCGGTATGGGCGGCGTGCGGACGGGTTCCGCGGCGGGCCCGGGTGCGTCTGCAATGCCGTCTCCGACACCTACGATGCGCAGCGTTGTTTCCGGCATCACGATGCCGTCTGCGTCAAAGGCCGCCATGCACAGCCGCCAGGCTTCGCTGCGCGCCTTCAGATAGCTGCTCTCGTGCTGTGCGATCCATGCCGCAATCTTGATGATGACCGCGCTGTCGCCCAGTTCCTCGATCCAGACCGACGGCTGTGGCGCATCCAGCACAAAGGGCAGGGCGCTGACCGTGTCCAGCGCCAGCGCCTGCGCGTGGGTCAGGTCGGTGCCGTAGGCCACGCCCAGATCAATGACGAACCGCCGTTCGTCGTTGCGGGTGTAGTTCACGATCCGGCTCTTGAAGACAGTGGAATTGGGGATGCGGATGTGGTTGCCGTCAAAGCTGAGCAGGATCGTGGCCCGGCTGGTCAGGCGGATCACCTTGCCGATGTCGCCCTCGATCTCGATCGTGTCATTGGGACGGAACGGCTGGCGGATCGACAGCATGATCGACGCGATGAAGTTTTCCACCGTGTCGCGGACGGCGAAACCGATGGCCAGCCCGACGATACCGGCGGCCCCCAGGATCGTGCCCAGCAGGGCCGTGGCCCCCAGGATATCCAGCGCAACCACGACGCCACCCACCAGAAACAGGATCCGGATGAACTGGCGATAGATGTCGGCGATAAATGCGTTGGGCGCGATCCGGTCCCACGGATAGCGCATCCGTGCCAGCACGACGCCCAACGCCGCCACCAGCAGGAATGCCGCCAGCGCGACAGTGGCCAGCGGCACCAGCGCGATCAATTGCTGCATCCGTGCCATGAACCGTTCAACGGCGGGGTTCAGGCGGGCCACCACGTCGGTGGTTTCGGTAACCTCGTTTTCGATGGCGACCACGCCCTCGACCCGGCCGACCAATTCGTTCAGCCGCTCGGCCGTGGCCGTGTCTACCGTGGTGCCGCGCAGGGTCACGATGCCGGATGAGACGGTGACCGTGACCTCGTCAAACCCTTCCAGTTCGCCCAGGATATCGCGGATGCGCACAGCGATGGCCGCGTCCTGCGTGGCGCTGTCCTCGACCGCGATGGTGCCTGACGGTTGATCGGTGGTCTGTGCGGCCAGCGGTGTTGCGGCCAGCAGCAGGATGATCAGCAGGGCGCGCATCATGCCTGCACCTCGACCAGGATGGCACCGGCACGGCCCCCGCGTTCCACCGCCCCGTGCGCGGCGGCGCATTCATCCAGCGCAAAGGTCCGGGCCACCGGGCAGGCCAGCGCACCCGCCATCAACGCGTCATGCAGCCGGGTGATGGCTGCCGCGCGTTCGGCGGGCGGCAGGATATAGATCAGCAGGATGTCCAGCGTCACCGCCTTGAACAGCATCGGGCCAAAGGGGATTTTCGGCACCATGTTCTGGGCAGAGCCATAGGCGGCAATGGTGCCATTGGCCGCGATCACCTCGGCGTCGGTCGCGGCGTTCAGGCCGTATTCCACCTCGATGATGCGGTCGACGGGTTGGCCGTCGTTCGCGTGCAGAATGTCCTCGGCCAGTGTGTCGGTGCCGTAGTCGATGACCGCATCCGCCCCGGCGGCCCGCGCCCTGTCCGCGCCTTCGCCACGCGCTGTCGCAATCACCCGTGCGCCGCCCCATCGGGCCAGTTGCACGGCCAGATATCCTACGTTCCCCGCACCGCCCTGCACCAGCACGGTCTTGCCTGCCACGTCGCCGCCGCCGAACACGGCCTGCGCCGCCGTCAACCCCGGAATGCCAAGGCTTGCACCGGTCTGCATCGACACGCCCTCGGGCAGGGGCACGGCCTGATCGGCAGGCAGGCAGATATGGGTGGCCGCCGTGCCGAAGGGGCGCTGCCATTGGCCGTTCCAGATCCAGACCGCCTGGCCGACCCTGTCTGCCGACACGGCGTCGCCCACCGCGACGATGATACCGGCCCCGTCGCTGTGCGGGACGATGGTGGGAAAGGGCGGTTCCGTCACGCCGGGGCGGCTGCCCGCCCGCGCCTTGACGTCCGACGGGTTCACGCCGGACCAGTGCAGTTCCACCAGCACCTGTCCCCGGCCGGGGTCCGGGGTCTTCATGTCCGAAAGGGTCAGGACATCGGCGGCGGGGCCGAACCGGGAATAAGAGATGGCACGCATCGGCGCAGACGCCCTTGTCACTTAAAGCTTACGGGATGGTGAGTACCGTATTGTTGCGAATTGGGTAAGATGGGAATTGGACCAGCCCGACACAGGAGACCGCAATGAAAGCCCTGCGCACCCCCGACGAACGGTTTGCGGGCCTGTCCGACTATCCGTTTGACCCGCATTACACGGACATTGACGACACCGCGGGCGGCACGCTGCGCATGCATCACGTGGATGAGGGGCCGCGCGGTGCCGCCCCCGTTCTGTGCCTGCATGGCGAACCGACCTGGAGCTATCTTTACCGCAAGATGATCCCGGTCTTTGTAAAGGCCGGGCACCGGGCAGTGGCACCGGACCTGATCGGCTTTGGCAAATCCGACAAGCCGGCAGAACGCGGCGACTATACCTATGCCCGGCATGTGGCGTGGTTGACGGACTGGCTGGTGCGGCTGGACCTGCGGGAGATCACGCTGCTGTGCCAGGACTGGGGCGGGCTGATTGGCATGCGCCTGCTGGCCGCGATGCCTGACCGTTTCGCCCGGGTGGTGGTGGCCAATACCGCCCTGCCCACGGGCGACCGGCCCATGGGCCCGGCATTCGAAGCATGGCGGGACTATTCCCAGACGGTCGAGGATTTCAACGCGGGTCGCATCGTCTTTGGCGGTACCACGCGCAAGATCACCGATGCGGCGACGGCGGCCTACAATGCGCCCTATCCCGATGACCGGTACAAGGCCGGTGCGCGACAGTTCCCCATGCTGGTACCCAGCACGCCGGTCGACCCCGAAGCCCCCGCCAACCGTGCGGCGTGGGAGGTGCTGCAGCAGCTGGACCTGCCGTTGCTTACTGCCTTTGGCGCTGATGACAGGGTCATGGCGGGCGTCGACAGGGTGTTCCAGACCCGGATGCCGGGCGCAAAGGGGCAACCGCATGTCGTGCTGCCCAAGGCGGGGCATTTCCTTCAGGAGGACGTGGGTCCGGAACTGGCGCGGATCACCCTCGATTTCATTGCCGCGACGGGTGCGCCCTGAAACGCGCCCTGATCCCGCCCGTCTTTGTCAAGGCTGCCGCGGCGCTGAACATGTCGGCGGGCATCGTGTCGGGCAACCACGTGTTCCTGGCCGGCGTGACAGGTTCCTGGCCGGACGGACATATGCCGAACAGGGCAGCGGCTCAGTTCGAAGTCGTCTTCGACAAGCTGGCTGCCACTTCGGCAGAGGCGCGGCTGGACCTGAATGAGATTGTCGAAATGACCCGCTATCATGTGGGTCTGCGGGATCACTTCGATCTGTTCGATGCGGAACGCACGCGCCGTCTGACCGCACCTTACCCGGCGTGGACAGCGGTGGAGGTGCAGATGCTCAGACGTGTGGGGGCTTGGTCGAAGTCAGGGCCGTGGCCGCGCTGGCTTAGTCGCGGACCTCGTCGATCGCCACGCCCCACAGTCGCGCCTTGGGTGCCCAGCCGCGATAGCCACCGGAACTCAGGCGGCACCATTCCGGGCCGCATTTGCCAAGCCGCGCGATCACACCGGCCTCAAGCGCTGCGGTCACGGGGGCCTCGGCCTCGGGGCGGGCGCGCAGGGTCAGCATGTCCTGTTCCACGATCACCGTACGGGTGCCCGACAGCAGGGAATAGTGCACCCAGCCACCCATGCCGTCACGATCCTCGACCCGGCGCCAGTGCCCGTGTTCGGCCGTGATGCGCAGAGGCATGTCGCGGCGCTGGAACACCCAGTCGATCCGGTGGGTCAGGGACGGACCGCGGCGCACGTTGCCTTCGGCGGCCTTGAGCGACACGTAGCGGGGCAGGGGTAGGTTGGTGACGGGTCCGGTGTCGCGGGCCTGTACGCCCGACGCAAGACATACACAGAAAAGGAGCGCGGCCAAAAAGCCGCGCATTGCATCCCGAAACTGGACAGGTCCACTCATCTCACGCCTCTTGATATGGCCGAGGTTCTTGTGCCTCGTGCTCACATCCGCCACCATGCCCACAAACGGCCTTCGGGCCAAGCACGGGGAGGTGGCGCATGCCAAAGGAACGTCTGAGTGTTGTCGTTACGCGACGGTTGCCCGCGGAAGTGGAAACGCGGCTGAGCGAACTGTTCGACGTAACGCTCCGCGATGACGACGCGCCGATGTCGCGGTCCGAGATTGTCGAGGCGATGAAAACCGCCGATGTGCTGGTGCCGACGATCACGGACACGGTGGATGCCGCAATGATCGGGCAGGCGGGCGACCGGCTGAAGCTGATTGCGAATTACGGGGCCGGGGTCGATCATGTCGACGTGGCCACCGCCCGGCAGCGGGGCATCCTCGTGTCGAACACGCCCGGCGTTCTGACCGATGACACGGCCGACATGACGATGGCGCTGATTCTGGCCGTGACGCGCCGGATGCCCGAGGGGCTGGCCGCGATGCAAAGTGGCGACTGGCAGGGCTGGGCCCCCACGGCCTTTCTGGGCGGGCGCGTGGCGGGGCGGCGATTGGGTATCCTGGGCATGGGCCGTATCGGCCAGGCGGTGGCGCGGCGGGCCGCGGCCTTTGGCATGCAGGTTCATTATCACAACCGCCGTCGCCTGCGCCCCGAGATCGAGGAAGAGCTGGACGCCAGCTATTGGGACAGCCTGGACCAGATGGTCGCAAGGATGGACGTGATCAGCGTAAACTGCCCGCACACGCCGTCGACCTTTCACCTGATGAACGCCCGGCGGCTCAAGCTGATGAAACCGGACGCGGTGATCGTGAACACGTCGCGCGGCGAGGTGATTGACGAGAATGCCCTGACCCGGATGCTGCGCGCGCACGAGATCGCAGGCGCGGGGCTGGATGTCTATGAACACGGGCGCGAAGTGAACCCGCGCCTGCGCGAGCTATCTAACGTGGTGCTGCTGCCCCATATGGGCTCGGCCACCCGCGAAAGCCGGGTGGAAATGGGCGAAAAGGTGATCATCAACATCAAGACCTTTGACGATGGTCACCGCCCACCAGATCAGGTGGTGCCGTCGATGCTCTGACGACGCCAGAAATTGATACAATTTCTGGCCAAGACTTTGTGGCAAAGTCTTGGTCGCGACAGGAGGGAACGATGCGCTTTTTGATGACGACGATCCTTGTGGCCTGGGGCGCGTGCGTCTCTGCCCAACAGGCCGCTGATGCGGTGCAGCCCGAAGTGGGCATTGCGCAAGCAGCCAAGGCTGCGGGTAACCCGGTTTCCGCCGACAGTTACATGGTAGCAGCGGCGAACCCGCTGGCCGTACAGGCCGGTGTCGATGTGCTGGCAGCGGGCGGCACAGCCGCTGATGCGCTTGTGGCCGTGCAGACCGTGCTGGGTCTGGTCGAGCCGCAATCCTCGGGTCTTGGTGGCGGCGCGTTCTTGGTCTGGTATGACGCCGAACGCGGTGAACTGACCACGCTCGATGGCCGTGAAACCGCTCCGCTGGCGGCCACCCCGCGCCTGTTTCAGGACGAAAATGGCGAGCCGCTGAAGTTTTTTGACGCAGTGGTCGGCGGGCGATCCGTGGGCACACCGGGCACACCCGCGCTGTTGGCCAGGGTTCATGCACGCTGGGGCAATCAGCCCTGGCCGGGGTTGTTCGATGCTGCCATTGATCTGGCCGACGGTGGCTTTGCCGTCTCACCCAGGCTTGCCGGGCTGGTCGAACGCGATGCTGAACGTCTGTCCCGGTTTCCCGACACAGCCGCCTATTTCCTGCCCGATGGCGTGCCGTTGCAGGTCGGCGCGACCCTGACCAATCCGGACTATGCACGCACGCTGCGGGCGCTGGCCGCGTCGGGGACCGACGCGTTCTATACCGGGCAGATCGCGCGGGATATCGTGGCGACCGTGCAATCGGCCCCCGGCAATCCCGGCGTGCTGTCGGCGCTCGACCTTGCCGTTTATCAGGTCAAGGAACGTGCCCCGGTCTGCGCCACGTACCGCGCCCATGATGTTTGTGGCATGGGGCCGCCCTCGTCGGGGGCGCTGACCGTGGGACAGATCCTTGGGATGCTGGAGGCGTATGACCTGGGCGCGTTGGGCCCGGACAACGTCGAGGCGTGGCGGCTGATCGGCGATGCCTCGCGTCTCGCCTTTGCGGATCGCGGTCGTTACATGGCCGACAGCGACTTTGTTCCGATGCCGACAGCCGGTCTGGTCGATCCGGCTTATCTGGCGCAACGGGCGCAACTGCTGGCAGGCGACGATGCCCTGCCCGAGGTGGCCCCCGGCACGCCCGCATTCGATCACGCGCTGCTTTGGGCGGATGATGACAGCCTTGAGCTGCCCTCGACCTCGCACATCTCGATCGTGGATCCGTTCGGCAACGTGGCCTCGATGACGACGACCATCGAAAATGCATTTGGCTCGCGGCTGATGACCAACGGGTTCCTGCTGAACAACGAGCTGACGGATTTCAGCTTTCGCACGCACAGCGATGGGGTGCCCATTGCCAACGCCTTGGCGCCGGGCAAGCGGCCGCGGTCGTCCATGTCGCCCTCCATCGTGATGAAGGATGGCGCGCCGGTGCTGGCCGTCGGCTCGCCCGGTGGCAGCCGGATCATCGGCTACACGGCAAAGACGATCATCGCGCATCTGGACTGGGGTTTCGATGTGCAGGCAGCCATCGATCTGCCGCATCTGGTGAACCGCTTCGGCACCTATGACCTGGAGGAAGGAACGGCGGCGACGGAGCTTGCCCCGGCGCTGCAAGCCATGGGATACGAGGTGAACCTGCGCGGCCTGAATTCGGGCCTGCACGCCATCGCCATCGGGCCGGACGGGTTGCAGGGCGGGGCCGATCCGCGCCGCGAAGGGATCGCGCTGGGCGACTGACGCCTGCGCCCAGGGGAGGACTGACCATGGTGCAAGCCATCGACTTGCCGCGCAACGACGAGGGGATCGCGACAGCCCTTGGCGTGCTCAAACAGCGCTTTGGCGACCGGTTCCACACCGGGCAGGCGATGCGCGACCAGCACGCGCATACGACGACCTACATCAAGGCGCAGGCACCGGATGCGGTGGTCTTTCCCGCCTCGACCCAGGAGGTGTCGGACATCGTCAAGGTTTGCGCGACGCACCGCGTGCCGATCATTCCATTTGGCACCGGCACGTCGCTGGAGGGGCATGTGAACGCGCCTGCGGGCGGGATCTCGGTCGATGTGAGCGAGATGAACAAGATCCTGGCCGTGAATGCCGAGGATCTGGATTGCGTCGTGCAGCCCGGTGTGACGAGAGAGGACCTGAACACGCATCTGCGCGACCGCGGTCTGTTCTTTCCCATCGATCCCGGGGCGAACGCGTCGCTGGGCGGCATGACGTCGACCCGCGCGAGCGGCACCAACGCAGTGCGTTACGGCACGATGAAGGACAACGTGATATCGCTTGAGGCCGTGATGGCCGACGGCCGCGTCATCCGAACCGCGCAGCGGGCCAGGAAGACCAGCGCCGGATACGACATGACGCGCCTGCTGGTGGGGTCCGAGGGGACGCTGGGCCTGATCACCGAGATCGCGCTGAAACTGCAGGGCATTCCCGAAGCGATCCGTGCCGCGCGCATGTCCTTTCCATCCATCGACGCCGCCTGCCAGGCGGTGATGAGCACCATCCAGTACGGCATACCCGTGGCCCGGATCGAACTGATGGACGAACTGAACGTGCGGGCCGCCAATGCCTATGCCAGGCTGGACCTGCCGGAAACGCCGCTGCTGCTGCTGGAATTCCACGGCTCGGACCGCGGCGTGATCGAGCAGACCGAAATGTTCGAAGCAATCGCCGCGGATGTGGGCGGCACCGACTATGCCGCCACATCCACGGCAGAGGAGCGTAACAGGCTGTGGAAGGCGCGGCACGACCTGTACTGGGCAACGCTGCAATTGCGCCCCGGCGCGCAGGGGATATCGACGGATGTCTGCGTGCCGATCTCGCGGCTGGCCGAGGCGGTCACGGGCGCACAGGCCAAGGCGGCTGAACTGGACCTGCTGGCCCCGGTGGTGGGCCATGTGGGGGACGGAAATTTCCATTCGCTGGTTTTGATCGACCGCGACAACGCGGATGAGGTCCGCAGGGCCGAAGAGTTCACCGCGTTCCTGGCCGACGAGGCGATCCGGATGGACGGCACCTGTACCGGGGAGCACGGGATCGGGCAGGGCAAGATGCCCTATCTGGTCAAGGAACTTGGGGCCACGACCGAATTCATGGCCGCGATCAAGGGCGCGCTGGATCCGCAGAACATCATGAACCCGGGCAAGATCTTTGGCACGCTGCGCTAGGCTGTTTGCCCTTTGGTCGCTGGTGTTGGCCGGGGCGGCCACGGCGCAGGAGACGCAGACCTATGCCGTCACCGTGGACCTGACCTGGCAGGTGTCGGACGGGATGCCCGACAACCCGCATTGGTCCCGCCTTATCGCCTTTGCCCATTCGTCGCGCTATGCGCTGTTCGAGGACGGTCACACGGCGTCGAGCGGCCTGGCGTTGGTGGCGACCAACGGGCGTATGTCTGTGCTGGAGGCGGAACTGGCCGAAGGCCGCCGCAGGGACCGCGTGGCCGAGGCCATCGTGCTGCCCGGGATCGACGACGGTGTGGGCCGCTTTTCGTTCGAGATCGCGGTATCGGACAAGCACCGCTTCGTGTCTCTGGCCACGATGCTGGCCCCCAGTCCGGACTGGTTTACAGGCGTCAGTGCAGTCGCATTGCGGGACGACACGGGCTGGGTGGATCGCACGGTACCGTTGTGGGTCTGGGACGCGGGCGCTGACAGCGGGCCGGACTTTGAAGGCCCCAACATCGACACCCAGCCTCGCCAGTCCGTGCGCCTGTCGACCCATCCCGCGTTTCTGACGGCGGACGGCCTGCTGCCTGTTGGCAACGTGACCTTTTCCCGCCGCCCCTGAAACGACGGCCGCGCTGGCGCGCGACGACATGTTTGGGGGGGGGCTTTGCCCCCCGGCTGCGCCTCCCCCCAGGATTTTTTCGGACAGAGACGGGGTGGGCGGGGGTCCGCGTCGTTTTTGGCGTGCGAGCGGTCGGCTGGCTGGCGCGGACCCCGGTCCGGTTTTCTAGAACAGCCATAGGCGAGACCAAGGGGAATCGGGACATGAAAACGCAAGTAAAAGCGCTTGTGGTCGGCGGCGGCGCGGTGGGCACCTCAATCGCCTATCACCTGGCGCGTGCGGGCTGGGATGACGTGATGCTGCTGGAGCGGGACGAACTGACCAGTGGCTCGACATGGCACGCGGCGGGTCTGCTGCCCTATTTCAACATGTCCTATGCCACGACCCACATCCACGACTATTCCATCAAGTTCTACAAGACACTTGAGGAAGAGACCGGCCTGAACGCGGGCTTTGCCGTGGTGGGCAACCTGCGCATGGCGCAGACGCAGGAGCGCATGGACGAATACATGCTCTATGCCTCGACCGCCGAGACCTGTGGCGTGCCCTACCAGTTCATGACCCCCGACGAGATCAAGGCGCGGTGGCCACTGATCCGGACAGAGGACCTGAAGGGCGCGCTCTATCACCACACCGACGGCTACATCAACCCTGCCGACGTCACCATGGCGATGGCCAAGGGCGCGCGCCAGCGCGGTGTGATGATCGAGCGCAAGTGGCAGGCCGACGCCTTTCATTGGACCGGCGAGGCGTGGGAGGTCACCGCGACCAAGATGGCGGAGAAGGGCGGCAACCTGGTGCCCACAGACGAACAGGTTGTCATCACCGCCGAACATGTCGTGACCGCCAGCGGTAACCACGCGCAGCGCACCGCGCAGATGCTGGGCATCAAGATGCCGGCGATCCCGGTCGAACACACATTCATCGTGATGGATCAGGATCCCGCGCTGGTCGACTATCGCAAGGACCACCCCGAACACCCGGTGATCCGGGACGCCGACGCGCAATCCTATGTGCGTGAGGAACGTGGCGGCTGGATCCTGGGTGTCTATGAACGCGGCGCGCCTGCGCGGTTCGAACATGGCGTTCCGGACAGTTTCCGCGCCGACCTGTTCCAGCTCGATCTGGAACGGATTGAAGGGCAATATGCCGCGATGCTGCACCGGATGCCGTCGGCCGAGGATTGCGGCCTCAAGGACGATTTCAACGGGCCGATCTGCTACACCCCCGATGGCAATCCGCTGGTGGGGCCCGCGCCCGGGCTGCGCAACATGTGGTTGGCGGAAGGGTTTTCATTCGGCATTACCGCCGCCGGTGGCACCGGATACTACCTGGCCCAGATGATGGTCGAGGGCGAGGCCGAGATCGACATGGCATCGCTTGATCCCAAGCGCTACGGCGACTGGATGACGACCGAATATGCCGCCCGCAAGAACGAGGAAGCTTACGAACACGTCTACATCCTGCACCATCCGGACGAAGAGCGCGAAGCGTGCCGCCCGCTGCGCACGGCCCCGGCCTATGACCGGCAAAAGGCAGCGGGCGCGCAGTTTGGCTGTGTGAACGGGTGGGAACGGCCCAATTACTACGGCCCGAAGGATGCCCCCGACAGCTTTGACCATGACGCCCGCAGCTTTCGCCGTGGCGGTTGGTGGCAATATGCCGTGGAAGAGGCCAAGGCGATCCGCGAGGGCGTGGGCCTGATCGATGCCACCGCATTCACCAAGCATTCCGTTACCGGGCCGGGGGCAACCGCGTTCCTCGATCATTTCACATGCAACAAGCTGCCGCGCGTGGGCCGGATCAACCTGACCTATGCGCTGACGGCGCATGGCACGACACGCACGGAGTACACCATCGTTCGGCGCGCCGATAACGGGTATTACCTTGTTTCTGCCGGGGCCTGGCAGGCCTACGATGCCGATTACCTGCGCAAGGCGGCCGAGGATTTCATGGCGGCCGGTGGCGATTACGTCGCAATTCAGGATACCACGTCGCAGACCGGTGTCTTTGCCATTGCCGGACCCAAGTCGCGGGATGTGCTGGCCGCGGTCATCAAGGACGCCGATCCGGCGACGGCCCTGTCCAACAAGCGGTTCCCATGGCTGTCGGCGCGCGATATCGAACTGGGCATGTGCCCGGTCACGGCGATCCGCGTGGCCTATACCGGTGAGTTGGGGTGGGAACTGCATCACCCGATAGAGATGCAGAACTACCTGTGGGACCTGCTGACCGCAGCGGGTGCCAATCACGGGATGAAGCTGGTGGGCGCACGGGCGCAAAACTGGTTGCGGCAGGAAAAATCCTATCGCGCGTTCGGCACCGAACTGGGCCGCGATGCCACGCCGCTTGAGGCGGACCTGCCGCGCTTTGTCGATCTGTCCAAGGACTTTCACGGCAAAGCCGAGATGCAGGCCAAGGGGATCCGATCCAAATGTGTGACCCTGCTGATCGAGGGACCGGCCGATGCGGATCCGTGGGGGCGCGAGGCGCTTTACGACGGGGACACCCGTGTGGGGCGCCTGACATCGGGCGGCTATTCCGTGGTCTTTGGCAAGTCCATCGGCATGGGCTATGTCGCGCCGGATGTGGCGGTGCCGGGACAGAAGCTGAAGGTGAAGATGTTCGATCAGCTATGGGACGCCGAGGTTGTGCAGGACAGCCCCTATGATCCAAAGAACGAAACGATCCGTGTGGACGGCTGAGCGCGCATTTGATCGGCGCACGCGAAACGTGTAGTCTGGTCGCCGTCTCCCGAGGGAGGGCGGACCATGTTCCAGACACTCGATATGCGCGCGCTGGTTTTTGCGGGACTTGTCTTTGCGGCTGCGGTCCTCGTGGCTTGGCTGCTCAAGCGGCTACAGGTCACCGACAGCGTCGGGTTCATTGCAATCGTGCTTTTGCCACTTGTGGCCTATGGCATCGTGTCGGGTGAGATTGCCAAGATCTCTGCCCCTGGTGGCTGGGCCGCAGAGTTCCGCGAAGTCGCCTCCAACCCGATCAGGCCCGCCGCTCTGGTGGACGAGGTCGAAGATCTGAGCATCATCGAAAAGGCGGGGCTGGATGCCCTGACCGACGCGCGCGACGCGCTGGAGCCGGGCAAGCCGGTGGCCATCTCTTTGCGGTTGGGGCGACCGGGCTATTACAGCGAACGCGCCATTGCGACCTATATCCGTGCGTTCCTGACCTTTGACCCCGATCTGACCGTGATTTTCCTTGAAAATGACAGCGGACGTTTTGCCGCCTCGTCCAACGGAAATTCGGTGCTGGCTGCGCTGGAACTGCAGGATTACGACCAGCGCTTCGTGGCGGCGCTGGAAGCGTCGGACTTGCTGGCCCTGCGTCGGCTGCTGGTCCTGACCACGAACGCAGTCGATGCCGACACCACCAACGCCGAGGCCTTGCAGATGATGGTGTCCGACGGTGTCGATGCCATCATCAAGACCGGCGACCGTGGTCGGCCCGTCGGGTTGGTGCGCAAGGACGAGATCATTTCCCGCCTCATGGTCAAGCTGGCGCAGGACTGATCGGGGCGTCTGCTGTGCCTGGGCCTAGCGCACCTGCCGGGAAGCGCGCCATTGGGTCCAGGCCTCTGCCGTGCCGTTGAACGCGTTGATGTCGATATCGCCCGGCGTGCCGGGCAGGATGCCCGTCGCCGTGTATTGCCAGAACTTCCATGCCTGACCGGGATACGCTTCGGCCGGTGTCTTGGCCGTGGTGCGCAGCCAGAAGTCGTACCCCTGGAACGCGGCCAGCCCGTTTTCGCGGTAAAAGCGTGGTGTGGTGTAGATGATCGGCCGCGTGCCGAACCGGGCCTCGACGATATCCAGCCAGCGCTGCATCTCGGCCCGTACGGTCGCCCCGTCGGGACGGCGTTGGCAGGTGGGCGAGAACGGGTTCCATTCCATGTCCAGCACCGGGGGCAGTGACCCTGCCGTGCGCGGCACGTTGCGGATGAACCACTGTGCCTGCACTTCGGGTGCGGTGCAGAAATAGTAGAAGTGATAGGCCCCGCGCGCGATGCCCGCGCGGCCCGCGCCGCGCCAGTGTTCCTTGAACGCGGGGTCCAGCAGATCGCCACCCTCCGTCGCCTTGAGAAAGACGAACTCGATCCCCACCGCCTTGGCCCGGGACCAATCGACATAGGTCTGGAACCGCGCCGCATCCATGCCGCGCACCGGGTAGCTGGTGGGCTGGCGTCCCGCGAACCGCACCGGCGCGCTGTCGCCGATCACCATGGGGCCGATCGGATAGGGCGGGCGCGGATCGCCACAGGCCGCAAGCAGGGCTAGGGCGAGGATCAGAACAAAACGAGACAGCATCAGGACACCGAAGCAAGTTGGAAACGGGCAGGGGACAGGGCGGCGACCATGGTCGCATCGATCTCGGGCGGGCGGCCCAGAACGAGGTCGGCCAGCAACTGGCTGGCGGCGGGCGCGGTCTGAAAGCCGTAGCCGCCCTGACCCGCGCACCAGACAAAATCGGGCACCTGCGGGTCACGGCCAAGGATCAGGTTGCGGTCGGGGGCAAAGCTGCGCAGGCCCGCCCACGTGGTTTCGACGCGTGTGACGGGTTCGGTCACGTGCTGGGCGTAGCGGTCCAACCCTTCGGCCAACACCATGTCATCGGCCCAGGCGTCGTGCGGTTCCGCTGCATCCTCGTCCGCCGGCGACACCAGCAGCTTGCCCGCATCGGGTTTGGCATACCAGCTTTCGCCGACGCCGAAGAAGATCGGCCAGCGGCTGACATCGTGCCCGCCCGGGGCCGGCAGGCGGGCCATGGAACGGCGGTGCGGGGTGGTGCCGATGGGGGACAGCCCCGCCAAGCGCGCAATCTGGTCCGCCCACGCCCCGGCGGCATTGACCAACAGCGGCGCGGAATAGCTTTGGTCGCCGCACTGCACGATCCAGCCTGCATCCCGCGTGATCCGGTCAACCTGCGCGCCTGTGATCACCTGCCCGCCATTGCCGCGCACCGTGCGGGCAAAATCCTGGATCATACGGTCGGTGTCGATATCCCATGCCTCTGCGTGATAGGCTGCTCGGGCGATTTGGTCATTCAGAATGGGGACGTGCGCGCGCGCCTCCTCCACCGAAATTTCGGGGCACTTCAGGGTCTGCGCATCGGCCGCGAACCCCGCATCCTCGCCCGCCCGCGCCACCAGCAGAAAACCGCGCGGGCTGAGATAGGGCTGGTGATGGGCCGCACTGGCCTTGTTCAGCGCGATGACGGGGGGCAGGCCGTAATTCTGTTCGAACAACGCCGCAGACCGGCCCGAGGCGTGGTAGCCAAGGGCATCTTCACCCTCCAGCAACGTGACACGGGCATGGGCCGACAGCCGCGCGGCCGCTGACACGCCCGCGATACCGCCGCCGATGACGATGATGTCGGTCATGCTTCTTCGATCCGGTCGGTAGCGGGCGGCGGTGTGACGCTGAAGCCGGTGATCCGGTCATACATCTCTGCCGTCATGTCGACGTCGAGTGCCGCCAGTGACGGGGACAGTTGCGCCACCGAACGTGCCGACACGATGGGCCGGGGCCGCGCCGGATGCGCCATGGCCCATGCCACGGCCAGCGATGCGGGGTGCAGCCCCATCCCGTCTGCCAGTGCGGTCAGGTCGATCGCCGCCTGCCGCATCCATTCGACATCGTAGCGCGCCGCATAGCGGTGATCTTCGGTCAATCGCCCGGTTTCACCACGCGCGTATTTCCCGGTCAGCAGCCCACCGCCCAAGGGGGAATACGGCGCAATCTCGATCCCCTGATCGACCGCCATAGGAAAAATCTCGACCTCTGCCTGCCGTTTCACGAGGCTGTGCATGGGCTGAATGATATCGATGCGCACCTCGAACTGCGCGGCGACGACCTGGGCCTTCATCACTTGCCATGCGGCGAAATTTGACACGCCGATATGGCGGATATGGCCTGAGTGTTTCAATGTGGCCAGCGCGTCGAACGTTTCCTGCAAGGGCGTATCGTCATCGAAGCGGTGCAGGTACAGGATATCGACCATGTCCATGCCCAGACGCTGACGCGAGACATCGAAACACTTCAGTATATTGGCGCGGCCTGATCCGCCATTGTAGGCAGCCTTGGTCGCGATGATCAGGTCGTCGCGATTTGGTGCTGCGAATGCGCCCAACAGGGTTTCGGACGCGCCATCGGTATAGACGTATGCGGTGTCGAAATGGGTGATGCCCGCGCCCCGCGCGGCATCGAACATGGCCCGGCTTTCGGCGGCATCGGCGCGGCCACCGAATTGCATGGTGCCAAAGGTCAGCGGTGACAGCGGGGTTCCGTTGGGCGAGGCAATCATGCTCGAAGTCGTGCCATGGCCGCGCCGCCCACGCAACGTTTATAGGCAGGATTTGGCAGCAGACTGCGCTATGCTGTCCGAAACAGGGAGGGTGCGCCATGGCGGACGGGTTTGAGCAGATGGTGGACGAGGCGCTGACCTTTTTCGCCGAACTGGAACGGAACAATTCCAAGGACTGGTTCAATCCCCGCAAGGCGCATTACAAGGCCGCCATTGCGGACCCGGCGGCCTTTTTCGCAGATCTGATGGCCGAGGATATCGCCCGCATCACCGGACAGCCGCATGCGCCCAAGGTGTTTCGCATCTACCGGGATGTGCGGTTTTCCAAGGACAAGACACCGCTGAACACGCACCTGCACGTGATGTGGCAACCCGTCGACAAGGACGCGTTGGCCCCGTCGTGGTTCTGGGGCCTGTCGCGGGACTATTTCGTGCTGGGCATGGGGGTGATGGGGTTGCAGGGCGATGCGTTGACCCGCTACCGGGCTTTTGTCGATCGCTGGGGCGGGCCGTTGACCGATGCGCTGGTGGCGGCGGAACAGGCGGGGGCCAGCCTGAGCGATTGGGGGCCCGAGCCGTTGAAGCGAGTGCCCAAACCCTATGACGCGGACCACCCGCAGGCCGAATTGCTGAAACGCAAGGCCCTGGCCCTGTCGGCACCCATGCCTGACGACTGGCGAAATCAGGGGCTGGTCAAGGCCACGCTGGCCCGGGTGCAGGACCTGATGCCCGTGTGGCGGATGTTTCACGACCACCTCTGAGTTGCGGAGCATTTGAAGCAAATTGCGCGCTGTATCCCTGCGCCGAGAAACCCGTTGTCAACGGCTGGCTGGCATCAACCGCTCACGCGATGATTTCAGAACGGGATTGCGATGCAGCGGATATGGGGCCTTGGGCTGTGCGGACTGGTGGTGTGTGTTCCCCTGTTGGTTTTGGCCGAGGCGTTGCCGATGGCGGCACGCGCCAGCCTGTTGACCCAACGTGCGCCGCTTTTTGACACGCAGGACCGTGGCGCATCGGGCTCGGCCAGCCTGTTTGCCGGCAACGGCGCAGAAACCCTGTTCGCCGTCCATCTGGCGGTCCCGGACACCCTGCACCGGTCCGTGCCACGGGCGGCGCCGCGCGCTGCGGGGCCGGTGGCCGATTTGCGCAACCTGATCGCCAAGGCCGAGGCGGGCCCGGCAGGCTATGACGCCGTGCAACATGGCGCGCGGATCAAGACACCCACAGCGCCCACAGCGATGACGGTTCAACAGATTTATGACTGGATCGATGCGACACCCGGCCAGCCGCATGCCATCGGGCGCTACCAGTTCATCCCGATCACCCTGCGCCGTCTGGTGGCACGATTGAACGTGGACCCGCGCAGCCGCTTTTCGCCCGCACTGCAGGACCGCCTGGCCGACCAATTGCTGGTCGAAGCGGGCCTGCGCCGGTTCCTCGCAGGCGAGATGCCGCGCCGCAGTTTCATGAACAACCTCGCAAAAATCTGGGCGGGCCTGCCGAATGACACGGGCAAATCCCACTATCACGGCTATGCGGGCAACAAGGCGACGATGACCTGGGCCCGGTTCGACCGCGAAATGGCGCGGATTTTCCCCGGCTAGGCGTGGACGACGCGCTGCCAAGCGCGGGTTTTCATCAGGCGTTTGACCCGGATCAAGGACAGGCACCCCCGGCCATGGTCCAATATGCCTCGACCCAAAAGGAGCCGAGACATGTTGAAAGACGCCGCCAATACACCCGACGGCAACTCCAAGGCAGCCGGTGCCGCGCAGGATTTCGACCTGACCAAATACCCCTATGCCAAGCGGATGCCGCGTTCTGAATACGAAAAGGAAAAGGCCGCGCTTCAGGTCGAACTGCTCAAGGCGCAGATCTGGATACAGGAAACCGGGCAGCGCCACGTGCTGCTGTTCGAAGGGCGCGATGCCGCCGGCAAGGGCGGCACGATCAAGCGGTTTACCGAACACCTGAACCCACGTCTGGCCCGGGTGGTTGCGCTGAACAAGCCCACCGAAGAAGAGCGCGGACAGTGGTTTTTCCAACGCTACGTCAAGCATCTGCCCACCAGCGGTGAAATCGTGCTGTATGACCGGTCATGGTACAATCGCGCAGGCGTCGAGCGGGTGATGGAATTCTGCGCGCCGACCGACTACCTTGAATTCATGCGCCAGACGCCCGAGTTCGAACGGATGCTCGTGCGGTCGGGCATTCACCTGCACAAGTACTGGTTTTCGGTCACACGGGACGAACAGCGCCGCAGGTTCGAGGCGCGCGAAACCGATCCGCTGAAACAGTGGAAACTGTCCCCGATCGACCGGGCCAGCCTCGACAAATGGGACGACTATACAGAGGCCAAGGAAGCCATGTTCTTTTACACCGATACGGCCGATGCGCCGTGGACGGTGATCAAGTCCAACGACAAGAAACGCGCGCGCGTCAATTGCATGAAGCATTTCCTGTCGACGCTGGATTATCCGAACAAGGACCACGACGTGGCCTGCGCACCCGATCCGCTGATCGTTCTGTGCGCGGATCGTGTCGTGCATGAGGCGGATCACATCCTCTCAACGTCCCTGCACCCCAAAACCCGCAAAAGCTGAAAGGACCGACACATGTCGCATACCCCGCACGAACTGGCCGCCGATTTCCCGGAACACGCCGAACAGATTTCGGCGCTGAAGCAAAGCGATGCGCATTTTGCCCGGCTGGTGGACAAGTACCACACCGTCAACCGTGATGTGCATCGCGCCGAAACCGACGTCAGTCCGATGGACGATCTGGCGATGAATGAATTGCGCAAGCAGCGTATGGCGCTCAAGGACGAGATCTATGGCCTGCTGACCAAGGCCTGAGCCGCGCCACCAACCCAGTAGGTGCCAACAAAAAGCCCCGCGCGATGGCGGGGCTTTTCCGTTGTCATGGACGACCGCCTATTGCGGGATGTCGCCCTCGATCCCTTCGACATAAAAGTTCATGCCGGCCAGCGTGCCGTCATCGGCGGTTTCGCCGTCGGCCAGAAAGGGCGAGCCGTCCTGCTTGTTCAGCGGACCGGTGAAGGCGTGGTATGACCCGTCGGCCAGCGCGGCCTTCAGTGCCAGCGCCTCGGCCTTTACATCAGCAGGCACGGCGTCCGAGATTTCGCCGATGCCGACCATGCCAGCACCGATGCCGTCCCAGGTGTCCGTCGATTCCCACGTGCCGTCCATGACCGCGCGGGTCCGCGCGATGTAGTAGGGTGCCCAGTCGTCGATGATCGAAGACACGCGCGGGAAGGGCGCGTACTGCCCCATGTCCGACGCCTGACCGAACGTGACCACGCCACCGGCTTCCTGTGCAGCGGCTTGCGGCGCGGTGGAATCGGTGTGCTGCAGAACGACGTCGGCCCCCTGTTCGATCAGCACCTTGGCCGCGTCAGCCTCTTTTGCGGGATCGAACCAGGTGTAGACCCAGATCACCTTGAACTCGACGTCGGGGTTCACCTTGGCCGCGTGGATGTAGGCCGAATTGATGCCACGGATCACTTCGGGGATCGGGAAGGATCCGATATAGCCGATGATGTTGGATTTCGTCATCTTGCCCGCGATGTGACCTTGAATGGCGCGCCCTTCGTAGAAACGGGCCGAATATGTCGACACGTTCGGATGCAGGCGCTTGTAGCCGGTCGCGTGCTCGAACTTCACGTCCGGAAACTTGGCCGCCACATTGTTGGTCGGGTCCATGTAGCCGAACGACGTGGTAAAGATCAGGTCGGCCCCGTCCAGCGCCATCTGCGTCATCACACGCTCGCTGTCGGGCCCTTCGGCCACGTTTTCCACGTACACGGTTTCGACCTTGTCGCCGAAGTGTTCCTCGACCGCGAGGCGGCCCTGGTCGTGTTCATAGGTCCAGCCGCCGTCGCCCACGGGGCCGACATAGACAAAACCGACCTTGGTCTTTTCATGACCGTCGGCCAGTGCGCCGCCCGCCAGCCCAAGCGCAAGTGTGGCGCTGGCCAAGAGTGTTGAGAATTTCATGAGTCGATCGACCCCCCGTTTTTTTGGCCTCTAGCCAGAGGCATGGAATGTGCGCCCCAGCGAGCCGGGAGCGCGGGATTTGTCCGCAGACAGAATCACCAGCACGATGATTGTCACGATGTATGGCGACATTGCCAAGTACTCGACCGGAATGGCAACGCCTGCCCCCTGCAGGTTCAACTGCAACTGGGTAATCCCGCCAAAAAGATATGCACCCAGCAACACGCGCCATGGTTTCCACGATGCAAAGACAACCAGCGCGAGTGCGATCCACCCCACACCGGCCGTCATGCCTTCGGTCCATTGGGGCACGCGGACAAGACTGATATATGCCCCGCCCAGCCCTGCACAGGCCCCGCCGAACATTATCGCACCTGTGCGGATGCGCTTGACCTTGTACCCCAGCGCATGGGCCGCGTCGTGATTTTCGCCCACCGCCCGCAGGATCAGCCCGGCGCGGGTGAACGTCAGCACCGCCCACGTTCCCGCGACGATCAGCAAGCCCAGATAGACGATCAGATCATGGCCGAACACAATCGGCCCGATCACCGGGATTTCCGCCAGCGGCCCCAACGGCGTGGCTTCGGTCCGGGGTGGCTTGATCCCGACATAGCTCTGCCCCATCAGCGCCGACAGCCCGAGGCCAAAGAGCGTCAGCGCAAGGCCAGAGGCAACCTGATTGGCCAGCGCCACCTGTGTGAGAAACGCAAAGAGCAAGGACAGCACCGCGCCCCCGATGGCCGCACACAGGAACCCGAGCGCGGGCGACCCGGTGTTCACTGCGATGATGAATCCGCAGACAGCGCCCGTGATCATCATCCCCTCGACCCCCAGGTTCAGGACGCCCGCACGTTCGACAACCAACTCGCCAATAGCAGCCAGCAGGATGGGTGTGGCGGCCGCGATCATCGCAGCAATCAGAAGGATCGGGTTGATGGCAGACAGATCCACTACACCACCTCCGCCGCGCCAAACCGCAGAGTGTAATTTGTCAGTACATCCAGCGCCAGCAGGAAGAACAACAGCATCCCCTGAAACACCTGAATGGCGGCCGCAGGCAGACCAAGCTGCGACTGCGCAATATCTCCACCGATATAGGTCAGCGCCATCAGCAGCCCCGCCAGCACAATGCCCAGCGGGTTCAACCGGCCCAGAAACGCCACGATGATTGCCGTGAACCCATAGCCTACGTTGAAATCGATGCTGACCTGACCTGCGGGTCCGGCCACCTCGAACATGCCCGCCAGCCCTGCCAGCAGGCCCGACATGCCCAGACAGAACAGCACCAGCCGCCCGGGATTCACGCCCCCGAACTTCGCGGCACGCGGTGCCTCACCCGTGACCCGAATGGCAAAGCCAAGGCGGTGGCGCGACAACAGCACATAGGCAAAGATCACCGCGATCAGCGCCGCAACGACACCCCAGTGCATCCCGGTGCCGGTGACGATCTCGGCATTATGGGCGCTTGGATACTGTTGCAGGTTGCGCGATCCGGGAAAGCCGAAGCCTTCGGGGTTCTTCAGCAATCCCAGCGACATCGACGCCAGCAACTGTTCGGCCACATAGACCAGCATCAGCGACACCAGGATCTCGTTCGTGCCGAACTTTACCTTCAACACCGCAGGGATCATGGCCCAGGCCCAACCACCCAAGGCCCCCGCCAACACCATCAGCGGAAAGATCAGCACCGACTCTGCCGGGTAAAACGCCAGTCCAGCGCCCGCGCCGCAAATCGCACCGACGATGTATTGCCCCTCGGCGCCGATGTTCCAGATGCCCGCCCTGAATCCCAGTGCCAGACCAATGGCGATCAGCACCAGTGGCGCGCCCTTGATCAAGAGCTGGGGGCGGTAAAAGAACGCGAACTCACCAAAGACCGGCTCCCAGAAGATCGTGGCAATCGCCTCGACCGGATCCTTGCCCAACACGGCGAACAGCGCCCCGCCAAAGACCATGGTCAACAGCACCGCCAGCACCGGCGTGGCATAGGCCATGGCCTGCGAGGGTTGCGGACGCGCCTCCAGCCGGATCATGGGCGTGGTCCTTCATGTCTCTGTCCCAGAAAAATCCCCCCCGGAGGGCCGATCTCAGACATGCGCGACCTCCATTCCATGGGCACCCCCCAGCATCAGGCCGATCTGTTCCACATCCAGCCCGGCCGTGGGTCGCGGGTCGGACAACCGCCCCTCGTTCAGGGCGGCAAAGCGGTCGGAAATTTCCATCAACTCGTCCAGGTCCTGGCTGATCACCACGACCGCCGCACCGCCACCCGCCAAGTCCAGCAGGGCCTGCCGGATTGCGGCGGCAGCGGCGGCATCCACGCCCCAGGTGGGCTGGTTCACCACCAGGACCTCGGGCTTTTGCAACACCTCGCGCCCGATCACGAATTTCTGCAGGTTCCCGCCCGACAGCGACCGGGCGGCGTTGGCCGGCCCCGGTGTGCGCACGTCGAATGCCGCGATGATCCGCTCGGCAAAGGCGCGGGTGCGCGGCCAGTCGAGCATCCCGCGTCGCACCAGCCCTTCGCGGGCGGCACCGGTCAACAGCGCATTCTCGGTCAATGACATGTTCGGAGCCGCGGCATGCCCCAGCCGCTCTTCCGGCGCGGCCAGCACGCCCAGGCCACGGCGCGCCTCGGGGCCGGATTTGCTCAGGTCGCGCCCTTCCAGAACAACCATGCCCGCACCGCACGGCACTTCGCCCGACAGGACCGACAGCAATTCGTCCTGCCCGTTGCCGGCCACGCCGCCGATGCCCAGCACCTCGCCCGCCCGCACCTCGAATTGGATATCCTTGAGCGCCATGCCAAAGGCCGAAGGCGAGGCAACGGACAATCCCGACACCGCCAGTTTCACTTCGCCAAAGTCATGGGCCTGAGACTTCGGTGGCGTCAGGCTGCTGCCCACCATCATCTCGGCCATGTCCCGGGCGGACGTGTCGCGCGGGATACAGTCGCCCACCACCTTGCCGCCACGCAGGATCGTCGCGGCGTCGCAGAGCGCCCGGATCTCTTCGAGCTTGTGCGAGATATACAGGATAGCGGTGCCCTCGGCACTCAGCTTGCGCAGCGTTTCGAACAGGATATCGACCTCTTGCGGGGTCAGGACGCTGGTGGGTTCGTCCATGATCAAAAGCGACGGCTCCTGCAGCAGACAGCGGATGATTTCGACCCGCTGACGCTCGCCCGCCGACAGGTCCCCCACCACCCGATCAGGGGCCAGCGGCAGGCCGTACGTGTCCGACACGGCGCGGATCTGGGCAGCCAGCTGGCTCATGGGGGGCGGCGTTTCCATGCCCAGGGCGATGTTTTCGGCCACGGTCAGCGCGTCGAACAGGGAAAAGTGCTGAAACACCATGCCGACCCCTGCCGCGCGCGCGGCCCGCGGGTCGGTCGGGGCAAAGGGCGCACCGCGCATCTGCATCCCGCCCGCATCGGGTTTCACCAGGCCATAGATCATCTTGACCAGCGTCGACTTTCCAGCCCCGTTTTCCCCCAGCAGGGCATGGATCTCGCCCGTCTGGATGTCCAGATCGACGGAATCGTTGGCGACCACACCGGGATAGGCCTTGGTCAGCCCGCGCAGTCGCAACAGGGGGATCGTCATGCTTGGGCGTCCTGCAACTTGTTGTCCTGCCGTGGGTTTGCGGCCATGGCATGGGCCACGCCGATGGCAATCATGTGTGGGTCCTTGCCCAGTGACGGATCCCCGATGGGACAGGCGATGCGGTCGATTTGGCCCGGCGTATGGCCCAGATCGGACAACCGTTTGCGGAAGCGGGCCCATTTTGTCCTCGACCCGATCAACCCGCACGAGGCAAAACCGCGGTTCAGTGCCGCGTGACACAGACCCAGATCCATCTCGTGGGAATAGGTGAGGATCAGGTGATCCACATGGCGCGGCGCATGTTGCATCAGCAGGACCGGATCGGCTGCAACAATGTCCGTGGCGCCTGCCGGTATGTCTGCGGGAAAGCGATTGGCCGCGGTGTCGATCCACGTGATCCGCCGACCCGGAAGGTGTTGCAGGATATCGACCAGCGCCCGCCCCACGTGACCCGCCCCCCAGATCCAGACATCGCGGTCGCGCGGCCGTACCGGTTCGATCATCCAGCCGTCGCGCATCTGTGCACTGGGCAACCGCCCCTGGTTGCGCGCCGCCTTCATCAATCGCTTGATGGACATGGGCATCGGGTCAGGGCCACGGGCAACCACGTCATGTGGCATCGCCTCGGCACGGGTGCGGTTGTAGACCTCGCTCAATAACTCGACCGCGCCACCGCAGCATTGGCCCAATTCCGGCCCCAGTGCGTGGCGGGTCAGCACGTCAGCACTCAGGCTGTGGGCGCGGCGCACCATCTCGTATTCCAGCGCGCCGCCGCCGATGGTGCCGTGCTGGCCTCCGCGCCAGACCAGCATGGACGCGCCAACCTCGCGCGGGGCCGATCCCAGGACGCTGGCCACCACGACGCGGACCACGTGGCCATGTGCCTTGCACGCTTCGATCAGGGCCAGACGGTCAAACATCGCCGCGCGCCTTTCTGACGGCAGCCAGCACCGCCTCGGGCGTGGCCGGAGCCTGCAGGTCGGGATAGTGCGGCCCACAGGCCGCCGCCGCATCGCTCAGCGCCAGAAATGCCGAGATACCCAGCATCAGGGGCGGCTCGCCCACGGCTTTCGACTTGTAGATCGTGTCGGCCCGGTTCTCGCCGTCCCAAAGGGCCACGTTGAAGATGTCGGGCCGGTCGGCACAGGCCGGGATCTTGTAGGTGGACGGCGCATGGGTGCGCAATCGGCCCGCATCGTCCCAGACCAGTTCCTCGGTCGTCAGCCAGCCGGCACCCTGCACGTACCCGCCCTCGACCTGGCCGATGTCCAGTGCCGGGTTCAGCGACGCACCCGCATCATGCAGGATATCTGTGCGCAGGATACGGTTCTCTCCGGTCAGGGTGTCGATGACCACTTCGGTCACCGCGGCTCCGTATGCAAAGTAGAAAAACGGGCGGCCCTGCCCCTTGATCCGGTCCCATTCAATGTCGGGCGTCTTGTAAAAGCCGGTGGATGACAGGCTGATCCGCGCCGCGTGGCATAGGGTCGCCACCTGACCGAAGCTATAGGTGGCGTCGCCCGCTGTCACCTGGCCATCGGCAAAGACCACGGCGCCCGGACGGCATTGATGCAGCTGCGCCAGGTGTTCCGACATGCGATCGCGAATGGTGTCGCAGGCGGCCTTGACGGCCATCCCGTTCAGGTCACTGCCTGACGACGCCGCAGTGGCGGACGTGTTGGGCACCTTGGCCGTATCGGTGGCGGTGATGCGGACGGCCCCCATCGGTACGCCAAAGCGGCTGGCGGCCACCTGCGCCACCTTCTGGAACAGTCCCTGTCCCATCTCGGTCCCGCCGTGGTTCAGGTGGATCGAGCCATCGGAATAGACATGGACCAGGGCGCCGGCCTGGTTCAGATGGGTCAGGGTGAACGAAATACCAAACTTCACCGGCGTCAGCGCGATGCCCCTTTTCAACACAGGGTTGGCGGCGTTCCATTCGCCTATCGCTTGCCGCCGGACCTGATAGTCAGCGGTTTCACGCAACTGCGCGACAACCTGATCCCCGACAAAGTCCGACACCTCCTGCCCATAAGGGGTCGTCTGTTTCTTCTGGCCTGAAATATCCCCGCCGGAGGCATAAAAGTTCTTCTGGCGCACGGCCAACGGATCGACCGACAGGTGGGCGGCGACATGATCCACGATCCGTTCCATCCCCAACATGCCCTGCGGTCCGCCAAAACCGCGAAACGCGGTGGCTGATTGGGTGTTGGTGCGCAAACGGTGGCTCTCGATTCGCACATGCGGCAGCCAATAGGTGTTGTCGGCATGCAGCATCGCGCGGTCGGCCACGGGCAGGGACAGATCCTGCGCCCAGCCGCAGCGGGCGTACTGGCGTACATCCAGCGCCTCGATCCGGCCGTCATCGTCAAAGCCCACGTCATAGTCGATGCGGAAGTCGTGGCGCTTGCCGGTGATCACCATGTCGTCGTCGCGGTCATAGCGCATCTTGCACGGGCGGGCCGTATGGCGCGCGGCGACCGCGCAGGCGACGGCCAGCGCGTTGCCCTGGCTCTCCTTGCCGCCGAAACCCCCGCCCATGCGCCGCGTTTCGACCCGCACGTCATGCATGGGCCGGCCAATGGCCTCGGCCACCTTGTGCTGGATTTCGGTCGGATGCTGGGTCGACGACAGGATGTGCATGTCGCCATCCTCGCCCGGCAGGGCAAGGGCCGCCTGACCTTCGAGATAAAAGTGTTCCTGCCCACCGATGTGCAAAGTGCCCGTAAGGCGGTGCTTTGCCCCGCCCATGGCCGCGGCGGCATCGCCGCGGGCATAGATGCGCGGCCCGTCCTCGAACCGGGCATCGGCGGCCAGCGCGTCGTCGATGGTCAGGATCGCGGGGACGTCATCCACCGTCACGTGCCCCAACCGCGCGGCATGACGCGCGGCCAGATGGCTGTCAGCCACCACCAGAAACAGCGGTTGGCCCACGTAATGTACCGTCTCCACCGCCAGCAGCGGCTCGTCATGGGCCGAGGGCGAGACATCGTTGTCAAAAGGCAAATCATCCGCCGTCAGCACGGCCACCACACCGGGCGCGGCCCGCACGGCCTCCAGATCCATGCCGGTGACCCGACCATGTGCCACGGCACTGGTGCCAAAGGCCAGGTGCAGCGTGTCGCCTGGCATGGGCGCATCATCGACATAACGCGCCGCCCCCGTCACATGCAGGTGCGCGGCGTCATGGGGCAGGGGCCTCGTCACGCTCATGGCTGCACCTCCAGGACAGAGATTGTCTGATCCTGATCTTCGAGCCAGGCGCGCAGCAGCATGTTCTGTGCCGTCTGCATCCGGTAGGCGGCACTGGCACGCATGTCCGACATCGGGGTGAAATCCCGCTCCAGCGCCATCATCGCGGCTCCCACGGTGCCATCGGTCCACGGCATGCCGCGCAAGGCCGCCTCGGCCCGGGCGGCGCGTTTCGGTGTTCCGGCCATGCCGCCAAAGGCGAGCTTTGCCTCGGCCACCGTGCCGTCCCGCACCTCGATCCAGAAACAGCCGCACACGGCCGAGATGTCCTGATCGAACCGCTTCGACAGCTTGTAGCAGCGCAGGTGATCCGCCTGCCGCGGGATGGTGATGGAGGCGACGAATTCGTTCGGCGCGCGGTCCTGCTTGCCATAGTCGATAAAGAAGTCCTCGATCGGTATCGTGCGCACGCCGTCCACGCTGCGCAGATGCAGGCTGGCACCCAGGGCGATCAACGCGGGCGACCCGTCGCCGATGGGCGATCCGTTGGCGACATTGCCGCCGATGGTGGCCGCATTGCGCACCTGGACCGAGCCATAGCGCCGGATCAACTCGGCAAAGGCCGGGTGATGGGGCGCGATGGCGTCCCGCAATTCGGTCAGCGTGGTGGCGGCACCGACATGGATTGCGTCGTCGGTCACGGTCACGCCGCGCATGTCCGGGATACGGTTCAGGAACGCAACGGGCCCCAAATCGCGAAAATCCTTGGTCACCCACAGACCCACATCCGTCGCCCCGGCGATCAGGGTGCCGTCCGGGTTGTCATTCATCCACGTGGCAAGAGCCTCCGGCGTGGTGGGGGGCTCTGCCCCCGCCTGCGGCTCCCCCGGGATATTTTCAGCCAGAAGAAGCCCATCCTGCATGTGATCCGGGGTGGGGTGCTGGGCTGCGGCATGGGCTGCGCGGATGATGGGGGCATAGCCGGTGCAGCGGCAGAGGTTGCCCGCCAGTTCGGTGTCGTGGTCGGTTGCGCCGTTCAGGTGCGCGGTGGCCATCGTCGTGATGAACCCGGGCGTGCAGAAACCGCATTGCGATCCATGATGATCGATCATCGCCTGTTGCACCGGGTGCAGGGTGCCGTCGGGGGCCGCGATCCCTTCGACTGTGCGCACGGCCTTGCCTGCAAGCTGCGGCACGAACAGGATACATGCGTTCAGCGCCTTGGCTCCATCGGCATCTGTCACCATGACCGAACAGGCGCCGCAGTCCCCTTCGTTGCAGCCCTCCTTGGTGCCGCACAGGCCGCGATCCTCGCGCAGCCAGTCAAGCAGGGTTGTCGTGGGGGATGTGTTGGCCGTGATCTCGCTTCCGTTCAGAAGAAAGGTCGTGCGCATTGTGACGTGCCTGCCGCGGTACCAGAGCCCGGTGGATGTGCACAGCCTCGATGCGGCGTAGAGGCAGGCGGGCGGATCAGATCATAAGCTACGGCTGTGCAGGTCCGCTTGGCAAGACCTTGTTGTCGCTTTCCGCGGGTCCGCATTTGGTGTGCATAACTTTCCAGCACCACTGGATATGGGGGGCTGCCGGCCCTAGTCTGCCCCACATGACCGATGCCCGCCGATTCATTCACCTGCGCACCCATTCCGAATATTCCCTGCTCGAAGGGGCGCTGCGCCTGAAAAAACTGCCCCAGATGGTGCGCGACGCGGGCATGCCGGCCATCGCCCTGACCGACACCAACAACATGTTTGCCGCGCTCGAGTTTTCGGTGGGCATGTCGGGGGCGGGCGTGCAGCCGATTGTCGGCTGTCAAGTCGATCTGCAATACATCACCCCGCGCCCCGGCGAACGCCCGCGCGATCCCGCGCCGCTGGTTCTGTTGGCCCAGACCGAGGCCGGGTACGAGCATCTGATGAAGCTGAATTCGTGCCTGTACCTGCGCGAAGGGTCCGAGCTGCCGCATGTCACGGTCGGCGAGTTGGCCCGGCACGCCGCCGACGTCATCTGCCTGACGGGTGGTCCCGACGGCCCCGTGGGCATGCTGCTGCAAGCCGGTCAGCGCCCGGCGGCGCAGGCATTGATGGACCGGCTCAAGGACATCTTTGCCGACCGGCTATATGTCGAATTGCAGCGCCACCCGGGCGAAGGCGGCCAGCCGGAGGCCGAGCGACTGACCGAACGCCCGCTGGTCGAGATGGCCTATGCCATGGACCTGCCCCTCGTCGCCACGAACGACGTCTACTTTCCCAAGCCGGACATGTACGAATCCCATGATGCGCTGATCTGCATTGCCGATGGCGCCTATGTCGACCAGCAGGAACCGCGCCGCCGTCTGACCGCCCAGCACTATTTCAAGTCCCAGGCGGAGATGGTGACCCTGTTCGCCGACCTGCCCGAGGCGATCGAGAACACTGTGGAAATTGCCCGCCGCTGCGCCTTTATGGCCTATCGCCGCGATCCGATCCTGCCCAGATTCGCCGATGACGAGGTACAGGAACTGCGTCGTCAGGCGAACGAGGGGTTGCGGGCCCGGCTCAAGGTCATTCCGCACGCGGCATCGGTCGAGGAATACCAGAGCCGCCTCGATTTCGAACTGGATATCATCGAAGGCATGGGCTTTCCCGGCTACTTCCTGATCGTGGCCGATTTCATCAAGTGGGCCAAGGATCATCATATCCCGGTGGGACCGGGTCGGGGGTCGGGGGCCGGGTCGCTTGTTGCCTATGCGCTGACCATCACCGACCTTGATCCCTTGCGCTATGCCCTGCTGTTCGAACGCTTCCTGAACCCCGAACGGGTTTCAATGCCTGACTTCGACATCGACTTCTGCATGGACCGGCGCGAGGAAGTGATCCGCTATGTGCAAGAGAAGTACGGCCGCGACAAGGTGGGGCAGATCATCACCTTTGGTGCGCTTTTGTCCAAGGCGGCGGTGCGCGATATCGGGCGGGTGTTGCAGATGCCCTATGGCCAGGTGGACCGGCTGTCCAAACTGATCCCGGTCGAAGGGGTCAAACCCGTCAGCATCGAAAAGGCGCTGGCCGACGAGCCGCGCCTGCGCGAAGAGGCGCGCAACGAGGAGGTCGTGGACCGGTTGCTGAAATACGGCCAGCAGGTCGAAGGCTTGCTCAGGAACGCCTCGACCCACGCCGCCGGGGTGGTGATCGGCGACCGCCCGCTGGACGCGCTGGTGCCGCTGTACCAGGATCCGCGGTCAGACATGCCCGCGACCCAGTTCAACATGAAATGGGTGGAACAGGCGGGGCTGGTGAAATTCGACTTTCTCGGCCTGAAAACGCTGACGGTGATCCAGAACGCGGTGGACCAGATCGTTGCCTCGGGCCGCCCGCTCCACGTGGCTGCGGATGGCACGGAACTCTACGAACCGGCGGAGGGGATGAAGAACGACATCGGCGGCATCCCTCTGGATGACGAGGCCAGTTACAAGCTGTATGCCGCAGGCAAGACCGTTGCCGTGTTCCAGGTGGAAAGCTCGGGCATGATCGATGCGCTCAAGCGGATGAAGCCCACCTGCATCGAGGATATCGTGGCGCTTGTGGCGCTCTATCGTCCCGGCCCGATGGAGAACATTCCAAAGTATTGCGAGGTCAAGAACGGGCTGTCCGAACGCGAACTCTTGCACCCCACGGTCGATCACATCCTGGACGAGACCCAAGGCATCATCGTCTACCAGGAGCAGGTGATGCAGATCGCGCAGGAGATGGCGAATTACTCGCTTGGCGGCGCGGACCTGCTGCGCCGCGCCATGGGCAAGAAGATTCAAGAGGCGATGGACGCCGAAAAGCCCAAATTCCTGGCAGGTGCCAAGGAAAACGGCGTGGACGAGGCCAAGGCAATGGAAACCTGGGCCCTGCTCGACAAGTTCGCCAACTATGGCTTCAACAAGTCCCACGCAGCGGCCTATGCGGTGGTCAGTTACCAGACCGCATGGCTCAAGGCGAACCACCCGGTCGAATTCATGGCCGGGGTCATGAACTGCGATATCCACCTGACGGACAAGCTGGCGGTCTATTTCGAAGAGGTGCGCAAGGGGCTGGACCTGCCCTGGGTGCCGCCCTGCGTGAACCGGTCCGATGCGACGTTCAAGGTGGTGGATGGCGCGCTGGTCTATGCGCTGGGCGCGCTGAAAAACGTCGGCGTCGAGGCGATGCGGCTGGTGCAGGAGGCGCGGGGCGACGCGCCATTTGTGACCCTGTTCGACTTTGCCCGCCGGGTGGACCTGAAAAGGGTGGGCAAGCGGCCGCTGGAGATGCTGGCCCGTGCCGGGGCCTTTGACCTGCTGGACCGCAACCGGCGGCGGGTGTTTGACGCGCTGGATGCGCTGTCGGCCTATTCCGCCGCCATCCACGACCAGAAGAACTCGAACCAGGTGTCGCTGTTCGGCGAGGCGGGCGATGATCTGCCCGAACCGCGCATCCTGCCGATAGACGATTGGCTGCCCGCCGAACGGTTGGGCGAGGAACACAAGGCAGTGGGGTTCTACCTTTCGGGGCACCCGCTGGATGACTATGTGGCCGCGCTGAAACGCAAGGGCGTGATCACGCTGGATGAGGTCACGCAAAAGGCCGAAGGCCAGCCATTGGTCGCCAAGCTGGCCGGGGTTGTCGCCGGGTTGCAGGTCCGCAAATCCGCGCGCGGCAACCGCTTTGCCTTTTGCCAGATGTCGGACACGACAGGTGCTTATGAAGTCACGCTTTTTTCCGAAAGCCTCGAAAAATCCCAAGACCATCTCGACACCGGGTCCAAGGTCATCGTCACGGTAGAGGCGACGATGGAATCCGATCAACTGAAACTGCTGGGTCGGTCCGTGGCCCCGGTGGACACGGTCGTGGCCGATGCCGGCATGACCGGCTTGCGCATTTATGTCGACGCGCCGTCGACGCTGGCCTCGGTTGCTTCGGTCCTCGAAGGGGCGGCACAGGCGGCGCGTGGCATGGCGCGCGGCCCGATCAGCGTGTGCCTGATGGACGACAGCCTGCCGGGCGAGGTCGAGATGGATCTGGGTGCCGAATTCCCGGTCACACCGCAGATCAAGGGGGCGATCAAATCGCTTGCTGGCGTGGTGGACGTTGAGGAAGTCTAGGCGGCGCTCCGCCGCTGCGCTGGACCTGAGCGGCGTCAGCCGGTACATCTGTGCAGACGGTCGGGGAGGGGACGTGTCCATGCGCCACCTTTGGATGGCAATCGCGACATGCTGCGTGTTAAGCGCGTGCGGTGACCCCCTGCGCGGGATCGAGCGGGTATCCGAAGTGCCCGACGCGCTGCCGGAAGACGACCGCGCCGCCATCGCCACGCCCGACGATACCACAGACGATACGCCGATCCTTGCCGGTCTGTTCCGTCGCACCCGGCCCAATGCGGACCCTGCTGTCGATGCGGCCGTGACCGAGGCGTTGGGGGATGAGGCGACTGGTATAGTTGAACCGCAGGCCGACGCACCGGCAGCGGATGATCCTGGCGAAACGGTGCAGACAGCCTCGATTGAAAGCGGGGACGCCGCACCCGCACCGGGACGGACAGGCGTGTTCGGATGGCTGCGTCAGGCAACTGAGGCGCAGGTACAGACGGCCGCGCCACTGGACGGGGCAGCTCAATCCGACACCACGACACGGGCAGCAGCAGACATGCCTGTCGCTGATCCGGAACAGGTCGCCACACGGGCAGAGCCCGAAGCCGGTCAAACACCCGTACGGCGCAGTCTGTTCGGTCCACGCGCCGCGCGGACCGGCACCTGGACCCGCAACGGCCCCGATGCCCGCGACGTGCCCGTCGGCACGGTCTTGCCCTTCGGTCAGATCGCCCGGGTGTGTGACGCCAAACCGCGCGACATGGGCAAGATCGTCGAGCGGGCCGCGCGCAAGGGCAAGGGGTACGAGTTGTACGACAGTGTGCCCGACAGCGCGCAGCCGCGCACATTCTATATCACCGGATTTGCGGACAATTGCCCGCGCCAATTCACCGCCGCCCTTGCGTTGTTCGGCACGCCCGAAGCCCACGAGCAGCTCCGCTATGGCCTGCCTGCACGCAACTACCCCTATTCCACCACGGACGAGGCCTATGAGACGATCAAGTCGAGGGTCTGCAATGTCAGCCGCAAGAAACCCTGCGGTCCGCGCATTTCCCGGTTCGACAAGACAACGATTTTCGTCAGCGCCTATGAACACTTCGGCGAAAACGCGCGGTGGGCAGACATGCTGCTCCACGAGGGTGAGGTGCTGGCTGCGGCACTCAAGGCTCCGTAGCCTGGGCGAAAACTGACCCCGACCCTCCGGGGGGGATTTTTTCGGGACAGAGACAGGACCCATTTACCAAATATCAAGGTTAATCGCTTTGTCTGGCGGTGCACCGGGAGCAGGGATGCGAACCGGTGTGGACGGAGACGGCCCTTGATCCGCGAGGATCGAGGGTCGGACCCGCCGAAACTTGGGGAGGCTTCAGGCGGTCGATTAACCTTAATCCCCGTTAAGGTTAATGCCTCGGACCTCGTGGCAAACCAACTGTTGGGGCCACCACCAATGGTGCCTCCGGATCAGCAAAACGCATCTCCTTTTGAACGCCACGGGTCCTTCCGTCTCTGTCCAAAAAAATCCCCCCCGGAGGGTCGGGTTCGACCGGCACCGCCATCAGTGTTCAATAATGCGGCGGCCGCTCGTCCCCGATGACCACGCCACCGCCGCCATCCGCGTCGCGCAATGCCTCGCGCTCCATCAGCATCTGCACCCGCCGCGTCAGCACCGCGATCTCGGCATCCTGCCGCGCGACCACGTCCGACAGTTCCTCGACCACGCGCGTCAGGTGCGCGATCTTCTCTTCCAGGTCCTGCATCTGCGCCTCCACGTGCCTTGCCCCCTTGCCCTGCCTAAGCTATCGACGCGCCCGAAGCCAGACGGAGCGCCAGCATGGCCAAACCCAAAAAGCCCCCCCGCCCCAAGGCGCAGACGCCCAAGGGGTTCCGCGACTATTTCGGCGGTGATGTCACCGACCGTGCCGAGATGCTGCAAAAGATCGCCGGGGTCTATCACCGCTATGGCTTTGACGCGCTGGAATCGAGCGCGGTCGAGACGGTCGAGGCACTTGGCAAGTTCCTTCCGGATGTGGATCGCCCGAACGAAGGCGTGTTTGCCTGGCAGGAAGAGGATGGCGACTGGCTGGCGCTGCGCTATGATATGACCGCGCCGCTGGCCCGCGTCTATGCCCAGCACCGCAACGATCTGCCCAACCCCTACCGCCGCTACACGATGGGTCCCGTCTGGCGCAATGAAAAGCCGGGACCGGGGCGGTTTCGCCAGTTCTATCAATGCGATGCGGATACGGTGGGCACGGCATCCATGGCCGCGGATGCCGAGATCTGTGCGATGTTGGCTGACTGTCTGGAAGAGGTCGGGATCCAGCGCGGCGATTACGTGATCCGCATCAACAACCGCAAGGTGCTGAACGGGGTTATGGAGGTTGCGGAGCTGGCGGGCGACGACAAGGAAGCCGCACGCGGTATCGTCCTGCGTGCCATCGACAAGCTGGACCGGCTGGGCCGAGAAGGAGTAAAGGAGCTTCTAGGTACTGGGAGGTTGGATGAGTCCGGAGACTACACCGGAGGCGCCGGCCTGACGAATGGCCAAATCACAAAAATCCTAGCCTTCGTGAACTCCAAATCGTTCGACACTGCGGCGACAATCACAGCCCTGGAAAGTCTGGTTGGTGGTTCCGCCGTTGGGAAACAAGGAGTAGACGAACTTTGGCAGATCGCTGAGCTGCTTCAGCGTCAAGGCTACGGCCCCGACCGCATCGTCATCGACCCCTCCGTCGTCCGCGGCCTCGTAGACCGGGCCGGTATAGTAGCCGAGGCCGCG
>JBCBFX010000003.1:0-110382 GCA_038527345.1 Pseudomonadota bacterium | reverse complement strand
AGCTTCTTGATGGCCATGTCGGTCAGGCGCAGCTTCATCGCTTTAGTCTCTTTTTAGTCTCATAAATCGCATGCGTTTGGGCGTTCCGCTATGTTCAGCTATACACGGATTTTCCGTGACTATCCAACAAAATTAGTGGCTTAAGTGCATGCATGTGTTGCTATGAAAATACTGTTCAGCGGATTGCAAATCCGTGTACACCGGTTCGATTCCGGTACTCGCCTCCAGGTATTCCAGGCGGTTCTGTGGGAAAGCGCTCGGGGGGAAATCGCCCGGCGGTATCGGCCTGCCCGTTGCGATCAGTCGTGCAGGCCGCACACTTGTGGCGGCGGCCTGCTGTATCACTCGTTACTTCCGACGCGCGTCATGGCTGTCTGACAGCGGCACGTGTCACAGGCAGCCTGCGAGCGCACCGGCCATTTTCCGGATGAGCTGCGTATAAAGACCCGGACCCGGTTCGAGCGTGGCGCCAAGCGGGTCGATCACCGCGGTTTTGGCATCGGTGCCGTCCATCACCACGTCGACAACGCCAGGATTGAACTGCGGCTCGGCCAAGACACATGCGATCCCGGCATCACTTATGCGCGCCTGGATTTCGGCGATGCGCGCGGGGCTCGGGTCCGAGGCGTCGCCCAGCGAAATGGCCCCCGACGCCGGAAAGTCGAAATCGTTTTCGAAATACTGGTAGGCATCGTGAAACACGATGAAACTGCGGCCGCGTACCGGATCGAGGGTCGCTTTGACGTCGGCTGTCAGGGCATCGATTTCAGCACGGGCCGCCGACGCGTTCGACGCGTATGCTTCGGCGTTGCCCGGATCGGCTTTGGACAGCTCAGCAGCGATCAGGTCCAACCATGCGCTGGCATTTCGGGGCGACAGCCATGCGTGCGGGTCGTGCGCGCCATGATCGTGCCCATCATGGCCGGCGTGCTCTTCTTCATGATCGTCGTGGTCGGCATGTTCTTCAGCGCCATGGTCGTGGTCATCGTGGTCCGCCGCCTCTTTCGCGCCATGGTCGTGATCGCCGTGCGCGTCGTTGCCGTGATCGTGATCGTCGTGATCTGCGGCCTTTTCCGCGCCATGGTCGTGATCGTCGTAATCTGCGTGTTCTTCATCTCCGTGGTCATGCGCCTCGAACAGGGCGCCTTCTCGGAAATCCAGCCGCGTCGTTTCCGCAGCTTCCAGCAGCGACGTCACGGCGGCATTCTGTGCGAGCGTGTCTACCGCGTCTTCCATCCACGGGGTCAGATCCTCGCCGATCCAGAACACCAGGTCCGCCGCCTGCAGGGCCGCCGCGTCCGACGGGCGCATGCTGTATTCGTGCGGGGATGCGCCGGGTTGCACGATCAGGTTCGGCGTTCCGACCCCCTCCATCACGCGGGCCACAAGAGAATGGACCGGCGCAATATCAACCGCCACGTTCGGTGTGTCGGCCAGGGCCGCACCGCCCAAAAGCGCAGCGGCGCAGGTGGAAAAAAGAAGCTTTCTGGACATTGAGACCCCCACGTGATTTTATAACATTATCGCGCGATACATGATATGGAATAACATGACAAGAGATGAGCGCCCCCTGTCGGCGGACGCCCCCGCCCCGCTTGGGTTCGAAACGCATGATCACAGCCTTTGCGTTGGTCAGGCGCTCGCCGAGGCCGAGACGCAATGTGCCCAACACGGTCTGCGCCTGACGCCCGTGCGGCGCAAGGTGCTGGAACTGCTGCTGCAAGAGCACCGCGCGCTTGGGGCCTATGCCATCCTCGACCTGCTGCGGGATGCGGGCTTCGGTTCGCAGCCGCCCGTTGCCTATCGCGCGCTCGATTTTCTTGTGGAACACGGGTTTGCCCACAAGATCGAGCGATTGAATGCCTTTGTCGCATGTGCCCACCCCGGCGAAAGCCATTCGCCCGCATTCATGATCTGCCGTAGTTGCGACGCGGTGGCCGAAGCGCAGTCGACACCCGGCAAGGGTGCCCTGGGCGCGGCGGCGCGGGCGGCCGGGTTCCAGATCGAAAAGGCGGTTGTCGAGGCCGAAGGGCTTTGTCCCGCCTGCACGGGCAAGGCCGACGCATGAGCCTGATCACCGTCAAGAACCTCAGCGTCGCCTACGGCACCAACACGGTCCTGCGCAATGTGGCGCTGGACCTCGAACCGGGCGAGATCGTGACGATCGTGGGCCCCAACGGATCAGGCAAAACAAGCCTTTTGCGTGCCATCATCGGTGCGGCGACGCCCGCAAGTGGCGAGATCCGCCTGAAACCGGGGCTCAAGATCGGCTACGTGCCGCAACGCCTGCACATCGATCCCACGCTGCCAATCACGGTGGATCGGTTCATGCGGCTGACGGGCAAGGTGACCAGACCTGCGTGCAAGGCCGCGCTGGAGGCGGCCGGTGTGCCGGATCTGCTGCGGCGGCAGATGTCGCAACTGTCCGGCGGACAGTTCCAGCGGGTGCTTCTGGCGCGCGCGCTTTTGAACGATCCGGATGTCTTGTTGCTGGACGAAGCGACGCAGGGGCTGGATCAGCCCGGATCAGCCGCCTTCTATCAGCAGATCGAAGCGGTGCGGGCCGATACGGGATGCGCGGTACTGATGATCAGCCACGACCTGCACGTGGTGATGAGCGCGTCCGACAGGGTCATCTGCCTGAATGGTCACGTCTGCTGCGAAGGAACACCGGCGGTCGTGGCCTCGGCCCCGGAATACCGCGCGCTCTTTGGCGCAGGCACCGGTGGCGCGCTGGCGCTGTACCGCCACGACCATGACCACCACCATGATCACCATGATGATCACGATCACCCGCACAGCCACGAGGCCGCAGAATAATGCTGGACGATTTCATGACCCGCGCCACGCTTGCCGGTGTTGGCGTCGCCTTTGCCGCGGCCCCGCTGGGCTGTTTCGTGGTGTGGCGGCGCATGGCCTATTTCGGCGATGCCACGGCGCATGCTGCGATCCTTGGGGTGGCGTTGTCGCTGGCCTTTCAGATTTCGATCTTTCCGGGCGCATTGGTCGTCGCAATGATCATGGCGCTGATGGTGACCCACCTTGCCGGACGCGGGTACGCGATGGACACTCTGCTGGGGGTGATGGCCCATTCCGCACTGGCCTTCGGACTGGTGGCGGTGTCGTTCCTGTCGGGGATACGCATCGATCTGATGGCCTATCTCTTTGGCGATATCCTTGCAGTGTCGCGCACCGATCTGCTGGTGATCTGGGGCGGTGCGGCACTGGTGATGGCATTGATTGCATGGCGGTGGTCGTCGCTGCTGACGGCGACGCTGAACGAGGAATTGGCCTATGCCAGCAATCTCGATCCCAAACGCGAGCAACTGATCCTGACGATTTCGCTGGCGATTACGGTCGCCGTTGCGATCAAGGTGGTGGGTGTGCTGCTGATTGCCGCGTTGCTGATCATCCCGGCCGCCGCGGCACGCGGTCTTGCGCGCACGCCGGAAGCCATGGCGATGATCGCCGCGGCCATCGGGGCGGTGTCCGCAATTGCGGGGCTACAGGGCGCTTATGTGTTTGACACACCGGCCGGTCCGTCCATCGTTTGCGTGGCGGCCATCCTTTTCGCGGCGCTGAACCTGCTGGGATGGCGCAGCCAGAGCGGTGCGTGACACGGCGCGGGCTCGCTGCCATCTTCTGTTCGAATGCCTCGAAACATGGTCGGCCAACCCTGACACTCCGACACCCGCACGCTGCACTGCAGCGAAAAAACTTTACATACAATCCTTGATTTTTTTGCGCGCGTGAAGAAACTTCCTCGGGAACGGATTTTTCATGCTGCACCGGTGGCATGTGTGAGAACGCGACCATGACCAGTACCAAGATCAGGAACATGGAGGAGTTTGCGGCACTCAGCGGCATCTCGCGGCCCACTGTGTCGAAATACTTTCAGGACCCTGACAGCGTGCGCACCACGACCCGCGAAAAGATCGAGGCAGCGCTCGATCGGTATGACTACCGCCCCAACATCTTTGCGATGAACCAGAACAGGAAGCTGACCAAGAACGTGGGCATCATCGTGCCTTATCTGGCTGACCCGTTCTTTGGCGAGATCGCGCGCAACATTGAACAGCGCTGCATCGACACCGGCTATCGCCCGACCCTTTTTTCGTCGCACGGCGACCCTGATCTGGAGGTCGAGATTCTGGATACGCTCCGGTCGATGAAACCTGCGGGGGTGCTTTTTGCGCCCCTCGGCCGCGCCAGTCGGCGACGCGATCTGGAACGGTTCTGCAAAGAGGTTCCGACGATCCTGTTTGACAGCAACCTCGATGGCCTAGGGCACGCATTCGTGGGCTCTGACAACTTCAGCTTCGTGTCGCAGACCGTCGAATACATGACGCGGACCGGCGAACCGCCCAGCTTTTTCGAGATGCGCACCCCCGCCAACCCGAACGCCAACAAACGGCGCATCGCCTATGTCGAGATGATGACCCGGCTGGGCTTTGACCCGCATGTTATCCAGATCGACGGCGAAGGCTGGGCGTTCGAGGAAATCGGACGCCGTGGCGCGCACAAGGTGCTCGAGGAACGCAATCACCCCACCGATGCGATTTTGTGCAGCAACGACCGTCTGGCCATCGGCTTTCTGTCGGCCTGTTACGAACGCGGCATCCGGGTGGGGCGCGAAGCGGATTGCACACTGCGCGTGGCATCCAACGATGACCACCCGTTTTCAAGGTTCACCTGCCCTGCCCTGACGACCGCTGCGCACGACTATGACAGGGTGTCGGAATGCAGCGTCGACAGCCTGTTCGAACTGATCGAAGGTGGAAAAACCGGGGCCGAACGGCTTGAAACGCTGTTCCCGGCACGGCTGGTTTTGCGCGCCTCTGCCTGACAAAAGTTTTCGCGCGTAAATTTATATTTGACTCCGCGGCAAGTCTCCGAATAACGTCGCGTCATCAACATCCAGACATTAGGGAGGATCGGATGTACTTGAAGAACGCACTTGGTGCGGTCAGCCTGCTTGCGCTCAGCGCAGGTGCTGCACTGGCAGACGGCCACGCGAAATCGCTGACGATCGCGATCGTGAACAATGGCCACATGATCAACATGCAAAAAGTCGCAGAAGCGTACACCGAGGAAACCGGTGTGCAGCTGAACTGGGTTTCGCTGGAAGAAGGCGTTCTGCGCGAGCAGGTCACGTCGGACACGGCAACCGGTGGCGGTCAGTACGACATCATCAACATCGGCATGCAGGAAGCCCCCATCTGGGGTCAGGCCGGTTGGATCGAGCCGCTGAACTTCAGCGCCGACTATGACGTCGACGACATCCTGCCCGCCATGCGCGAAGGCCTGAGCTATGACGGCCAGCTGTATGCGGCGCCGTTCTATGGCGAAAGCTCGATGGTGATGTACCGCAAGGATCTAGCCGACGCGGCCGGTGTGACTATTGCCGACAATGACAGCTGGGAAAACGTGAAAGCAGCAGCCGCTGCAATGCACGACCCCGACAACGGCGTTTACGGTGCCTGCCTGCGCGGCAAGCCCGGCTGGGGTGACAACGCGGCGTTCATCACGACGGTTGCCAACTCGTTCGGCGCCCGCTGGTTCGACGCAGACTACAAACCGCAACTCGACTCGCCCGAGTGGAACGCGGCTGTGACCTTCTATGTCGACCTGCTCAGCAACTACGGCCCTCCGGGCTCCGAAGGTAACTCGTTCAACGAGATCCTCGCGCTGTACAACGAAGACAAGTGTGGTCTGTGGATCGACGCCACCATCGCGGCTTCTTTCCTGGAAAACCCGAACGTCGCTTACGCTCAGTCGCCCAACGCCGGTAACCCGGTTGGCGCGAACTGGCTGTGGGCATGGGCCATGGCAATTCCTGCCGGCACCGAGAACGCCGAAGAAGCCAAAGCGTTCATCGAATGGGCCACATCCAAGGACTACGTGCAAGCGGTGGGCAACCACCCCGAATTCGGTTGGGGCAAAGTGCCCACCGGTCAACGTGCTTCGACCTATGCGATCCCTGAATTCCAGGCCGTGGCGAAATTCGCCGACGCCGAGATGAAGGCGATCGACTCGGCTGCCCCCGGTGCCACCGACCTGAAGCCCTATGTTGGTGTCCAGTTCGTCGCGATCCCGGAATTCCCGGAAATCGGCAGCGCCATGGGTCAGGAAATGTCGGCCGCTCTGTCGGGTGCCAAGTCCGTCGAAGACGCACTGGCAGCCGCACAGCAAGTCGCTGACTCGGTCATGCGCGAAGCCGGCTACTACTAAACCCGCCTCCCAAGGCAGGAAGGCCCGGCGTATCCGGGCCTTCCACCCCAACTGCCGCGCTTTGTTCGCCTGGTCCACGGGCCAACTGACCGCCGCAGTACAATCGAAAACCAAACCGCAACACGCATGGCGAGGGTTACAACTCGCCGGGGTAATAGGGTCATGTCCAACAGAACGCTCCCCCGCCTTCTCCAGTCACCGGCCGTGATATTGCTGCTGATCTGGATGATCGTCCCACTCAGCCTGACGCTGTACTTTTCGTTCATCCGCTACGTGCTGAACAACCTGCGCCGCCCGGAATGGACGACGCCGTCCTTCAGCAACTGGCGCGGTTTCGGGAACTACGAATTCGTGCTGAATTCCAAGGACTTCCTGTTCGCAATCCAGAACAGCCTGCTGATCGTCGGCAGCATCCTGTTCTTCACCGTGATCTTCGGTGTGCTGATTGCGGTGCTGATCAACAAGACATTTCCGGGCCAGGGGATCGTGCGGGTCCTGCTGATTTCGCCCTTTTTCGTAATGCCTGCCGTGAACGCGGTGTTGTGGATCAACATGATCCTCGACCCGGTGCTGGGCCTGCAGGGGCTGGCCGTGGCCGGGATCAACGAGGTGATCGACGGGTTGCGCAACGCGCCGCTGTTGGGTGGGTTCTTCTCGCTCTGGCCGGAACTCGAACCGATCTCGTTCCGGGCCACCCAGACATCCGCCTATGCGGTGATCATCATGGTGACATGGCAGTGGACGCCCTTTGCAGTTCTGATTTTCATGACCTCGTTGCAGTCCGAGGACCAGCAGCAGAAAGAGGCCGCCATCCTGGACGGCGCCAGCACATGGTCGCAATTCCGGTTCCTCACCCTGCCCCACCTGGGCCGTCCCATCGCCATCGTGGTGATGATCCAGGCGATTTTCCACCTGTCGCTGTACGCCGAGATCGAGATCGTCAGCCGCGGCAACGGGAACAAGAACCTGCCGTATCTGATCGGTGAATTTGCCAACAACAACATCGGCGCCGCCAGTGCCACGGGTATCTTCGCCGTCATCCTTGCCAATATCGTCGCCATCTTCCTGCTCCGGATGATCGGCAAGACCCTGATGGAGTAGATCCATGGCCATCGTTGCAAACCAAACCAAATTCGGCACATACGGTCGGCCCGTCCTGGCCTGGGTCGTCGCGCTGATCTTCTTTTTCCCGATCTTCTGGCTGGTCTTCACCAGCTTCAAGACGGACGCCGACGCGGTCAAACCCGAGCATCTGTTGTTCTTTACACCGACGCTCGATAACTACCTGAACATGACCGAGAACTATGACTACTGGCGCTTTGCCACCAACTCGGTCATCACGTCGGTCTTTGCCACGATCTTTGCGCTGGCCGTGGGCATCCCCTGCGCCTACGCCATGGCGTTCAACCCCGCCCGCGCGACCAAGGACGTGCTGATGTGGATGTTGTCGACCAAGATGCTGCCGGCCGCGGCCGTGCTGTATCCGATGACCTTTATCACCAAGAGCCTGGGGCTTTACGACACCCATTTCATGGTCATCGTGGTTTTGTGCCTGATCAACCTGCCCATCGTGATCTGGATGCTGTTCACCTACTTCAAGGAGATCCCGAAAGAGATCATCGAAGCGGGTCAGATGGATGGCGTGAACACATGGGGCGAGATCCGTGAAATCCTGATCCCGCTCGCCTGGGGCGGCATCGCCTCGACCGCGCTGCTGTGCTTTATCTTCTGCTGGAACGAGGCCTATTGGACCGTCCGGCTGACCACCACCGAAGCCGCCACACTGTCGAAACTCATCGAAGGCAACCGCGCACCCGAAGGCCTGTTTTTTGGCCGCCTGTCCGCGGTGTCGGCTGCCGCCGTCGGGCCCATCGTCGTGCTGGGCTGGTTCTGTCAGAAACAACTGGTCCAAGGTCTGACCTTCGGCGCCGTGAAATAGGAACGTCCGCGCTCGGGTAGCACAGCGGTAGCGTATAAAAGGAAAAGTCATGGGACGCATCGTACTTGAAAACGTGACCAAGAGCTTTGGCGAGACGCAAGTCATCCCGCCCTTGGACCTGACTATCGAGGACGGCGAATTCGCCGTGTTTGTCGGCCCGTCGGGTTGCGGAAAATCCACGCTGCTGCGTCTGATCGCGGGGCTTGAGGATACGACCTCGGGCAAGGTGGTGATCGATGGCGAGGACGTCACGCAAGTGTCGCCGTCCAAACGTGGGCTGGCGATGGTATTCCAGACCTACGCTTTGTATCCGCACATGACCGTGCGCAAGAACATCGCCTTTCCGATGCGGATGGCCGGCATGAGCGAGCAGGAGCAGGAAAAGCGCATTCAGGCCGCGGCCGCCTCGCTGAACCTGACCGACTACCTGGACCGCAAACCGGGGCAACTGTCGGGCGGACAGCGCCAGCGTGTCGCCATCGGCCGGGCCATCGTGCGCGATCCGTCGGCGTTCCTGTTCGACGAACCGCTGTCGAACCTCGATGCGGCTTTGCGCGTCGGCATGCGGCTTGAGATCACCGAGATGCACAAGCGCATGCAGACCACGATGATCTACGTGACCCACGACCAGGTCGAGGCCATGACCATGGCTGACAAGATCGTTGTGCTGCAGGCCGGTGTGATCGAACAGGTCGGCAGCCCGCTGGATCTGTATCACAAGCCCTGCAACAAGTTCGTGGCCGGCTTTATCGGCAGCCCCAAGATGAACCTGATCGAAGGGACCGAGGCGCAAAAGCATGGCGCCCATACCATCGGCATCCGCCCCGAACATGTCAGCGTGTCCACCACCGAAGGGCTGTGGCAGGGCACCGTTGGCGTGGCCGAGCATCTGGGCTCCGACACGTTCATCCACATCCATGGCATTCCCGGCTGTGACCCGATGACGGTCCGGGCCGCCGGCAATGTCGACGTCAAGCATGGCGATACCGTGTATCTGACGCCGGACGAAAGCCTGCTGCACAAGTTCGACGACAGGGGCCTGCGGATCGAATGACACGGCTGGCTGGCAAAACGGCCCTGATCACCGGGGCCGCGCGCGGCATCGGCCTGGCCTTTGCACAGGCCTACGTGCGCGAAGGCGCGCGTGTCGCCATCGGCGATATCGACATCGACCGCGCCCGGCAGGCCGCTGCCGACATCGGGGATGCCGCCATCGCGGTCGAGATGGATGTGACCGATCAGGCCAGCATCGACGCCGCCGTGGCCACCACAGCGGATGCGCTGGGTCAGATCGACATACTTATCAACAACGCAGCCATCTTCACCGCCGCTCCGTTGGTCGAGATTGAGCGGAACGATTTCCAGCGTGTCTTTGACATCAACGTCTCGGGCACGCTTTTCACAATGCAGGCCGTGGCCCGCCACATGATCGACAGGGGAATAAAGGGGTCGATTATCAACATGGCGAGCCAGGCCGGACGGCGGGGGGAGGCCCTCGTCGCTGTGTATTGCGCAACCAAGGCCGCCGTGATCTCGCTGACCCAATCGGCGGGTCTGAACCTGATCCAGCACGGCATCCGGGTCAATGCGATTTCCCCAGGCGTCGTCGATGGCGAACACTGGGACGGCGTGGACGCGTTCTTTGCGAAATACGAGGGCAAGGCACCCGGGCAGAAGAAAGAAGAAGTGGGCGCGGCGGTGCCCTTTGGGCGGATGGGCACTGCTGACGACCTGACGGGCATGGCCGTGTTTCTGGCCAGTGACGAGGCACGATACATCGTGGCCCAGACCTACAACGTCGATGGCGGGCAGTGGATGAGCTGATGAAAGATCAAGTGCCCGGGGAGGACCCGATGAAACTCAGCAACGCAACGCTTGACCAAGTGCCCGCGGGCGTTTCGGCGCCGACGTATGACAGGTCCGCGCTGACGCCGGGGATCGTGCATATCGGCCTGGGCAATTTCCACCGCGCGCATCAGGCCTGGTATCTGCACCGCCTGATGCAAAGGGGTCTGGCCCATGACTGGGCGATCATCGGTGCTGGGGTGCGCGCGGGCGATGCCGCCATGCGAACCCGTCTGCTGGCGCAGGATTGCCTGACCACGCTGATCGAACTGTCACCGGGGTCAATGTCCGCCGAGGTTGCAGGCGCCATGATCGACTTTTTGCCCGTGGCCGACGACAACGCCCCCCTGATCGCGCAGATGTCCGACCCGGTGATCCGCATCGTGTCATTGACAGTGACCGAGGGCGGGTATTACCGCGATGCCGATGGCGTATTGGACACAGACCACCCCGACATTCAACACGACGCGGCCAACCCCGCCACGCCCCGCACCGCCTTTGGTGCGATGATCGCCGCCCTTCGCGCGCGGCGCGACGCCGGTCACGGCCCCTTTACCGGGCAATGCTGCGACAATCTGCAGGACAATGGCGCAGTGCTGCGCCAGACCGTCGTGGGCCTTGCCCGGCTCAGCGATCCGGACCTGGCCGACTGGATCGACGCCAACGCCACCTTCCCCAACGCCATGGTGGACTGCATCGTGCCCGCCACCGGCCCCGCCGAAGTGGCCAAGGCGAAAAGCATCGGCATCGACGACCAGGCCCCTGTCACCCACGAAAACTTCCGCCAATGGGTGATCGAGGACCGCTTTTGCGCCGGTCGCCCCCCCTGGGAACAGGTCGGTGCCACCATCACCGAAAACGTGCACCCTTATGAAAGCATGAAAATCCGCATGCTGAACGCGGGCCACCAGTTGCTGGCCAACGCGGGCGAAGTGTTGGGCCGCGAAACGATCAGCGCCTGCATGGCGGATGCCGACATCGCGGGCTTTTTCCGCGCCGTGCAGCTGGCGGAGATGATCCCGCATGTGGACCCGGTGCCCGGCATGACGGCGCAAGCATATCTCGAATTGATCACGGGCCGCTTTGCAAACCCGGAAATCCACGACACCACGCGCCGTGTGGCCTTTGACGGCTCGTCCCGGCATCTGGGGTTCATCCTGCCGATCCTTCAGGATGCGCTGGACGCAGGCACCCCGGTCCAAGGGCTGGCGCTTTCGCAAGCACTCTGGTGCCGGATGTGTGCCGGCACACGCGAGGACGGCAGCGTGATCGGGGCGAATGATCCCCATTGGGACACGTTGACCACCGCCGCGCAGGCCGCAAGGTCGACGCCCGGTGCGTGGCTGGATCTGGGCTTTGTCTACGGTGATCTGGGCGCGCATGCCGGTTTCGCACAGGCCTTTGCCCACTGGTTGGACCAACTGTGGACCCATGGCACGCGCGCCACGCTGCGGACCTATATCAGTTCTGTCTGACGCCGGGGCGCACCGGCAGGTGCGCCTTACGCCCCTTTGGCCGACACCTGCGCCCCGCTGATCCGCCCGATGGACAACCAACTGAACCCGATCATCACGGCAGCCGTGCCGAGACACAGGGGCAGGCCGCCAAGCTGATAGGTCAACCCCGACAGCACCGTGCCGATCAGGCGCCCCACGGCGTTTGCCATATAGTAGAACCCCACATCCATCGTGACCCGCCTGGCATCGGTAAAGGCCAGGATCAGGTACGAATGCAGCGATGAATTGAGGGCAAAGAGCACGCCAAAGACAAGCAGCCCGACCACCACGCTGGCCGTCAAATACAGTGTCGGCGCGCCGGTCAGCCAGACCGCCAGCGCCAGCGCAGCGGGGACACACACCAGCGTCCCGACCCAGAACCGTGCAGCGGCGGCCAGCTCCGCCTCGGACCGTTCCCGGCTGCGCAGGATGACCGGGGCGCGCGCCTGCACCGCGCCATACAGGATCACCCAGACGGCCATGAATATCCCGATCATGAAAAACGCCGCCCGCTGCCCTTCGGGACTGCCATCGCTTAGAACGGAATAGAAATAGACCGGGATGCCCACCACGAACCACACATCCCGCGCGCCGAACAGGAACACGCGGGCGGCACTCAGCCAGTTGATGCGCGGGTTTTTCGACAGGACCTCGTTGAACTTGGCATCCTTGCGGCCCGCTGGCAGGCCCGCGGGCATGCGCAGCAGCACGACCATCAGGATCACCGCCAGCACCGCCGCCATGCCCATCACCGACGGCACAAAGCCGAACAGGGCCAAGGCCCCTGCCCCCAGCAAAAAGCCGAACCCCTTGACCGCGTTCTTGGACCCGGTCAGCAGCGCCACCCAGCGAAACAGGCCATCGCCTTGGGCCGGGGCGAGCAGCTTGACGGCGGATTTGGACGACATCTTGGCCAGGTCCTTGGCCACACCCGACACACCCTGAACCGCCATGACAAAGACGACCGATGCAGCGATGGACCACGCCGGATCAAGCTGGGCAAGCGCAACCAGCGCCACGACCTGCAGTCCCAGCCCCGCATACAGCGTCGAGGTCAGCCCGAACCGCGCCGCGATCCAGCCCGCGCTCAGGTTCGTCACAACGCCCGCGATTTCGTACAGAACAAAAAGATAGGCAAGCTGCACAGGCGAAAAGCCCAGGCTGTTGAAATGCAAGAGCACCAGCATCCGCAGCGCCCCGTCGGTCAGCATGAAAGCCCAATAGGCCGCCGTGACGGCGACATAGGCGGCAAAGCCGTCCGGTCGGCTCACAAGGACGCCCCGACCATCTGCGCCACATCCACCAGCCGGTGCGCATAACCCCATTCGTTGTCGTACCAGGCATAGATCTTTACCTGCGTGCCGTTGACGACCATGGTCGACGGCGCATCCACGATCGAAGATCGCGCGTCGTTCACGTAGTCGGTCGACACCAGCGGCCGCTCCTCATAACCCAGAATACCGTGCAGCGGCCCCTCGGCCGCCGCCTTGAACAGGGCGTTGACTTCCTCTGCGGTCGTTTCGCGTGCGACTTCAAACGCGCAATCGGTGAGTGAGGCGTTCAGCAGCGGCACACGCACCGCGTGGCCGTTCAGCTTGCCCGTCAATTCCGGGTAGATCAGCGTGATGGCCGTGGCCGACCCGGTGGTTGTCGGGATCAGCGAATTCAGGGCCGACCGCGCGCGGCGCAGGTCCTTGGCGGGACGGTCCACGATGGTCTGGGTGTTTGTCACGTCATGGATTGTCGTTATCGATCCGTGCCTTATGCCAATCCCCTCATGTATCACCTTTACCACTGGAGCAAGGCAATTGGTCGTGCAGGACGCCGCTGTCACGATGCGCTGGCCGCAATAGGCTTCGTTGTTCACACCGTAAACGATATTGGCCGCGTCACCGTCCTTGACCGGCGCGGACACCACGACCTTTTGCACACCCGCTTCGAAATACGGGGCCAGCGCCGCTTCGGTCTTGAACGCACCCGTGCAGTCGATCACCACGTCCACGCCGTCCAGCGGTAGGTCCGCGATGCTGCATGTACCGTGGGCTGGTATCCGGGTGCCGTCGATGGTGATGCTGTCTGCATTCGCCGCGAACACGGCATCCCAACGGCCATGCACCGTGTCGAATTCCAGCAGGTGCGCATGCATGGCCGGATCACCGACCGCATCGTTGACAAAGGCGATGTCGCAGCCCCGCTCCAGCAGCGGTTTCAGCGCCAGTTTTCCGATGCGGCCCAGGCCGTTCAGAGCGTAGGTTGTCATGTCGTCTCCGATATGCGGCCGATATTGTCGACTTCGGTTTGCAGGGATGCGCGCGACAGGGTGTCCAGCGGCAGCGCGGCAAAGGCAAGGATGCGATTGCGCATGGCCCCATAGGTGTGCTGGAACGCCAGCCGCTTTTGCGCGTCCGTCCCCGATGCCTTGACCGGATCAGGCAGGCCCCAGTGCGCGCTGATCGGTTGCCCATGCCAGGCCGGACAATCCTCGTTCGCCGCATGGTCGCACACGGTAAAGACGAAATCCATTGCAGGCGCGCCATCCCTCTGGAATTCAGCGATATTCTTGGCGCGCAGCAGGGACACATCGTGCCCCTTCTGCTCCAGCATCTCGACGGCAACGGGGTTGAGTTCGGATTGCGGCCTGGTGCCGGCGGAATAGACGTTGAACCGGTCCCCTGCCTCTTGCCGCATGATCGCCTCGGCAAAGATCGAACGGGCAGAATTGCCGGTACAGATGAACAGGACGTTGTAGGTGGGGTCAGTCATGGGCGTCACCATTTTGCGGGGGTCGTGCAGCGCGGGCGGGCACAGATCGGGCCGTCCATTGCAACAATCGACGAAAAGCGCTTCGACCATGACCCGCGTCGCTGTCAGGTCGACCGCATAGCGCAGCGATGTGCCCTTGCGGCTTTGCGTGATCAGCCCTGCCCCCTTCAGCGCCGCCAGATAGACGGAGGTGGTCGAGGGTTTCAGCCCCAGGACCGCGCCGATCTCACCGGCCGACACAGCATCGGGACCGCGCCGCATGAGCAAGCGAAACACCGACATCCGTTGCGGATGGCTAAGGGTTGAGAGTTGGTCGAGCAGCATGGAGGTGACTATTTCACAGAATCATGAAATACATGTGACAGAGCGGGCCTTTCCATGCAACGCACCCTTCATCTCGCGGGATAAACTCCCCCCGGAGGGCCGGGTCGCCATCCTGCTCAAACGTCTCCGTAAAGCCCCGTAAGGCGGAGGTGTCCTCCGCCCTACTTGTCGACCCGCAGCACACCGGCCGGTGGCAATGTCTCGCCCGCCGCCTCGACTGCGTGGGCATTGTGGTTGAACCAGAACAGTTCGGCCCCCGTCTCGCGGCGCCGGACGCCGTCGGGCATGATGTGCACGGGCAAATCGGGGGCCACGGCCCGGATCAGCGCCATATGCGCCGCATCATCGCCCCAGCCTGCCATATAGGTGACATGCGGCGCGCAGCGCACAGCGACGGGCGCGCCTTGGGCCGTGCGCAGCAACACGTCGCCGCCGCCTTCGATCTGTTCCATATAGCCAATCACGGCCCCCTCACCCTCCAACGCGACAGGCAGGTCGGGGCGCATCGACGCGACCCGCGCCACGATCAGGTCGCTGCCCGGCCAGGCCGGGGGCAGCGGCATCGGGATCGCGCACTCTGCGTCCCGCGCGCCAGAGCGCGGACCGACAATCACCTGCCCCTGTGTCCCTTGCAACGCGGCCTTCAGACCATCTTCCATGTGCATCAGCCCCGGCGCGAGGATCAGGTCATGGCCGTCGAAGCTGCGGGTCGAAACAGGCAGGATATCCACCGACAGGCCCAGCTTGCGCAATGCCCTATACCAGTCAAAGACCAGCCCGAAATAGCTGAGGCCCGCACCATGCGGCTGCACGGACCAGGCCCAATCGGCGTCATAGTCAAAAAGCAGCGCAACCGGTGCCTGTGCCTGTTCCACCTCCGGCGAAGCGGCCAGTTCGGCAGCCACGGTCATCGCCTCATCATGCGCTTCGGCTTCGACGCTGTCCGGGCGCAACAGCCCCGCATGCATCTGCTCTTGCGCAAAAGGCGCCTGTCGCCAGCGGAAATAGCACACGGCCTCGGCCCCGTGGGCAAAGGCCTCCCACGTCCACAGGCGCACCATGCCGGGCAAGGGGGCCGGGTTGTAGGGGGCCCAGTTCACCGGGCCGGGCTGTTGTTCCATGACCCACCAGCGCCCGCGGCCCACAGCGCGATAAAGATCGTGGTGAAAGGCCTGAAAATCCGGGTCACCGGCTTGGGCAAAGGCGCGCTTGTGTGTGTCGTCGGCCCCCACGCGGTCCTCGAGAAATCCCAGCGGATAGCTGTCCCACGACGCGATATCCAGGTCGGCGCCGACATCAAAATGATCGAACTCGGTCACGCGGCCCATGTAATTGTGCGCAATGGGCGCGTCGGAACGGGCGCGGATGATGTCGACTTGCAACCGATTGAAGCCGACCACCTGGTCCGACGAAAAGCGGCGGAACGCCTGCACATGGGCCGGGTTCGGTTCGGTCACGGTCAGGTGGGGCAGACCGATCTGGTCGAACCCGTCATAGTCCATCGACCAGAACACGTTGCCCCACGCGGCGTTCAGCGCGTCCACATCACCATATCGCGCACGCAACCAGTCGCGGAACGCATCCCGCGCGGCGTCGGAATAACTCAGCACAGTATCATGGCAGCCGTATTCATTGTCGGTCTGCCAGGCCGCCACATGCGGGTTGCGGCCATAGCGTTCGGCCATGGCGGTCACGATGCGGGCGCATTCGCGGCGATACCCTTCGTGGGAAAAGCAGTAGTGGCGGCGCGAGCCAAACCCCCTTGGCCGCCCCTCGGCGTCGACGGCCAGCATGTCGGGCAGCTTGTCCAGCACCCATGCAGGCGGCGTGGCCGTGGGCGTGCCCAGCACGACGCGCAGGCCCGCCTGCCCCAGCGTTTCAATCGCGCGGTCCAGCCAATCCCAGTGGTATTGTCCCTCGAAGGGTTCCATCCGTTTCCATGCGAATTCGCCGATGCGGACCCAGGTCAGGCCCAGATCGGCCATGCGACGGGCATCCTTGGCCCAGATCTCTTCAGGCCAGTGTTCGGGATAATAGCAGACGCCCAGCGTACGTTTCACAGGATCACCCGATGTTCGAATTGCCCCTGCACGTCGATATCCGCGATGAATGTCATACCCCCCTGCGGCTCGTCCACGCCATCGGCGGCTGTGGTCACAAACAGGGTCGATCCGGTCGCCCCGCCAAAGGCAGGACAGCTGGTTTGCGACGCAGGCACGTTGACCCATGTCAGCAGGGTTCCGTCAGGTGCGTAACACGCCACACGGCTGGCGCCCCATTGCGCGTTCCACAGGTTGCCCGCCGCATCCACAACCGACCCGTCAGGGTTCAATTCGTCCTTCCGCAAGTCGACAAAAACTTCCGGTTCCCCAACAGGCCAACCGTCATTGTCGAGCGCGACCTTCTGGATCCGGCGCGAGAATGTGTCGGTGAAATAGGCCGTCCGGGCATCCGGGCTGAAACAGATCGAGTTGGAAATGGTGATGCGATCGAAAAGCCGACGCAACGCGCCCTTGTAATAGCGATAGATGGCACCGGCATGGGGTTCGGCCTTGATGCCCATCGTCCCGATCCAGAAGCCGCCATAGGGGTCGGCGCGCCCGTCGTTCGAGCGGGTCGTGGGGTCGTCGGCCTCGAGCCGGGCAACCCGCTTGCGCGCGCCCGTTTCGATGTTGACCCGCCACAGGCCCGTGGCCGACGCCATCAGCAAGGTCTCCTGATCCACCCAGCCCGCGGCGGAGACATATTCGTCGAACTGCCAGCCGCCGATTTTTCCGGTTTCCCCTTTGACGTAAAGGCGCATGCCCAGAATATCGAACCATATCAGCTGCTTGCGCTCGGGGTGCCACAGCGGCCCCTCACCCAATGTGCAGATCGTGTCGCTGAAGACCTCCATCACACGGCCTCGTCATAGGCGGCGACCATGTCCGCTGCGCGTGCGGCCACATCGGCCATGGCCATGCCCGGCTTGTACAGGGCCGAACCGATGCCGAAACCGGTGATACCCGCGGCCAGCCAATCGGCAAAGTCCGCAGGACCCACACCGCCCACGGCATAGGTTTTGGTGTCTGGCGGCAGCACCGCCTTGATCGCGCCAAGCCCGCTTGTGCCAAGATGCGAGGCCGGAAAGAGCTTCAACCCGTCCGCCCCGGCCTGCAGGGCGGAAAAGCATTCGGTGGGGGTCAGCACCCCGGGAAAGGACAGCATGCCCGCCTGTTTCGTGGCCACGATCACGCTGGCATTTGCATCCGGAGACACGACCATATGGGCACCCATCCGGTACAGGCGGTCCACGTCCTCGACGCTCAGCACCGTGCCTGCACCGATTGTGGCCTGTTGGTCAAAGGCGGCCAGCATGGCCGCGATGCTGTCGAAGGGATCGGGCGAATTCAGCGGCACCTCGATCCGGTCGATGCCTGCATCGATCAGCGCTGCGGCCACGGGCGTGGCCTCGGATGGTTGGATGCCGCGCAGAATGGCAATGATCTCGCGGCTCATGCGGCTTCTCCCTGCAACTGCGTATAGGCGGCGGTCAGACCCGCCAGTGTCATGGCCTCGGCCGCAGCCTTTTGTACCGGCACGGCCTGTGCCTGCAGTGCCGTGGCATAGGCCGTCACCAATGCGTCGGCGCCCACCAGGGCAACCGCCTGCCCCAGCCAATAGGGCCGCATCGCGGCCAGTTCGGCCCCGATCAGCAGACCCGACAGGCGTGCGCGGGCCTGGTTTCCGGGCAGATCGTTCAGCAGGCTTTCGGCGCGCAGCGAAAAGAGGGCCGCGGCCAACCCTTCGGGCCGTGACATCGCCTGATCGACGCCATCGGCAAAGGCATCGTCATCCCAGCCCGCGCCCATGGAATGACGCAGAACCGAATGCTTGCTGAACAGCCCGAACATCTCTCCGGTCATGGCCGTGCGGAAACTGACGATCTCGCCTGCGCTGACATGCACCCACTTGGTGTGGGTGCCGGGCAGCGCGATGACACCGTCGAATTCAGGGTGCGTCGCCATGAATCCGGCGATCTGAGTTTCCTCGCCGCGCATGACGTCGGCGGGCTTGAGCTGTTTCACACCGGGAAGGATGCGAACATCCAGGTCGATACCTGCCACGCGCACCGCCTCTGCCGCTCCGGGCGGGGCGCAGGGCACGGTGGCATAGGGTGCCTCGGCCCAGCCCTGACGTGAACCGACCATGCCGCAGGCGAGCACCGGTGCGTCCAGCGCATCACCCACGAGCGCGCGCAGGGCCGGTTCAAACCCGGCGCGGTCCAGCCCGCCCATGCCATCATCCGACTGTCGACGTTCCATGACCTGACCACGGGCGTCCATCAGCCAGGCCCGCAGATGCGACGTGCCCCAGTCCACCGCGATCCACGCCACATCACCCATCAGCCCGTCACCACCACGCCGCCGTCAATCACCAGGTTCTGGCCAGTCATCATACGGCTGGCATCGGACGCCAGAAACAGCGTGCCGCCGACGATATCGCGCGGTTCCAGATGGTCCTTGAGGCATTGACGTTCCAGATGGGCCGCCAGCCCTTCGGGCGTGGCCCATTTGTCGAGCTGCTTTTGCGTCAGCACCCAGCCTGGGCTAAGCGCGTTGACGCGGATGCGGTCCGGGCCGAATTCACGTGCCAGACTGCGTGTCATGCCGTTGATGCCGCTGTTGGCCCCGGTGTAGATCGGGTAACCCGCGTTGCCCATCATGTAGCTGATGGACGAGAAGTTGACGATCGACCCGTGACCTGCGTCCCGCATGCCCGGGATCACCGCCTGACAGGCAAAGAAATAGGCCTTGAAGTTGATCGCGATCATCCAGTCCCAGAAGTCTTCGTCCACATCCAGCGTGGCGTGGCGTTTGTCATTGGCCGCGTTGTTGACAAGGGTCGTGATAGGCCCGTGGGCAGCGGCGGCCTGTTCCATACAGCCACGCAAGGCGTCCAGATCGGTGATGTCACAGGGCAGGTATAGCGGCGTGTTCCCATGCTTTTCCCCCATCTCTGCGGCAAAGGCCGATGCGTCGGAGCGCTGGACAAAGGCCACCCTGGCCCCCTGCTCCAGAAATCCTTCAGTCAGGGACGCGCCAATGCCCGACCCGCCACCGGTGATAAAGACGGAGGCGCCTTTGAGGTCGGGATAGGTGGCTTGGGTCATGTCTGCGTCTTTCGATTGTCGGTGCGGGTGGAGGGTGCGGGCGCCTCCGGCGGGAGTTTATTTGGCGAGATGAAGCTGGATCATGCCGCTTTGGACCGGCGTGCCCATTTCGGCACCCAATCGCCATGGGCGGCCAGCAGATCGGTCACCATGTTGCGGATCTGGCGCAGATCCAGTTCGGCGGCGGTGTGCGGGTCCATCATGGCGGCGTGGTAGAGGTGGTCCACGTCTTCCTCGACCAGCGCGCGAACCGTCAGTTCCTGCACGTTGATCTGGGTGCGCATGAGTGCCACCAGTTGCGGCGGAATGTCGGTGACCGTGGTCGGATGGATGCCGTTGCTGTCCACGAGGCACGGCGTTTCAACCGCCGCCCCCATGGGCAGTTGCGGGATCTGGCCGGTGTTGGGCAGGTTTCCGTAGGCGACGTAGGGTTGATCGGTGACGACGGCATTCATCAGGTCGGCCGCGAATTCGTGGCTGCGGGTCACGTCGATTGTGCCCTGTGCCTTGATCTGTTGCGCCTGTTCCGCCCAGTCGGCCATCTGTTCCTCGCAGCGCTGGGGGTATTCATCCAGCGGGATGCCGAACTGCTCGATCAGGTCTGGCCGCCCGTCCTTGATGAACCACGGCACGTATTCGGCCAGGTGTTCCGAGCTTTCGGTGCAGAAATAGCCCAGATGGTCCATCACCTCATAGCGCACCTTGTTCGGGCAACGCGGCATCAGCAGCGGCCCCTTTGGCAGGTCACCGCGCGCATAGCCCCGGCGCAGCGCGGGGTAGAGGTCGTGCAGGCCGCCGTCCCGTTCCTGTTCCAGCCGCAGGAAAAAGGCGACGTGGTTTACCCCTGCCACACGGTAGCGGATGGCCCCCTTGTCGATGTCCAGATCGTGAGCCAACTCTTCCACGGTGTTCTGCACCGAGTGGCACAGCCCCACCTGTTTCAGCGTCGGAAAGGCCGCCGACAAGCCCCAGGTGTTGATGGCCATGGGGTTGACGTATTGCAACATCAGCGCGTCGGGGCACAGTTCCAGCATGTCGCGGGCGATGTCCCACAGGACCGGCACCGTACGCAGGCCGCGCATGATGCCGCCCACGCCCAGCGTGTCACCGATGGTCTGGCGCAGCCCGTAGGCGCGCGGGATTTCGAAATCGGTGACAGTACAGGGGCGGTAGCCGCCGACCTGAAACGCAGTGACCACGAAATCGGCCCCGTCCAGCGCCGCCCGCCGGTCGGTATGGGTGGAAACTGTCGCCCCCGCGCGCGTATTTGCGATCATCGCCCGCGCCACGCTTTCGCTTTCGGCCAGCCGGGCGCTGTCGATGTCCATCAGCGCAAACTCGGCTTCGGCCAGCGACGGCGTCAACAAGGCGTCGCCGACAATGTTTTTCATGAAGATGGTGCTGCCCGCACCGATGAAGGTGATCTTCATTTCACGGCTCCGAGGGTAAGACCTGCGATAAAGTGTTTCTGCATCAGGAAGAACATGGCGACGGGGGGCACGGCCGCCAGCAGGGACGCCGCCGACACCAGGTGCCAATTGTTCACGAATTGCCCGTTCAGTGCGCGCACACCTGCGGTGATCGGCTTGGCTGCCTCGCCCTGGGTCAGCACGTTGGCCCAGAAGAAATCGTTCCAGACAAAGGTAAAGATCAGCACCGCGAGTGCGGCGATGGCCGGGCGGACAAGGGGCAGCACGACATACCAGAAAATCTTCCATTCCGCGACGCCTTCAATCCGGGCCGATTCGATCAAATCGAACGGCAGCGCCTTGATGAAGTTGCGCATGAAGAGCGTGCAGAACCCGGTCTGGAACGCGGCATGAAACAGGAACTGGCCCGCGATGGTGTCATATAGGCCTGTCTGAACGCTCATGTCCCGCACCGGCACCATCAGGATCTGGAAGGGGATGAAGTTGCCCGCCACGAACAGGAAGAACAACGGCAGCGCCACGCGAAAGCGATAGATCGCCAGCGCATAGCCCGCCAGACAGGCCAGTGCGACCGAGATGATGACCGTAGGCACCGTGATCATGACCGAATTCAGCATGTACTGCGCCGCGGCCGACTGGGTAAAGACAGCGGTGTAATTGTCGATCAGCGCAAATTCGGACGGCCAGCCGAACACGTTGCCCGAGTTGATATCCTTGGCCGACCGGATCGAGGTCAGCAGGATCGCCAGCAATGGCAACAGCCAGATGAACAGGGCCAGCGGCAGGAACGCCTGATAGGCGTAGCGGGCACCGGGGCCGGATTTTTCGATGGGACGGGGAAACATCAGCCCTCCTTGCGCGGCGGCAGGGCCGCTTGCGCTTTCTTGGTCAGGCTCCCGCGGACGATGTCATAGGAGCTGATGATGCGGTGCTGCAATTCATCCTCGGCCACCGCGTCGGGCAGGTTGACCCAGGACCGGTGAAAATAGGCCGCCTTGCGCGCGACGCCGGCGTCGATCAGCATCGCGGCCGTGTCGACGTCCGGTGTCTTGACCGACACGCCTTCGCCCTTGGAGCCGATCATGGTGAACATCTTGCCCCCCACTTTCCAGGCGTCGTGACCCGCATCGAACGGGTGCTCCAGCACGGCCCCCGGCAGCGGTTCGGCAATCGCGTTGACGCGCGCACGCAGGTCCATCACCGTGCCTCCTTTTCGTCCTGGTACATCCGCCACAGGAAGTAGCTGATGAAGAACAGCATGATGCCGAACAGCACGGTGGCGACCGACGAGCCGTAGCCGTAGCGTTCGCCATATTCGGATATCGCAACCTCGTACATGTAATGTGACAGCACGTTGGTGGACCCGAACGGGCCGCCCTGGGTCATGATGGCGATCATGTCAAAGCTGCGCAACGCGCCGATGACAGTCACCACGACAGCGATGAAGGTGGCGGGCTTGAGTTGCGGCACCACGACATACCACAGCATCTTCCAACCCTTGGCCCCGTCCAGCCGCGCGGCCTCGATCTGGTCGGCGGCGACGTTGTTCAGGCCGGTCAGATACAGGATCATGCAGTACGCGATCTGCGGCCAGAGACCGGCAAAGATGATGCCGTAAGTGGCCCATTCCGGGCTCGACAGGATATCGGGCACGGGGGCCGCGCATTTGAAGGTGGCGTTGCCCAGGATGTTCACCGTTTCCTCGCAGAACGCCCATTTCCACAGGCTGCCCACCACCCCGAAATCGGGGTTGTAGAACCAGCCGAAGATCAGGCCCACGACGACCTGAGAGATCACGAAGGGAAAAAAGAACATCGACTTGTAGAACCGCATGCCCGTGACCGTCTGGTTCAGGTAAAGCGCGATGAACAGGCCCAGCGGCACCGCCAGCATGTACAGGACCAGCCACGCCACGTTGTTCTTGAGCGAAGTCCAGAAGTTGGGGTCGTCCCACAGTTTGGCGTAGTTGTCGAAACCGACCCAAGTCGCGGTGCTTTGCCCGTCGGCGGTGTACAGGCCGTTCCATTCATACAGGCTCAGCCACAGGCTTTGGAAAATGGGAATGACCACGTAAATGGCAAAGAAGATCAGCGCCGGGACAAGGAAGAACCATGGCGCAACGGCCAATTTGTTGCGCTTCAGCCAGTTGGGCCGCGGAGGGGACGTATCGGGTAGGGCTGCATGGGCCATGGGGTGCTCCTTGGGTGCGGATGTCCCACGATGGGACGGACATCACCCATTGAAATCCTAGGGTTAACAGTGTCCTAACAGCCGCCGCGCGGGGCGCTGTGCCGTGGGGCGGGCAACACTGCCCGCCCCGTTGTCAGGTGCTAGTAGACTTCGGCCTGAACCTGGTCGAGGCGCTCAAGCACCGCGTCCATTTTCGAGGTGTCCAGCATGAACTCCTGGAACCCTTCCATGCCGGCCTTGGCCATTTCGGCAGGCGCGTCACGGTCGTAGAACTGCGCCAGACCGGCGGCACCGTTCAGCAGGGCAAAACCTTCCTGGATGAACTTGTTGTCCGAAATCTCGGCCTTGGAGTTGATGGGCAGTTGGCCGATGGTCTTGTTCCATTCGGTCTGCACATCAGGGCGCGCGACAAAGGCCAGCCATTTCTTGGCATCCTCGACGTTCTTGGCGTTCGTGGGGATGAAAAAGGCGTCAGCCGGTGCTTCCTCGGCCGGGGCGATCGACGGGTCGATCACCGGGAACGGCATGAAGTCGATCTGATCCTCGGTCAGGCCGGCGTTCTTGTAGCCGTCGACCGAGAAGTTGCCCATCACGTACATCGCCGCGTCACCGTTGGCAAAGGGCGCAATCGCGTCCTGCCAGCTCATCGAGGCGTGGTTTTCGACAAAGCCGCATTCGTTGATCAGCTGTTCCCAGTTCTGGAACGTCTGCTTGATGCGGTCGTCTGTGTACTTGATCTTGCCTGCGGTCAGATCGTTGTGCACGTCATAGCCGTTGGTGCGCAGGTTGATGTAGTCAAAGACCCCGGCGGCGGTCCACAGGAACTTGGTCCCGATGGTGAACGGGGTGACGCCGTTTTCCTTCATCTTGGCGCAACCCGCCATCATGTCGTCCCACGTGGCGAACTCTTCCAGTTCGAGCAGGTCAAAGATGTCTTTGCGGTAATAGATGCCCCACTGGTAGTAGGTATAGGGCACGCCCCAGATCTTGCCGTCGCGGCTCATGGTGGGCTTGATCGCGGCCAGATCCTCGTTGAAGCCATTTGCCTCCCACACGTCATCGACGGGCTGGAACAGGCCCGCATCGACGAACGGCGCCATGCGGTTGCCGGGATACCAGCTGGTCACATCGGGCGCGTCAGCGGTCAGAAAGTTCCGGATCGCCGTCTTGTGCGCTTCGCGGTCATTGTTGTTGGCAATCACGTTGATGTCGGGGTTCTCGGCCTGGAACTTGGCCACGGCATCCTCGAACGCCTTCTTGGGGCCCGGGTTCAGGTCGTCGAAGTTGATGACCAGATCGCCAGCCATTGCGCCGCCGGCCACGGCCGACAGGGCAATTGCCGCAACAGCGGTCTTGAAAGTGCGGAACATGGTTTTCCTCCCGTTGGTTCCTTTGTGCCCGCCCGCGCCGATGTTGGATCGCCCCGGGACAGGAAAGTCAGATTTCTTTTGACTTCACGTTTCGCATCGTGGAAGTTCCACATAGTGAAACCGAATTCCAACTATTGGAACTCTAGGGGTCATGTGGGCAGCAGGTCAACAGATTCCTGCCCGAGGGAGGGACAGATGAATACCGCAGCCCCCCGCCCGGGGGAAGGCACCATTGCCAAGGCGCTTGACGTGCTGGACCTTGTGGCCCGGCACGAACGGCCCGTGCGGTTTTCCGAGCTTGAGGGCGCGTCCCCCTACCCCAAGGCCACGCTGTACCGGCTGGTGCAGACGCTGACCGCGCTTGGCATGTTGCGCTATGACCCTGAACGTCAAAGCTATGCCCCCGGGTTGCGGCTGGTCAGCCTGGCCCATGCGGCATGGCGGCAATCGTCGCTGGCCCCCATCGCGCGGCCGTTTATCGACGCGCTCAGCGAAAGCCTTGGCGAAACCGTGCACCTTGCCCAGCTTGATGGCGGTCAGGTCCTTTATGTGGACAAGCGCAACGCCGCCGACCCGATCGAGATGTTTTCGCAGGCTGGCAAGGTCGGCCCCGGCTACTGCACCGGCGTGGGCAAGGCGATGCTGGCATTCCTGCCTGACGAGGCGCTGGATTCCGCGCTGGATCAGCAGGCATGGTTCGCCCACACAGAACATACCCACACCGACGCAGGCAGCCTGCGGGCCGAGTTGCGCGACATCCGGGCCGAAGGAATCGGCTTTGACCGGGAAGAGCATGAGCCCGGCATCATCTGTATCGCGGCCCCCATCCTGACGGATGCGGGCCGGGCCATCGGTGCGCTGAGCGTGACCACATCAACGGCACGCAAGTCGCTGGCGGATCTGGCCCGGCTTGCCCCGCATCTTCAGGCCACGGCCCGACAGATCGCCGACGCCGCTGCCAACTGGCAGTTCCCAAGCCAATGAAATCAGGGGGATATCCATGACAGGCGTAACACTTCGCAAGACGGTCAAGAAATACGGGGCCACGCAGGTGATCCACGACGTTGACCTTGATATCGAGGATGGCGAATTCTGCGTCTTTGTCGGCCCGTCGGGCTGCGGCAAGTCAACGCTGCTGCGCATGATCGCGGGACTTGAGGAAACGACCGACGGCCAGATCAAGATCGGCAGCCGCGACGTGACCCACATGGACCCTGCCGAACGCGGCGTGGCGATGGTGTTCCAGACCTATGCGCTTTACCCCCACATGACGGTCGAGGAAAACATGGGCTTCGGCCTGAAAATGAACAACGTCCCCAAGGACCAGATCGAGGCCAAGGTGACCGAGGCCAGCCGCATCCTGAAGCTGGACGACTATCTGAAACGCAAGCCCAAGGCCCTGTCGGGCGGCCAGCGCCAGCGCGTCGCCATCGGCCGCGCCATCGTTCGGGGGCCCGAGGTGTTCCTGTTCGACGAACCGCTGTCGAACCTGGATGCCGAATTGCGCGTGGACATGCGGGTCGAGATCGCGCGCCTGCACAAGGAAATCGGCGCCACCATGATCTATGTCACCCACGACCAGGTCGAGGCGATGACGCTGGCCGACAAGATCGTCGTGCTGCGGGCAGGCCATATCGAACAGGTCGGCTCGCCCATGGATCTGTACAAGGACCCCGACAACCGCTTTGTCGCGGGTTTCATCGGCTCGCCTGCCATGAACTTTGTGCAAGGCGTGGTCGAGGGCGACGGGGTCAAGGTGCCCGCATTGGACGACCGCGTGATTGCCACGTCGGTGTCGCTGCCAGCCGCCGGAACGCAGGTCATCGTGGGCGTCCGCCCGCAGGACATGACGCTGGACGCCGCTGCGTCCCCCATCACGCTGGATATCCGCGAACGGTTGGGCGGTGTGGCCTACGATTATCTCAGCGCGCCCACCGGCGAACGGTTGATCGTGGAAAGCCGAGGCGACCTGGCGATGCCCGAAGGAACCGAGGTTTCCGTCGGCTTCGACGACGACCGCGTGATGTTTTTCGACGCAGAGACCGAGCAGCGGCTGCGCTGAAACAATCCGTTAGTCTTTGTCAGCCAGATTGGCCAACGACAGCGCACAGCGCTGCGTGGGCATTTGCGACTTGCTGCCCCTGTGGGTGGTATTGATGCGGCTTCGGGGATAATTCCCGTTATGATCGCACATTGTAAATAAATCGTACTTATTCCGGGATAAATACTCAGAAAATGCATGATATTTGCCATCAACAGCCTCGCAGAACCTAAGCGGTCAGGTGGCATTTACCACCCATTTGCACGCCGGAAGGATTATCCACAAGCTACACACAGGGTTTTCCACAACGCTCTGGTCCCGCCTATCCCGTATTCACGATCACCACGGCAATGAGCGGCACCAGAAAGCACAGCCCCTGCCCGGTTTCAACAAGACCGGACAACCCATTCGAAAATCACGCGATTCAGCCCTGTTTGCGCAGATAATCCATCACCGCGGGCCGGACGTTCATGTCGCCGCGATGCCGCGCATCGGCGATCACCTTGCGCACTTCCTCCAGGTTCGACCGGCGCAAAAGCGACTTCACCGGCCCGATAGAGGCCGGGCGCATCGACAATGTCCGCAGGCCGATGGCCGCAAAACACAGCGCCTCGACAGGGCGGCCGGCATCCTCTCCACAAAAGCTGAGCGGCGTGCCGGTCTGCGCGCACCGCTCTACGATCCGCTCGATAAAGCTCAGAAACGATACGTTCAGCGTGTCATAGCGCTTGCGCACCCGCTCATTCTCGCGGTCGGCGGCGAAAAAGAACTGTTTCAGGTCGTTGCCGCCGATGGACAGAAACCCGACTTCCTCAAAGAACTTCTGCGGCGCAAAGGCGAGGCTGGGGGTTTCCAGCATCGCCCCCACCTCGATGGTTTCGGGCAGCACATGGCCAAGCCTGCGCTCGCGCTCCATCGCCTTGTCCATCTCGGCGCGGGCAAGGGTGTATTCCTCGTACTGCGCGACAAAGGGGAACATGATCGTCAGCGGCCGCCCATTGGCTGCCCGGATCAACGCCTGCAACTGCATGCGCAGCACGCCGGGCTTGTCCAGGCCCACGCGGATCGCGCGCCAACCCAGCGCCGGGTTCGGCTCGTCGTTGGGCTTCATGTAGGGCAGCACCTTGTCCGACCCGATATCCAGCGTGCGGAACACGACCTTCTTGCCCTGTGCTGCATCCAGAACCCGGGCATACAGCGCCGACAATTCCGACCGTTTCGGCATCTGGTTGCGCACAAGAAATTGCAATTCGGTTCGGAAAAGGCCCACGCCTTCGGCTCCGGATCCCGCCAGTGACGGCAGATCCGCCATCAGACCCGCATTCATATGCAGCGAAACGGTATTACCGCACAGGGTCGTTGCCGGTTTGTCGCGGATCGAGGCATAGCGTTCGACCGCCTTGGCCTGCATCGCCATCTTGTCGCGAAAGGCAGTCACCACGGTGTCATCGGGGCGCAGGTGCACGATGCCCTGTTCGCCGTCCACCATGACATGGTCGCCGTTCAGCGCCTCGAGCGTGATGCGTTCGGCATGCACGATCAGGGGAATGGCCAGCGCGCGCGCCACGATGGCGGCATGGCTGCCCACCGACCCGGCCTCGAGGATGATGCCCCGCAGACTGCGGCCATAATCCAGCAACTCCGCCGGCCCGATGTTGCGCGCCACCAGGATCGGACTTGCGGGCATTTCCGCCCCGGTATCGGCCCCCTGCCCCGTCAGGATGCGCAGCAGCCGGTTCGACAGGTCATCCAGATCGCTAAGCCGGTCGCGCAAGTACCCATCGGTCGCCTGCCCCATGCGCGCACGGGCCAGCGATTGTTCCTTTTCCACCGCCGCCTCGGCGCTCAGGCCACGGCTGATGTCCTCTTCCATCCGGCGCATCCAGCCCTTGGAATTGGCAAACATGCGGTACGCTTCAAGCACCTCGGCCTGTTCCTTGTCGACGGCGGCCAGCGCCAGCATCTTGTCGACGCCCACGCGCAATTCCTCGACCGCCTCGTTCAGGCGCTCCAACTCGCGGTGAGGATCGTCGGCGATTGGGTTGGTGACGACAACCCGGGGTTCGTGCAGCCAGACGTGCCCCTCGGCCACGCCCTCCTGGGCCACCGTGCCGCGCAGCATCGCGGGCTGGCTGTGGCGCGCCTCCATCGCACTGCCCTCGCCGACAAAGGCCCCAAGTTCCGCCATTTCCGCCAGAACCATGGCCACCACTTCAAGGGCATAGACCTGGTCGGCCGAATACTCGCGCGGATCCTTGGACTGCACGACCAACACGCCCAGGGATTCGCCCAACCGCTGGATCGGAACACCCAGAAAGCTGGAATACACCTCTTCGCCGGTCTCGGGCATATAGCGGAAACCACGCGCCTGCGGGGCGTTGGGGGTGTTCACCACCTCACGCCTGCGCGCCACACGGCCCACAAGCCCCTCACCCAGCCGCATCCGGGTCTGGTGCACGGCGTCGGGGTTCAACCCTTCGGTCGCGCACAGTTCAAGCGTTTCCACGTCGCGAAACAGATAGATCGAGCACACCTCGGATCCGGTGCTGTCGGCAATCAGGTGGGTGATCTTGTCCAGACGCGCCTGGCCCGGTGCATCCCCGGCCATGGCATCGCGCAACCGCCCCAGCAGCTTGCGGCTTTCGGTTTCCACACGTTCGGCCATCGCCGCGCGCCCCCCTGTTCCTCAGCGTCAGGTTAGACCACAGGGCGGGCCCGAGCGAAACGGCAAAGCGACGGCATGGCTGGCATTTCTCTACTTATCCGGGAAATTCGCACGGATTGACAGCATCCGGACGGCAGCGCCCCGTCAGGCGACCTTGTCCAGCTCGAACGCATCATGCAAGGCCTGCACGGCCAGTTCCATGTACTTGCGGTCGATCAGCACGCTGATCTTGATCTCGGACGTGGTGATGACCTTGATGTTGATGCCCTCGGCGCTCAGGCACTGGAACATCTTGGCGGCCACGCCGGTGTGGCTGCGCATCCCGATACCCACGACGCTGACCTTGGCCACGTCGGTGTCGGCAATCACCTCGGCAAAGTTGATGACCTCGCCCGCCTTGGCCTCGGCCATGGCCTGTTCTGCCCGCGCCACCTGGTCGGTGGGGCAGGAAAAGGTCATGTCGGTGCGCCCCTCTTCACTGATGTTCTGCACGATCATGTCGACGTTCACGCCCGCATCGCTGAGCGCGGAAAAGATGGTGGCCGCGATGCCCGGACGGTCCGCGACCGACACCAGGGTCATCTTGGCCTCGTCCCGGGAAAAGGCCACACCGGCCACGACATTGCTTTCCATGATATCCTCCTCGTCGCAGACCAGCGTGCCTGCATTGTCGGATTGTTCGTTCAGACTGCTCAGGACGCGCAGGCGCACCTTGTAGCGCATGGCCAGTTCGACCGACCGGGTCTGCAACACCTTGGCCCCGAGCGAGGCCAGCTCCAGCATCTCTTCGAATGCGATCCTGTCGAGTTTGCGCGCCTTGGGGCTGACCCGCGGATCGGTGGTATAGACGCCGTCGACGTCCGTGTAGATATCACAGCGTTCCGCCCCGAATGCGGCGGCAAAGGCGACGGCGGTGGTGTCCGACCCGCCCCGGCCCAGCGTGGTGATGCGGCCCTCGGGGCTCAGGCCCTGAAACCCCGCGACCACGGCAACCTTCATGCCCTCTGCGAACTTGGCGTTGATATTGTCGGTGGGGATATTCTCGATCCGGGCGGCCGAATGGGCGCTGGTGGTCATCAGCGGCACCTGCCAGCCCTGCCAACTGCGGGCCGGCACGTCCATTTCCTGCAACGTCAGCGCCATCAGGCCCGCGGTCACGTTCTCGCCGCTCGACACCACCGCGTCGTATTCGCGGGCATCGAACAGGGGCGAGGTTTCGTTGACCCAACCCACCAGTTCGTTTGTCTTTCCGGACATGGCCGACACGATGACAATCACGTCATAGCCCTTGGCCACCTCGACACCCACGCGCTTGGCCGCGCGGCGAATACGGTCCAGGGTGGCCACGGATGTGCCACCGAATTTCATCACCAGAACAGGCATGGATCAGCCCCGAAAGTCGTTCCGCGCGGGCTTATCGCCCCGCCCGGTCAAGTGCAAGCACTGCACCCTTCTTCTGGCTGGAAATATCCCGGGGGAGTCGGCGCCAGCCGACGTGGGCAGAGCCCCCCGAAACATGGCGTGCGCGTCAGCGCGCATCCGGATCAATAGGGATGATCCTGCCCGTCGAAAGTGCGGAAACAGCCCGTTGTCTCGTGGCTCAGCCGCTCGAATTCCGACACCAGGCCGGCAACGGACTGCTCCACCGTGGTCGCCGCCGCGTCCCCGCCCATATCAGTCTGCACCCAGCCGGGGTGGTAGATGCCCACCGCAACCTGCCCCGCCAGATCAGCAGCCAGGTTGCGGCCCAGGTTCAGCACCGCCGCCTTGGACGCACGATAGACATAGCTGCCGCCGGGCGCACGGATGTGCGACGCCATCTGGGACGAGATGATGGCGACCCTGGGCGCATCCGCCGCGCGCAGGTTGGGCAGCAGCGACTGCACCGTCAGGAACACGCCCGTGACGTTTACCGCAAAGCTCTGCGCCCATACATCCGGTGCGTAGTCGGTCTCCAGCGCCATGCCCTTGTCCAGATAGACCCCGGCATTGCACACCAGCAGGTCGATCGGCTGACCCTCCAGCGCGTCGGCCATGGCCGTGAAATCAGGAGGTTGTGCCACGTCCAGCGACATGTCCGCCGCCGCCGACCGGCCTGTGCCCGTGACCCGATGGCCAGCCGCGCGGTAATGCGCGGACAGACCCGCGCCGATGCCCCGGGTGGCCCCGGTGATCAGGATATGCATGGGATCAGTTCGCCTTGCGTGTGGGGACAAAGGGCAGCGGTGCCACCGGCACGCCGTCTTCGATCAGGGATTTCGCCTCGGCCGGGTTCGCCTCGCCATAGATGGGGCGATCGGGCTTGTCGCCCAGGAACTGCGCCCGCGCCTCCCGGGCGAAGTTGCCGCCGACATAGGTGGCGTTCTTCTCGACCGCCTCGCGCATCTTGGCCAGATCCGGCAGGTCGGGCGCGGGGGCCGGCGTGGTCGCAGGTTCCGTGGGCCCGTCGGCTTTGCCGGTCGACACCCGCGGTGCCATGATCGCTTTTTCCACGTCCGAAGTGCCGCAGATGATGCAGGTCACGTGGCCCGCTGCCTTCAACCCGTCAAAGGCCGAGGCCGACGCAAACCAGCTTTCGAACCCGTGGCCATCCGTGCATTTCAACGCATACTTGATCATCGTTCGGGGAGCATAGTCACGGCCCGGCAAATGGCAATTGGACAAATCGGATCAGTCAGCGCCAGTTTCGCGGGTCGAAGTCGCGCAGGATGCGGGCCAGTTCCGGCTCTCCGACCATGGCCGCGGCCCGTTTCCGGCTGACCCACCGGCGTTTGCGCTGCCCGGCTTCGGGGAAACCGGCGGCAAGCGATTTGACCTTTACCGCGTAAACCATTGCAACACAGGGCAAATCTTCGTCTTCATCGACATACTTGCTATAGGAAAACAGCCCCAGAGGGCGCGGATGGGCCCGGCCCATCACGCCCGCCTCTTCCCAGGCTTCCTGCTCCGCGGTCTCATGGGGCGTCTTGCCATCCATGGGCCAGCCCTTGGGTATGATCCAGCGGCCCGAGCGGCGCGACGTGATCAGCAACACCTGCACCTTGTCGTTCTTCACACGATGGCACAGTGCTGCAAACTGCGTGCGCACGTCTGACTTGTCCGTTTTGCCGAAACTCAGTGGCAACTGCTTGATCATTGGAGCCGTCACTGCCCCTTACCCCTCTTTTTTCTCAAGATAGGGGAAAACAATCGAAGAATCCAGTTAACAGCCCATTAATCCACACTTTCTCCACAGGTTTATCCCGAATTTCCACATATCCGTGGATCGGGCGGCGCCAATTCGCGCTTGAGCACGCGCAAACGCTGCCTGATAGTGCCACGGATGAAAACCTCGCGCTGGATCAAAGGCTTGTCTGCCGCTCTTGCCGTTCTGGGCTGGGCCTGTGCGGCCGGGGCCGAACCATTGCGGGTTTTTGCAGCCGCCAGCCTGCAAGGTCCGCTGGACCAACTCGCCGAAGGCTGGAACAGCGAGGTCCGTATCAGCTATGGCGGCAGCGGGGCCATCGCCCGACAGGTCGGTCTGGGCGCGCCTGCGGATGTGGTGATGCTGGCCAATGCCGACTGGATGGCGTGGCTGGCTGATCGGTTGCCGCTGGCCGCCGCGCCCCGCGATGTGCTGGGCAACCGTTTGGTCCTGATCGGGCCGAAAGGTGCCAAGCCGCTGGAACAGGTCACCGCAGCCGCGTTGGAGGCCCGGCTGAACGGAAACCGCCTGGCCATGGGCCAGCACCAGTCGGTGCCTGCGGGCATCTATGCCCGGCAATGGCTGGACCGCATCGGCGCATGGGATCGCCTGCGCATACAACTGGCCGAAACCGAGAATGTGCGCGCCGCCCTGACCCTTGTCACACGGGGTGAGGTACCGCTGGGGATCGTCTATGCCTCTGACGCGGCGGCCGCCGCCGGGGACATCACCGTAATCCACCACATCCCCCCCGATGCGCACGCCCCCATCCGTTACCCCGCCGCCGCGATCACCGGCCGCGGCATCCCCTTTCTGACCCACCTTGCGGCCAACACCGATCTGTTCGTGGCAGCCGGGTTCACGGCCCCGCCATGATGCTGGACGCCGCAGGTTGGGACGCCCTGCGCCTGTCCCTGCTGGTCGGCGTCACCGCGACGCTGCTGTCGCTGCCGCTGGCGATCTGGGTGGCGTGGCTGCTGGCGCGTGGGCGGTTTGCGGGCAAATGGGCGCTGAGCGCGCTGGTCCATCTGCCGCTGGTACTGCCGCCTGTCGTTACCGGTTATCTGCTGCTGCTGGCCTTCGGGCGGTCCGGCCCTGCGGGCCGGTTGCTCGAGGAGGTGTTCGGCCTGGTCCTTGCCTTTCGCTGGACGGGTGCCGCGCTGGCCGCGATGGTCATGGGCTTTCCGCTGATGGTGCGCGCCATCCGCCTCGCGATCGAGGCGGTGGACCCGCGGCTCGAAGATGCCGCGCGCACGCTGGGCGCGCCGGGGCATGCGGTCTTTCGCACCGTCACCCTGCCCCTGATCCTGCCCGGTATCCTGGCGGGGGCCGTCATGGGCTTTGCCAAGGCCATCGGCGAATTCGGGGCCACGATCACCTTTGTCGCCAACATCCCGGGCGAAACCCAAACCCTGCCCTCGGCCATCTACGCGCTGTTGCAGGTGCCGGGGGGCGAGCCGGATGCGATCCGGCTGGTGATCTGGGCCTGCGTGCTGGCGCTGGGGGCGGTGGTCCTGTCGGAATGGCTGGCCCGCCGGGTGGCGGCGCGGATCGGGGGACAGACATGACCCTGTCGGTCGCCATCACGCACCGTTTCCCGGACTTCACGCTGGACGTGGCGTTTGACGCCGGACCCGGCGTCACGGCCCTGTTCGGGCGGTCCGGCGCGGGCAAGACCACCATCGTGAATGCGGTGGCCGGGCTGCTGCGCGCCGACAGCGCAACGATCCGGCTGGACAACGCCACCTTTGACGATGCAGGCACGCACCTGCCCCCGCACAAGCGCCGCATCGGCTACGTGTTTCAGGACGCGCGGCTGTTTCCGCATCTGAGCGTGGCGCAAAACCTCGACTACGCCCGCCGGTTCGGCGCGCAGGGGGCGAGCCGCGCCCATGTGATCGATCTGCTGGGCCTCGGCGATCTGCTGGCACGTGCGCCTGCAACCCTGTCGGGCGGCCAGACCCAGCGTGTGGCCCTGGCCCGCGCGCTGCTCAGCGATCCGGCGATGCTGCTGATGGACGAACCGCTCGCGGCCCTCGATGCGCCGCGCAAAGCCGAAATCCTGCCCTATCTCGAACGGCTCAAGGCCGAGGCGCGCATCCCGATCCTGTATGTCAGCCACGCCGTGGACGAAATCGCACGGCTGGCTGACACCGTTGTGCTGATCGAACAGGGCCGCGTGCGGCAGACCGGGGACCTGTTCGACCTGATGGCCGACCCGGCCCATGTGCCGCTGTTTGGCGTGCGCGAGGCTGGCGCGGTCTTGCAGGGAAAAGTCACCGCACATCACGATGACGGATTGGCCGAACTGACCGTGTCGGGGGGGCACCTGTACCTGATGGGCGTGCAGGCCCCTGTCGGTGCAACCATCCGCCTGCGGGTGCTGGCGCAGGACATCACCTTGGCGCGGCAAAGGCCCCAGGGGCTGAGCGCGCTCAACATACTGCCCGTGCGGGTGCAAACGATCCGCCCCGGCGATGGTCCGGGTGTCGCCGTGCGGTTGATGGCGGGCGATGACGCGCTGCTGGCACGGATCACCGCACGCGCGGTGCAGGATATGGGACTGGCCGAGGGGCAGGATGTCTTTGCCATTCTCAAGGCCACATCGGTGGCCCCCACCGCCATATCCGGCGTCACTTCAGGCGCAGCACCTCGGCCCTGAGCCGGTCCACGGCTTCCTCATGCGGAATATCGGCAGCCACGGCCAGACGGCGCAGGCCGAAATGCACATGCGCCATGTCGGTGTAATAGCTGGTATAGGCATAGTTCGTCGCCGCCCCCGCCACGGCCCCCAGCACCGGCACGGTCTGTGCGGCCAGCTTTTGGCCCAGAACCACCGCAAGGCGCGGCGCGACCCTGGAAATCATCGTCTGCACCGCCACCCCGGACAACGCCATGCGGGCGGAAAGAAAGGCGATGTCGGCCCCGTCGTCATGTTCCAACGGCCCGGCCGAGGCAAAGACCTGGACACAGTCGAAACGCACGGATTCGGTCTGTGGATCAAAGCCATGCTCCACCGCCACCCCTTCGATCAGGCGCAACAGCAGCGTGGTGGTCACAGGCAATTCGGCCAGTGCCGTGGGCAAGCCGCCCATGCCGCCAGCGGCCCCCATGGCGGAACTGACGGCGCGGTTCAGCCACTCGGCCTGATCAGGCACCACGGCGCGGGACCGGCTGGCGGCGATCAGCGCCTGTTCCAGCGCGGACTGGGTGACGCTGTTCAACTGGTCGCGCACCTGGGGTGGCAGGCGGTCCAGCAACCCGTCGGCCTGGGTGCCCAGCAGGTTAAGAACCTGAATGCCCAAACCCCCGGCTGACCGATAGCGGCGCGACAGGCGGTCAAACTCGGCGTCCGGGTCAATGACGGGCGGGGACAACACAATTTCGTTCATGGGAACAAGGTGGGGGACGCGCGCGCCCAATTCAATGCGCGCGCTGCACCGGACCCCGCACACCGCCCCACGCCCCATCGCGCAAGGCACGGCCCAGAACACGGTCGGGGTTGGTGGGGGGCGGCATCTGAACCCCGTCCAGCCGGGCAAAGCCGAAGCGCCCGTAGTAGGGCGCATCGCCCACCAGCATGACCCGTTCCCAGCCTTGAATTTCCGCCTCGGCCAGCGACGTGTCGATCAGTTCGCCGCCCAACCCCTCGCCCTGCCGGGTGGGGTGCACGGCCACCGGCCCCAGCAGCAGCGCAGGCACCTCACCCACGCTCACCGGCCAGAACCGAATCGCACCGGCCAGAATGCCGCCCGGATCCCGGGCCACGTGGCTCAACCCCTGCACGGGCGGCACATCATCACGCAAACGGTAGGACGACAGCGCCTCGCGACCGGGTGCAAAGCACAAGTCGTAAAGCGCTTCGACCTCCCACCGATCGTCGGGTGTTTCTGGACGCAGCGTGTACATGCGGGGTGGTCAAGGTCTCGGGGTCGTCGGGGCTGGCCACCGCCCTATCATGGGGTTACTGCTCGCGCAAACCGGACCAGAAAGGCTGCCCATGTTCTATCGCCCCAAAGACGGCCACGGCCTGCCGCACAACCCGTTCAACGCCATCGTGACCCCGCGTCCCATCGGCTGGATCTCGACCCGGGACACGGACGGCAATAACAATCTGGCGCCCTATTCCTTCTTCAATGCGGTGGCCTATGTCCCGCCGCAGGTCATGTTTGCGTCGACCGGTGCCAAACCGGACCGCAACAACACCAAGGACAGCGTCGCCAACATCGAAGAAACCGGCGTGTTCTGCGTCAACATCGTGGAATACGGCATGAAGGACGCGATGAACGCGTCATCCGCCACGCTGGGCGCGGACGAGGATGAATTTGCCCATGCGGGCCTGAAGATGGCGGAATGCGACACGATCAATTGCGGTCGGGTGGCAGCCGCCCCCGCCGCGCTGGAATGCAAGCTGACGCAGATCGTGACGCTGCCGGGGGCGTCCAACCGGCTTGTGCTGGGCGAGGTGACGGGCGTGCATATGCGGGATGACTGCATCGTGGACGGACGGTTCGACATCACCACGTATCAGCCGCTGAGCCGTATGGGATACCGGGACTACACGGTGGTGCGGGACGTGTTCGAATTGATGCGGCCCGACGATACATGAATTTCCCTTTCACATCATATTTTCAATACATTGACGGCGATTAAGCAAATCTTCACACTCGCTTGGGGCCAATTCCGAGGGGATCAAACATGCCAACCATAACATTCACCGACAACATCGCAGGCACGGGTGGCGATATCCTCGCCACGTTCGAAACTCTGTTCGGGACAAGCCCTTCGATAACATCGGGCAGCCCGACAGAGTTCGAGGCGGTGCTGGGCAACACCAAATACGTCGCCACCGGCATCAACCTGGTCACGCCGGACGGCTTTGGCGGGTTCGACCTTGACCTGAACGGGGTTCTGCAAACGCTGACGGTGTTCGACACCTCCAGCGGCAGCGACGTCGAACTGTTGTCCTTTGCCGACCTGAACCTGGCAATTACGACGGTGCTTATTGCGCAGTTCAACGACGATGCCGGCATCGACACCGCAGCGCTCGAAAACCTGTTTCTGATGATGGACTGGACCTACAACGGCAACAGCTCACCCGATCTGCTGAGCGAGCTGGACGTCTCGGGCGACGGCGTGCCGATCAACCTGATGGGCAATGACCTGTTCAACTTGGGCGGCGGGAACGACGACTTTTTCGCAGGCGACGGCAACGACACGATGAACGGCGGTCAGGGCGACGACACCATCATCGGCGGCAGCGGCCGCGACCGCATGAACGGCGGGCGCGACGACGACCTGATACTGGGCGGTGACCAGGGCGACGGGCTGCGCGGCGGCCGCGGCAACGACGAATTGAAGGGCGAAAGCGGTCGCGACGGCCTGCGCGGCGGCGCAGGCGACGACACGCTGGACGGCGGCACCGGAAACGACGTGCTGCGCGGCGACGCCGGTGCGGACGTGTTCGTGTTTGAAACCGGCGACGGCAATGACGTGATCCGCGATTTCGACCTGGCCGAGGACCGGATCGAACTGTCCATCGGCGCGACCCCGTTCGCCACCTCGACAACCGCCACCAGCGTAATCATCGACTATGCCGGCGGCTCGATCGAGGTGCAGGGCACCACGGATGAGACAGGCGTGCTTGAAACGATCACGCTGCCCGATCTCGTGTTTTGAACGCTGCCGCACCGCGGAACGACAGCAAGGCGGGCCGCATCGGCCCGCTTTTTCCTTGCCGGCCGCAGGCTGCGGACGGACCCGGGGGCGGCGTGCGCCCTATCCCCAAAATGCCATCATTGCGTCGCGGTTCCGCCCCAAGAAGCGGTTAACGACTGTGTCCAAATCTTGACCCTGAACAAGGACAGCGACACGCAATGGCCCGCCTCGACGTCAATCAGAACCTGCGCATCCACATGCTGGAACTTGCGGACATCGTCCGCCTCGCCTTTGAAGAGACGACGGCGGTCTATTCCACCAAACGCCAGATCGACATGACCTATGATGGCGGCAGCGTGTCGCTGTATGGCGTGTTCACCTTTGACGCCAACGGCGATCTGGTCAGCGGGTCGCTGGGCGCGATCGAACTGTACCCGAACAACAACGCGTGGGTCACCATGAGCAGGCTGGGGCTGGACGTGGCCACCGTAATCGCAGCGGTCGAAGCGGACGCGGCCAGCGGCGGCAGCGGCACGGCGGTCGAGGATCTGATATACAACCTCGACTGGACCCTGATCGGCGGCGACAACCAGGATTTCATCTACGACACCTCCCCCGTCAGCTTCAACGGCAATGACCTGGCCAAGCTGGGCGCAGACGACGACAACTTCTTTGGCGGCAGTGGCAACGACACGCTGCAAGGCGAAAGCGGGAATGACGAGCTGTATGGCGGCACCGGCCATGACGAGCTGCTGTCCGGCAACGGCCGCGACACGGTCGAGGGCAATCACGGCCACGACCTGATCGACGGCGGACGCGGACGCGACCGGTTGTCGGGTGGCGTCGGCGACGACACGATCAAGGGCGGCAGCGGCCACGACAACATAATGGGCGGGCGCGGCAACGACCTGATCGAAGGCGGCCAGGGCAACGACAAGCTGTCGGGCGGCACCGACGCCGACACCTTCGCCTTTGTCGAGGCGGACAGCCCGTCAGACAACGACCGCATCGTCGATTTCGAACTGGGCGTGGACGTCGTGCAGATCGACATGATCGGCGCAGGGGCCGTGAACGTGACGGGCGACGCGTTCCAGACGGTTATCACTTATGGCGGGTCGACCATCACGCTGCAAGGCACCGACCATACCGCGTTTATTGCGGACGACGATCACCTCGTGATCATCTGATCACCGCGAAACGCGTAATTCTGCTGCCGGGCGGGTCATCGACCTGGCCCGGCAACTTGCTTTTGATCGCTTGGAAAAAACGTCGGAACCCGTGAATAAATCACCCGGCACCGGTGTTTTCCTCTGCAGAAGCGGGCCTGAACCCCGTGCAGAAGCGGATAGCCCCCTATGCCCACGATCACCGTCATCGACCCTATCAACCTTTTCGCAAACAGCCCCGGCTTCGAGTTTTTCGAAAACCCGCTGCAGAAGTCGTTCGAAGTGTTTGAAATCCTCAGCGCGGACGGCTTCGTGGTGTCGGATGTCAGCAGCACCGGGTTCACCGTCACGTTGGGCAACCGCGCTGTTCAGGTCACCGGCACCGGGTTTGACGCGGCGGCCGACGGGTCCGATGTGGGCACCTCGGGGACCATCGACACACTGGTTCTGGTCGAAGGTGGGCAAGCCACACATTCCGTTTCCGACCTCGCGTTGGACATCGCGGCTTTCAATGATCTGGTGGCGTTGGAAGACGCCGGACAAGCGGACGCACTCGAAACATCTGTCTTCAGCCAGAACCTGACCGTCATAGGCCACGACAGCAAAGACTCAGGACAATTCGGCACGGCAGCGTCCGCCGATGGCATCTTCCTGCAACCGCGTGGCGATGACCTGATCATGCTGGGACGCGGTGATGACAACTTCAACGCAGGGGCGGGCAACGACACGCTGCTCGGCCAGGGCGGCGACGACAATATCGAAGGCCTGACGGGCCGCGACCGGCTGCAAGGCGGCAATGGCAACGACAATCTGCGCGGCGGCGATCAACGCGACCTGCTGTTGGGGGGACGCGGAGATGACATATTGGATGGCGGCGCGGGCGTGGACGTAATGCGCGGCGGCGACGGAAACGACACGCTGAATGGCGGCAAGGGGCGCGACATCATGGAGGGCGGCGCCGACGCGGACTCGTTTCAGTTTTTTGATGCGGGCTTCAATGCCGGCTTCGGCAACGCCGATGTGATCCGCGATTTTGACACGGCCGAGGACCAGTTGTTCTTTGGCCTGACCTTCACGAACGACCTGTCCCTGTTCCTTGGTGAAACGGGCGAGGTTGTGGCCGATTACGGCAACGGCACCGTTCTGCTGCAGGGCGTCACCGACATCGACGCCGTCACCGTGGTGTTCGCCGATCCGGACGAACTGACCTGAAATGGGTTAATGCCCGCCCAGGATCCCGGTCCGAACGCCATAGTTCACGGCCACCGCGTAATCCGGGTCATCGTCGCTGTCGACCATAAGGTGCCCCGCCTTGGTCAGCAGCTTGTGGCAATCGCGGGTCAGGTGGCGCAACTGCACCCGCTTGCCCATGTCCTCGTATTTCAGCGCCACCGCCTCGATCGCCTGCAAGGCGGACTGGTCCACCACGCGGCTGTCGGCAAAGTCGATGATGACCTCGCGCGGGTCGCCCTCGACCTGAAACATCTCTACAAAGCCGGTGGCCGAGCCAAAGAACAGTGGCCCCTGCACCTGATAGACCCGCGCACCTTCAGGCGTGTCATAGGTCTTGGCATGGATGCGGCGCGCGTTGTTCCACGCATAGGCCAGCGCCGACACGATCACACCGACGACGACGGCCACGGCAAGGTCTTCCATCACCGTCACGACCGTCACCAGCACAATGACAAATGCGTCCGTCAGCGGCACCTTGCGCAGGATTTTCAAGCTGTTCCAGGCAAAGGTCCCGATCACCACCATGAACATCACACCGACCAGTGCGGCCAGCGGGATCAGTTCGATCACCGACGACCCGACAAGGATGAACGCCAGCAGGAACAGCGCCGCCGCCACGCCGGCAATGCGCGTGCGCCCGCCCGATTTCACGTTGATCATGGACTGACCGATCATGGCACAGCCGCCCATGCCGCCAAAGAACCCGGTGGCCGTATTGGCCACGCCCTGCGCGATGCATTCCTGACTGGCCCCGCCCCGCTGGCCGGTCAGATCACCGACCAGGTTCAGGGTCAGCAGGCTTTCGATCAGGCCGATCGCGGCCAGGATCACGGCATAGGGCAGAATAATCTCGAACGTTTCCCAGGTCAGCGGCACCGCCGGGATATGGAAGGGCGGCAAGCCCCCCTGGATGCTTGCCAGATCGCCGACACGCGGCACGTCCAGCCCGAAACCGATAACAATGGCCGCCACGATGCCGATGCCTGCAAGCGGCGCCGGGACCGCCCGCGTGATGCGCGGTGCGGCCCAAATGATGACCATGGTCAAAGCCACAAGCCCCAGCATCAGATACAGCGGCAAACCGGTCAGCCATTCACCGCCTGCCATGCCATGGCCCGACACCTCTGCGCTGCCCGGCACCTTGAATTGCGTCATCTGGGCCAGGAAAATCACGATTGCCAGGCCGTTGACAAAGCCCAGCATCACCGGATGCGGCACCAGCCGGATGAACTTGCCCCACTGCATCACGCCGGCAAAGATCTGCAAAAGCCCCATCAGAACCACGGTCGCAAACAGGTATTCCACCCCGTGTTGCGCGACGAGTGCCACCATGACAACGGCCAGGGCCCCCGTCGCGCCCGAGATCATCCCGGGCCGGCCGCCAAAGATCGCCGTGATAAGCCCCACCATGAACGCCGCGTACAGCCCCACCAGCGGATGCACCCCCGCCACAAAAGCAAAGGCCACCGCCTCGGGCACCAGCGCCAGCGCCACGGTCAGGCCCGACAGCAATTCGGTCTTGATCTGGCCCGGGGTCAGCTTGACCTCACCCGGCGCGATGGAAAAATCGCCAAAGCGGGTCTTGGTGCCGAGGTTGTCGAGAATGGCCATAGGGGGATCCGTTGCGTCTTGGGGTGCGGTTGCGGGCGCTGATACGCCTTTGTGGCCTTCGGCACCATTGCACCGGATGACCATCCGCCATGCGCGTGGCACATAGCAGGATGGGCGCGAAATGCACGGTATATCTGGGTATGCGAATTCAGGGCGTGCGGTCAGTGGTGCACGCTGGTGCATCAGGGTGGCGGGGCGTCCGGGCGCTGTGCAATCACAACACGGCCCGGACCGCGCAACCTATTCGGCGGTTACGAACAGGTCTGTGTCACCCGTTGTGTCGCCATCCGTCTCGTCGGCCGCTGCCGGGGGCGCGACAGGGTCTTCCGTGTCCGCGAAACCGACACCAATGCCGGGGTTGAAAACACCCAGCCCGAAATCATAGCCGGCATTCACTTCGACATAGCTGTTGTCCATCAGGTAGGCAGCCCCGATCGATGTGCGCCAGCTTTCGCTGCCAAACATGTAGTCAAGCCCGAGTGACAGCGCCGCCTGGTCTTCTTCGTCGTCCGAGAAGACGCGGATTCCGACGCCCGTATTCACCTGCCCGCTGCCGAACGTGAAGTTCAGACCCACGCCGAACGTGGGATCAGCGTATGCAGAACTCGCGAGAAGCAGGAAGGCGGATGTGTGTTGCAGTGCTCTTTTGATCATTGGAAACCTCTGAATTAAATGACTAATCGATAACATCCGCCCAATACAAATGCAAGACTTGCAATGTGTGCGTTCTGGCGGCGTCAAGCGGGCGCAGTTCACCGGGTGCAAAGGGCATTTGCAAACGGCATCACACCCGGCCGTAGGTGTGGTGAACACGCGACCGTTCCGGGAATGCCCGTTCCGCAAAACGTCGCGCTTATCGCATGTCATCTGGCTGCACGGCACTCCGTCACTTTTGCACCACGCCCAGCTGTGCACATGTTCCATATCAGCATCCGGTCCGGATCTGCCCGGCCGACCGGGTCATGCCCGAATGCCCGTCGGGATGGGTCCGGTGCGCGCCGGTGCCAGCGCCGGTCGGAAACGACGGGGTTGCCCTGCACACTGTCGGCCACGCCTTTGATCGCGGTCAGATCGGTTGCCCGGAACGCCATCGCAAGCCCACCGCTTGCGCCTGCGGCAATCCTGGCGGCAACCGCTGTCGTCGCGACATTCCGGCAGGTCACACCGTTGTCCTTGCGGTCCGTGGCGCATCCCTTTGCACTGGCATAACTGGCAATGACCATCGTCGCCGAAATGACGGCACCGATGCTGTCGTCGGTGGAGAGCGGATATGTCATGACGCAACAGCGTTGCGCAGCTTGCGTCCCTGAATGACGTTTCCGATGTTGTTCGGGGCCGTGACTTCGCCTGGCGGATTTCCAGACGCCGGCATCTGTGCGACCGTCCGGACCATGGTGCCAAGGCACCTGATTTCAGCCACTTCTGCGGCAACGCTCGCAGGGGTCTGTTGTTCCTGCTGCGTTTCGCCATCGCCGCCAAGGCGGCCTTGGTCGTTGCGCGATCCGCCAAATGCCACAGTTGCAAACACCGCACGAAACGTTCCTTCACAGACGGCTCACGTCGCGCCGTTGGTCGGTCGCGGTGTCATACGATCGGTGCACAGTCTGTGTACGGGTTGTGCTCCGGTTTTTCAGCGGTTTAACTGGCGCGGTTGAACGAGGGTGAGGCCACATGTCCAAGACCAAGATCGCCGTGATCGGCGGCTCCGGCATCTATGATATCGACGGGCTCGAGCAGGCGACATGGACCACGGTCGATACGCCATGGGGCGCGCCGTCCGACCAGATCCTGACCGGCACGCAGGACGGGGTCGACATGGCCTTTCTGCCCCGCCACGGGCGTGGGCACGTGCATTCGCCCACCACCGTGCCGTATCGCGCCAATATCGACGCGCTGAAACGGCTGGGGGTGACGGACGTGATCTCGATCTCGGCCTGCGGATCGTTTCGCAATAACATGGCACCGGGCGATTTTGTCATTGTGGATCAATTCATTGATCGGACCTTCGCGCGGGAAAAGTCGTTTTTTGGCGCTGGCTGCGTGGCCCATGTCAGCGTGGCCCATCCCACCTGCCCGCGCCTGTCGGCGGCCTGCCTGACGGCGGCGCGGGATGCCGGAATCACCGTGCATGACGGCGGCACCTATCTGGCGATGGAAGGGCCTCAATTCTCGACCCTCGCGGAATCGCGGATGTACCGGGACAGCTGGGGCGCGGATGTGATCGGCATGACCAACATGCCCGAGGCCAAACTCGCCCGCGAGGCCGAGCTTTGCTATGCATCCGTGGCGATGATCACCGATTACGACAGCTGGCACCCCGACCACGGAGAGGTCGATGTAACCCAGATCATTCAGACACTTATGGGCAATGCCGACAAGGGCCGGTCGCTGGTCAGAGGGCTGCCTGCCCTGCTCGGACCTGACCGCGCGCCCTGCCCCCATGGCTGCGACCACGCGCTGGAATACGCCATCCTGACAGCGCCCGAAGCACGCGACCCCGCGATGGTTGCCAGACTTGACGCCGTCGCCGGGCGGGTATTGACCGCACGCACGACCTGATCCCCGCGACCCCGAGGTATACCCCATGAAGACCGTTCAGGATTACATCCGCACCATCGTCGACTTTCCCCACGAGGGGATCATGTTCCGCGACGTCACCACGCTCTTTGCTGATCCGCGCGGGTTCCGCATGGCCATCGACCAGATGCTGCACCCCTATGCCGGTCTGCGGATCGACAAGGTGGTCGGGCTGGAAGCGCGCGGCTTCATACTGGGCGGGGCCATCGCGCATCAGCTTTCGATCGGTTTCGTGCCCATCCGCAAAAAGGGCAAGCTGCCCGGCACCACGATCAGCCAGGCCTATACGCTCGAATACGGAGAGGCCGTGGTCGAGGTGCACGACGACGCCATCACCGCGGGCGAAAAGATCCTGTTGGTCGACGATCTGCTGGCCACCGGCGGAACGGCCGAGGCGGGGATCAAGCTGGTGGAGCGTCTGGGGGGCGAGATCGTATCCTGCGCCTTCATCATCGACCTGCCCGACCTTGGCGGGCGCAAGCGGTTGGAGGCGCTGGGGATGGAGGTGCAGGCGCTATGTGCCTTTGACGGGTTGTGATCAGGTACACGTGCGCTGCAAGCGGGCGGCGATAAGTCCGGCCCACGCATCATAGATATCAGGACCCGGATGGAATCCGTCCGGGGCCATCTGATCCGTGTTCATCTCAAGATCCAGCGGAACGAAAGTGGCCGCCGCCGTCTGCTCGCACAGCTGCTCCAGCACCTGATCGAACCGCACGGCCCTGCGGCCCAGAACGCCGCGCAGGGGCTGCGGCAACAGCGGAAACCGCCCCAGCGGCGGCAGGCCCGAGGCGATGATCTGTTCCACGCCGAACCGATCCTGCAACAGATCCATCAGACCCGCGTACCGTGCGCGCCACCGCGCGATCGGCACCCCGTTCTTGGTGTCGTTCACACCCAGTGCGACCACGGCCACATCGGCTTGCATGCCCGGTGCCTCACGCATCAACCGCAGGGTCGAGGCCGCGGTTCCGCCCGACGCGGCCAGCACCTGCCATTCGACCCGCCGCGTCTTGGCCAGTCGGGACGACAAGCGCCCGGCCAGCGCCATTTGCTGGTCCGGCACCCCCACTCCGGCGGCCGAGGAATCGCCAACGATCAGCAGTCGCAGCGGTTTCCCCTGCCCGACTGCACCGCTGCGTGCACCTGCCGCTTCGGGCAGCCGCATGGCACGGCTGACCACCCACAGCGCCTGCGCACCCAGAACGGGCAACAACATCACGTCGCCTGAGACAGAGAGAAGCCGCCGCATGTCACCCCCGTTCGGCGCGCAGCACGGCACCCGGGTTCATGATGCCAACGGGGTCCAGCGCCGCCTTGATCGCGCGCATCGCGGCAAGCTTGGTCGGATCGCCATAGCGTTCCAGATCACCGACCTTTAGCCGCCCGATGCCATGCTCGGCACTGACGGATCCGCCCAACTCATGGACCAGATCATGCACCACGCGCTTGATCTCGTCCCGCTCTGCCATGTGATCCGCCCGGGTTTTGCCGGGCATGGGAAACACGTTGTAATGCAGGTTCCCGTCGCCCACATGACCAAAGCAGTTGATGCGGAATTCCCCCAGGGCTGCGATACGTGGCCCGGCCCTTGCGATGAACTCGGCAATCGCGCCCAGCGGGACCGAGATATCATGCGAACTGACCGATCCGATCCGGCGGTTTGCCTCTGGTATGGTTTCGCGCACGGTCCAGAACGCATCGCTTTGACTTTGGTTCTGCGCCACAAGGCCATCGGCGACCAGACCACGTTCCATCGCATCGACAAAGACCGCCTCGAGCAGCGCCGCGGGGTCCTGCCCGGCAGATACACCCAACTCGACCAGCACGGTCCAGTCCGGTGTCTCGGACCAGGGGTTGCGGATATCGGGCAGGGTTTCGGCCAAAAAGTCGAACCCGGCGCGGTGCATCAATTCGAACGCGCTGACAGCTTCGCCCACGTGGTTGCGGACAAGGGACAAGAGAGACAGCGCCGCCTCGGGCGACGGCACCTGGAAATAGGCGGTGCCGTGATGGGCCGAGCGGGCAAAGAGTTTGAGCGATGCGGCCGTGATGACGCCCAATGTCCCCTCGGCCCCGATCATCAGATGGCGCAGATCATAGCCGGTGTTGTCCTTGCGAAGGCGGCTCAGGCCATGCAACACGCTGCCATCGGGCATCACCGCCTCGACCCCCAGACACAGGTCGCGGGCATTGCCGTAGCGCAGCACGCCGGTGCCGCCGGCATTGGTGCTGAGCAGCCCGCCGATGCGCGCCGACCCTTCGGAGGCCAGAGACAGCGGAAACAGGCGATCCACCGACTGGGCGGCGGCCTGCACGTCTGCCAGCACGGCACCTGCTTCGGCGATGATCACGCCTTCATCGGGCAGGACGGACCGAACGGCATTCATCCTTTCCAGCGACAGGATCAGGGGGCGCGGGCCATCGGGGGCTACCTGCCCGCCGACAAGACCCGTGCCACCGCCGTAAGGCACGACAGGCACCTGCGCTTGTTCCGCAGCCTTGATCAGCCGTGCAACCTCGTCGGTGCTGCGCGGATGCACCAGCAGACCGGACTGGCCCGCATAGCGGCCCCGCGGCTCTTCGAGGTAACGCGCATCGGCAGTGGCAAAGCGATCCTGCGGGACGGCTGCGCGCATATGCGTTTCGATATCCGGTGTGACGGCATTCAACATGAGTGGGATCCCGCTTGGTTCCAGACGTCCATGCCACGGGCGCAAGGCGCGGGCAATGCGGTCCTCAGTCCTCGTTTTCGCGCAACCATGCGGGGCGCAGCACCATGATGGTCGGATTGCGCGGCAGACGGTCCAGCGACACATCCAGCGCCGGTCCGCCCACCTCGACCACCTGGAATTCATCACGCATGCCCGCAAGGAACGTATCCAGCGTGTAGTCCCCGAACCAGTGCATCGGGATCACGATCGAGGATTTGAGCCGCCCGATAATGCGCATCATGGTGGGCAGGTCCACGGTCATGCCGCCGTCCACCGCCGCCATCACCACGTCGAGCCTGCCGATCGCAGCGTACTGTTCGGCATTGGGTTCGTGATGCAGGTGGCCCAGATGCCCGATGCACAGGCCCGCCACCTCGAAGATGAAAATGGAATTGCCGTTGTCCTCGACCCCGGAAAACTGCGAGCGGATGTCGGTGGACACGTTGCGGATCAGCACTTCGCCCAGATCGACGCGGTGATCTATCCCCTGCCCGAACGCGCCCCAACCGGGCAGGACATGCGGGATTGCCGGATCGGGAAAGGCGGTCCAGTGGGTTTCGTGTGCGTGGTTCATGGTGACCACATCCGGGATCATCGGCACGTTGCCGACAAAGCCGGTGAAGTCGGTCACCATGTTCAAACCGCCCGCCGTCCGTATCAGGAAAGAGGCATGGGCAATATAGTGGATGCGCACCGTTTCCGGGGCGACATCCACCTCATAACTGGCACGGTGCAGGTATTGCGCACCTTCAATGTCCTGCGACAGCGCGATGCAATGACTTGGCGTGCGGGTCTGAGCCGCGAGCGGCAAGGCGAACAAAAAAGCGGCGAACAGCGGAATCAAACGCATAAGGTGACGATAGTGCGAAACAAGATTTTTACAAAAAATCTTGGCAAAATTCTGTAGCAGAATTTTAGCCCGCGTCGGTCTTGCCGCGCCGATCCATGCGCAGCGCAGCATAAAGCACATGGGTCCGCCAGCGCCCGTCGATTTGCAGATAGCTCTGTGCGACCCCTTCGTATTTGAAGCCGCAGGTCTCCAACAGCCCGCGCGATGCGGCGTTTTCCGGCAGGCACGCGGCCTCGATCCGGCTCAGATCGAGACGGGTAAAGGCATAGTGCACGACGGACAATATCGCCTCGCGCATATACCCCTGTCGCGCATAGGCCGCACCGGTCCAGTAGCCCAGTGTCGCTGCCTGTGCCGGGCCGCGCCGGATGTTGTCCAGCGTGATCGCGCCCAGCAGTACATCGTCACTGCGTCGGAACAGGAACAATGGCACAGCCGTGCCCGACGCCACTGACCGCTGGGCCCAGTAGACCCGGTTGGTAAAGGCCTTGCGCGTCAGATGATCGCCTGCCCAGACGGGTTCCCAAGGGGTCAGGTGTTCGGCGCTGGCAGCGCGCAGGGCGGCCCAGGGTCGGAAATCTGCGTGGGTCGGGGGGCGCAGCGTCATGCGCTCTGTCTCAATCCGCAATTTCCGTTTGGACAGCAGCATCAGGCGGCGCGCTGCTCCTGCAATTGGCTCAGGGCAGGCGCGTCCTCGACCGGACCATAAAGCGCCAGGGCCATCGGCGCCTGAGTCGCGATCGATTGGGCAAGGTCCCGCACATCGGCAACCGTCACGGCATCGATATGGGCGACCGTTTCTGCCAGCGACGGAACGCGGTCCCAGATCTGCACCAGCCGCGCCAGACGTTCGGCCCGGTTCGACGGGCTTTCCAGCCCCATCAGCAACCCGGCCTTCATCTGGGCGCGCGCCCGGCTGACCTCGGCCTCGGACATGTCATCGGCGGCGCGCTTCATCTCGTCCATCGTGATGCGGGCCAGATCGCCGACCTGCGTGGCTGAAGTCCCGGCATAGATCGTGGTCATGCCGGTATCTGCATAGGCCCCGGCCTGGGCAAAGATCGAATAACACAGCCCGCGGTTTTCGCGGATCTCCTGGAACAGGCGGCTGGACATGCCGCCACCCAACGCGCTGGCATAGATCTGTGCGGTATAGATCGCGTCATCGCGGTACCCGGGTGATTCAAAGGCCAGTGCAAAATGCGCCTGTTCCAGCGATTTCGTCTGCCGCACTTCGCCGCCCTGAAACCGCGCGCCATCGGCAACCAGGCCCGGACGGGACGGCAGATGTCCGAACAAGTTTTCGGCCATCCGCACAATCGCATCGTGATCGACGGACCCTGCCGCCGAAAGGATCATCTGTTCGGGTCCATAATGCTGACCCACGAAACGCGCCAGGTCATCGCGGTCAAAGGCCTGCACCCGGTCGGTCGATCCCAGGATCGTGCGCCCCAGGGGCTGCTCCGGGTAGGCCTGTTCCTGCAACCAGTCAAAGATCACGTCGTCGGGCGTATCCAGCGCTTGCCCGATTTCCTGCAGGATCACACCCCGCTCGACCTCGATCTCGCTTTCGTCAAAGGTCGGGTTCAGCAGGATGTCGGCAATCACATCCAGCGCCAGGACCACATCGTTTTCAAGCACACGAGCGTAATAGGCCGTCACCTCGCGGCTGGTATAGGCGTTGATGTACCCGCCCACGTCCTCGATCGCCTCGGCGATCTGCAGGGCCGTGCGCCGTTCGGTGCCCTTGAACGCCATGTGTTCAAGGAAATGGGCGATGCCGTTCTGTTCGGGCGCTTCGTGCCGCGCCCCTGCCCCGACCCACACCCCGACCGAGGCCGAGGCCAGACCCGGCATATGTTCGGTGACGATGCGGAAACCGTTAGACAGGCGATGGATCTGGGTGGTCAATGTCTGCTCACTTGCGCCGGTGTTCAATGATGTGGGCCTTGAGGGCCGCAAGGTCGTTGGGCACCCGGGTCAACCGTTCCGGCCTGTCATACAGGTCAGCCATCCGCGGGGGAAGAGGCGGATGTATTCCGGTGGCTGCTTCGACCGCATCGGGGAATTTCGCCGGGTGCGCCGTGGCCAGCGTGACCATGGGCGTGCCCTGCATCCGCTGCACGTCGGCCACGTGCACGCCGACGGCGGAATGGGGACAGAGCAGTTCGGCGCTGTTGCGCAGCGTCGCGGTGATCTGGGCGCGGGTGTCTTCCTCGGACACGCGGCCAGAGACGTAGTGTTCCTGCAACGCCTCCATCGCGCCCTGGCTCACCTCGAACCCGCCAGCCTTCAACTCGTCCATCAATTGCGCCACGGCACCGCCATCGCGGTCATAGGCGTCAAACAGCGCGCGTTCAAAGTTCGAACTGACCTGAATGTCCATCGACGGGCTGATCGAGGGGATCGTGTCACCCTTGTGATAGCCCTGCCCGCTCAGACACCTGTGCAGGATATCGTTCTGGTTCGTGGCCACCACCAGTTTGTCGATGGGCAATCCCATGCGTTTGGCGATGTAGCCGGCAAAGATGTCACCGAAATTGCCTGTGGGCACGGTGAAGCTGATCTTGCGGTGCGGCGCACCCAGCGCCACTGCTGAAGAAAAGTAATAGACAACCTGCGCCAGCACCCTTGCCCAGTTGATCGAATTCACCCCGGCCAGCGACACGCCATCGCGGAAGTCGAAATCGTTGAACATGTCCTTGAGCCGCGCCTGACAGTCGTCGAAATCGCCATCGACGGCCAGCGCATGCACGTTCGGTTCACCGGGGGTGGTCATCTGGCGGCGCTGCACGGCGCTGATCCGGCCGTGCGGATACAGGATGAAGACGTCCACATTGTCGAGACCGCGAAATGCCTCGATCGCGGCAGACCCGGTGTCGCCGCTGGTGGCACCCACGATGGTCACGCGCGCATCGCGGCGGGCCAACGCGGTCTGAAACAGCTGGCCGATCAGCTGCATGGCGAAATCCTTGAACGCCAGCGTGGGACCGTGGAACAGCTCCAGCAGGAAATGCCCCTGATCCAACTGCTTGAGCGGCGCGCGGGCGGCGTGTTCAAACCCGGCATAGGCGCGGTCGATGCAGCCACGAAACGCGTCATCCGTGAACGTGTCGCCAACAAAGGGGCGCATCACGGTATAGGCGATGTCCTCGTAGCTTTTCCCTTCCATCCCCGCGATGGCGGCTGCATCCAGATGCGGGACCGTCTCGGGCACATACAGCCCGCCGTCCCGGGCCAGCCCTGTCAGCATCGTGTCTTCGAATGTCAGCGCCGGGGCCTGACCCCGGGTCGAGATGTAGCGCATCGCTTTCGTCCTCAGCGCGTGTCGCGGGTCGGGCGCAACACGAAGTAAGCCGTCATGCCGGCCCAGATCAGGGCCAGCGAAAACCATGTGATGGCGTATTGCAGGTGATCGTTGGGAATACCAGCCGTGTCTACGGGCCACGGCGTCACGCCAAGGTCGATTTGCGGCGCATCGCGCAAAACGACCAATATGGGCCGGGTGTCGAGGGCCCGGGCCATGGCAGGTACGTCGCGGGCGAACCAAAGGTCGGCTGCAAGGTCCGGCGGAGGTGTGAAGCCATCGGCTTCGATCGGGGCGTCCAGGTTGCCGATCAGGGTCAGGGTATCTTGTGGCACGGCACGGACCTTGGCCCCGTCAGGCTGCCAGCCCGTGTCGACCAGCACGCGCCCGAAGCCATCAGCCTCAAACGGGCGAATGATGCGGTGCACCGGCCCAATGGTCTTGCGCGAGGCGAGCATGCGGATATGCCCATCCTCAAAGCGACCGGACATCTCAACCGGGGCATATCGCTGAAATTCCGGTTCGACCGCGGCTTGCAGCGGCACGGGGTCCGCATCGATTTGCGCAGCAATCCCGGCGAGCAGGTCCTGCTTCCATGCAAGGCGCTGCACCTGCCACACCCCCAGGCTGACCAGGATCCCGGTGCCGATCAGTCCAAACGTCAAAAGAAACAGAAGGCGTCGCATCAGCGGTCCCATGTCCATGAATGCAAAAGGCGCGCGGGGTCCGCGCGCCTTTCATACTGCCACAGTTGCGTTGTCAGTGCGCGCCAGGCATCTGGGCCACGCCCCAGATGTAGACGGCAAAGAACAGGAACAACCAGACGACATCCACGAAGTGCCAGTACCAGGCCGCCGCCTCGAACCCGATGTGTTTCTCTGCGGAAAAGTGCCCCTTCATCGCGCGCAGCAGACACACGAACAGGAAGATCGTCCCGATGATGACGTGCAGGCCGTGGAAGCCGGTCGCCATGAAGAAGTTGGAGAAGAACTTGTCGCCGCCGAATTCCCAGCCCTGATACAGCAGGTAGCTGTACTCATAGGCCTGCAGAACGGTGAACATGATGCCCAGGACGACCGACAGGGCCAAACCGTTGATCACGTCCTGACGTTTGCCGCCATGCACCAGCGCGTGGTGCGCCCACGTCACGGTGCAACCCGACAACAGCAGGATCAGCGTGTTGATCAGCGGCAGGTGGAAGGCATCCACGTGATAAATCTCGGGCTGGATATATTCCGTCCCGACATATTCGCTCATCGGATACATCGCGTTCTTGAAAAAGGCCCAGAACCACGCGGCAAAGAACATCACCTCGGACATGATGAACAGGATGAACCCGTAGCGCAGCCCGATGCGCACGACCGGCGTGTGATCGCCCACGTGGCTTTCGGCCACAACGTCCGTCCACCAGCCGAACATGACGTAAAGAACGGCGGTGAAGCCGATCAGGAACAGCCACGGGCCGCTCAGTTCGATGGACTTGAAAAAGATGGTCATGCCACCCGACATCCAGCACACCGCGCCAAACAGCATGGTAAAGCCCGCCAATGCACCCAGCAGGGGCCAGGTCGATGGCGCAAGAATGTGGTAATCGTGATTTTTCGCGTGGGCCATGGTTATCGTTCCTCAGTCCCTCAGTTCAGGTTGGTGTCGGTCTCCTGCGTGACAGCGGCATAGCCGTCAGGCAGGTCGATTTCGTAAAAGGTGTAGCTCAGCGTGATTGTATGCACGAATTTGCCATCGCGGTCCTCGACGATTTCCGGATCGACATAGAAGGTCACCGGCATCTGCACGCGTTCGCCCGGTGCCAGTACCTGCTCCTCAAAGCAGAAGCAGTCGATTTTCGAGAAAAAGCCGCCCGCGGCATAGGGGGCCACGTTATAGCTGGCCGAACCGGCCACGGGTTTGTCGGTCGGGTTGTATGCCTCGTAAAAGGCGAGGCCGGTTTCGCCGATGCGCAATTCCATCTCCCGCACGGTGGGGGTGAATTGCCACGGCATGCCCCGTTCAAGCGAGGCGTCGAAGCGGACCTTGATGGTCTGATCCAGGATTTCGTCGCTGGCCACTTCGCTGATGCCCGGCGTGCCGCCGAACCCCGTGACCCGGCAGAACCAATCGTAAAACGGCACCGATGCCCAGGCGAGGCCACCCATCACGACAACAAGGCTGAGTGTTTGCACAACCGTCCTGGTGGGACCTTCGAGCCTGCGCATCACTGACCCTCCTCCATCCGGGGCAATTCAAAGTCGCCGCTGGTCACCTTGGCCACGGTCAGGGCGAGGATCAGAGCGACAAAGGCACCCAGCAGTAGACCGACACCCACATTGCGGCCCTTGCGACGCGTGTGCAGTTCATGTTCGGTCTTCAGGGCCATCAGACGATCCCCCATGCCGCAGGCAGAAAGGCGTCAATCAGGATCGCGCCGAAATGCAGGAATAGATACAGCAGCGACAGCTTGAAGAAAGATTTTTCGACGGCGTAGTTGTCGGCTTCGGCCATGGCCTCATCCCTGCGCCAGATGTCGACTGCGCCCTTCAAGAACAGCACGTTCAGCACCACCGCCGTCAGCAAGTAAACCGGACCTGCAATCGCAGTGAATGCAGTGCCGATGGCCAGCACGAACAGAAGAACCGTATATGCCAGAATGTGCTTGCGGGTGGCGGGCCGTCCATGGGTCACCGTCAGCATCGGCACGCCGGCGTCGTCATAGTCCGACTTCATGAACAACGCCAAGGCCCAGAAGTGCGGCGGCGTCCACATGAAGATCAGCGCAAACATCAGCCACGCCTCGACCGACATGCTGCCCGTCGCGATCACCCAGCCGATCACCGGCGGGAATGCCCCCGCCGCGCCCCCGATCACGATGTTCTGCGGCGTCGCCCGCTTGAGCCACATCGAATAGATCACCGCGTAAAAGAAAATGGTGAATGCCAGCAGTCCAGCGGCAAGCAGGTTCGCGCTAAGCGCCAGCATCATCACCGACATGCCGGACAGGGCGATGCCCAGCGCCTTGGCCTCGTCCGGGGTAACCTTGCCGGCGGGGATGGGGCGCTTGGACGTGCGGCGCATCACCGCGTCGATATCCGCGTCCCACCACATATTCAGCGCACCGGACGCTCCGGCACCGATGGCGACAAACAGGATCGACGCGAACGCGATCACGGGATTGACCGAAACGGGAGCGGCCAGGAGCCCAACAAGCGCCGTGAAAACGACCAGCGACATGACACGCGGCTTGAGCAGCGCGAAATAGTCGCCCAGGCGCGCTTCGCCTTCGATGGATTGGGACTGGTAGCTGACGTCGGTCATGTCGGGTCCGTCATTCGCTCAAATCGGCTGGGCGAGGGATATCCTCGCCCAACGGGTCTCAGTTCGATGCCACGTTGTAGTCGGTGGGCACGCCTGCAAATTCCTGCTTTGCTTCGGCCAGCCACGCGGCATAAGCCTCTTCGCTGACGACCTTGACCGTGATGGGCATGTACGCATGGGCGATGCCGCACAGTTCGGAGCATTGCCCGAAATAGATACCTTCCTGATCCGCCTTGAACCACAGTTCGGCCAGGCGACCGGGCACCGCGTCCTGCTTCACGCCAAAGGCGGGGATGGTCCAGGCGTGGATCACGTCGGCACCCGTCACCTGCACCACGATGGTCTTGCCAACAGGCACGACCATGGCGTTGTCGGTGGCCAGCAGGAATTCGTCGCGGCTGTATCCGGCTTCGATCAACTGCTCCTCGACCTCTGGGGTAAGGGAGTTGTCGCCACCGGTGGCCGGCGCGCCGATCATGTATGCGTCAAAGGCAAAGCCGTCATCGACGTATTCGTAGCCCCAGAACCACTGATAGCCGGTGGCCTTGATGGTCACGTCGGCCTCGGGGATTTCCTGCTGGTGAAACAGCACGGGCAGCGAAAATGCACCGATAAAGACCAGGATGACGATCGGAATGACAGTCCACGCCACCTCGATCGGGGTGTTGTGGGTAAAGCTGGCGGGATCCGGATTGCGTTGACGATTATAGCGCACGATCACCCAGCCCAGCAGACCCACCACAAAGATCGTGATGGCCGTGATGATGATCAGGATCATCCAGTCCAGTGCCTGGAGGCGGTGCGCGATTTCCGTCACCGCGGGCTGAAAGCCCATCTCACCGTCCACGGGTTTGCCGATGATCGGCAGGTTTTCCTGGGCCCAGGCCGGGGCTGCGGCAAACATGCCGAGCACAGCCGACATCGAAAGAAGCTTTTTCATCTGGTCGTCCTGATCTAGCTGGATCGCACTGTTGGTTCACAGGAATGCGGTGGCACCCCGTTGTATTCCGCCGACTTACAATCATATCTTTAGCGCAAGATAAAGATGCTGTGGGCGCGTCAAACGGACGCTTCACCCGGCATCTGCCCTGCCTGAATCCCCGAAAGGACGCCCCATGACAGACGCCCCATTCGCCCCGCTGGATACCCTGCTGGATCGGGATAACGCACTGAAAACGTTACGCGATGCAACGGCGGGGGCTGACGATGGCGAGCTGTTTCTGGAACGTCGCCGGTCGGAATCGGTGGCATTTGATGATGGATGCCTGAAGACGGCCAGCTATGACGCGGCACAGGGCTTTGGTCTGCGTGCCGTGCGTGGCGAGGTGTCGGGCTATGCACACTCGACCGACATCAGCGCCGCGGCCCTGACCCGCGCCAGCGAAACCGCACGACTGGCCGTGGGCGATGGCGGCGGCACCCGTGCCGACGCCCCGGTCGCGACCAATCGCAAGCTTTATACCGATGCCGACCCGATTGCGGGCGCGACGTTTCCCGCCAAGATCGAGACCCTCAAGGAGATCGACGCCTTTCTGCGCGGTCTTGATCCGCGCGTCGTACAAGCATCGGCCTGGATCAGCGCGTCACTGCAAGAGGTCGAGATTCTGCGCCCCGAGGGGCACTCGGTCCGCGACAGCCGCCCGATGACACAAATGACCGTATCGGTCATCGTGGAGCAGAATGGCCGCCGCGAAAGCGGCAGTGCCTTCGGCGGTGGCCGGGTCGAACTGGACGGATTGATGGAACCCGCCGCCTGGCAGTCCAAGGCCCGCGAGGCGCTGCGCATTGCACTGGTCAACCTTGACGCGGAACCGGCGCCCGCCGGTGTCATGGACGTGGTTCTGGGCCCCGGATGGCCCGGCATCCTGCTGCACGAGGCCATCGGCCACGGGCTCGAGGGCGATTTCAACCGCAAGGGTTCAAGCGCATTCGCGGGTCTGATGGGGCAACGTATTGCCGCGCCCGGTGTCACGGTGCTGGACGACGGCACGATCCCGGACCGGCGCGGATCGATCTCGGTCGATGACGAGGGGACACCCTCGGGCAAGAACGTGCTGATCGAGGACGGGATACTGGTGGGCTACATGCAGGACCGGCAGAATGCGCGGCTGATGGGGGTCGAAGCGACGGGCAACGGGCGGCGGCAAAGCTATGCCCATGCCCCGATGCCGCGGATGACCAACACCTATATGCTGGGCGGCGATAGCGCGCCTGCGGATATAGTGGCCGACCTCAAGGACGGCATCTATGCCGTGGGTTTCGGCGGCGGGCAGGTCGACATCACCAACGGCAAGTTCGTCTTTTCCTGTACCGAGGCCTACCGCGTGAAGGACGGAAAGGTGGGCGCACCGGTGAAAGGCGCAACCCTTATCGGCGACGGAGCCACGGCGCTGAAGCAGATTCAGGGGATCGGAAACGACATGTCGCTGGATCCGGGCATCGGAAATTGCGGCAAGGCGGGACAATGGGTGCCGGTGGGCGTGGGCCAGCCGACCCTGATGATCGGCGGGCTGACGGTGGGTGGTTCGGCGGCCTGATTCCCTGCCGGCCCTACGCCAGCGCACGCCGCGCGGTGCCAGCGCCTCGCCATTTCTGGGGAGATGCGCAACGGCGTCAGGCCTGCAAGGGCCGCGCCTGCATCGTCAATATACAGAAATATTGCCCTAAAATCAGATACAAATGAGAGCTTGGCCGAAACGACCGCGGTTGTTCATTCGTTGTTAACCGTGCCGATTCTAAAAAAGTTTCAGCAACGGACGGAGCCGCGGATGACTGAAAGGGATACCCATCCTTCTTCCACTCACCCCCCACTCCCACCCACCTCGGAAGATGACCAGTTTATGCGTCTTCGTCTGTTGCGCTCTCGCCGGGTCGGCATATCGACGTATCACCGTCTGCTGATTGAACACGGCACTGCGCAAAATGCGCTGGCCGCGCTGCCAGAGGTCGCGCGCGCCGCAGGTGTGAAGGGGTACGAAACCTGCCCCGAGACTGTAATCCACGCCGAGATAAGGGCCGGGCGCCAGAACGGCGCCCGGCTGATCGCCCAGGGCACGGCGGAGTATCCCGCGCAGCTGGCCGCATTGCCAGACGCGCCGCCGTTCCTGTGGGTGCGCGGTGACGCAACCCTTTTGAACCGTCCGACAATTGCGCTGGTTGGTGCACGCAACGCATCCTCGCTTGGCACGCGGATGGCCCGTGCTCTGGCCGGTGGATTGGGCGAGGCTGGGTATGTCGTGGTGTCGGGCCTGGCCCGCGGGATCGATACCGCCGCGCATCTGGCCGCGCTTGAAACCGGGACGATGGCGGTCTTTGCCGGTGGGGTCGACGTAATCTACCCGGCGGAAAACACGGCGCTGGCGCAGGACATCGCGCAACAGGGCCTGTGTCTGAGCGAGCAGCCCGTGGGCCTGCAACCCATGGCGCGGCACTTTCCGGCGCGCAACAGGATCATCTCGGGTCTGGCACGCGCCACGGTGGTGGTCGAAGCGGCCGCAAAGTCCGGCAGCCTGATCACCGCCCGTGACGCGCTGGATCAGGGACGTGACGTGCTTGCCGTTCCCGGCCATCCGATGGACGCCCGCGCGTCGGGCTGCAACATGCTGATCCGGGACGGGGCCACGCTGATCCGTTCCGCGGAAGACGTTCTGGAGGCACTTGCCCCGCTTGCCCAACCTGCGCAATCCGTGCTGCCCCTGCCCCACGACGCGCCACACACGGACAAACGCAGCCTGCGCGAAACCGCGGCCCTGCATCAACAGATCCTGGACCGCCTGGGCCCGTCACCGCTGGCCGAAGACCAGTTGATCCGGGACCTGAACACTGCTGCCGATCAGGTGGCGCCTGTGCTGGTGGAACTGGAGTTGGACGGCAGCATTGACCGCGCGCCCGGCGGCCTGCTGACCCGCGCCAGTTGACCGCACCCCGTCAGCGTCGGTTGACATTCGCCACTTGCACCCCACATCTTGCGCCGCCATAGAGCGCGTGATCTTTTTCCCGAGGTGTATCCCCTAAATGCCTGTTGTCGTTGTCGAATCCCCGGCGAAAGCCAAGACCATCAACAAATACCTCGGCAGCGATTACACCGTGCTGGCGAGTTACGGCCACGTGCGCGACCTGCCGCCCAAGGACGGATCGGTCGATCCCGACAACGATTTCGACATGCTGTGGGAGGTGGCCAGCGACAGCAAGAAACACGTCAAGGCCATTGCCGACGCGCTCAAGGACGACAATGCCCTGATCCTTGCCACCGACCCCGATCGCGAAGGCGAAGCGATCAGCTGGCATCTGCAAGAGGCGCTGACCAAGCGCAAGTCGATCAAGAAGGACACCGCCGTCAGCCGCGTCACTTTCAACGCCATCACAAAAACCGCCGTCGACGAGGCCATGGCGAACCCGCGTCAGGTCGACATGCCCCTGGTCGAGGCCTATCTGGCGCGCCGCGCGCTGGACTATCTGGTGGGCTTCAATCTGTCCCCCGTCCTGTGGCGCAAGCTGCCCGGCGCAAAATCCGCCGGTCGCGTGCAATCGGTGTGCTTGCGTCTGATCACCGAACGCGAAATGGAAATCGAGGCTTTTCGTGCCCGTGAATACTGGTCCGTCAAGGCCGTCCTCGCCTCGCCCCGCGGACAGGAATACGAGGCGCGGTTGACCAATCTCGCCGGCAAGAAGCTGGATAAATATGATCTCGAAAACCAGACCGCCGCTGAAATGGCCGTGCAGGCCATCAACAGCCGCGATCTGACCATCCAGTCGGTCGAGGCGAAACCGGCCAGCCGCAACCCGTCTGCCCCGTTCATGACGTCGACCCTGCAGCAGGAAGCCAGCCGCAAGTTCGGCATGGGCGCACGGCAATGCATGTCATCGGCGCAGCGCCTGTACGAGGCGGGGCACATCACCTACATGCGGACCGACGGCATAGACATGGCCCCCGAGGCCGTGGAAAACGCCCGCGTCGCGATCAAGGACCGGTACGGCGACGACTACGTGCCCAAGTCCCCGCGCATCTACAAGAACAAGGCCAAGAACGCGCAGGAAGCACACGAATGCATCCGGCCCACCGACATGTCCAAGGATGCCGCCAGCCTGAAGATCAGCGATGATGATCAGCGCAAGCTGTATGACCTGATCTGGAAGCGGACGCTGGCCTGCCAGATGGAAGGGGCCCGCCTTGAACGCACCACCGTCGATATCGGCAGCGCCGACGGTCAGGTCGGACTACGCGCCACCGGACAGGTGATCCTGTTCGACGGGTTCCTGCGCGTCTACGAAGAGGGCCGCGATGACGAAGTGGTCGATGATGACGACAAGCGCCTGCCGCAACTGAGCGAGGGCGAAAAGGCCGACAAGCGGTCGGTGACACCCGACCAGCACTTTACCCAACCCCCGCCCCGCTACACCGAGGCGACCCTGGTCAAGCGGATGGAAGAGTTGGGCATCGGCCGCCCCTCGACCTATGCCAGCATCGTCACCACGATCCAGGACCGTGAATATGTCCGCAAGGACCGCAACCGCCTGATCCCCGAGGACAAGGGGCGGCTGGTGATTGCCTTCCTCGAAAATTACTTTCGCAAATACGTGGGCTACAACTTTACCGCCAGCCTGGAGGAAGAACTGGACGACGTCAGCGCGGGCGAGCGGAACTACAAGAACGTGCTCGGCCGCTTCTGGGAAGATTTCTCGGCCGCAATCGCCGAAACGTCCGAATTGCGCATCACCGACGTGCTCGAAAAGATCAACGAGGTGCTTGAGCCGCACCTGTTCCCGCCGACCGAGGATGGCAGCGATCCGCGCCTGTGCCCCAACTGCGGCGCCGGGCGTCTGTCGATGCGCACAGCCCGGTCCGGTGGCGCGTTCATCGGCTGCTCGAACTATCCTGAATGCCGTTACACCCGTCCTTTCGGCCCGCCCGACCCGGAGGCCGAAGCCAGCGCGATCCCGCCCGAGGGCAAGCTGCTGGGCGAGGACAACGGCGACGAGATCCGCGTGTTCAAGGGCCGCTTCGGCCCGTATGTCCAGCGCGGTGCCGTGACCGAAGAGAACAAGAAGCCCCCGCGCCAGTCGATCCCCAAGGACTGGGTGCCAGAGGACCTTGAGCTGGACCGCGCCTTGATGCTGCTGAGCCTGCCGCGCGAGGTTGGACCGCACCCCGAAGACGGGGTCATGGTCTGGGCCAATATCGGACGATACGGGCCATACCTGAAACACGCCGAAAGCACATCGGACCGGGGCGGCACCAACGCCAACCTCGAAAGCATCGACGAGGTTTGGACCGTTGGCATGAACCGCGCCGTGCAACTGCTGGCCGAAAAGCTGGCCAGCCGTGGGGGGCGTGGTGCCGCCGCAAAGCCGCTGCACGAGTTGGGAGAACACCCAGACGAGGGCGGGCCGGTAAATGTGATGAAGGGCAAGTACGGGCCATACGTCAAATGGGGCAAGGTCAATGCCACGATCCCCAAGGGCACCGAACCCGAACAGGTGACCATGGACATGGCCGTGCAACTGATCGCGGAAAAAGCGCCCAAGAAGAAAACGCGCAAAAAAGCGGCAACCAAGCGGGCATCCTAATTGCAGTGTTCATTTTGTGTGCAGGAAATTGCACCGGCAATTGCAGGATAGTGCGCAATTCCTGAATGAATTGTGCGCTTACCCCAAATGACCACAAGATATAGGCAGCACTGGTCCACGCTGTCCCAATATTTGCCACTTGCTGCGCCGCCGCGTTGACTTCGACCGCCCTTGGCTTAAAAGCTGACGCGTGCGCTTGTACCTCTCAATGGCAATTCGGGGTTCTACATGAAAAAGATCTACGGCTCAGCGTCCGAGGCGTTAGACGGCCTGCTTTTTGACGGCATGTTCATCGCGGCCGGGGGCTTTGGCCTGTGCGGCATTCCGGAACTCCTGCTGGACGCAATCAAGGACGCGGGCACCAAGGATCTGACCTTTGCGTCCAACAACGCGGGCGTCGACGATTTCGGGATCGGCATCCTGTTGCAGACGCGTCAGGTGAAAAAAATGATCTCGTCCTATGTGGGCGAAAACGCCGAATTCATGCGCCAATACCTGTCGGGCGAACTGGAACTGGAATTCAATCCCCAGGGAACGCTGGCAGAACGGATGCGCGCCGGCGGTTGCGGCATCCCCGGGTTCTACACGAAAACCGGCGTGGGCACGGTGATCGCCGAAGGCAAGGAGCACAAGGACTTCAACGGCGAGACATATATCATGGAAGAAGGCATCTTTGCCGACCTTGCCATCGTCAAAGCCTGGAAGGCGGATGCAACCGGCAACCTTGTCTTCCGCAAGACAGCCCGAAACTTCAACCCACCCGCCGCGATGTGTGGTAAGGTGTGCGTTGTCGAAGTCGAAGAGATCGTGCCGACAGGCTCGCTCGACCCCGATCACATTCACCTGCCGGGAATCTACGTGCACCGGCTGATACAGGGCGAACACGAAAAACGCATCGAACAACGCACGACGCGCGCGGCTTAAGAGGACAGGCCATGCCTGACACCATCGAAACACTGCTTCAAGACGACAAATCCTTCGAAGGCTTCAGCCGGGCGCAGGTGTCCATGATCGTGACGAACCCGCACCTCGAAGACAATCCGATCGTCTACGTGAACCAGGCCTTTACGCGGTCCACGGGTTACGCCCGGTCGTCGTCGATCGGACGGAACTGTCGGTTCCTGCAGGGCGAAGCGACTCTGAAAACCGACGTCGACAAGCTGCGCGCCGGGATCGAGAACGAAGAAAGCGTGACCGTCGACATTCTGAACTACCGCGCCAATGGCGAGCCGTTCATGAACCGGCTGATCGTTTCACCGGTCCACGATTCCGCCGGGCAGACCCAGTATTTCATGGGCATCCAGAAGGAATTGCGGCAGGGCGACATGTCGGCCAGCGCCGAAGAGATCAACGCCCAGCTGATCGAGATCCAGAACCGGGTGGCCAGCGACCTGTCGATGATCATCGGCATGATCCGGCAGCAATCCGGCGCCACATCGGTGCCCGAAGACTTTGCCGCCCTCAGCCGCCGCATCGAAACGCTGCAGCTGCTCTACGAGGAGATGAAGCTGAGCGATCAGTATTCGAATCGCGACAGCATCCAGATGGGCAGTTACCTGTCCCGACTGGCCGCCGCCATCGCCCATATCGAGGGTCGGTCGGGTATCCGGCTGTCGTTGCAGATCGAACCGCTTGAGGTGCCGATAGAGACTGCGACCCGCGTGGGCCTTGTGCTGTCTGAACTGCTGACCAACGCGTTCCAGCACGCCTTTGACCGCATCGACATGGGGCTGGTCGAGGTTCGGATGAGCCAACTGAGCGCCGGTGGACTGCGCCTGATCGTGTCAGATGACGGCATCGGCATCCCGCCAAACATGAAATGGCCCGACACCTCGAATGTTGGCGGCCGCATCGTTTCGGGCCTGATCGAAGGGCTTGAGGGGACGCTGCACCTGGGCCGTGGTGCTGCGGGAAGTTTCATCACCATAGACGTGCCCGCGGGCGCGCATGTCACCGACGAATAGGAAAATCTCCGAACATGCCTTGGGATCGCAACCAAATGGCTGCGCGCGCCGCGCAGGAACTCGAAGACGGCTGGTATGTCAATCTGGGCATTGGCATCCCGACGCTGGTGTCGAACTACATCCCCGAAGGGATCGAGGTGACGCTGCAATCCGAAAACGGCATGCTGGGCATGGGTCCCTTCCCGATCGAGGGCGAAGAGGATGCCGACCTGATCAACGCGGGCAAGCAGACAATCACCGAATTGCCGCAAACCGCCTATTTCGACAGTGCACAGAGCTTTGGCATGATCCGGGGCGGCAAGATTGCAATGGCGATACTGGGCGCGATGGAAGTGGCCGAAAACGGCGATCTGGCCAACTGGATGATCCCGGGCAAGCTGGTCAAGGGCATGGGGGGTGCCATGGACCTGGTGGCCGGCGTGGGTCGTGTTGTGGTGGTCATGGACCACCAGAACAAGCACGGCGAAAGCAAGGTGCTGAAACGTTGCACCCTGCCGTTGACCGGTGCCGGGGTTGTCGATCGCATCATCACCAACCTTGGTGTGCTGGACGTGACACACAAGGGGCTGCACATCCAGGAACTGGCACCCGGCGTCACGCGCGAAGAGATGATTGCCGCCACCGACGCGACCATCGTCTGAGCGACGCTGCGTTTTCCGACACGGAAAACGGCCGGAAAACGTGTCGTTTTCCGCCGCCTCAGTTCAACGCCGCAAACACGCAACCATCGCTGACAAGCTCTGGCGGGGTCAGGCACAGGCCCCGCGCGATCTGAAACGCGGCCAGCACCTTGGGCACGTAGTCCCGGGTTTCCGCATAGGGTGGCACACCAGCGTGCTTGCGTACCGCCCCCTCGCCCGCGTTGTATCCGGCCAGCACCAACACCGGATCGCGGTCAAACTCTCCCATCAGCCAGTTTAGGTACTTCACCCCGCCCGCGATATTCTGCGCGGCCACGCCGCTGTCGGTGACACCGAAGCGGGCGGCGGTGTCGGGCATCAGCTGCATCAGCCCCTGTGCCCCTGCACTGCTGACAGCCTGGGTACGCCCACCGGATTCAACCATCATCACAGCCAGCACCAGCGCCGGTGACACCTCAGTGCCGATGGTGGCCTTGAGGATTTCGACGCCCTGCGCCTTTGCGACCTCCTGCATCTCCTGCAGGCGTGGTGCGGGCACCGGTGCCTTGGACCGGGCCAGCGTGCGCATCGCCTGATCCAGCCGTCCGGGCCCGGACGCGGCCATCTCGGGCGACACGGCGTCCCAGAACCAGTCGTACCGCGCGGCACGCGGAGCGGAAGCTGGCGTTTCGGGATCTTCCACCGGGGCCGCGGTTTCGGTCGGATCGATCTGGACCGTGATCCGTTTGCGTGTCCCTGCCTTGGGCGGTTTGACGCGTTTGGCCGAGAATTCCTTGAACGGCGGGGGATCGTTGGCCCAAGCCACGGGTGTCATGAGCCCCAATGCGACAAGGATCGCGCAAAAACTGCGATACATGGAACGTGCCTGCCTCTCTGCTGCAGCTCTGTGGCCGCCTGTTGTTTCCACTATCGCAATAAACGGAAAAGCAGGCCAGCATTGTTAACAAGGAACTAAGGCGACACTGCCATATTTGACACATCCCACTGCATGCAATTCACTCAAGTGAAAAAGAGCAAAGAAAAATATGCTGAAAAATCATCCAGTTAATGTTTTTTTGAGCAACAAATCCAAACAGACGCGAAATTCCCAATTTGCCGCCAAAATCGTGCCTCATTCGGACGGCTATATGCAGCCATACCAAGTCGGACACGGGCCAATGAGAGAGAGCGGCTCACAAAGGACGGCGAGGTGTACTGCAAACCTAATGATCCTTTGGAGGGACACACTATGATCAAGTTCATCAAAAACTTCCGTAAAGACGAAAACGGCGCCGTGACTGTTGACTGGGTTGTGCTGACCGCTGCTGTGGTTGGCCTGGCCGTTGCTGCCTACTCGTCCATCGAAACCGGTGCAACCGAACTGACGGCTGACACCGACACGTTCCTGCAGGCCCAAGACCCCAACTAAGTTGGTCTGACCTGACAGTGTGACACCACACGGGGGCCGCGACCGACCACGGACGCGGCCCTTTTCACAAGCATTCGTAAACGGGGCCTTTGAGCAGAGGGAAGAGTCATGAAATCATACATTAAATCATTCTTGCGCGACCAGGACGGTGCAGTCACCGTCGATTGGGTTGTGATTACCGCAGCGGTCGTTGGCTTGGCCGTGGCCTTGGTTCTCGCCCTTACGAACGGTTCTGTCGGCGTTTCGGCCGGTGTCGAAGCGTTCATGACCGGCTGGACGTTCTGAGTTCATCGGACAACGCTACGCAAACACGAAAAGCGCCCCGGCCCTGCCGGGGTCTTTGCCGTTTTTGGGGAACATCACGGTCGCAATCGCCGCAGTGCCACCGCACCCGTTCCTGAAAAAAGCCACATTTGCCCGGTAGCGTGATGGAAACAGGTCCTGCTCGAGCAGTTTGGCGGACCAAAAACATGAGGTGCAGAGATGCGAATGGTGTTTGGACTGGTGCTGATCGCGGGAATCGCCCTGGCGGGCGGCGCCGTGTATATGGCCAAGAACTATATCGGGCAGTATCAGGTCGCGCTGGCCAAGGAACGCGCCCAGCGCGAAAAAATCGTGCCGACGATCCCCGTCTATGTGGTTGAACGTCAGCTGAAATACGGTGAGACCCTGACCGCCGAAGACGTGCGGACCGTGGACTGGCCCGAAAACGCCATCCCCGAAGGTGCCTTTACCGAAGACAATCCCATCTTTCCCGAAGGCGAGACGGAACCCCGGATGGTTCTGCGCACCATGGAAAAGGACGAACCGATCCTGGCCGTCAAGGTCACCGAACCCGGTGAAGAGGCTGGAATCACCTCGCGCCTGGAAAAAGGCATGCGTGCCTTTGCCATCAAGGTCGACGTGGCCACCGGCGTGTCGGGCTTCCTGCGCCCGGGTGATCGGGTCGATGTGTACTGGACCGGTCGTGTGGACCAATCCGTCAGCCAGAACCGCGGCGAAGTCACCAAGCTGATCGAGGCTGGCGTCAAGCTGATCGCCATCGACCAGAACACCCAGGGTGATCTGGATGGTGCAACCATCGCGCAAACCGTGACGGTGGCAGCCCGCCCCGCCCAGGTGGCAGGTCTGGCCCAGGCCCAGTCGACCGGTCGCTTGTCGCTGTCGCTGGTCGGCGCCGAAGACGACACGGTCGCCGGCGCGATCGAGGTCGACCAACGCGCCCTTCTCGGCATCGCCGCCGAAGAGGCCAAGGCACCCGTCCAGCAGGAACGCAGCTGTTCGATCCGCACGCGCCGTGGCGCAGAGGTGGTCGAAATCCCGATCCCCTGCACCAACTGAGCAGGCCAAACCAACCCGCAATTCAATGGCTTACTCCGGCGTCACCCAAAAGGTGGCGCCGGTTTCGCGTTATAGCTGTTGCCAGTTATCCACATAAATAAATGCGCTGAACCCGTTGATTCTTGCATAAAAAATGAAACTACCCCATGGTGTGTTCAATTCCGGGCAAAAAGACCCGACCCCTGAGGCGTGATCAAAAAGGCAGGTCACATGAAAATCGACAGACTTTTCAAGGCAGCCCTTTTCGGGCTGACAATCGCTGCAAGCCCACTTGCTCTGACCCACGCTCAGGCCGAAAACCTGCGCGTCGTGCGGACGGCGACGGAATCAACACTGAATGTGCCCATGAACCGGGCCGTCGTTGTTGAAAGCGACGCACCATTCGCCGAACTCAGCATCGCGAACCCGGCCATTGCAGATATCTCATCGCTCAGCGATCGCACGATCTATGTGCTGGGCAAGTCACCGGGCCTGACGACCCTGACGCTTCTGGATGCGAACGGGCGCCTGATCACAAACGTGGATGTGCGTGTCGCTGCTGACGTGACAGAGTTCAAGGAACGCTTGCGGCAGATCCTGCCCGGCGAAAAGATCGAGGTGCGCACCGCCAATGACGGGATCGTCCTGTCAGGTGTGGTGTCGTCCTCGTCCCGCCTGCAACGTGCGCTGGATCTGGCCGAACGCTATGCCGAGGGGCGCGTTTCCAACCTGATGAGCGTCGGTGGCATCCAGCAAGTCATGCTCAAGGTACGGTTTGCCGAGATGAACCGCTCGGTGTCGAAATCGCTCAGTTCTTCGCTGAGCCTCGGTGGCTCGATCTTTTCGGGTGATGTGGGGCTGTCGGGCGGCAACGGCACAACGGTCACATCAGGCGGCGTCGCCAACGCACTGAGCGGCAACCTGCCCGGCACCAATGACAATGCGGGCGCAATCCTGTTTGGCTTCAACGCAGGCAACACTCAGGTGGGTCTGCTGCTGGAAGCCCTTGAAACCAAGGGGGTTGTTCGTACCCTGGCAGAACCGAACCTGGTCGCCCTTTCGGGGCAGGAGGCCAAGTTCCTCGCCGGTGGCGAATACCCCGTCCCCGTCAGCCAGGAAGACGGCGTGATCACCATCGAATTCAAACCGTTCGGTGTTGAACTGAACTTTGTGCCGCGCGTGGTCGACAAGGACATCATCAACCTCGAACTTGAAGCCGCGGTGTCGTCCATCGACCCCACAAACGGCATCACCATCGACGCCTTTACCATCGACGCCTTCAGCCGCCGCGAAACATCGACCACGGTCGAGTTGCGGGACGGCGAAAGCTTTGCCATCGCCGGCCTGCTCGAAGACACGTTCATCGACGACAACCAGCAGCTTCCGTGGCTGGGTGACGTGCCTGTGCTGGGGGCGCTGTTCCGCAGCGCCAGCTACCAGCGCCAGCAGACCGAACTGGTGATCATCATCACGGCGCATCTGGTGAATCCGGTAACGGGTGACGTGCTTGCACTGCCCACGGACCGCATCAAACCGCCGACCGAACGGGACCTGTTCCTGTATGGCCGTACCGCCGCCGGCACACGCGCACCGAAACAAGGTGCCGCCGGCGAGGTTGCCAAACAGGATTTCAGCGGCTCTTATGGCTACGTGTTGGATTAAGGACTTGGGTATGAAACCGATCACATCCGCCCTATTGGCAGGCAGCCTGGTGCTTGGTGCATGTGGGCCGTCCAGCGATCCGGTCTACACCCAGTTCTACCGCGAGGCTGGCGCGTTGACTGATACCGGCAGCTTCGGCAACGCAACGGCCAACAACACGCTGATCCTGACCGGCGAACGTCAATACACCTTTGATCTGGCGAACCGCTTCGCGTCCGAGGTGCTGACTACCGTCAACTTCGCCTTCAACTCGGCGCAACTGGATGCCGGGGCACGCGACGCCCTACGCCAGCAGGCCGCGTGGATCCGCCAGTTCCCCGAGATTCGCTTTCGCGTCTACGGCCACACCGACGCCGTCGGCTCGAACGCCTACAACAAACGGTTGGGACTGCGCCGGGCGCAAGCTGTCGTGCACTACCTGACAACCCAGGGCATCAGCCGGTCCCGGCTTGAAGCGGTGGCATCGTTCGGGGAAACCCAGCCGCTGATCGTGACACAGGGCCGCGAACGCCGCAACCGGCGCACCGTGACCGAGGTGACGGGCTTTGTCCGGTCGCATCCCAACGTGCTGGATGGCAAATACGCCCAGATTGTCTATCGTGATTATGTGCAGTCGGCACAGGCGCCGTCGCAACTCAGCGGCATCACCGGCGCGGATCTGCGCACCGAACAATAGGGGCAAACACCCCCTACCCCTGATAGAAAGGGCGCGGACAATCCCCTGTCTGCGCCCTTTATCGTTCCAAGATACCCAACAATTGGAGTTTTTTGGCCCAAATCTCGCCTGAATTGACTGCGACAACCGCTGGGAAGGGACACGTGCGTTTGCGTGCGGGTCCGGTGGGCAACCGCAGTCAACATGGGCCAGAACGGATCCGTGCCGCTGCCAAGCCCCTTGAATAAAAGGACGAGTTGGCAATGAGCAGCGTAATGCCACAACCTGAAACAGCCCCGATCGCGGCCTGCACAGTCAGTCGTGACGTGCAGAACTTCGATCTGCTGATCGAGGACATGGAACAGGCGCTCGGCGAAAGCTGGGGCGATCTGGGGTTCACCGAGGCGCTGGCCTATTTCAACCAGCCCGACGCGGAAGCCATGGAATTTGTCGCCCTGGCCATCGACGATGACGACGAGGACAATCTGGTGATGCTGGGCGAAATCATCGCCCAGGCCAAGTCCCGCGACATCAAGGTGATCCTGATCGCCGAAGACGTGACCCCCGCCGCCCTGCACCAGTTGCTGCGACAGGGCGCCGACGAATTCGTGCCCTACCCGCTGCCCGAAGGCGAGCTGATGCAAGCCATCGAACGCATCCGCACCACCAGCCAGCCGCAACCGGCCGAAACAGACCGCCCCACCCGCCTGAAATCCGGCGAGGACAAGCAGGGCGCGGTATTCGTGGCGCACGGCATTGCCGGCGGCACCGGATCGACCACGCTTGCGGTGAACCTGGCATGGGAACTGGCGCTGCTGAACGAAAACGACACGCCGAATGTTTGCCTGCTGGATTTCGATTTCCAGTTCGGCACCGCGTCGACCTATCTGGATCTTGCCCGGCGCGAGGCCGTGTTCGAGATGCTGTCGGACACCGAAAGCATGGACGACGAGATTTTTGGCCAGTCGCTTCTGACCTTCGAGGACAAGCTGCAGGTGCTGACCGCCCCCGCCGACATGATTCCGCTGGACCTGATCACCCCCGAGGATATCGGCCGCGTGATCGACATGGCACGCGCACATTTCGATTACGTCATCATCGACATGCCTTCGACCCTGGTGCAGTGGACCGAAACCGTTCTGAACGCGGCACATCTCTATTTCACCACGCTAGAAATCGACATGCGTTCGGCCCAGAACACACTGCGCTTCAAGCGGGCGCTGCAATCCGAAGAGCTGCCCGTTGAAAAGCTGCGCTATGTGCTGAACCGTGCGCCCAAGTTCACCGACCTTGGGGGCAAGGCGCGGGTCAAACGGTTGGCCGAAAGTCTGGACATCGCGATCGAGGTGCAATTGCCGGACGGCGGCAAGCCCATCGTGCAGGCCGGCGATCACGGCATGCCGCTGGCCAATGCTGCTGCCAAGAACCCGCTGCGCCGCGAAATCGCGAAACTTGCCGCCTCCATTCACGAACTGAACACGGACCACGCAAAGGCCGCGTGATCCACCAACCCCGAGGTTAACCGATGTTCTCGAAATACAAGAAAGCTGCACCCGCCCCCGCCGCGGCCCCCGCGGCCAAAGTGACCGAGATGCCCCAACCGGATGCTGCAAAAAAGGTTGCGCGCAAGGCCAACCCCAGCACGGCCGCGGCATCGGTCACGCCGATGGACAAGGAACGCAAGCGCAAGGAACGCATGGGCGAGATCAAGCTCGAACTGCACCGCGCGCTGCTCGACAACCTGAACCTCGCAGCGCTCGAAACCGCGTCGGAACAGGACCTGCGACAGGAAATCAACGCCATCGCAGGCGAAGTGCTGGAAGAAAAGAACATCATCCTCAACCGCGAGGACCGGCAGACCCTGAACCAGGAACTGTTTGACGAAGTAACGGGGCTTGGCCCTCTTGAGACGTTGCTGAAAGACGAATCCGTCAACGATATTCTGGTCAACGGCCCGCAACAGATCTTTGTGGAACGGGCCGGCAAGCTGGAACTGACCGACATCACGTTCAAGGACGAACGCCACCTGCTGCGCATCATCGACAAGATCGTGAGCGCCGTCGGCCGCCGCGTCGATGAATCCAACCCCTATGTGGACGCCCGCCTGAAAGACGGCTCGCGGTTCAATGCGATGGTGCCGCCGATTGCAGTGGACGGGTCCCTTGTTTCCATTCGTAAGTTCAAAAAGGACAAGCTGGGCATCGACGATCTGGTCCAGTTCGGTGCCTTTACCGAGGAAATGGCCGCCTATCTTCAGGCTGCCGTCGCCACCCGCCTGAACGTCATTGTGTCGGGCGGTACGGGGTCCGGTAAGACGACCACGCTGAATGCGCTGTCGTCGTTCATCGACAATGCCGAACGGATCCTGACCATCGAGGATACGGCCGAACTTCAACTGCAACAGACCCATGTGGGCCGGATGGAAAGCCGCCCGCCCAACGTCGAAGGCAAGGGCGAAGTTTCTCCGCGCGATTGTCTGAAAAACGCCCTGCGGATGCGCCCCGACCGCATCATCGTGGGCGAGACGCGCGGCGAAGAGGTCATCGACATGCTTCAGGCCATGAACACCGGCCACGACGGGTCCATGACAACGATCCACGCCAACAGTGCGCGTGACGGGGTGAGCCGTCTGGAAAACATGATCGCCATGGCCGGCATCGAAATGCCGATCAAGGCCGTGCGCTCACAGATCTCTTCGGCTGTGAACCTGATCGTGCAGGCAAGCCGCCTGCAGGACGGTTCGCGCCGCATGACATCCATCACCGAGATTACGGGCATGGAGGGTGACGTGATCTCGATGCAGGAAATTTTCCGGTATCAGCGCGTCGGCCTGACCCCCGACAACAAGATCGTCGGTCACTTCACCGCCACGGGCGTGCGTTCGCACTTTGCTGAACGTTTCCGCCTGTGGGGCTATGACCTGCCCGCCTCCATCTACGAACCGGTTGCCGCCGAATAAGGACCAAGGACCATGAGCGCAGAACCAATCATCTATGGCTTGATCTTCATCGGCGTGCTGGTGCTGGTCGAAGGCCTGTACCTTGTCACGTTCGGCAAGTCGATCAGCCTGAACAACCGCGTCAATCGCCGTCTGGAGATGCTGAACAAGTCCGGTGGCCGCCGCGAAGAAGTGCTGGATCAGCTCCGCAAGGAGATGCAGCAGCACATGGGCGCGCGGCAGATCCCGCTGTATTCGCTGCTGGCCGACAAGGCGCAAAAGGCAGCCATCGCCTTTACTCCGCAACAGCTGATCATGATCATGGGCGGCCTGTCGGTCGTGGCCTTTGTGGGCCTGAGCGTGGGCACCGAAACCGATCCACCCGTGCGCATCCTGCTGTCCGTCGGCATCGGCATCGGTGCGGTTTATTTCTGGGTGTCGTCCAAGGCGGGCAAGCGGCTCGGCATGATCGAAGAGCAACTGCCCGACGCGGTGGAACTGATGGTGCGGTCGCTGCGCGTCGGCAACCCGTTTAGCTCGGCCATCCAGATCGTGGCCAAGGAAGTGCAGGACCCGCTGGCCTCCGAATTCGGGGTGATCGCGGACGAAAGCGCCTTTGGCCGTGACGTGGGTGAAAGCCTCAAGGACATGGCCGAACGGCTGGACATGCAGGATTTGCGCTTTCTCGCCGTGGCCGTGACCATCCAGCAGCAATCGGGTGGTAACCTGGCCGAGATCCTGGCCGGTCTGGCCAAGGTGATCCGCGCCCGCTTCCGCCTGTTCCGCAGGGTCAAGGCCATCACCGCCGAGGCGAAATGGTCCGGCAAGTTCCTGTCGGCCTTCCCCATCGTGGCGCTGATCGTGATCAACGTCAGTGACCCGCACTATTACGACGACGTGCGCGACCACGCCTATTTCATTCCCGCCTGCTTTGCCGTGGGCATCTTTCTGGCCGCCAACCTGTGGGTCATGCGCGTGCTGACCAACATCAAAGTCTGAGGACCGCCCCATGGACGCTCTGCTCGAACCCGTCAACGCCGCCCTCGGCCCCCTTGGCCCCATTGTTCTGGTGGGGGTGCTGGGTGTGATGATGGTGACGCTTGTCATCATCATGATGCTCAAACAGCCCGAGGACCCGCTGGCCAAGCTGAAAAAGACCAGCAAGGCCGCCGCCGCGGGCGGGCCACAAAAGGAACGCCTGCGCCAGGGTGCGCGCAACGAACAGCTCGAACGGTTCTCGAACTTCCTCGAACCGCAGGACGTGGCCGAACTGTCCAAGCGGCAGCTGATGCTGCGCCAGGCCGGCTACCAGTCGCGCGACGCCGTGCGCATGTTCCACGCCGCACAATTCATTCTGGGCGTGCTGGGTCTGATCCTTGGCGTCATCTACACCAACTTCATCGTTGGCACCGACAACATGGATACGCAAAAGATCATCATGTACACGGTCGGCCCAGGGGGCATCGGCTACTACCTGCCGCAATACTGGGTGACCAAACGTGTCGAAAAGCGCAAGGACGAGATCACGTCCGGTTTCCCCGACGCGCTTGACATGATGCTGGTCTGCGTCGAGGCGGGTCAATCGCTGGACCAGTCCATCACCCGCGTGGCGCAGGAACTGCGCGCCTCCTACCCCGCGCTGTCCGACGAATTCAGCGTCGTCAGCTACGAGATGAAGGCCGGCAAGGACAAGGTGACCGTGCTGAACGACATGGGCGAACGCTGCGGTGTGCAGGACGTGGCCAGCTTTGTCACGGTGCTCGTGCAATCGGCCAGCTTTGGTACGTCCATCGCCGAAGCCCTGCGGGTCTATGCGGGCGAGATGCGCGACAAGCGCGTGATGCGCGCCGAAGAAGCCGCAAACAAGTTGCCAACCAAGATGACGCTTGCCACAATGATGCTGACGGTGCCGCCGCTGCTGATCATCCTTGTGGGTCCCTCGGTGCACGGCATCACGCAGCTGGGCAACATGAGCAACAACTAAGACCCGCAATGAAAACAGGCACCCGGGCCCTGCCCGCAGCCCTTCTCAGCCTCAGTCTTGCCGCCTGTTCAACGGGCGGCATTGACGCGTCTCAGACCGGCCCCTTTGCCCCGGGCATCGACCGCCGGGCTCAGTCCGTGTCGGGGATAGAGGTTGGTCACCGCCTGATCGCCGCCGGTGAATACGAGCTGGCCATCAAGGCGTTCAACCGCGCGGCCCTCGATCAGGGGCTGGATGCCGAAATCCTGTCAGGCCTTGGCACCGCGAACCTTGGGCTGGGCCGCCTGAACCAGGCCGAAAAGCTGTTGCGCCGCGCCACCACCGAATTCGACCCCTACCCAGAGGTCTGGAACAACCTGGGCGTGGTGCTGATGGAACAGGGCGAAACCGCCGAAGCGGTCCAGATTTTCCGCAAGGCCTTTGCCCTGGATGACGGAGAAAGCACACTCATACGGGATAATTTGCGCAAGGCACTCGCAAAATCGGAAAATTCTGTTACCGTCGAACCAAGTGAAAACCAGTTCAAACTGGTGCGACGAGGCAGCAGCGATTTCCTTATCCGGACTGCATCGTGACTTGAGGCTGCGCCAAGTGGCGTGAAACGAAAGCGACCGCGCGTCCAAGCGTGGCGTGACAGAGCAGGACAAAGGACGCAAACATGCGCCACCCCATGATCTTGGCCGTCTCATTGGCAGGCTTGATGGCCCTTTCCGCATGCGATGCACAGCGCACCGCCGACGAAACCGTCGAACGGGCCTTTGACGACGTGAACGTCGTGGACGAAAGCAATCTGAACGATGTGATGCTGACCGTCGCCGACCCGAACGAGGCAGTCGCCTATTTCACCCGTGCCACCAATGAAAACCCCGACCGTCTGGATCTGCAACGCAGCCTGGCCATCAGCTACGTGCGCGCCAAGCGCTATACAGAGGCCGCTGTCGCCTATGCCAAGGTCATCAAGTTCGACGAGGCCACCAACGAGGACCGTGTCGACTATGCCGACGCCCTGCTGCGCTCAGGTGACTGGGCCCGGGCCGAGGCCGAACTGGACAAGGTGCCGCCCACCATCGAGACCTTCAAACGCTACCGGCTCGAGGCGCTGATCGCCGACAGCAACAAGGAATGGAAAAAGGCGGACAGTTTCTATGAAACCGCCGTGGGCCTGACCACACGGCCCGCAGGCGTGCTGAACAACTGGGGCTATTCCAAGCTGACGCGCGGCGATTTCGCCGATGCCGAACGGCTGTTCACCGACGCGATCCGGCAGGATTCCAAGCTGTTTACGGCCAAGAACAACCTGATCCTGGCCCGTGGCGCGCAGCGCAATTACCAGCTGCCCGTGATCCCAATGGACCAGACAGAGCGCGCCCAACTGTTGCACACCCTTGGCCTTGCGGCCGTGAAGCAGGGTGACGTCCAGACCGGCAAGGGCCTGTTGCGTGACGCCATCGACACCCATCCGCAGCACTTCGAGGCCGCGGTGCGGTCCTTGCGGGCGCTCGAAAACAACGTCTCCAACGGCTAAGTCATGGAGTTGGCCCAATCGGCGCTGGCGGCGGCGTGGTTCCTGCCATTTGTCGTGCCGCTTTGCCTGTATGTCGCGTTCACCGACCTGGCCCAGATGCGGATCACCAATCAGGCGGTGATCGCACTGGCCGTGGTGTTCGTGCTGCTGGGTCCGTTCCTCTTTCCGTTCAAGGTGTACCTGTGGCAACTGGCGCAGCTTGGCATCGTGCTTGTTGCGGGCATCGCGCTGAATGCAGGCGGGGCGCTGGGGGCCGGCGATGCGAAATTCGCGGCCGTGGCAGCCCCTTACGTCGCCGTGGCCGATCTGCGCCTGCTTCTGCCACTTTTTGCCGCCGTCCTGCTGGCGGCCTACGGCGCGCACCGCGTGGCCAAGTTCACCCCCCTGCGCCGCCTCGCGCCGCACTGGGACAGCTGGGAACAGGGCCGCAAGTTCCCCATGGGGCTGGCCCTCGGGCCGGCGCTTGCGCTTTATCTGGGGTTGGTGGCTGTCTACGGATCCTGACGTCTCTGCGCCATAATTTGGCCGGATTGACCTGCTATTTCACCGAAAAATTGCAAGAAGCAGGCATAGGCAGACCCGATGAACGTGCACACCTCTGACTTGATCGCCCCACCCGCGCCCAAGCGGCTGGCCGACATGCGTCTTCCCGTCGTGATGATGCGGGATATCCTGCTGAAAACCATGTTCCGCAAATCGCTGGAAATGGTGTCTGACCTCAGCAAGGCGATGTGCGTCCCCGGCGTGATCGTGCAGGAACTGCTGGATATGTGCCGCGACCAGCGTCTGATGGAGGCGACCGGCACGCTGAACGCCAACAACGGCAATGAAATGGGCTATCAATTGACTGATGCGGGCAAGGCGCGCGCGCTCGATGCGCTGGCCCAGTCCGAATATTTCGGCGCGATGCCGATCCCGCTGGAAATCTACCGCCAGCAGGTCAAACGCCAGTCCATCCGCAACATCATGGTCACGCGCCAGCAACTGACCGGCGCCATGGGGCACCTGGTGTTGCCCGACGACCTGCTGGACCAGCTTGGCCCCGCCGTCAGCGCGGGCCGCTCGATCCTGATGTACGGACCGCCCGGCAACGGTAAATCCTCGATCTCGAACGGCATCCGGGACGCGCTGGGGGACCATGTGTTCGTACCCCGCGCCATCGAATACTCGGGCCAGGTCATCACCGTTTATGATCCCATCGTGCATGTCGTCGCACTCGAACCCGAAGAGGACCCCACCGCCCTGCGCCGCCGCACGCCCTATGATCAGCGCTACGTACGCTGCGAACGGCCCACCGTTATCACCGGGGGCGAGTTGACGCTGGACATGCTGGATCTGAACTACAACCCGACGGCCCGTACGTACCAGGCGTCGCTCCAGCTGAAATCCACAGGCGGCATCTTCATCGTCGATGACCTTGGCCGTCAGTCCGAACCACCACAGGCGCTGGTCAACCGCTGGATCGTCCCGCTTGAGGAAAACAAGGACATCCTGGCCCTCCAGTCGGGCGAAAAATTCGAGGTTCCCTTCGACACGCTGGTGATCTTCTCCACCAACTTCCACCCCAACGAAATCTTTGACCAGGCCGCGTTGCGCCGGATTTTCTTCAAGATCAAGGTGGACGGACCAAGCCAGGCCAATTTCCTCAAGATCTTTGCCATGGTCGCCAAGAAAAAGGGCATGCCCCTGGATGAGGACGCGCTGATCTACCTGCTCAAGGTCAAATATCCGACCATCGACAGCATCTACGCAAACTATCAGCCCAACTTCCTCGTGGATCAGATCGCGTCGATCTGCAACTTCGAAGGGATCCCGCTGCAAATGCGCCCCGACCTGATTGATCGGGCGTGGTCCAACATGTTCGTCAAGGACGAGCATATCGTCAAATGATCGGTGTCGCAGGCTGTGGGCGCATGGGTGCGCCCATGTTGGATGCGTTGCGGGACGGTGGCACCGACGCGCTGGGGTTCGATGTCGCGGACAAGGGCGCCGTCCACATCACCACCAACATCATGGCCTTTGCGCCACGGCTCCAAACGCTCTTTTCCGTCGTGCGCGACGCGGATGAAACGGACGCCCTGCTGTTCGACCAACAGAACCTGGTCCGCTGCGCGCCCAGGCTCGACCGTGTTTTCCTGTGCTCCACCCTGTCGCCCCGCTATGTGCGCGCGCTGCGGGCCCGCGTGCCGGATCGCATCACCCTGATCGATGCGCCCATGTCCGGTGCACAGGTGGCCGCGCAAAACCGCGCCCTATCGTTCATGCTGGGCGGGTCGGACATGGACATCGCCGAGGCCATCCCGCTGCTGGCGCTGATGGGCAAGCACTTCCACCACATGGGCCCCTATGGTGCCGGCATGCAGGCCAAGGTGCTCAACAACCTGCTGGCCGCGTCACACACGGCGATGACCCGGCTCGTGCTCGACTGGGCCGATGCCGCTGGCCTTGACGAGACCAAGCTCCTGCAGCTCATCGCCACCTCGTCGGGACAGAACTGGCTCGCCAGCGGCTTCAACGATATTGAATTCGCTCGCGACGGACACGCCCCCGACAACTCCATCGGAATTCTGGCCAAAGATGTCGCCGCCGCCCTCGACGCGGCACCGGCACATGCCGACACCGCACTCCCCCGACTTCTCGAACAGGCAATCCGCGCCCTCACCCCGCGCTGATCCCCCTTCATCTCGCCAAATAAACTCCCGCCGGAGGCTCCCGCACTTTCCACCCGCGCCAACTTCGCTACGTTCAGCGCCATGGCCACCCTTCCCGCCCCCTTCAATGACTGGTTCGCGACCCGCGGCTGGTCGATCCATCCGCACCAGCAACAGATGCTGGATCGGGCCGCCGACCCCGCCATGTTGCTGATCGCACCGACCGGTGGCGGCAAGACACTTGCGGGGTTCCTGCCGTCGCTCGTCGAACTGGCGGACGGCACACATGACGGGCTGCACACGCTCTACATTTCGCCGCTCAAGGCACTGGCCGCCGATATCAAACGCAACCTGCGCACGCCGGTCGCGGAAATGGACCTGCCCATTCGGATCGAGGACCGCACCGGCGACACCTCGGCCGCGCAGAAAAAACGCCAACGCGCCGACCCGCCGCATATCCTGCTGACCACGCCGGAATCACTTGCCCTGCTGACAAGCTACGAGGATGCGCCACGCATGTTCGCGGGCCTCAAGCGGGTCGTGGTCGATGAAATCCACGCGCTGGCCGAAAGCAAACGGGGCGACCAGATGTTCCTCGCCCTGTCGCGTCTGCAGGCCTTGTGCCCGAACCTGCGCCGCGTGGGCCTGTCGGCCACGGTCGAGGATCCGGCGGCCATCGCGCACCTGCTGGCCAAACACCCCGACCCTTGCGACATCCTGCATGCCGACCCCGGTCCGCCCCCCGATATCCAGATGCTGGTGACAGAGCAGGCACCGCCCTGGTCCGGTTCGGGCGGCAAATACGCGATACCGGCCGTGCTGGAGCAGGTGAAAAAGCACAAGACCACGCTGATCTTCCACAACACCCGCGCGCAGGCCGAACTGTATTTCCACAACATATGGCTCGCCAACGACGACCAGCTGCCTATCGGCATCCACCACGGCAGCCTTGACCGGCAGCAAAGGGACAAGGTGGAACAGGCGATGGTCGCGGGCAAATTGAAGGCAATTGTCTGCACTGGCACACTGGATCTGGGCATCGACTGGGGCGACGTGGACCTGATCATCCAGGTGGGCGCGCCCAAGAACGTCAAACGGTTGGTGCAACGGATCGGACGCGCCAACCACCGCTACAACGCACCGTCCAAGGCGCTGCTGGTGCCCGCCAACCGGTTCGAGGTGGCGGAATGCGTGGCCGCGCTCGAGGCGGTCAAGGCGGGTGCACTCGATGGCGACCCGCGCGGCCCCGGCCCGCGGGATGTGCTGTGCCAACACATCCTGATCGCCGCCTGTGCCGGGCCATTCGACGCCGACGATCTCTACGGTCAGGTCATCAGCACCGGTGCCTACACCACGCTGACCCGGCCCGAATTCGACGCCTGCCTCGATTTCTGCGCCACCGGCGGCTACGCCTTGCGGGCCTATGACCAATGGAAGCGGTTGCTGCAACGCCCGGACGGCATGTGGCAATTGCGCGACCCGCGCAGCACGCAGCGGATCCGCATGAACATCGGCACGATCCAGGACACGGACACGCTCAAGGTCCGCTACAAGGGCCGGGGCGGCAAACCGCTGGGCGAGATCGAGGAAGGGTTCGCCGCCACGCTGACTCCGGGCGACACGTTCCTGATCGGCGGCCAGATCGTGCGCTATGACAGCCTGCGCGAAATGACGGTGCAGGTGACACGAGACGCCGCCAAAAAACCCAAGATCGCCACGTTTCTCGGCACCAAGTTCGCCACCTCCACCCAGCTCAGCCACCGCATCATCGAGCTGTTTCAGCAGGATACATGGCCAGGCCTGCCGCCCCACACGTCGGATTGGTTGGCCCTGCAACGGCAGGTCAGCCGCCTGCCCGAACCCGGGCGCCTGCTGATCGAAAGCTTTCCTCATAACGGGCGCGTACATACGGCAGTGTATGGATTTGCCGGACGCAACGCGATGCAGACCCTGGGGCTGCTGCTGACCAAGCGGATGGAGGAAACCGGCCTGAACCCGCTGGGCTTTCTGGCCACGGACTACGCCACGCTGATCTGGGGCCTGGACAAGATCACGGACCCCGCCCCGCTTTTCGACATCCAGGCGCTGCGCGACGGGCTCGACACGTGGCTTGCAGGCAACGCCGTGATGAAGCGCACCTTCCGCGCGTCAGCCACCATCGCTGGGCTGATCGAACGCAACCTGCCGTCCAATCGCAAGACCGGGCGACAGGCGACATTCTCGTCCGATATCCTCTATGACACACTGGCCAAATACGACCCCGACCACCTGATGCTGCAAATCACGCGGGAGGAAGCGATGAAGGGTCTCGTGGACTTCGGCCGGATCGAGGAAATGTGCGCCCGCATCGGAGACCGCATTGACCTGATCGAACACAACCGGGTCACTCCGCTGGCGGCACCCCTCATGCTCGAAGTCGGGCGCGTGCCCATCAAGGGCCTTGCCGAGGAAAAGCTGCTGGCGGAAGAGGCCGAGCGGGTCATGTCGCTTGCCGGGGTCCAGGACCCGGAACCGCGCCGCCGCGAATGGCGGGTGCCGTGGTAATGCGCGGTCCATCCGTCTTTGTCCCCAAAAATCCCGGGGGAGTCGCCGTCAGGCGACGGGGGCAGCGCCCCCCGGATGGCGGACGACACGTCCGCCTTACGTAAGGCGCATCTTGATGCGCCGCCCCCGCACGTCTATGAACAAAGCATGAACTCGTACGACATCACACTGGCCGGCATTACGCTCAGCGCGCTTGGGTCCGGCGCGCTCTACTGGCCAGCCCAAGAGGTGCTGTGCGTGTCGGACCTGCACCTGTGCAAGGCCGAGCGGATCGCGCGGCGCGGCGGCAGCCAGCTGCCGCCCTACGACACGCGGGATACGCTGTCGCGTTTGACCGCAGACCTCGAACAGACCGGCGCACGCACCGTGATCTGTCTTGGCGACAGTTTCGATGATCTCGCAGCCGCCCGGGCCATGCCCGAGGACGAACGGCTCTGGATCACGCGGCTGCAAGCGGGCCGGAGATGGATCTGGATCGAGGGCAACCACGACCCCGGCCCCACCGACCTGGGCGGCACACATCTGGCGGAACTGGCGCTGAACGGGCTGACGTTCCGCCACATTGCCGCGGACGGGGCCCGGGCCGAAATTTCCGGCCACTACCACCCAAAGGCCACGCTGCACACACGTGGCCGGGCAGTGACCCGAGCGGCATTCCTGGTCGATGACTGCCGCCTTATCCTGCCCGCCTACGGCACCTACACCGGCGGGCTGCGCAGCCACGATCCGGCGCTCGCACGGCTGATGGCACCCAACGCACGGGCCATCCTGACCGGTCCACGCCCGGTCGCAATCCCCCTGTCGCGGGCAAGCTGATGGATTTGCATGCCCGCATCTCAACCAGTTTCTCCCGTCAGGCGATGATGCAGACATTCGGTGCGCGCATCGATCATGTAGAAGCGGGGCGCGTGACGCTGTCTGCCCCCATCCTGCCCGGCAGCCGCCAGCAACAAGGGCTGGCCCATGCCGCACTGACCTTTGGACTGGGCGACAGCGCCGCGGGTTATGCCGCACTCACGACACTGCCCGAAGACAGCGAAATCGTCACCGCCGAGATCAAGATCAACCTGACGGCCCCCGCCACCGGCGACCGGTTGGTGGCCCAGGGCCGCGTGGTCAAACCGGGCAAACGGCTGATCGTCGTGACGTCCGAGGTCTATGCGCTGACAGATGGCACCAAAACGCTGGTGGCGATCCTGCAAGGGACCATGGTCCCGGTGCCCGCGTAAGGCGGAGGTGTTCTCCGCCTCTGCCGCGGCGGCGCACCGGCAGGTGCGCCTTACGTAAGGCGGACGTGTCGTCCGCCCCGCCTGTTCAGGCGGTCAAGCCCTCGGGTTCTTCCAAACCATTCGCCCGGCAACACGCGGTCACGGTATTGGCCAACAGGCAGGCGATGGTCATCGGCCCCACGCCACCGGGCACGGGCGTGATGGCCCCCGCCACCGCAGCGCAGCTTTCGAAATGGCAATCACCGACCAGACGGGTCTTGCCCTCGCCCTTCTCGGGGGCATCCACACGGTTGATGCCCACGTCGATCACGGTCGCCCCGGGTTTGATCCAGTCCCCCGGCACCATCTCGGGGCGGCCCACGGCGGCGACAACGATATCGGCGCGGCGCACAACGTCAGGCAGGTCCTTGGTCCGCGAATGCGCGATGGTCACGGTGCAGCTGTCGCCCAGCAAAAGCTGCGCCATGGGCTTGCCCACGATATTCGACCGGCCCACCACAACGGCATCAAGGCCGGACAGCGACCCAAGATGATCCCGCAGCATCATCAGACAGCCAAGCGGCGTACAGGGTACCATAGACTTCTGCCCGGTCCCCAGCAGACCCACGTTCGAGATGTGGAACCCGTCCACATCCTTTGCGGGATCGATGCTGTTGATGACCAGATCTTCGTTCAGGTGCCCGGGCAGCGGCAGTTGCACCAGAATGCCGTGCACCGCCGGGTCGTTGTTCAACTGGTCGACAACCGCCAGCAGGTCCGCCTCGGACGTGTCTGCGGCCAGCCTGTGTTCAAAGCTGGCCATGCCCACCTCGACCGTCATCTTGCCCTTGGAACGGACATAGACCTGGCTGGCCGGATCCTCGCCCACCAGCACCACCGCCAGACCCGGCGTGATCCCCTGCTCGTCCCGCAGGCGCGCCACGTGTTCGGCCACCTGGCCCCGCACCCGGGCCGCAAAGGCCTTGCCGTCGATGATGGTTGCTGTCATGTCCGTCGATGCTCCTATTCGTCGCGGAAAAAGTTGACCTGGTGCGCCCAGGCTGCGCCGTCGCTTATGACCAATGTGTCGAATTCCATGATCTGCAGCAGGTCATAAAAGGTCGCCACGAACTCAAGCCCCTGGTCGCGGAAAAACGCGTTGTTGCGCATGTTCGAGGTCAATTGCGCCATCACGGCGCGGGCGCGGTAGAGGGTGGAAAATATCTCGTCGTCCAGCGCAATGATCGTCAGATGTTTGGCATCTGCCCCCTTTGCAAAGAACACGAAACGGGGACTTTCGGGCGCGGCAAGCTGGGCGGCCGTCAGGTTGGTGACAAAATCGACGCGCACGCCCTTGTTCGGGGGCGGGCCATCGCGGATGACACGGGTGAACTGCTCCTGACTGGTTACTTCGGGATAATAATACCCCTCATAGCGGTCCTGCGCGCCTGCATCGGGCGCAATCAGGATCAAGGCGATGATACATGCAATAAGTCGGGTCATCTCTGTCTCTCCTCTGGTCGAGGATCAGGCTGTATGGCGGGCGGCGCATCGGTCAACGGAAATGCACCGCCCTGCCAGAAAAGTGAGGGGCGTGATACAGGTCGCCCCCGTCATGGATCAGAACAGCCCTTCGATCTGCCCGTCGTCGTTCAGGCGGATGTTTTCGGCCGATGGCACGCGGGGCAGGCCCGGCATGGTCATGATCTCGCCGCAGACCGCAACGACGAACCCGGCCCCTGCCGACAGGCGCACTTCGCGTACCGGCACCGAATGGCCCGTGGGCGCGCCGCGCAGGTCCGGGTCGGTGCTGAAAGAATACTGCGTCTTGGCCATGCAGACCGGCAGGTTGCCATATCCCTGCTCTTCCCACAGGCGCAACTGGTCGCGGATCTTCTGATCCATCAGGGCCTCGTCCGCGCGATAGATGCGCTTGGCGATGGTCTGGATCTTTTCGGCCAGTGGCATGTCATCGGGATAGATGGGCGAGAAGTTGGCGCTGTCGGCGTCAGCCAGTTCCGCCACCTTGGTCGCCAGATCGGCGGACCCTTCGGATCCCAGTTCCCAATGGCGGCTCAACACCGCCTCGGCCCCGTGTTCGGCCACGTAGTCCTTGATCGCCTGCACCTCGGCGTCCGTGTCGGTGACGAAGTGGTTGATCGCGACAACGACCGGCACGCCGAATGATTTCAGGTTCTCGATATGACGGCCAAGGTTCGGGCAGCCCGCCTTGACCGCATCCACGTTTTCCGCGCCCAGGTCGGCCTTGGCCACGCCGCCGTTCATCTTCATCGCGCGCACCGTGGCGACGCAAACCACCACCGAAGGGGCCAGTCCCGCCTTGCGACACTTGATGTTCATGAACTTCTCGGCGCCCAGATCGGCACCAAAGCCCGCTTCGGTCACCACGTAGTCGGCCAGCTTCAGCGCCGTGGTCGTGGCGATGACCGAGTTGCAGCCATGCGCGATGTTCGCAAACGGGCCGCCATGCACGAAGGCGGGGTTGTTCTCCAGCGTCTGCACCAGGTTCGGCTGCATCGCGTCCTTCAGCAGCACGGTCATCGCGCCATCGGCCTTGATGTCGCGGGCAAAGACGGGCGAGCGGTCGCGCCGGTAGGCCACGATCATGTCGCCCAACCGCTTTTGCAGGTCCTTTAGATCCTTGGCGAGACACAGGATCGCCATGACTTCGGAGGCAACGGTGATGTCAAACCCGGCTTCACGCGGGAAGCCGTTGGCGACACCACCCAAGCTGGCCGTGATCTGGCGCAAGGCCCGGTCATTCATGTCCACCACGCGGCGCCACACGACGCGGCGGGTGTCGATTTCCAGTTCGTTGCCCCAATAGATGTGGTTGTCGATCATGGCCGACAGCAACGAGTGGGCCGAGGTGATGGCGTGGAAATCCCCGGTGAAGTGCAGGTTCATCTCTTCCATGGGGATGACCTGTGCGTTGCCGCCGCCCGCGGCCCCGCCCTTCATTCCGAAGTTCGGGCCAAGCGACGCCTCGCGGATGCAGATACAGGCATTCTTGCCAATACGGTTCAATCCGTCGCCCAGACCCACGGTCGTGGTGGTCTTGCCCTCGCCCGCGGGTGTCGGGTTGATGGCGGTGACCAGGATCAGCTTGCCGTTGTCGCGATCCTGGACCGAGTTGATAAAGGTCTGCGACACCTTGGCCTTGTCGTGGCCATAGGGCAGCAGGTCATCGCTGGAAATGCCCAGCTTGGCCCCGATCTCCTGGATCGGCTTCTTTTGCGCTTCGCGCGCAATCTCGATGTCTGTCTTGTAGGCCATGTCGTTCCCCGCAGGTCCTGTGGTGGGCGTAAGTGTCGGGGCCTGCATACAGCCGCATGCCCCGCCGCAATGCGTGCGATTCCGACATTTTGACGCAGTGATGCGGCTGAAATGGACCGTGGCGTTTCATTTCGGAAACGATCCGCCTGCGGCAGAAACCTCGGCCTTGGTTTCCCGCAGTGCGGTGGGGACGTCTTGCGTTGGACCCGTCAAGCCCGGCGGGCAGCATCGAAATGGGCCCAGACGGGTTGGTCCGGAACATGCAGCACCAGGCGGTCACCCACGGCAAGGCGTCCACCATGTTCGATCCACGCCGTGACACCGCGCCGCCCCTTGGCTGCGGGTTTGTAGCGTTTTCCAAAGCCCGTGGCCTCCTGTTCGATCTCCTTGCCGGGATAGATGCAGGGGCGGTTTTCCATGTCGATGGCGATGCCGACACCGCTGTGGGACATCAGGCGCGATGACGGAGGGACATGGGTGAAGTCGGGAATGCCCTCGATGATCATCGACGCGCCGACCCACGCGGGGTCAATCGTCTCCAGCCCCATCGCTTCGGCGGTCTGCGCCAGTTCCTCGGCGCTCAGGATGGTCAGTTGGCGCACATTTCTGATTTCGGTGCCCTTCGGATACTGCGTCTTGACGCGCACGCAGGCGGGCCGCGTCGCGCCGCCGTGATCTTCGCCCGGAAAGCCATCCAGCGTCGCCTCGACGCTTTGGACGGGCAAGGCCCGCAAGCTGACGTTTCGGTCCGGCACGTGGCCCAGCCATGTGATCGTCGCGGAAAAGTCGGTGGGTTTCAGGGCAGGCATGGCGCGTTCCGTTCAGTTGGCATGGTCCGCATATTAAAAGGCCCCGCACGCGGCGGGGCCAATGATTTCTTGTCATGAGCCGGTCAAGAACCGTGATGGATCAGCCGGTGGGTTCGGGCTCCATGCCGCCATCGCCTTCGGGGCCGGACTTTTTCTTGGCCTTCGGAATCGCAGTCAGGCTCGGCTTTTCTTCCTCGACTGCCGCGCCGCCGTCTTCGTCATCCGGTGCATGCGGCGGTTCGCCGTTCATCACGCGCTTGATCTCTTCGCCGGTCAGCGTTTCGTATTCCAGAAGACCCTGCGCCAGGCGCTCGAACTCTTCCTCGTTTTCCGAAATGATCTTGTAGGCGGTGTCGTACCCTTCGTCGATAAAGCGCTTGACCTCGCTTTCGATCATTTCCTTGGTGTTGGCCGACACGGAAAAGCCCATCGTGTTGCCGGTATAACCTTCGGCGGCTTCGGCATAGTCGATGTTGCCGACCTTGTCGGACATGCCGTAGCGCATGACCATGGCACGCGCCAGCGCGCTGGCCTGCTGGATGTCACCCACAGGGCCGGACGACACGCTTTCGGCACCGTATTTCAGGATTTCGGCCGCCTTGCCCGCCATGGTCATGGCGATACGCTGTTCGGCCTCGTCCTTGAACATCTGCAACTTGTCCATCTCGGGCAGGCTCATCACCATGCCCAACGCACCGCCGCGCGGTATGATCGTCGCCTTGTAGACCGGGTCGCACTTGGGCAGTTTCATGCCGACGATGGCATGGCCCGCCTCGTGATAAGCGGTCTTTTCCTTCTGGTCCTGTGTCAGCACCATCGACCGTCGCTCGGCACCCATCATCACCTTGTCCTTGGCGCTCTCGAAATCGATCATGGTGACGAACCGGCGGCCGACACGGGCAGCCATCAGTGCTGCCTCGTTCACGAGATTGGCCAGATCCGCGCCCGAAAACCCTGGCGTCCCGCGCGCGATGATGCGCAGGTCGACGTCGGGTCCAAGCGGTGTCTTGCGGGCATGAACCCCAAGGATCTTTTCGCGGCCCTTGATATCCGGATTTCCAACGGTGACCTGACGATCGAACCGACCGGGGCGCAGCAGCGCCGGGTCCAGCACGTCCTTGCGGTTGGTGGCGGCGATGATGATCACACCCTCGTTTGCCTCGAACCCGTCCATCTCGACCAGAAGCTGGTTGAGGGTCTGTTCCCGTTCGTCGTTGCCGCCGCCGTAACCGGCACCCCGGTGGCGACCCACGGCGTCGATTTCATCGATGAACACGATGCAGGGCGCGTTTTTCTTGGCCTGCTCGAACATGTCGCGCACGCGGCTGGCGCCGACGCCCACGAACATTTCCACAAAGTCGGAGCCCGAGATGGTGAAGAACGGCACACCCGCCTCGCCGGCGATGGCGCGGGCCAGCAGCGTCTTACCGGTGCCCGGAGGGCCCACCAGCAGCGCGCCTTTGGGGATCTTGCCGCCCAGACGGCTGAATTTCTGCGGGTTGCGCAGGAATTCCACGATCTCTTCAAGCTCTTCCTTGGCCTCGTCGATGCCCGCCACGTCGTCAAAGGTCACGCGGCCATGCTTTTCCGTCAGCATCTTGGCCTTGGACTTGCCAAAGCCCATGGCTCCGCCTTTGCCGCCGCCTTGCATCCGGTTCATGAAATAGACCCAGACACCGATCAGCAGCAGGAAGGGCAGAAGCGAAACGATAAAGGTCTGGAAGCCCGATTGCTGTTGCTGTTCGGCGCGGACGGGAATGTCGTTGGCGATCAGCAGGTCGGTAACTTCGGCGTCTTCGGGCTTGATGGTGATGAAATCATCGGTGCCGCGGCGGAACCGGACCTGTTCGCCATCCAGCGTCACGTTGCTGACCGACCCGTCCTCGACCGCATCCACGAACTCGGAGTAGCTGATTTCGCGGCTTTGCAGCGTGTTGCCGGATCCGCCAAACAGATTGAACAGCGCCAGGATCAGCAGAAACAGAACAACCCAAAAGGCAATATTACGTGCATTTCCCAAGGAAACTCTCCCGTTTTTGTGGCGCGCATCGGCGCGACCACCCGTTGACTATCAAGATAGAGAGGATCGCGGCAGGTTCAATGCGATAAAAGTGCGGCGAAATAGGCATCGGCCCCGCCGTCCAACTCTGCCTGCCACTGATCGTCCGGTTTCGCGATGGGGGCGGCGATCAGGCGATCCTCGTACCAGACGCCCGGCGTGACGGCGATGGCGGCACGCGGCAGGCCCGCATCGCGCCACCCTTCGAGTGACGGCAATATCTCCGCTCCTAGCGCGCGCACTTCGATCTCGGGCGCGTCCTCGGGGCCCGTGACGGTCCAGCGATCATCCCAGCTGTCGCCGACCTCGGCCACGACATCGGTCAGCGCGTTCAGTTCCCGATGAACCCAGGCCAGCCCCTTGCCCGAGGTGATCTGGCAGCCATCGAGGGTAAAGCCCTGTTCGGCCTGAATAGCCTCCAGCGCGCCCAGCACCGCGTCGCGCCGGGGCGGGTAGTCATGTCCGGACAACCACATCAGGCTGTGCACCAGCAGACGCCGCCGAATTTCGGCAGGCTGCGTCCGGAATTGCTGCAAGTCCAGCGCAACCGCGCCGCAATGGATCTGGACAAGTGCCTGCGCTGCCAGAAAGGTCTGCCAATCCAGCGCATCGCGGGCCTGCGACATCTGTTGCGCGGTCTGCACCAGCGTGTCGACGCCGATGCCAAGGTCTTCGAGCACGCCAAGGGCCTGGCGCGCACGGACCCGATCGAACCGTGTGTCGTCGTTGCTGGGATCCTCGGCCCAGCGCAGGCCCTTTTGATCAAGATATGTGCGCAGCGTGGCGCGGCGGATATTCAGGAACGGACGGACCCATGTGATGCCGTGGCGAATGCGCTTGGCCGACATGCCGCTCAGCCCGTCAACCCCGGCCATGCGCGACAGGCGCATCAGCACCGTTTCGGCCTGATCATCGGCCGTGTGGCCCAGGGCGATGTGCGAGATCTGGTTGGCATAGGCCCAGTCGGCCATCAGTTCATAGCGCCCTTCCCGGGCGCGGGCCTGCAAGTTGCCGGACCCGTCCCAGCCGGTCCAGTATTCCACGTGATGGCTCAGGTTCAGCGACTGGCACAGGCCCGTGACCAGCTTGACCTCGGACACGGTTCCGGGGCGCAGGCCATGATCGACGGTGATCGCCAACAGCTCGATGTCGCGGGATTTGGCCACCTCGGCCATGACCGACAGCAATGCGATGGAATCGCCGCCCCCCGACACGGCCACGCCCATCTTGGCGGGCGGCTGCGGCCCCAGCATGTCGTTGATGGCCGCGGCAAGCTGATCGCTCATGGGATCAGGAACACCCGATGTTCTGCTGAGCGGCCTGCGCGTCGGCCACGGCCGGGTCGTCGGGGAAACGCACACCGACTTCGTCCAGCGTCAGGCATGCCTCGTTTGTTTGGCCCAGCCGGCCCAGTGCGGCCCCAAGACGGAACAGCGCCTCGGGTGCGTTCGCGCTTTGCGGATCAAGGCTGAAGGCGGACAGGTAGGCGCGCGCGCCCTCGCGCACATCACCCAGCCCTTCCAGGGCCTGACCCCGGCGCAACTCGGCCTCTATTCCAAGGGGACCGCCCGGATAGGTCTGATTGAAGGTCGCAAACTGATCCGCGGCGGCGCGAAAGTCACCGGCGGCGAGCGCCTCCTGCGCCCGCTCGAAATCGGCCTTTTCCTGCGTGGCAAGCTGCGTTTCGGGCTGTTCGGTGACCGCGGCAGCGGCAGGTGTTTGGGTTCCCGTGTCTCCGCCCAGCGATGGCGTGTCACCCAAAGCGGCGATGTCGCAGGCCGCTTCCAGTTCGCACAGGCGAAATTCCAGATCGCCAATGCGGTTGGTGCCGTCCGAGACCACGCGGCCGATGCGGAATTCCAACTCTTCGGTCTTGTTGGTCAGGCGCTGCAGCTCGGCCTCGATGGTGTCGATGCGGTCCAGCGCGCCGGTGCCGCCCAGGTTGGTGGTGGCACCGCCCGTTGTCGACAGCTCGCGTTTCAGGCGCTGCACTTCGACATAAAGCACCGTCAGTTCCTGCCGGATGTCCGCCAGCGTCTGGTCGCCCTGCGCCTGAACAGGGCCAGACAGCCCGGCAAAGACGACACAAATGGCCAGGATGCGTTTCATGCCCGCACCTTAGCTGCTCAGGCCCGCAGCCAGCACGGTGACCGCACGGCGGTTCTGGGCGTAGCAGGCTTCTTCGCTGCACACCTCGATGGGGCGTTCCTTGCCATAGCTGACGACCTGCAGGCGGCCCGCCTGCACACCCTGGCTGACCAGATAGCTGCGCACCGCGTCCGCGCGGCGCGCGCCCAGGGCAAGGTTGTATTCACGGGTGCCCTGTTCGTCGGCATGGCCTTCGATCACGGCGGTGTAATCGGCATTCTGCAACAGCCACACGGCCTGCCCTTCGAGCGTCGCGCGGCCTTCGGGTGTCAGGCTGGACTGGTCCACGGCAAACAGCACGCGGTCCCCCACCGTCTGCTGGAAATAGGCGGGCGAGGCCGGGTCAGACGCGCTGCCGGCAACAAAGCCGCCGCTGCCCGCCAGCGGGTCAGAACCTGCGCCTGCATCGCCGAAACGGTCGGGGTTGGTACAGGCCGCGACGCTCAGCGCCGCACATAGCATCAATGTGATGGATTTCAGTTTCATGGTCTCTGCCTCTTTTCACTCGTCTCGACGTTATACGTGCCGTTGCGCGGCTTTTATCACGAACCGCGGCATATGGAAACGGACCGCTATGGTTGCAACGGCCCCCAGGACGGGTCCGACCCGCCCTCGGGCGTGCGGACCGGGCGCAGGTTGCGGCCCGTGATGTCCACCGAATACAGGGTCGAGCGTCCGGTCGCCCCTTGGGTTTCGCGGGCGAACATGATGACGCGGCCGTTGGGCGACCAGGTCGGCCCCTCGTCCAGGAAGGACGCGGTCAACAGGCGTTCTTCGGACCCATCGGTGCGCATCACACCGATATGGAACCGGCCCTTGGACTGCTTGGTAAAGGCAATGAGGTCGCCGCGCGGGCTCCAGACCGGTGTGCCATATCGCCCCTCGCCAAAGGAAATCCGTCGCGCTTCGCCGCCTGTGCTGGGCATGATGTATAGCTGCTGGCTGCCTGACCGGTCACTTTCGAACACGATCTGTGTGCCATCGGGGCTGAAACTGGGGGCGGTTTCGATGGACGGCGCGCTGGTCAGGCGCTGCGCCTGCCCGCCCGCAACGTTCATCGACCAGATGTCGGTATTGGCCCCCTGGCTCAGCGAATAGACCACCGTCTGCCCGTTGGGTGCAAAACGGGGGGCAAAGCTCATTGTGCCTTGCTGAGTTTCCAGAACCCGGCGCTGCACGCTGCCCACATCCAGCACGTAGATGCGGGGAAAGCCGGTTTCATAGCTGGTATACAGCACCCGGTCGCCGGTGGAGGAAAAGCGCGGGGCCAGCACGATATCGTCAGAACCGGTCAGGTACTGCACATTGGCACCGTCATAGTCCATGATCGCCAGGCGCTTGCGCCGCGCGTCCTTGGGGCCGGTTTCGCTGACGAATACCACGCGGCTGTCGAAATAGCCCGTCTCGCCCGTGATCCGGCTGTAGACCGCATCGGCCACCTTGTGCGCGATGCGGCGCCAGCCATCGGTGGTGCCGGCAAATTGCAGCCCGTCGCCCATCTCGGCCCCGGAAAACACGTCATACAGGCGGAATTTCACCGTCACCTGATTGCCCTGCACGTTGACAGCACCCGTCACCAGCGCCTGGGCGTTGATGGCGCGCCAGTCGGCATATTGGACGGGGGCAGCAAAGTCGCTGATCTGGCTGATATAGCTGGCGGCAGGCACTTCGCGGAACAAGCCGGTGCCGGTCAGGTCGGCGGCGATCACGCGGGACAGTTGCTGGCCCATCTCGGCACTGCCGGTACTTTCTGGAACCAGGTTGGGCACTGCCACGGGCAAGGGTTCAATCACGCCTTCGGTGATCTCGATCCGCAGGGGGCCGTCCTGCGCCATGGCATGGCCGGTCCAGACCAGCGCCAGTATCGTCAAAAGCACTCGAACCATCATTTGATACGCATCCTTTCGGGATTGAACGTCATCTCGATTTCTTTCCATTGGCCGTATTTTTCAACCGGCAGGCCATATCCGTCCCGCGTGCAGCGGATGATTGCCCGTCGCGCGGCCTCGAACGCCTGTTTTGCCGCGGCCTGACTGCCACCCGAGGACGACACCATGCGGATCGACGACACCACCGGTTTGGCGTCCTGCGACATGTCAACGGCGACGACGACCGTGGTCATCAAGGCGTCGGAAGACAGCGAACCCACATTCCAGCAGGACGATACGGCAACGCGCAACGCGTCCTTTTCACCCGCGCTCAGGGGTGGACCCTGGGGCACTTCCTGCTCTCCACCACCGCCAAGGGCGGCCTGCAGCGCCTCCTCCACCGCGTCAGCGGTGTCCTCGGGTTGGGGAGCGGCGGCTGGTGCAGCGGGTTCGTCCGCGGCTTCTGCGGTGCGGGTGGGGGCGCTTGGTCGGCGTGCCGGGGGACGCAGGGACGCGCGTGGCGCACGCGCCGGTTCCTCGGCCTCGGTCACGATCTCGGTTGCCGCTTCTTCGGGGGCCGTGGCCTCTTGTTCCTGTGCTTCGGTGTCGCCGGTCTCGCCCTGTTCGACAGCCTCCTGTTCGACGACATCGGGTGCCGCTTCGGGATCGGGCGCGGCAACAGCCTCGGGGGCGACGCGGTCGGACGGACGCGGCACCGGGCGGTCGGCGACCTCGGGGGCATCGACCTCTGGTGTCGGGGGCGGCACGAGGGTCGGCGTGTCCTCGACCACGTCGGGTTCCGGTTCCGGCGTGGGTGGTTCCGGCGCGACCTCCGGCTCTGGCTCGGGGGTCGGTTCGGGTTGCGTGACCGCGACCTCGGGATCGGGCTTCGGGGTCTCGACGGGGTCGGGCACCACCTCGGGTTCGACGGGCAAGGCCACCTCGGTCGGGGCCGAGGGCTGTGGGCCGGCTGTCAGCAAGGCTTCGAACGCATCGGACGAGATCACCGACACTTCGGTCACTTCAAAGGGCAACGGTTCGCTCTGGAAGCTGCCGCCAAGGACAAGCCAGCCGATCAGGCCCGCGTGCCCGATGCCCGATATGACCTGCCCGGTGTTCAAGGCTATTGCCCTTCACCATCCAACGTCGGCCCGCCGATATCCGTGACCAGACCGATGTTGGAAAAGCCACCCGCGTTCAACGCGCCCATGACCTGCATGACCTGCTCGTAAGGTACAGTGCCGTCGGCACGCAGAAAAACACGGTCGCTTTCGCGTTCTGATGCAATGGCGCGCAGCCGGTTGACAAGGTCGTTGCGGTCCACCGGCGTGGTCTGGATCTGCACCTCGCCCGCAGCCGTAACGGTGACGGTCAGCGGCTCTTCCTGATCGGCGGGCAGCGCGCTGGCGGCGGTCTTGGGCAGTTCCACCGGCACACCCACGGTCAGCAGTGGGGCGGCGACCATGAAGATGATCAGCAGCACCAGCATCACGTCGACAAAGGGGGTCACGTTGATCTCGGACATGGGCCGCGACCGCGACCGCCCCCGGCCCCGCCGCCGCCCGCCGTCCTTCTGGATGACACCGGCGCCCATAGTTCAGCTGTCCAACTGGCGGCTGAGGATGGTGGCGAACTCGTCGGCAAAGGCTTCGTAACCCGCCACGATGCGGTCGCTGTCCGCGCTCAGCTTGTTGTAGAAGATGACGGCCGGGATCGCGGCCAGCAGACCCAGACCGGTGGCCAGCAACGCCTCGGCAATGCCGGGGGCGACAACAGCCAGGTTGGTGTTCTGCTGCTCTGCAATCTCGATAAAGGCGTTCATGATGCCGATCACCGTGCCGAACAGGCCGATGAACGGGGCGGACGAGCCGACGGTGGCCAGCACGGTCAACCCACCTTGCAGGCGCTCGGCCTCTTTGGTGATGGCAACATCCATGCTGCGGTCGATGCGCGAGGTGGCGTTGGCGATCAGGCCCCCGTCCTCGCGATGCGAGCGCTGCCACTCGATCATGCCGGCGGCAAAAACCTTTTCGGCTGCCGCCTTGGGTTCGGGCCCGATCTGATCGAACAGCCCGTCCAGCGGTTCGCCCGACCAGAACGCGCGATCAAAGCGGTCGGCTTCGGACCGCGCACGGCGATAGACGATGAGTTTCTGAATGATGATGGCCCAGGCCCAGAACGACGCGACGATCAGCATGATCATCACCAGTTTCACGGTCAGGGTGGCGCGTGCAAAAAGGCTCCACATGGAGAAATCAATCTCCTGCGCGAGCGCAAGGGTTTCTGCTTCCATACTGCCTGCTCTTTGTTGTGGGCGCGTTTTTCGCACCCGTTATTGCGCGCAAGCATAAGGCAGGTGAAAGGGGAAAGCTATCACTTCGGCGTCATTGCGCCGGATTTGTGATGGCTGCGCGGATTTTTGCGGGAAGCCGCGTGGGCTTGCCTGCGGCGGTCATGCAGGCGGCCACGACATGGGCGCGAAAGATGGGCGTGCCGTCCCGTTCCACCTGCTGATCAAAGGTCCAGCGGACCGGGCTGGCGGCCCTGTGCGTGGTCACGACCTCAAGCCGGTCACCCAGGCGCGCGGCCCCCAGATAGTCGGCCTCGACCCGCGTGACGACAAAGACGATGCCGTCGGCTTTCATCGCGTTCTGGTCCACCCCCAACTCTTCGACGATGGTCGAGCGGGCGCGTTCGATGAACTTGAGGTAGTTGGCGTAATACACCACACCGCCCATGTCGGTGTCTTCGTAGAATACGGTAACGGGGAAGCGGTGGGACACGTGCGGATACTCTTGCTGGGCGGAACGGCGCGACCCTAGGGGCGCACTTGCGGCAGATCAAGGCGTGGCGCGCCGCGCATGGCATCCTGCCGGCAAAGGAGACGCACCATGCCCGCGACCTCACGCGACGACCTGCTGCACATCACCGACCGCGAGTGGGCCAAGCTGGCCGCCTTGCTGGCGACGATCCCGGAAAAGGACGCGCTGCAAAAGGATGAGGATGACACCTCGATCAAGGATATCGTGGGACACCGGGCCCATTGGATCGACCTGTTCCTGGGATGGTATCGGGACGGACAGGCCGGGCGCACGGTCCACTTCCCTGCCCCGGGCTACAAGTGGAACCAGCTCAGGGCCTACAACGCCAAGCTGCGCGCGGATCAGGCCGGGTCAAGCTGGGCCGACACCTGCGCGCTGCTGGCCGAAAAGCACGAGGCATTGCGCGCCTTCGTGGCGGACCATACGGACGACGTACTGTATGGCGGGCCGATGCAGGGCGCGCGGAATGACTGGACAACCGGCCGTTGGGCCGAAGCGACGGGCCCCAGCCACTACCGTTCCGCCGCCAAGTATATCCGCGCGCGGCAACGTGCCGTGGCCTAGTGCTGTTGCGCAACGTTCAGGCGGGCGGACAGGCGCAACGCATGGGACGGATCATGGGCCGCGACCGGCATCACCGGATCATAGGCCGCGCGGATCAGGCCCGCGATGTCGGGGCGCAGCACCGTGGTATCGCCCGCCACCGCCAGCGGCGACTGGTCCTGAAACGCCAGATCGGACCACAGCACCATCGATTGCACCGCCTGGCTCAGCGCCAGCGTTTCGGCTGACACAGCGCTCAGGTGTTCGTCCATGCGGATGAACACGAAGCACGCCTTGATCGCGCCGGCCTCGTCAAAGCGAAAGAAGCGGTATTGATTGGCCTCGGCGGCCTGCAACCGCGGCACCAGTGCATCCAGGTCCGGCACCAGCCGGTCCAACCCGCTCACGCCCTGCAACTCGGTCCAGTCCCTGAAGAAGAACCACATGAAATTCGACCCCAGTTCGGGATCGGTTTCCGCCATCTCGTGTCCCGCCAGATTGCACAGCGCTTCGACCGCGCCCTTGACCGTGCCGAGTGTCGAATCCTCGACCCCGAACACCACTGGCGCGATGGGGCGTCCCCAGCGGGCAAAAACATAGTCGCCGGTCTTGCGTGTGAACAACGCGGTGATGTCTTCGGGGGTCATTCCGGCCTCGTCCTTTGCCCATTTCGGGGCTTGGACGTAACGCGGGATGCGCCGCATCTCAACGCAGAACACCGCGGCAAATGGTCAACGCGGTCCGTCCGAGCATGACATGCGGCTATTCAAACAGGTCCCCGGCCCTGCGGGGCGGTTCAAGGCCAAGATGGCTCCAGGCCCGTTGCGCCAACATGCGGCCGCGCGGCGTGCGCTGGATCAGCCCCTGTTGCAGCAGGTAGGGTTCGATGACCTCTTCCAGCGCATCGCGGCTTTCGCTGAGTGCTGCACTCAGCGTTTCGATCCCCACGGGGCCGCCGCTGTAATGCTCGGCCATCAGGCGCAGATACCGCCGGTCCGCCCCATCAAGACCCAGGTGATCGACACCCAGCCGGGTCAGCGCGGCATCAGCCAGATCCTGCGTCACCCGCCCGTCGCCATCGACCACGGCAAAGTCCACGACACGGCGCAGCAGTCGGCCCGCGATGCGCGGCGTGCCGCGGGCACGGCGCGCAATCTCGCGTGCGCCGCCTTCGTCCGCAGGGGCACCCAGCTTTCGGGCATTGCGTTCGACGATGGTGAACAGCTCGTCCTCGGAATAGAATTGCAGCCGGGTCGGAATGCCGAAGCGGTCGCGCAGCGGGGTTGTCAGCAACCCCATGCGCGTCGTGGCCCCAACCAGGGTAAAGGGCTGCAATTCGATGCGCACGGTGCGCGCCGCGGGCCCTTCGCCGATCACCAGATCCAGTTCAAAGTCTTCCAGCGCGGGATACAGCACCTCTTCGACCGCCGGGTTCAGGCGGTGGATTTCGTCGATGAACAGCACATCGCGGGCTTCGAGGTTGGTCAGGATCGCGGCCAGATCGCCGGCCTTGGCCAGCACCGGGCCGCTGGTCATGCGAAAGCTCACGCCCAGTTCGCGCGCCATGATCTGGGCCAGCGTGGTCTTGCCCAGACCGGGTGGGCCGTGAAACAGCGTGTGGTCCATCGCCTCGCCCCGCTGGCGGGCGGACTGGATGAAAACGCGCAGGTTCGCCCGCGCCTCGGCCTGACCGACGAAATCATCCAGCATCTGCGGACGCAGGGCGCGGTCGTGATCCTCGGGCATGGCTTCGGGGCGCAAGGTGGGGTCGGGGTTGTCCATGCCCTACCCTTTCGGTGCGAGCAACTTGAGGGCGGCGCGGATCAGGGCGGGGGTGTCGGCCTGCGGATCCTCGCCTGCGGCCTGTGCCACGGCGGCTGCCGCATCGGATGGACCGTAGCCCAGGTTGCCAAGGGCCGATAGCGCGTCGGCCTGCGCCGATGATGGCGGGGCCGCCACAGCCACCGGTTCGATCACGTCGACAACTTCGGCCGCAGCGTCGCCCGTGGCTTCGGCGACGGTGCCGCCCATGGCCATGACCGACGGGGCCTTGTCCTTGAGGTCCAGCACGATGCGTTGCGCGATCTTGGGTCCGATGCCCTTGGCGGCCTTGACCGCGTTCCAGTCGCCCAGGGCGATTGCGCGGCTGACGCCATCCGGCCCCAACGTGCCGAGAATGGCAAGGGATGCCTTGGCCCCGACGCCCTGCACGCTCATCAGCAGGCGGTGCCATTCCTTTTCCGCCAGCGTCGGAAATCCGAACAGCTGCATCAGGTCCTCGCGCACCACCAGATCGGTGAACAGCGCTACGCTTGCGCCCACCGGCGGCAGGGCCGCCATGGTGCGGTCCGAGCAATAGACAAGATAGCCCACGCCGCGCACGTCGATCAGCACGTGATCGGTGGCGCGGTAGTCGATGCGGCCCGACAGCTTGCCGATCATGCGCGCGCCCTCGCCACGGCGGCAGCCAGCCCGCCGCCCTGGTGGGCGTGACAGATTGCGATGGCCAGCGCGTCGGCGGCATCGGGGCCCGCAATTTCGACCCCGGGCAGTTGCATCCGCACCATGTGTGCCACTTGCCGCTTGTCGGCGTGCCCCACGCCCACGACCGTCTTCTTGACGGCGTTGGGGGCGTATTCCCCAATCTGCAATCCGGCCTGCGCCAGCGCCAGAACCGCGATGCCGCGGGCCTGCCCCAGTTTCAGGGTCGCCGCGCCGTCCTTGTTCACGAAAGTCTGTTCGACCGCCGCACCCGTTGGCGCATGGGCGGCAATGACGTCGGCCAATTGCTGAAACAGGCTGAGCAGCCGGGGCGCCAGGTCCGCGCCCGCCGAATGGCATACACCGTTGGCCACATGGCGCAGGCGTGGCCCTTCGGCTTCGATCACGCCCCACCCCATGTGGCGCAATCCCGGATCGATTCCCAGTATTCGCATGATCCCTGCCCTCACCCGCCCGTTTTGCGGCGTTTCCGATGCACTAGCACGAAAGGCGAACATCCGCCAAGGGCGATCACATTCGGTACGGTTTCGCATCCAACCGTTCCCCGAGATGCAGGGGCAAATCACCCAATAGGGGTGTGACTGACCGGAATACCAGTCTAGATTGAGCACATCGTCGGCGTTGCCGCGTTGATCAAACGCAGGCGCAACGCGAACCAAGGGGACCGGGATGCTGAATGAACACGCGGATCTCAAGCTGGCGCTTGAAAACTGCAACCGGGATCCGATCCATATCCCCGGGGCCATACAGGGTTTCGGCTACCTGGTCGCGGGTGATGCGCAATTCCAGGTCGTGCACCAGATCAGTGCCAATTGCGGATCCCTGTTCGATGTCGACCCACGCACCATGCCGGGACGCCCCGTCGCGGACCTGCTTGACAGGGACCTGCTGCACGACGTGCGCAACGCGCTTGGGCACGAAACGATTGAACACCAACGGATGCTGCTGCCCAACCGGGTGATCAAGGACGTCGAACACCAGATCGCCGTCCATCGGCGAGGGGACCGAAGCATTGTCGAATTCGTGCCTGAAATCGCACCTATGAACATGCGTCTGCTGCCGCTCAACAGAGCGCGCGAATTTCTCACCTGTCCCCTGGATATCAATGCGCAAGAGCTGTTCTGGGAGGACGCGACCGAACTGATGCGGTCGATTGTCGGGTACGAGCGGGTGATGTTCTATCGCTTTCTGCCCGAAGGCACAGGCGAGGTTGTCGCCGAGTCGCGGCATCCCGAAGCGCCGTCCTTTCTGGGCCTGCGCTTTCCGGCGTCGGACATTCCGCCGATTGCACGGCAGCTTTATGCGAAAACGCCGATCCGCGTGATATTTGACGTCAACGGGCCGGATCAGGATGTGCTTGCATTGGCGGACGAGGCACCGCTGGACATGTCACTGGCCCTGTTGCGGGGCAAGGACCAGGTTCACCAGAAATACCTGCAGAACATGGGAGTGGCGGCCACGATGACCGTCCCCATCGTGGTTGACGGGATCCTTTGGGGTCTGTTCGCCGCCCACAACAGAACGACAAAGACACCCGATCCCGCCAACCTGGCGGCTGCAGAACTGGCGGGCAAGCTGATCAGCCTGCGGCTGCAACATGCCATCGAAAGCAGAAAGCAATCCCGCTTCGTGTCCTGCGGTGCACTTGTCAGCCAACTGGTGGTGCCCAGCGCAAACGATCTGGGCTTGATCGCTGCATGGGAAGAAGTGTCCGAGGCGGTCGGCGCATTGATCAATTGCGACGGCGTCGCGCTGATCTTTGGGGACAAGCTGTTGGGCCGGGGCGCGGTGCCGCCGGAACGGGCCTGCTGGGCGCTGTTGTCGATCCTGGATCCATCCCGGACACAGACCAAGGCAATCAGCGACCTGCGGGCGCGCTTTCCCGCCGCACCCTGGGACAACACCGGCGGCGCGCTGATTGTGGCCGTGGCAAGCGCACTGGATCTGCGGCTGGTGTTCTTTCGCAACGCCGTCGCATCGCAGGTCACCTGGGCAGGCGCTCCGAAAAAGCAGGTTCGCAAGGCGGCGGACGGACCTCGGCTTGATCCCCGCAATTCGTTCGACACCTATATCGAGGATGTTCAGAACCGGTGCGACGAATGGACGGCCGACGACATCGAACTGGGCGAAGCACTGGCCCGCGCGCTCGAACGTGCGCTGGATTCGCAGGAAAAGCTGCGCCAGAACCAGAACCGCATGGGCCTGATGGTGCGCGAATTGAACCACCGGGTCCGCAACATCCTGTCCCTTGTGCAATCGCTGTCCGAACATTCCCGCGAGGAAGCGAAAAGCGTGACAGCCTATGCCACAGCGCTCGAGGAACGGATCCAGGCGCTGGCCGGGGCGCACAATCTGCTGACCCGTGCGGACATGAAGGGCGTGCGTCTGTCAGACCTGATTGCCCTTGAACTGCGGCCATTCAACGGCACCACCGGCCGGGCACAGTCAAGCGGCCCCGATCTGGTGATGCGCCCGGATGCGGCATCGGTGCTGGCGCTGCTGTTTCACGAATTGACATCCAACGCCGCCAAATACGGCGCACTGTCCGTGCCCGAGGGACATATCAGCGTCACGTGGATCACCGCAGACGACGGCGTGCGCATTCGCTGGGCCGAAAGCAACGGCCCCGAGGTCACGCCGCCAGACCGCAACGGCTTTGGCAGGTCCATCATCGAAGACGCCATCGCATACGAGTTTCGGGGCAAAACGACGCTGGAATTTGCGCCAGCGGGGGTCTGCGCCAGTTTCTGGTTGCCGGGCGAGACGATTTCGACCGAAACCGAAGCCGCCGAAATCGCCACCGGCCTTCATATGCACCCGAAACGGTCCACACCGGTGCCGAGGATGAAGGGACAGAAGCATACGGCGATGGTGGTCGAAGACAACTACGTGGTCGCGCTGTCCGCCAAACGCATGTTGCGCGCATATGGTTTCGAAACCGTGATTGCCGTGGCCTCGACCCAGGAGGCGCTGGCCGAATTGGAAAGGTCAGCGGTCGATTTCACACTTCTGGATGTAAACCTGCAAGGCACCCTGAGCACGCAGGTCGCGCAACAGCTGGTCGCGCTCAACCTGCCTTTTGCCTTCGCCACCGGCTATGGCAGCGAAGGCACCGAAATCGTCGAAGCGTTCGATGTGCCGGTCATCTCGAAGCCGATCAATGCAGAAACCCTCGATGCGGTTCTGACGCGAACCTTCGGATAGGCTGACCCATGGCATACGTTCTCATCCTCGACGACGATTATGCATTGGCGCGGCGTTGGCGCAATCACCTGCGGGCGCGGGGACATGAAGTGGTCATCGCGTTCACCTCGCCCGAGGCGATTGCGCATGTCGAACACTCCGAGCCGGACCTGTTCCTGGTTGATCTGATCCTCCGGATCGAGGGCGTGAAGCCGGATGATACAGGACAGAGACTGCTGACATATCTCGGGCGCAGGTTCGACACTGGCTATGTGGCACAGCGTGCGATCGGCATGTCTGCCTTGCACAGCCCCGCACTTGAAATCGATTTTCGCGGCATCTTCGAGGCGTACGGCATAACCCATTTTCTGGCCAAACCCTTTGACCCCGGCGAAATGTGCGAGATGATCGACCAGCTATGTGCGGCGTTGCCGGCGGGAACGCACATGCAAAGGCCGCTGGGCGCATGAATGTCCGATATCCCGATCCGACGACCATCAGCAACCGGTTGTTGCTGAAACAGGCAACCCGCGCTGCACATGCGCGTGCCGAGGCACGGTTTGTTGGCCCCCACGGGTTTCGCGACCACACCGCTTATGCTTGCTGGTTGACCGCGATGATGGAAGTGCACATGACCGTGGGTCTGCCTGCGGCAACCGTGCTGGATGACGCGGTATTGCTGACGCGCGAGGACAAACGGATCAGGTCGCTGGCAAATGACCTTGGGGTGCCCGTGACACGGCGGCAAAGCATCCCGGACCGCTCGATGAGCTGGGCGTGGGGTGTGCAATACGTGCTGCAGGGTTCGGCGCTTGGGGCATCGATGCTGCTGAAGTCCGGGACGATCCGCCCGGAGTGGCCCCGGGCCTACCTGCGTGAAATGCAGCACTTTGCCACGTGCGGGGGCCTCAAGCAGTTCTTTGCAGCGCTGGAATCCAACACGATTGACCCGGCCGAAGCCATTCAGGGTGCCAAGGAAGCCTTTCCCAAGGTGTGACAAACGACCCCGCGCTGTCTCAGGGCATGTCGAAATCAGGCGAAAAAGCACAAAAACGACATTCCCGGAGTCGTATTTTATCCACTTTTAACAGCATGTTAACCAAAACAGCGACCCATGCAAAAATCGCATGTCAGGCATGTAATTTCGCTGCTTGTGGCACGGCGATTCCGGTCCTACCTGCGCTTCAGACGTCGAGATGATCGACATGAACACTGACACAAAGGACTGCTGCAATGGCTGCTTTCGACACCACCCGCCCGCTCTACGACGCTGCCCCCGTGGCAGGTCGCACCAAAACCTTCTTTGCCGCGCTCGTGGCAAATGTCATCGCGTGGAATGACGCGCGCGTAACCCGCAATGCGCTGAACGCGCTGACCGACCGCGAACTGGAAGACATCGGCCTGTCGCGCGGCGACATTGACATGGTCGCCGAACCGCGCTGACCCCGGTCACCGGGTCCAAGACCCGGAAAGACAAAGAACCGCGCGTCCGATGCCTCGGGCGCGCGGTTTTTTTGTGGCCCTGCCAGACCAGCCTTGGAGGTTATTTGGTCAGCGGTTCGATGTAACCCGCCAGGAATTGCGTAAGCGGATCGGCCTGCATCACCCAGGCTCCTGCCTGTTCGACGCTGGTGCCGTTGCCCATCTTGGCCACCCGTTCATTGTAGGTAATGTCGCCCAGCGAGGCGAACATGAACCCTTTGAACACAAAGAAACCAAGCGCCAGATACACCAGGCCCCGCACGGGCGGATTCCGCCGTGCCCGCATCCTGGGTTTCACGACAATCAAGCCATCCCCACGCAAATGGGTCGTATACCCGTTTGCCATCGCCTTGTGCTTGCGATGCAGCGACGTCAGTCGCTTGTTGAACTGAATTTGAGCGTCCACCATGGCAGCCTCAATATCCTCGAAACAGGCCCCCACCGCTTCGGTCATACAAGATGCTCAGGAATTGTGGCGAAATCTGGGCAAACCCCTTCAATTCAGCGAAAAACCAAGCTGAATTAAGGCTTTTTCCGAAGTGTCAGCGTGGTCCACTCACCAATCTGGGTCCGGTCCACGATATTGTTTCCGTTCCGTGTATAAACGGTGGCCACTTCGTCCGCCTGTTCGTTCAGAATGCCCGACAGAATCGCGTATCCGCCGGGGGCGAGTCGCGCCGAAAGGTCCGGGGCCAGCGCGATCAACGGCCCCTTGAGGATGTTGGCAAAGATCAGGTCGAACGGACCGGCCAGATCGTCGTGGTCGAACCCCGGTGCCTCGACCACGCGCACATGGTCGCTGACCCCGTTTGCCGCCAGATTGACGACGGCCACATCGACCGCCTGCGGGTCGATGTCGCTGGCGATCACCGGCGTGTCCCAGACCTTGGCCGCCGCCATCGCCAGAACGGCCGTCCCACAGCCGATATCGGCCACGCGGGGGCGGTCAAGCCCATCGTCGATCAGCCGGTCCAGCGCCCGCAGGCAGCCCAGCGTCGTGCCATGGTGCCCGGTGCCAAAGGCCATGGCAGCATCGATCAGCAACGGAATCACGCCACCCGGCACCTTGTCCGCGTCATGCGAACCATGCACGAAAAAGCGCCCCGCCTCGACCGGAGCGAGTTCACGGCGCACATGCGCGACCCAGTCGGTTTCGGGCAGTTCCGAGACAGTGAACGGCCTGGCCTCAAGCGCAGTGGTCAGCAGCAGCAGCGCAGTGTCGTCGGGGGCGTCGGTGAAATATCCGCCCACCTCCCACAGGCCCGATCCATCCTCGACCTCGAACACGCCGACACCGGTGGGTGCCGGGTCCATCCGTTCCAACCCTTCGGCCAGCGTTTCGGCGGCGGCTTTGCCGGCTACGGTGGTCAGGGCGGTCCAGGTGGGCATGGCGGTCTCCGGCGGTTTTTTGCGGCTTATCTCGCCCGCTGGCGCGCGGCAAGCTTCACTCCGCCGGGGCGGGCAGGCCCGAGGCAAACCGCGTCTCGTATCCCGGCACCGGATGGCGCGGGATCATCAGTGCCAGCACCAGCGACGTGGCAGCCATGGCAGCGGCCAGAAAGAACACCGCCGCAGGCGACACCAGCCACAAAAGCCCCAGCGGCACGGGCAGGCCCACGGCGGCGATATGGTTGATGGTGAACGCAACGGCCGCAGTGGGCGCAATGTCGCCCGGGTCCGCGATCTTCTGGAAATAGGTCTTGAGCGCGAGGGCCAGGCCGAAAAAGATGTGGTCCAGCACGTAAAGCACCGCCGCCACCATCAGACCCCAGCCGAAATAGTAGACCCCGCCATAGCTCAGGAACACCAGCACAAGGCCCACATATTCGAACGCCAGCGCCTTGCGTTCGCCATAGCGCGCCACGATCTGGCCCAGAAGCGGGGCCACCAGGATGTTGATGACGAGGTTGATCAGGTACAGGGCGGTCAACTCATGCACCTCGAACCCGAAGCGTTCGACCATCATGAACCCGGCGAAGACCATAAAGATCTGCCGCCGCGCGCCCGACATGAACTGAAGTGCATAGTACAGCCAGTAGCGGCGGCGCAGGACAAATGTCTTGAGTTGCGGATGCGGTGCCTCGAACTGGGGATAGGCCAGCAGCGCAAAGACCGCGATGACAGCGGTGATGCCGCCGCCAACCATGTAGACGATGTTGTAGGTCAGCCCCAAAGGCTCCCACAGCACCATGATGACGAAATAGACGACAAAGGTCGCGGCCGACCCGGCCGCCAGCAGCCAGCCCAGCATCTGGGGCGCACGCTCCTTCTTCAGCCATTGCAGTTGCAACGACTGGTTGACCGTTTCGTAGTAGTGAAAGCCGACCGAGCTGATGAAGGTCAGCGTCAGAATGCCCGCCATCTGCGGAAATTGCGCCGTCAGGGCCGTGGCAACGCCCAGCATGATCAGCGACACCAGCCCCAGCACCTGTTCCCGCATCACCATGATCACAAGGATCACGCCGACGGCCAGAAAGCCCGGGATTTCGCGGATGGCATGCAGCAGACCGATATCGGCCCCGTCGAAATTCGCGGCCTCGACCACGAAGTTGTTCAGCAGCGCCAGCCAGACCGAAAACCCGATGGGCATGGAAACCGCCATCAGGAACAGCAGCGTCACGGGCCTGCGCCACAGCGGCAGGGACCGGGCTTCGTCTAGCGTGGCGATGCGCATGTGCCCGATCTACGCCGCCTGCGTGCGTTTGGCGAGGGTCGTTCTGCACAGACATATGTGCAAGGCGCAGCTTCCGGGTTGCGTGGGGCGCGGCGCAAGCGCGATGGTGGGGCCATGAGACAGCGTGATGTGGAAACGAAATTCGGAACACTCACCGTGGTGGAGGATGCGGGTGACGTCGTCCGCCTTGATTGGGGGAGGTCGGGGCGTACAGACCCGTCTGACGTGCTGGATCGGGCCGTTGAACAACTGCGCGCCTATGATGCCGGCGACCTGAAGGACTTCGACCTGCCCCTGCGGGTCGAAGGCTCGGGCCTGCAACGGGATGTCTGCGCGGCGATGCAAGCCATCCCGTTCGGGGAAACCGTGACCTATGGCGATATAGCCAAGGCGCTTGATGTGCCGGCGCAGGCGGTCGGACAGGCCTGCGGCGGCAACCCGATCCCGATCATCATTCCCTGCCACCGGGTCATGGGGGCCAGGGGGCTGACGGGGTTTTCCGGCGCAGGTGGGGTCGAAACCAAGGTGGCGCTGTTGCGGCACGAGGGGCAATTCCTGATCTGACGGGGGCGGATTTCGACACGAAATCCGGCTGTTTCCCGACGCGGGAAACAGGTGCCGTCCGGAAACCGCGTCGGTTTCCGGGCCGTTTTCCGTGTCGGAAAACGGTCAGCGCTGCGGTATCAGCTGTTGTGCGATCCCGGCAAATACCAGATAGAGCGACGTCACGATCAGCCCCCAATGCGCCCAGCTTTCGGGATGGAACCCGACCCACGCCGCCCACCCCGCAAAGAACGTCCACGCCAGCGCCATGGGCAGCGTGATCATCCGCCACCGTTCGGTCCGCACCGGATGCACGAATTTCAGCGGCAGGAACATGGCAACCGCCAGCACCGTGACCAGCAGCAGGCAGATCCAGAAGTTCGGCTCAAGCGCAAAGATCACCAGCACCACCATGTTCCAGCAACCCGGAAAGCCGGAAAACGAATTGTCCTTGCTCTTCATCCGGGTGTCGGCGAAATACATCGCGCTGGCAAAGGTGATCAGGATGATCGCCACCCAGCCCGTCCAGCCATCCATCAGCCCCGACGAAAACAACGCAAAGGCGGGAATGAAGACATAGGTCAGGTAGTCGATGATCAGGTCCAGAAGGACGCCGTCGAATTCGGGCGCGTTCTTCTTGACGTGATACTTGCGCGCCAACGGCCCGTCGATGCCATCCACGACAAAGGCCACGACCAGCCACAGGAACATCATGTCCCACTTGGCCTCGACCGCGGCCAGCATCGCCAGCATGGCGAACACCGCCCCCGTGGCCGTGAAAAGATGTACGGCAAGCGCCTGAAAACGAAGCGTCATGCCCCTCTCATGGTGCAAGTGCCACACCGATGCAAACGCAAATCACTGTGCCGCCGGAACGACGCGGCACCTGTGTTCAGAATGCCGGAGCGATCAATTCCCGGCCGCGCCCACCCGAACCTCTTCCAGCGGATAGGCCAGATGATCCTGTGCCTCCCACCCGACATGGCAGTCATGGCAGAAGGATTGCTTGATCTTCATCGGCTTGCCATTGGGCTGCACCCCGGCATACAGCCAGCCCGCCGTTTCCGGTGCCTCGTCCATGCCGACCTTGGACATGATGAACAGCGGACCGACACGCGCCTTTTGCTTCTTGATCGAGACCGAGATCGACTCCTTGGCAAGAACCGACCCCACCGGCATCTCGAACCCTTCTTCCGCGAATTGCAGATACTGGTCGGCGGCCACGTCATTGGCAAAGGTCTGCAACAACCGGTTGCCGTGCGGCCCCGCCACAGCGGGCCGGGTCGATGTGACAGTCCATGTGCGGTAGTCCGCCCCAACGCTGTCGCCTGCCTTGGCATATCCCGCCGCCATATCCTGCTTGAGGCAATCGTACAGAACGTTGATCGCCGCTTCGTCCAGATCGAACGGGTCCTCGACGGTCACGGCCGCGCAATCCTGCGCCTGCGCGGCGGTTGCGGCAGCCATCCCCACGGCGGCGGCGAATGAAAGTGTCCGGATCATCGATGTGTTCTCCCCTTGGTGCTTTTGTTGTTGCGGCACGTGGCCGTGACCTACTGTGGCATGGGCCAGACGCGGCGGCGCATCACCTTGGTGCACGTTTGCGTGACGGGTCAGGCCTTGGGGTGCGCCTTGGCGTAGACTTCCATCAACCGCACCGTGTCCACTGCCGTGTAGGCCTGCGTGGTCGACAATGACGCATGGCCCAGCAGTTCCTGGATCGACCGCAGGTCACCGCCCGCGTTCAGCAGATGCGTGGCAAAGCTGTGGCGCATGGCGTGGGGTGTGGCGCTGGCCGGCAGGCCAAGCTGCATTCGGGCCTGCGCCATGGACTTCTGGATCGCGCGGGGGGCCAGCGCGCCGCCGCGCACCGCCAGAAACAGCGGCCCATCCGACGGCAGGGGATGGGGACAGGCCGCAACATAGGCGTCCACAGCCGCGCGCGCGGGACCGATCACCGGAACGATCCGTTCCTTGCCGCCCTTGCCCACGATGCGCAGCACCTCGGGCAAGGGCGCCTGCCCGGCCTTCAGGCTCAGCGCCTCCGAAATCCGCAACCCGCAGCCCCACAAAAGCGTCAGCACCGCCACGTCGCGCAAGCCGACCCAGGGCCGCTCGGATTGCAGCGGGGCGATGTCCAGAACGTCGCGGGCCGCATCCTCGGCCAAGGGGCGCGGCAGTTTTTTGGTGAACTTGGGCGCACGCGTGCTTAGGACGGCGGTCGGTTCGAACCCTTCGCGGGCCGCCAGCCACTTGTAAAAGGATTTGACCGCCGACAGCTTGCGGGCCAGCGACCGCGCTGCCACGCCACCGGCACGGGTGCGCGCCATCCATGCGCGCATGTCCTGTGTGGTGATATGGGCCAGCGCGCCCAAGCCTTGGGTCTGTCCCTTGTGTCCGGTCATGAAAACAAGGAATTCGGTCACATCCCGGCCGTAAGCGAGAATGGTGTTTTCCGCCGCCCCCTTCAGCGCACGTTGATGCGCCAGAAACTGTTCCAGCGCGTCGCGGGCGGCAGGGGAAACCAGGCTCATCCCAGCCAGCGGCGCATGGCCCGTTCGAACACACCGGCGAAAAAGGCCAGAAGATCGGTGCCCTGCTGCGGGCCGAACATGTGCGGGTCCTCGGCCCCCATGACCAAAAGGCCGGGCAAGCGCCCGTCGCCGAAATCGAGCTTGAGACAGGCTTCGGAGCGGATCCAGTCGCTGTTGCCGCCGTAGATTTCGGGCGCGGCATCCTGGACCTGGCGCAGGGTGATCTGACGCACGGCCCCCCCGCGACCATGGGTCAGGTAGGTGTCGATGAATCCGGGCTCCGCGACGTTCAGCACTTCGCCCAGACGTTTCACCGCCGGATCATTGTCGTTCTGCACCGACTCGAGCACCAGCTTGACGGCATCGACACGCAGGATTTCGGCCACTTCCCCGCCCAGATCGCGCAGGAAGCTTTCGAATTCCAACGGGTCCAGCATGCGCAGAATCGCCCGGTGGATCTGGTTGGTGCCTGCGAGGTTTTCGTAGGCCGCAGCAATCACCGACCGGTGCGTGTCTTCCAACCGATCAAGGCGCGCCTCGAGCCGTTCCATGGCCAGACCGCGCAGATCCACGATATTGCCGCCCATGGCACGTTCGTTCGCGGCGATGAGCGCATGCATGAGATCCTTGTCATCCAGAATCACGTCGGGACGGCTGATAATCGCCTCGCGCAGGGCGTCTTCGATCTTGGGCTGACTGCTCATTCCCATGCCTTTTTATATTTTGGCTGCCGTATAACACGGGGCTGCATCAAAATCTGCACCGAAGTTCAGGAAATCAGCGCAAATTTACATGCCTGTTGCCAGTTGGCGTCAGGGCCAAAGGGGGGAACGGGCGGTCATTTCTCCCCATGATAGAAACTTCGCCTTGGGCCATCTGTGCCGCATGGAATACGCACCCAAGGCCAACACTCACGGAACCGGATCCAGGCACTTCCCCTTGGATCCGACCGCGCTTCGGGTGCTGCTAAGACGGGCCGGAACTCAAAGAACAATCACAAGATGTTCTGACCCGTCTTAGCCCAATCCTTGAGGAACTGTTCCAGCCCCTTGTCCGTCAGCGGGTGCGAGGCCAGCTTCTTGATCACGTCGGGGGGCGAGGTGATCACATCGGCACCGATCTTGGCACAGTCCTGAATGTGGTTCACGGACCGGATCGACGCCGCCAGGATTTCGGTCTCGTAGCCGTAGTTGTCATAGATGGTGCGGATGTCTTCGATCAGCTCAAGCCCGTCGATATGCATGTCATCGAGCCGACCGATAAATGGCGAAATGAAGGTGGCCCCGGCCTTGGCCGCCAGCAGCGCCTGGTTGCCGGAAAAGCAAAGGGTGACATTGATCATGTGGCCGTCGCCCGACAGCATCTTGCAGGCCTTAAGCCCGTCCCATGTCAGCGGCAGTTTGATGGTGATGTTTTCGGCAATCTCGGCCAGCTTGCGGCCTTCGGCGATCATGGCATCGGCTTTGGTGGCAACCACCTCGGCGCTGACGGGGCCGTCGACCAGATCACAGATCTCCTTGGTCACTTCAAGGATGTCGCGCCCCGATTTCAGGATCAGCGACGGGTTTGTCGTGACCCCGTCCACCATGCCAAGGTCGTTCAGTTCGGCAATCGCGTCGATCTCGGCGGTGTCGACAAAGAATTTCATGTGCAGGTCCCCTTGATGGCTTGGCCTTCGATGCGCCACGCTTTACCCCATGTCGGGTGAAGTCGGAACCCCTGATATGGTGGCGCTAACATGAGCGCTTCGTTTTTTGATGAGGGCGCGTTGGTCGCGGTGCTGACCACGCAGCCGC
>JBCBFX010000002.1:0-121870 GCA_038527345.1 Pseudomonadota bacterium | reverse complement strand
TGGTGGGCCGGAAGCCAAATCAAATAATGTCGTGCGCGCGCCAGCGCGCTCCGTTTGGCAACAGCCCGCGGCCCCCATGGATCAGTGGATCGGGAACTCTCCGACCACCTGCCGCCACTCGCCGTGGGCCAGCATCTTGCGGTGGGTAAAGCGGACTGAATGCAACTCGCCCTCGATCTCGGCCTTCCAGAAGTCGATGAATTCGAACAGCCGGGGATGATCCGGTGCCAGGTCGTATTCCTGCCAGATAAATGTGTTCAGCACGTTCGTGTAATCCGGCATCCGATAGAACATCTCTGCCGTGGTCAGGCCGTAGCCTTTCAACATCAGTTCCGTTTCGCTCAACGGCATGGCGCACCTCTTTTTGGTCGTTTTCCCCCATCAAAGCGCTATAAAAATTAATTTTAAATAAAAACAATGGGCTTTCTCCGATCCCCGCAGAGTGCTAACAGCATGCAGGATCGCCCATTGCACCTTATCTGCTGTTTCTGATAAACTTTATCGCAAGATATAGACCCTCCTGACAAACGGGCAGACCGACGTGAGCGACACGCCAGAACCTCCTGAAAACGCTGATGAAATGATGCCGGAACGGCCCGCCTATGACGGGCCCACCGTATCGATCGAAGACGAGATGCGCACGTCCTACCTGGATTATGCCATGTCGGTCATCGTCAGCCGCGCCATCCCCGATCTGCGCGACGGGTTGAAACCGGTGCACCGCCGCATCCTTTATGCGATGCACGAAACCGGCAACAGCCACGACAAGTCCTATCGCAAGTCGGCCCGCCCGGTGGGCGACGTCATGGGAAAGTACCACCCCCACGGCGACAGCGCGATCTACGACGCGATGGTCCGCATGGCGCAGGATTTGTCCATGTCGGTGCCGCTGCTCGACGGTCAGGGCAACTTCGGCTCGATGGACGGTGATAACGCCGCCGCCATGCGCTACACCGAGGTGCGGATGGACAAGCCCGCGGCCTACATGCTTGCCGATATCGACAAGGAAACCGTCGATTTTCAGGACAACTATGACGGCAAGGACCGCGAACCCACGGTCCTGCCCGCCCGCTTTCCCAACATGCTGGTCAACGGCGCAGGCGGCATTGCCGTGGGCATGGCCACCAACATCCCGCCCCACAACCTGGGCGAAGTGGTCGACGCCTGCCTGGCCCTGATCGAGGACCCGGACCTGTCCTCCGAACAGCTGATCGACTATGTCCCCGGACCCGACTTTCCCACCGGCGGCGTGATGCTGGGCCGGTCGGGGGCGCGCAAGGCCTATCTCGAAGGGCGCGGCAGCGTCATTGTCCGGGCCAGGACCCGCGTTGAAGAGCTGCGCAAGGACCGCTATGCCATCGTCATCGACGAGATTCCCTATCAGGTGAACAAGGCCACGATGATCGAACGCATCGCCGAGGCCGCGCGCGACAAGAAGATCGACGGCATTGCCCACGTACAGGACGAATCCGACCGCAACGGTGTGCGTGTGGTCATCGAACTGAAACGCGATGCCACGGCCGAGGTGGTGCTGAACCAGCTGTTCCGCTTCACCCCCATGCAGACGTCATTCGGCTGCAACATGCTGGCCCTGAACGGCGGCCGCCCCGAACAGCTGACGCTGCGCCGGTTCCTGACCTCTTTTCTCGACTTCCGCGAGGAAGTCGTCATTCGCCGCACCGCGTATGACCTGCGCAAGGCGCGCGAACGCAGCCACGTGCTGTGCGGTCTGGCCGTGGCCGTCACCAATATCGACGAGGTGGTCGCCACCATCCGCCAATCCGCCGATGCGGCCGAGGCGCGCGCCAAGCTGATGGAGCGCCGCTGGCCCGCCGAGGGCATCCTGCCCTATATCGCGCTGATCGACGATCCGACCCACACGGCCAATGACGACGGCACCTACAACCTGTCCGAAACCCAGGCCCGCGCGATCCTGGACCTGCGCCTGCAACGCCTGACCCAGATCGGGGTCAAGGAAGTCACCGACGAACTGGAAGAGCTGGCCGCCAAGATCAAGGACTACCTCGCCATCCTTGGCAGCCGCGAGCGGATCATGGAGATCATCTCGGACGAGTTGTCCGAGACCCGCGAACTGTTTGCCGTGCCACGCCGCACCGAGATCGTCGACTGGTCCGGCGACATGGAAGACGAGGACCTGATCGAGCGCGAGGACATGGTCGTGACCGTGACCTCGGGCGGCTACATCAAGCGCACCGCCCTGGGAGATTTCCGCGCGCAAAAGCGCGGCGGCAAGGGTGTGAGCGGCATGGCCACCAAGGAAGAGGACGTGATCACCACCCTCTTTGTCGCCAACACCCACACGCAGCTTTTGTTCTTTACCACCGACGGCATGGTCTACAAGCTCAAGACATGGCGCCTGCCGCAGGGCGGCCGCACGTCCAAGGGCAAGGCCATCGTCAACATCCTGCCGATCCCGCCGGGCGTCAGCATCGCCGCCATCATGCCGGTGGACCGTGATGAAAAGGACTGGGACGACCTGCAGGTCGTCTTTGCCACCGATCATGGCACGGTCCGCCGCAACAAGCTGTCGGACTTCACCAACGTGATGCGCAACGGCAAGATCGCGATGAAGTTCGAGGGCGACAGCGAGGGCTGGACCCTGATCAACGCCCGCATCGCGGCCAATGACGACAACGTGATGCTGGTCACGAACTCCGGGCGGGCCATCCGCTTCCGCGCCGACGATGTGCGGGTGTTCAACAGCCGGGCCTCGACCGGTGTGCGCGGCATCAAGCTGTCGGGCGACGACCGTGTCGTGTCGATGTCCGTGATCCGCCATTTCGACGCCACATCCGACGAACGGGCGGCCTATCTCAAGATGCGCCGGGCCATGGCCGGCATCGCCGACGATCCCGACACTGCGGACGAGGATGAAGGCAATGCCGACATGCCCCTGCCCCAGGACCGCTATGCCGAGATGTCGGCGGCCGAAAACCTGATCCTGACCATCACTTCGGGCGGCGCGGGCAAGCTGTCGTCGTCGCACGATTACCCGCTGCGCGGACGCGGTGGCATGGGCGTGACGGCCTGGGACAAGCGGATGCAGTCGGGCGACATCGTGGCGTGCTTCCCGGTCGAGATGGACGACCAGATCATGCTGGCCACGTCCAAGGGCCAGTCGATCCGTGTTCCTGTCGACGGCATCAGCTTCCGCTCGCGCAGCGCGGGCGGGGTCAAGGTGTTCGACACCGGCAAGAACGAGGAAGTCGTGAGCGTGGCCTGGATCGCAGATCAGGGCGACGCGGATGCGGCCCCATCCGACGATTAACCGAAACGCAAGCCGGGGGCGTCATGCTGCGCGCGACACAGCAAGCCCCCGGTGACACGATGAACCTCTATACCTGCCAGATCGACCTGAAACACGACGCCAAGGCGCTGGCCTTTGCCCAGGCCGTCACCCAGTGGATGGATCACCTGAAGGCGGCGGGCACCATCGCCGATTGGCGGCTGTTGCGCCGCAAGCTGAACCTGGCCTCGGACGCCTGCCGGGATTTCCTGCTGGAAATCGAGGTCGAGGATCTGACCCAACTCGACCGCGCCTTTCGCCTGTCCGGCAGCCATGACGAAACTGTCGAGACGCTGCACCGCGCTGTGCACGATCTTGTGGCGGTGGCCGAATTCGGCCTCTACCGCCCGTTTCCCGACCCCGAGCGCAGCGAACGCATGGCGCTGATCTGACGCCCTGCGATTCGGGTCCGGGTCAAGATGGCCGCAGGCCCCGCGCGCAGGCGCGGCGCGATCTTGACGCGGACACGACCCGCACAATCATCGAACAGGTCTGCTCAAGACGCAAAGCGCCTTGAGCGACCTCTCGGCAAATGTCGCGAACACTGCAAACCCTGCCAGGTCTGCAACAATCCGTCGCCTCTCCACTGGCAGAATTTGAAATGCGCGGTAGCGCGCCTTTGGATCAGCTTTGCAACCCGTAAATGGTGCTGAACTTCTCGCGCAGATAGGCCAACAGCGGCTCCGGCCCCGGCTCCATCCCGCTGGCCCGTGCGATCACGTCGCGCGGCGCATACAATCCACCATGGCGCTGCAGGTTCTCGCGCAGCCAGCCTGTCGCTGCCCCCGTCTCGCCCCGCGCCAGTTGTTCGTCCAGATCCGGCACCGCCGTGCGCAAAGCCTCATGCAAACAGCCCGCATAGACATTGCCCAGCGAATAGGTGGGAAAATAGCCGAACAGGCCCACGGACCAGTGCACATCCTGCAAGACCCCGTTCGACGGCTTGTTCACAGCATAGCCGAAGTCGGCCGCAAACCGGTCGTTCCACGCGGCCTCAAGATCGCCCACGCCCAGATCGCCCGCCATCAGCGCCCGCTCCAGGTCAAACCGCAACAGCACGTGCAGGTTATACTGCACCTCGTCCGCCTCGGTCCGGATGTATCCATCATGCACCCGGTTCACGGCGGCATAGAACGCGTCCTCGCCCTTGATCCCGAAGTCACCGAACGCATCCCGCATCTGGCCGTACAGCCACCCGGTAAAGGCGCGGGAGCGGCCCAACTGGTTCTCGTATATCCGGCTCTGGCTTTCATGCACGCCCATCGACACGCCGCGCCCCAGCGGCGTCAACAGATAGGACCGGTCGATATTCTGCTCGTAGCAGGCGTGCCCGACCTCGTGGATGGTGGAGTAAAAGCAGTTGAACGGATCGGCCGGATTGGTCCGCGTAGTGATCCGCACATCCAGCCCCGAGCCGGAGGAAAACGGATGCACCGCCTTGTCGATGCGCCCATGATCGGTGTCGTAGCCAAAGGCGCGCGCCAGCATCGCGCTGATCTTCAGCTGCGCCGCCTCGTCGAATTCACCCGAAAGCCCGTTGGGCGCGGGCCGGTCCAGGATGGCCGCCCGCAGTTCGGTCAGCGCAGGGCGCAAGGCGCCGAACATCGCCTCCAGATCCGCCGCCGTGGTCCCCGGCTCGTAATCGTCCAGCATCGCATCGTAGATATCGCCGCTCGCGGCCAGCGCCTGCCCTTCTTCCCGCTTCAGGCGGATCACGTGGTCCAGCACCGGAGCAAAGGCGGCATAGTCATCCGCTGCCCGCGCCTCGGCCCATTTGCCCTGCGCGGTCGAGGTGACGCGTGCAATCTCGGCCGCAAGGTCAGCCGGCACCTTGGACGCCCGCGCGAACGAACGACGGATTTCGCGGACCTGTGCGGCCTGCACATCGTCCAGCGCCCCGACATCCAAGACATCCAAGGCCGCCAGCCAGTCGCCCACCTGTGCATCCGTACGCCGCGCGTGCAGCACCTTTTCAAGCGCAGCCATCTCGTCCCCGCGCTGCATGGCGGCCCCGCGGGGCATCATGGTCTCCTGGTCCCAGCCCAGCCGCCCGGCCACCTGCCCCAGCGCCTGCGTGTCGCGTTCAAACGCCATCAGCGCATCATAGGCCATCATCAGGTTGTCCCCCGGATCGACGTTGCAACAGGATAGGCCGACAGGTACCGCGCCCGCAGGATCAGCACCCAGACCACGACCGCCAGGAACTGGTGCAGGATGGCGATGTGCCAGGGTGCCGCATACAGCACGGTGGCCACCCCGATCACGATCTGCAGGCTCAGCGCGGCAAACACCGCGTTAAAGGCAACGCGCGTCTTTTCATGGGCCGACTTGCGCCCCCGCAGCCACACCACGACGGCAAAGACAAACAGCAGATAGCCCGATACCCGGTGAATGAACTGCACCAGCCCCGGGTTCTCGAACAGGTTGCGCCATGCCGGTTCCAGCGAAAAGGCCAGGGGCGGAAACACCTGCCCCCCCATCAGCGGCCAGTCGGTATAGCTGCGGCCCGCATCGATGCCCGCCACCAGCGCGCCCAGCAGGATTTGCAGGAATGCAAAATGCATCAGCCCCGTGGCCAGCGAAAACTGTTTCGCCTCCTTGCCGCGACGGGCCTGCATCAGGTCGCGCTCCTCGCGCCCCAGCAGAAAGGTGAACCACGCGATGAAGCCGAGGATGACAAAGGCCAGCCCCAGATGCGTGGCAAGCCGGTAACTGGCCACATCCACCATGCCTTCGCCGCTGGTGACTCCACTGGCGACCATCCACCAGCCCACGGCGCCCTGCAGACCGCCCAGCGCGCCGATTCCCAATAGGCGCGGCGTCCAGCCTGTGGGGATGGACCGACGCAGCAGGAACCACAGGAAGCCCGCGGCCCAGACCAACCCGATGACCCGGCCCAGTTGCCGATGCCCCCATTCCCACCAATAGATCACCTTGAAATCGTCCAGCGTCATCCACTGGTTCTGGATGCGCCATTCGTCGATGGCCTGATACTTGGCGAATTCGCTGTCCCAGTCGGCGGCGTTCAGTGGCGGGATCGCCCCTGTGATCGGGCGCCATTCGGTGATCGACAGGCCACTGTCGGTCAGGCGCGTCAGCCCGCCCACCGCGATCATCACCACCACCAGCGCAAACAGGACCATCAGCCACACCCGGATCGCGCCACGGGCGCTGCTGCGGCCCTGGTCGATCACGCCCGCGGTCGTGCCCTGTTTTTCGGTGGTGCCCACCTCTTCGAAAATGCTGCGGTTCTTTGCCATGCCAGCCTCTTTGCTCAACACCGCGCAACCTAAGTCCGGGGGGGGCCAAGGTCCAGCGTCAGCGGCGTTCCGCCCAGCGGACCAGTTGCCGCAGCATGCCGTGCAGGATCTGCACATCGGCACGGGTCAGCGGCATCCGGGACCACATGTTGCGCAGGTTGGTCTTCATGCTGGCGGCCTTGTGCGCAGGAAAAAAAAAGCCCGCTTCCTCCATCCGCTCTTCGAAATGGCGGGCCAGATGGTCGACCTCGTGGACCTGCGCCCAGTCTGTCCCGGCCATCTCGACCGTCTCGTGGGCAATCTCACCCGCCGCACGCATCCATTCGTAGCCCACCAGCAACACGCATTGCGCCAGGTTCAGCGACGGAAACTCCGGGTTCACCGGGACCGAGATCAGGGCGTTGGCCTGCGCGATATCGTCGTTTTCCAATCCTGCGCGTTCCGGGCCGAACAGGACAGCCACATGCTGTCCCTGGGCGATGCGTGTGGCGGCATCCTGCATCGCCGCCTCGGGGCTGAACACGGGCTTGGTCATGTCCCGCTGCCGGGCGGTGGTGGCAAAAACATAGGCGCAATCGCCCACGGCCCCGGCCAGATTGTCATGCACCGTCGCGGCATCAAGGACGCGGCCCGCACCGCTTGCAAGTGCCGTGGCCGCCGCGTTCGGCCAGCCATCACGCGGGGCCACCAGCCGCATCCGGTCCACGCCGAAGTTCAACATCGCACGGGCCGAAGCCCCGATATTCTCGCCCATCTGGGGGCGCGTCAGAACGAATGTTGGTGTCATGGCGCGCATCTACCGCGCAGGGCACGCCGCGACAATCCCTGTCTCTGTCCGGAAAAAATCCCCGCCGGAGGCATAAAAGTTTTCAAGCCCGGCGCTTTCCGCTAGAGCAGCAGGAAAACCAAAGGACGACCAATGACGCCCCCCGAGCAGCCTCAGCTCTACCTTCTGACCCCCCCGGTGTTCGAACTGTCGCAATTTCCCGGCCAGTTGGCTGCGGTGCTGGATGCCCATCCCGTGGCGTGCCTGCGCCTTGCCCTTGCCACGCGTGACGAGGATCGGATTGCGCGCGCTGCCGATGCCTGCCGCGAAGTGGCACATGCGCGTGACGTGGCGATCGTGGTGGATGATCACACCAGCCTCAGCGAACGACTGGGCCTGGACGGTGTCCACCTGACGGATGCGGCCAGGTCGGTGCGCGACGCGCGCAAGGCGCTGGGGCCCGATGCCATCGTCGGCAGCTTTTGCGGCACGTCGCGCCATGACGGGCTGAGCGCGGGCGAGGCGGGCGCGGATTACGTCGCCTTCGGTCCGATCACGGCGGTGGGTGACGGTGCGGTTGCCGATCCTGACCTGTTTGCCTGGTGGTCCGAGATGATCGAGGTGCCCATCGTCGCCGAAGGCGGCCTGACACCAGAGACAATCGCGCGACTGGCGCCCGTCACCGACTTTTTCGCCATCGGCGAAGAGATCTGGGCTCAGGACGATCCGACCGCCGCCCTGAAAACCCTTTTCGCCGCGATGTCGTAAGGCGCACTTGCACGTGCGCCGCCCGGATCACAACAGTGTGCGTTCGATCACCCAGTAAATCGCCACCACCGCGATGATCAGGGACCCGGTCAGCGACCAGGCGCGGAACATCACGCTGTAGTCGGTGACAGTCTCTTCCTGCCCCTCAAGGCGGGATCTGCGCGCCGCCTGCACCCCGGCCCAAAGCGCCAGCGCCGCCAGCGCGATCACCGTCAGCTGGCCCAGTTCGACGCCCACGTTGAAGCCGACCAGCGCGGGAATGAACTGCCCCGCAGGCAGGCCGAATTCGCCCAACACGGATGCAAAGCCAAGCCCGTGCAACAACCCAAAGCCAAAGACGATCATCGGCCGCCACGGATTCAGGCCCCGTGCGAATATGTTTTCGACAGCGACATAGACGATAGAGGCCGCAATCAGCGGCTCCACGATACTGCCCGGCACATTGACGATGCCCAGCGCGCCCAGCGCCAGCGTCACCGTGTGCGCCAGGGTAAAGGCCGTGACCTGCCACAAAAGCGGACCCAGCCGGGTCGACAGGAAAAACAGGCCCAGCACGAACAGGATATGATCCAGCCCCTTGGGCAGGATATGGTCAAAGCCCACGGGGATGTAGCCCACAAAGGTCTGCCAGCCGCCTGCCGCGTTCCCGCCCGCCACGTCGATGGGACCACTGTCACTGCCCCCGTCGATCAATCCGGTATAGGGGTCATCGACCCCCTGTTGGCGCAGCACCAGCGCGCCGGCCCCGGCAGGCCAGGCAACAAGCACCGACGCCGCACCGCCCGGCACCTGACCCGTCAGCACGATGTCCGAGATGCGGGGCAATTCGAAATTCCCGACCTCTGGCACCACCACGCTGTCCAGCATCAGGGTCACCGGCGCGCCGTCCGAAGACAGGAGCGGCGCGGTATTCCAGGTTTGCACCAGGCTTGCAGCCCGGGCCGCGACCTCGTCCCCGCCAAGCGCGCGCAGGGCGTCGTAATCCGCGGCATTCTCTGCATCGTTGGTGTCGGACACGGCATCCAGATCGATACCGGACAGCTGCGCCTCGAGGTTCACGCGCATCTCGATCCGCGCCACACCGTCCGCCACGGTCAGGTCGGCGATGGTCGGCACCACCTCGTGCGCCTGTGCCGCACCCGTGATCAGGGCAAGCCACAGGCTTGACATCAGCGCGCGCAGCCACAGGCTTGAGCAAACAAAAGAAAAAGGTCGTATCATGGTTATGTCCCGTCTCATTCTGACCGTTTGGTGGGCCATCTGTGCCAGCATTGCAACCGCACATGAATTCTGGCTTGAACCGGACTCATTTCAAGTGACCCCGGGCGCTTCACTGTCTGTACGGTTGAAGAACGGAGAGGAGTTTCAGGGTACGACACTTTCCTTCTTTCCGCGCAACATCGCCCGGTTCGACGTGGTGACCAAAGGCGCCGCGCAACCGGTCGATGGACGCCTGGGCGACAATCCGGCCCTTGATGCCCCCGCCCCCGGCAGCGGGCTGATCGTCGTGGTGCATGAAACGACGCCCTCCTTTGTTACCTACAAGAACTGGGCGAAATTCCAGAAATTCGCGGACCACAAGGATTTCGGGGACTGGCGCACACGTCATGCGGCGCTGGGATATCCCGATCCACCGTTCCGCGAACGCTACACCCGCCATGCCAAGGCATTGATTGCCGTGGGCGATGGCGCAGGCGCGGATGCGCCACGGGGGCTGCTGACCGAATTCGTGGCCCTGACCAACCCCTATGCCCCCGATTTCGACGGGGCGATGCGCGTGCAGGTGCTGTTGCGCGGCAGCCCGCGCGGGGACGTGCAGGTCGAGGTGTTCGATCGCGCCCCAGACGACAGCGTCAGCATCACCCTGCACCGCACGGACGCGGACGGGATCGCAACCATTCCCGTCACCCCCGGCCACGACTACCTGTTCGACGCCGTAGTGCTGGAACCCATTGCCGCGCCGGACAAGGCCGTATGGGATACGTTTTGGGCCGCACTGACGTTTGGCGTTCCTGCGCGCTGACCCCCTTGCCCTTGGGCCTGCGCGCGGTCACAACGCTGGCATGAATGTTAAACCGGATATCCTGTGCATCGGCTCCGTCCTGTGGGACGTGATCGGCCGTGCGCCGCGGGCGATGCGCGTGGGATCGGACGTGCCCGGCCGCATCAGCCGCCTGCCGGGGGGCGTGGCGTTGAACATCGCCATGACCCTGGCCCGCTTTGGCCTGCGCCCTGCCCTGCTGACAGCCATCGGCCGCGATGCCGAAGGGGACGAGTTGATCCACGCCTGTGCCACGCGCGGCATGATCACCGACACGGTCTATCGGTCCGACGACCTGCCCACCGACCAGTACATGGCGGTCGAGGGGGCCAATGGCCTGATCGCCGCCATTGCCGACGCCCATTCGCTGGAACGCGCGGGGGGAAAAATCCTCAAGCCGCTGACCGACGGGACGCTGGCGACCGAAATCGCGCCCTATGACGGGCCTGCGGCGCTGGACGGCAACCTGACCATTGACCTGCTGGACCAGATCGCCACCAGCCCGGTGCTGGCCCGCGCCGACCTGCGCGTGGCACCTGCGTCCCCGGGCAAGGCCGAACGGCTGCGTCCGTTCCTGCTGCATGGTCGTGGTACACTGTACGTGAACCTCGAAGAGGCCGGGCTGCTGTGCCAGCGCAGCTTTGACTCATCCGGCGATGCGGCGCAGGGCTTGCTGGATCGCGGTGCGGCCCGCGTGCTGGTGACCGACGGCGGCAATGCCGCAACCGAAGGCACTGCCGAGGGCCTGATTTCGCAGACCCCGCCACAGGTGCTGGTGACCCGCATCACCGGTGCGGGCGACACGTTCATGGCCGCCCATATCGCGGCTGAGTTGCGCGGCGCGGGGCGCAACGACGCCCTGCACGAAGCCCTTGATGCCGCCGCCGCCTATGTTTCCGGAAAGACCACCCCATGACGCTCTACACCCCCTCGCCCGAAGTGGCCGCCGCACAGGCCGATGGCCTGCCCGTGGTGGCGCTGGAAAGCACGATCATCACCCACGGGATGCCCTATCCCCAGAACCTGGAAGTTGCGCGTCAGGTCGAGGCGGACGTGCGCAACGCCGGTGCCGTGCCTGCGACGATGGCAGTGATCGACGGCACCCTGCATGTGGGGCTGACCGACAACCAGCTTGAGGCGCTGGCCCAAGCCAAGGGTGTCGCCAAGCTGAGCCGCGCCGACATGGCCGCCTGCGTCGCCACGGGCGGCACCGGGGCCACCACGGTGGCCGCCACAATGATCGCGGCCCGGATCGCTGGCATCGCGGTCTTTGCCACGGGCGGCATCGGCGGCGTACACAAGGGAGCCGAGAACAGCTTTGACATCTCGGCCGACCTGATGGAACTGGCCCAGACACCGGTGACCGTGGTCGCCGCCGGGGCCAAGGCCATCCTCGATATCCCCAAGACGCTGGAAGTGCTGGAAACCCAAGGGGTGCCGGTCATCGCCTACGGGCAGGACGACATGCCCGCCTTCTGGTCGCGCAGCGCCGGGATCCGGGCGCCGTTGCGCATGGACAACCCTGCCCACATCGCCTGCGCCCATGCCCGGCGCGCGGCAATGGGCATTCGGGGCGGGCAACTGGTAGCCAACCCGATCCCGGCAGGTGCCGAGATTGACCGCGCCACCCTGGCCCCCATCATTGCGCAGGCCGCGGTGGATGCAGCCTCTCACGGGATCACAGGCAAGGGCGTGACCCCTTATTTGCTGCAACGCATCTTTGAATTGACCGAAGGGCGGTCGCTGGTCGCCAATATTGCACTGGTTCGAAACAATGCGCGGCTGGCGGCACAAATCGCCACGGAATTGAGCGCTTTGAGTGCGGATGCCTGAGATGCAGGCGGAAACCATTGTAGTGCCTTGTGGGTTCGCCTAACTAGGCAATGACGTTGCAACCGGACCAGCATGAACACCCCATTCGACCCTGAAACCCCGCGCCGACCCGGACTATTGTCGCGGCTCAGGGCGTCGTTCCTGACGGGACTGGTGGTGATTGCGCCGGTGGGGCTGACGATCTGGCTGATCTGGACGGTGATCGGGTGGATCGACGGCTTTGTCTGGCCGCTGGTGCCGGACGTCTGGCAGCCCGACAGCATCGTGAATTACTGGCTGGGCAACCCGCGCTGGGTCATCGGGCCTGATGGCGCGCGGGTGCCGAACCCCAACTGGGTCAACGTGAATGTCCGCGGTGTGGGCGTCATCGTGTTCCTGCTGTTCACCATCGTGATCGGCTGGATCGCAAAGGGGTATATCGGCCGCTCCCTGATCCGCTGGGCCGAAAGCCTGGTAGAGCGCACGCCCGTCGTCCGGTCCATCTATTCCGGGATCAAGCAAATTTCGGAAACCGTGTTCGCCCAATCCGAACGCACTTTTGAAAAGGCGTGCCTGATCGAATACCCGCGCCGGGGCATCTGGGCCATCGGGTTCATCTCGACCACCGCCAAGGGCGAGGTGAGCGAACGCGCGGGCAATACCGGCGCGCTGCTCAGCATCTTTGTGCCCACAACGCCCAACCCGACATCGGGCTTTCTGCTGTTCTTTCCGGCCGAGGACGTGATCGAACTGGACATGTCGGTCGAGGATGCGGCCAAGCTCGTGATCTCGGCCGGGCTGGTCTATCCCAACGGGAAAGAGGCCAAGGAAGCGCTGGAGCGCAAGGCCGACGCGGCGCGCCGCACCCCCTAAAGCGCAGTCCAGCCCCCGTCGACGCTGATCGTTGTGCCGGTGATCTGGGCCGCAGCGTCCGAACACAGGAAGACGGTCGTGCCGCCCAACTGCTCGACCGTGGCGAATTCCTTGGATGGCTGGCGCTGCAGCATGACGTTCTTGATCACCTCTTCGCGGCCCATGTCGTATTCCTTCATGGTGTCGGGGATCTGGGCTTCGACCAGGGGTGTCAGCACGTAGCCGGGACAGATGGCGTTGCAGGTGATCGGTTCCTGGGCGGTTTCCAGCGCCGTGGTCTTGGTCAGGCCGACCACCCCGTGCTTGGCCGCGATATAGGCGGATTTGTAGGGCGAGGCCGTCAGCCCGTGGGCGGACGAGATGTTGACCACCCGGCCCCAGCCCGCAGCCCGCATCATCGGCAGTGCCGCGGCGGTGGTGTGAAAGGCAGAGCTGAGGTTGATGGCGATGATCGCGTCCCACTTGTCCACCGGAAAGTCGGGGATCGGGGCCACGTGCTGGATGCCTGCGTTGTTCACCAGGATGTCACAGGCCCCCGCCTTTTCAATCAGGGCGCGGCAATCGTCGGCCCTGGACATGTCGGCACGGATATAGCGGGTGCCGGTCCCGGTTTCCTGCGCAATGTCGGCGGCCAGCGCGTGATCCTGCGTGGTGTCGGTGAACGAGTTCAGCACCACGTCCGCCCCGGCGCGCGCCAATTCCCACGCAATGCCCAGCCCGATGCCGGAGTTGGAGCCGGTAACGACGGCGGTCTTGCCTGCAAGGGTCATTGGAACCTCCTTTTGTTGGATCATCCGCACCGCGTTTGTGACACGGGGCGGCAACATTCTAAACCGCGATTCTGCGTGTTCAGGAAAACCCGAACACGTCCTGCACCTCGGATTCCAGCGCCAGGCCCGCGACTTCGATGTCGCTGATCCTGTCGCCGAAATCCAGCGTCGGCACGGCTGTGTCGGTGCCAAGGAAATTGTCAGCCGTCAGGTCGGACAGGGTGTCGATGTCGATGATGATCACGTGACCCTCGAAATTGAAACGCCACCCGTCGGCCCGCGCCTTTGCGTTCGATGTGAACAGGTCGAATGCGTCGCTGCTGGTCATGGATCCGCCATCCGCGCCTCGCAGCCAAAGACGGTCCAGACCGGCATCGAAGTCGTTGAATTTCGACATGGCCTCCAGCCCCGCATCCAGAACGAGCGTCCCGTGGCCCGAACGCACGGAATTCAGCCCTTCGCCGCGCGAGTGGATCACGTTGTCGCCGGGACCGGCAAAGATCTGCATGTTGCCGCCGCCCATGTTGATCAGCGTATCGTTACCCGACCCGCCGCGCATCACGGACCCACTGGCCACGATGACGACATCATCACCCTTGCCGCCATAGCTTCGCGTCGCACCGCCCGGCGCATAGATGAAATCGTCGCCCGCACCGCCACGCAGAAGCGCATCGTCGGCGGAAAAGATGACGTCGTCACCCGCAAATCCATTGACGCTGTGGAACCGGTCGGCTGCCGAGGAAAACAGTACATCGGCTCCGCGGCCCGCCTTGATCTCCGTTACGTCAGTGCCCCAGAAATAGGCCTGTCCGCTGCCGCCCTGATCGCGGCTATCCAACAGGGCGTCTGTCAGGTCGAATAGCCGGGTCAGGTCCGTATCATTCCCCGGCACCAGGAAATCCGCCACGGGTTGGGCCGATCCCGGCGGCGCGGTCGCTGGCTCGGACGCCAGAAAGCGGACACCGGATTTGCAACCATCCGGTGCCGTCGCCATAAGATCGAGGTCAAAGACCCGCCCGCCGCCGTCCGGCACCGTGTCATCGAATGTCAGGCCCCGACCCCGCACCGTGATCTGGAACATGTCCGGCAGCGCGTCGGACAGGAAATCGTAAACGTATTTTCTGGTGTCGGTCAGGATCGACGTCAGTTCAAACATCAGGGGTCCTTTGCATGGCGTAACGGGGAACACGTCGCATGCTGGTACAACCGCAGGATGGGAAAGCCGAGAGCAAAAAAAAACGCCAGCACGAAGCTGGCGTTAAGTTATTGAGGCAGGTTTCATACAGGCAAGAAACCTATCGAGCAGTGACTTCGTTATACGCGCTCCAGCGGGAAGAGTCCAAGCTAAAAGTTTGATAATGCGTTAATGTCCCAAGGCCGCTAAGGTTAACAAAACAAGGGCTATCAGGGATTGTTGCCAAAATGGAGCAGGATTTTTTCCACAAACGCATCGCAAAAATCGGGGCCGTTTCCGCGATTCTCTGTGCGTCTGTTTTGGGGGACGGCCTGGTGCAGGCCGAACCCATGCATGGCATAGCTATGTATGGTGCGCCGCAGCTACCACCGGATTTTGTGTCCCTGCCCCATGCCAATCCCGACGCGCCAAAGGGCGGGTCGATCACGCTGGCCAATACGGGCAGTTTTGATTCTCTGAACCCCTACATCCAGAAGGGCAACGTGCCCTGGCAGTTGCGCTTTCTCACGCACGAAAGCCTGATGGGGCGGAACCGGGGCGAGCCGTTTGCGCTGTATGGTCTGCTGGCCGAATCAATCGAGGTGCCGGACGACCGGTCCTGGGTCGAATTCACCCTGCGCGAACAGGCGCGATTCGCCGATGGCAGCCCGGTCACGGTCGAAGACGTGATCTGGTCCTACGAAACGCTGGGGACCGAAGGGCACGGTCGCTACCGCAGTCTGTGGGGGCAGATTGAAACGCTGGAACAGACCGGGCCGCGCAGCGTCAAATTCACCTTCAACACCGACAACCGCGAACTGGCCCTGCTGGCCGGCATGCGCCCGATCCTGCAAAAGGCGCAGTGGGAGGGCAAGGATTTTGCCAGCGCGGGCATTGCGGACGTGCCGATGGGGACCGGGCCCTATGTCGTGGACGATTACGAGGCCGCGCGCCGCGTCACCCTGAAGCGCAACCCCGATTACTGGGGCAAGGACCTGAACTTTCGCCGGGGCACCTTCAACTTCGACGAGATCGTGATCGACTTCTACGGCGACGGCGACGTGGTGGTCGAGGCGTTCAAGGCGGGCAACGTATCGGCGGTGCGCGAATTCAACGCCGAAAACTGGGCCAGCGGCTATGATTTTCCGCGTGTCACATCGGGCGCAGTGGTGAAATCAGAAATCCAGCACCAGAAACCGTCGGGCATCACCGGGTTCGTGATGAACACCCGCCGCGCGCCCTTTGACGACTGGCGCGTCCGCGAGGCGCTGATCACCGCCTTCAACTTCGAATATATCAACGACACGCTGACAGGCGGCGCGCAGCCGCGCATCACCTCGTATTTCTCGAACTCGCCGCTGGCGATGCAGCCCGGCCCGGCAACCGGTGCAGTGGCCGAGTTGCTGGAGCCGTTCAAGGCCGACCTGCTGCCCGGCGTCATGGAAGGCTACGAGATGCCGGTCAGCGACGGCACCCTGCGCAACCGCCGCGGGCTGCGCCGCGCGCTCAAGCTGCTGGAAGAGGCCGGGTGGACCACCCAGAACGGCAAGCTGAGCGATGCGAACGGCACGCCGATGTCGTTCCGGATCCTGCTGCAGCAGCAAAGTTCGGAAAACCGGGCCATCGCCGATCTGTATGTCCAGACGCTGCAACAGATGGGCATCGACGTCACGGTCGATCTGGTGGATGACGCACAGTTCACCGGGCGCACCACCACCTATGATTTCGACATGACCTATCACCGTCGCGCCATGTCGCTGAGCCCCGGGAACGAGCAATACTTCTACTGGGGGTCCAAGGCTGCGGACGAGGATGGCACGCCCAACCTGATGGGGGCCAAGGACCCGGCCATCGACGCGATGATCGACGCCATGCTGACCGCCCGCACCCGCGAGGAAAGCATCAGCGCGACCCGCGCGCTGGACCGTCTGCTGACCGCCGGGCGTTACGTTGTGCCGTTCTGGCAGTTCACCACGGGCCGCATCGCCCACGTGGCCGAGATGAAGTTCCCCGACACGCTGCCGATCTATGGCGACGGGCCGGACTGGATGCCGCAATTCTGGTGGTACGAAGAGAACTGATCCCATGCTGCAAAAATTGGGGGCCGAGGGGCTGGGCACCGCCCTGCTGCTGATCAGCGTGATCGGCTCGGGCATCATGGGCGACACGCTGTCGGGCGGGAACGTGGCGGTGGCGCTGCTGGCCAACGCGATTGCGACGGGCTGCATGCTTTACGCCATCATCACCGTGCTTGGCCCGGTTTCGGGTGCGCATTTCAATCCGGCCGTCACGCTGGCCTTTGCCCTGCGGGGCGAGATCGCGATGCCCATGGCCGCGGCCTATGTCGCGGTACAGGTCGTGGGCGGCGTACTGGGGGTGTGGGCCACCCACGCGATGTTCGACCTGCCGATTCTGCAATTGTCGGACACCCTGCACCGTACGGGCCCCGCGCAATGGTGGTCCGAGGTGGTGGCGACCTTTGGCCTGCTTTTCGTGATCTTTGGCGGGCTGCGATCCCGGCCCGATGCGGTCCCGACCTTGGTCGCGCTTTACATCACCGGTGCCTACTGGTTCACCGCCTCGACCAGCTTTGCAAATCCTGCCGTGACCATCGCACGCGGATTTTCCGACACGTTTGCAGGGATTTACCCCGCGCACATCGCCGCGTTTATCATTGCGCAATGTATCGCCGTCCTGTTGGGTCACATCGTCTTGAGACGCCTGCTTGAATAAAAACGGTTGCCGAATTAACGAATTGTAATAGCTTGCGCCACGTGAGGGTCGGCCGCGCGCACCGATACCGTGCTGCAACACAACCCAAGGTGGGGGACAACATGACCTGGAGCGATTTGACCCGGAACTGGGCGGCCAGCTATCGCGCGCTCTGCGCGGAATTCCCGAAACTCGAACCCAGCGCGATGCCGTTTCTCAAAGGCGATCAGGACAGGTTCGAAAGCTATCTGGCCGCAACCCACGACATGTCACTGAAAGAGGCGCAAGCCGCCTTTGACGCCTATCTGCACCGCCACGGTGCCTTGCACACGGTCTAGGCCAGCGACGTCACCCACAGGATCAACGCATCCTCGTCACTGACAGAGGTGACGTTGTGGCCCATGGTGGCATCGTAATAGGCGCTGTCGCCGCGCCGCATTTCGACCGGTTCATAGAACTCCGTATACAGGCGTACGACACCCGTCAGCACATACAGGAACTCCTCGCCGTCGTGGCGAACCCAGCCGTCGAATTCATCCATCGACCGGGCGCGCACCCGGGCGCGATAGGGCAGCATCTGTTTCTTGGTCAGGGTTTCGGCCAGCAACTCGTGTTCGTAGGTCACTGTGGCCTGCGCCGTGCCCGCGCCCGACTTGGTGATGGCCATGCGTCCGTTCACCTGGCCCTTTTCGGGCGGTGTGAACAATTGCGGCACGCTGATCTCAAGTCCCACAGCAAGTTTCTTGAGCGCCTCGTAGGTGGGCGACATCTGCCCGTTCTCGATCTTGGACAGGGTCGAGCGGGCCAGACCGGCCTGCGTCGCGGCCTGCTCAAGCGTCCAGTTCCGCGCCTTGCGCAACTGACGCACGCGCGCACCCAGGTCCAGCGGCTCGGCCGCCTCTTCGGACCCGCTGGCGCGGGCGATCTGGATCAGGGATTTGGGATCTTTGCCTTGCATCTTTTCCTCTATAGGTCGGGCAAACCGGGCTTGCAACGCCACCGCAGGCGGTCTAGCCACACGCCATGCGCAGCCTTGCAGACCCCGGACCGCAGCAGGCCCCCTGCCCCGCACCGTTCAACATGGCGGCGCATGTTCTGGCACAGGCGGACGCGCTGGCCGACAAGGTCGCCGTAGCCGTCATCGGCCCCGATCACACCGAAACCATGACCTATGGCGCGCTCAAGGCCGCGGTGCTGGCCACCGGGGGCGGGCTGCTGTCCACCGGGTTCGAGCCGGGGGACCGGATCCTGATGCGGCTTGGCAATACGCTGGACTTTCCCATCGGCTATCTTGGGGCGCTGGCCGTGGGGCTGGTGCCGGTGCCGACATCCGCCGCCCTGACCGCGCCCGAAGTCAGCCGGATCATCAGCGACCTGCGCCCCCGCATGGTATTGCGGGACAGCGCAGTGGCATCGGCCACGGGCGCGCCCGAGATGGGGCTGCACACCCTGCGCGGCTTGCGTGATCACGCGCCGGCCGATTGGCACGTGGGTGCACCGGACCGGACGGGGTACATCGTCTATACCTCCGGCACATCGGGCGAACCGCGCGCGGTGGAACACGCGCATCGCGCAATCTGGGCGCGCGGCATGATGATGCGGGGCTGGTACGGTTTGCACCGCGATGACGTCGTGATGCACGCGGGCGCCTTCAACTGGACCTATACCCTGGGCACCGGGTTGATGGACCCATGGACCAAGGGCGCAACGGCGCTGATCCCCGCCCCCGGCACCCGTCCCGAGGACCTGCCCGCATTGATCGAGGCGCATGGCGCCACCATCTTTGCCGCCGCCCCCGGCGTCTATCGCCAGATGCTGACTCGCGCCGCGATGCCCGCGCTGCCGCGGCTGCGGCACGGGCTGAGCGCCGGGGAAAAGATGCCGCCGCACATCATGCGCATGTGGACCGAAGCGACGGACACGCCGGTATTCGAAGCCTTCGGCATGTCGGAATGTTCCACCTTCATCTCGTCCAGCCCGGATGCGCCATGTGATCCGGCCGCCGTGGGACGCGCCCAGCCCGGACGGCGCGTTGCCATCGTGGATGACGACGGGCCGGTGCCCATCGGCACGCCCGGCACCATCGCGATCCACCGCGATGATCCGGGACTGATGCTGGGCTACGTGGGCCATCCCCAGGAAACGGCGCAGCGCTATCGCGGCGACTGGTTCCTGACCGGCGACGTGGGCACCATGGACGAGGACGGGCAGATCACCTACCTGGGCCGCACCGACGACATGCTGAACGCAGGCGGCTACCGCGTATCCCCGGTCGAGGTCGAACAGGCCCTGGCGGGGGCGCCCGGCCTGAACGCCTGTGGCGTGGCCGAGGTCGAAGTACAGCCCGGCACGCGCATCATCGTGGCGTTCTATACCGGCGCACGCGCACTGGACGAAGAGGCGCTGCGCACATATGTCGAGCCGCGACTGGCGCGCTACAAGCAACCGCGTGCCTTCGTACACCTGCCCCAGCTGCCGCTTGGGCCCAACGGCAAATTGCTGCGGCGCAGGCTGCACCAGTTCTGGCCCCAAACACGAAAACTGCACTGATGCCTGACCCCGTCAAACTTGATATCATGTCGGACCCGATCTGCCCCTGGTGCTATATCGGCAAGACCTACCTGGACCGCGCGCTCGAGGCGCATCCGGACCATCCGTTCCTCATCGAATGGCATCCGTTCCAGTTGAACCCCGACATGCCGCCAGAAGGCATGGACCGCCGCGCCTATCTCGAAGGCAAGTTCGGTGGCAAGGAGGGTGCCGTGCGTGCCTATGCGCCCGTGGTCGAACGGGCCGAGGCCGCGGGCCTCAAGATCGACTTCGAGGGCATGAAACGCACGCCCAACACGATGGATGCCCACCGGCTGATCCACTGGTCCGGCATCGAAGGCCGTCAGACGGCCTGTGTTTCGGCCCTGTTCAAGGCCTATTTCGTCGACGCCCGCGACATCGGCGATCCCGAGGTGCTGGCGGACGTGGCCGATGGTATCGGCATGGACGCCAGCATGGTATTGCGCCTGCTGGGATCGGATTCCGACCGCGACAACATCGCCGCCCGCGACGCACACAGCCGCGAAATGGGGGTGTCGGCAGTGCCCACATTCATCGTCGCGGGCCAGCATGCGGTGCCGGGCGCGCAACCGCCCGAACTATGGGCACAGGTGATCGGCGAATTGCAGGCCGCCGCGACATAGTGCGATTACCCGCAGGTGACCCTGCAAAATCGCACAATTAACTCAACCACAGGTCGTTGTGTTCCCCGTGCAACGGCAACAATATGACGTGATTTAGCGTCGACACATATCGGGTGGGGAATTCGTGACACGACCGGACGGACAGCGGGTCAGCCGCGTTGAGTTCATCGCGCTGATGGCGATGATGTTCGCCACCATCGCGTTTTCCATCGACGCGATGATGCCCGCCCTGCCCGCCATCGCCGCCGATATCGCGCCTGCCGGCGTGGCGCAGGCCGCTCTGGTCATGACCTTTTTCGTGATTGGCATGGGCGCGGGCACGTTTTTCATGGGTCCGCTGTCGGATGCGTGGGGGCGCAAGCCGGTGGTCTACCTGGGGCTGGCCATCTACGCGCTGGGGGCGGTGCTGAGCTGGATGGCCCCGACACTCGAGCTGATGCTTGCGGCGCGCGTCCTGCAGGGGCTGGGGGCGTCCGGGCCGCGGGTCGTCTCCGCCGCGATCATTCGCGACCTGTATTCCGGGCGTGCAATGGCCAGCATCCTGTCGCTGACCATGATGGTGTTTCTGCTGGTGCCCGGCGTGGCACCGCTGCTGGGCCAGATCATCACCGAACTGGCCGGATGGCGGGCCATCTTTGCCGCCTTTCTGGTCTTTGGCGTGATCCTGCTGCTGTGGTTCGGGTTCCGCATCTCGGAAACCCTGCCGCCGGAACACCGCCGCCCACTGCGTGCGCCCCTGTTGTGGGATGCGGTGCAGCAGATGTTTGCGCACCCCACGGTGCGGCTGTCGATATTTGTGCAGACCCTGATGCTGACGATCCTGTTTTCGGTGCTGATCATGGTCCAGCCGATATTCGAGGTGTCGTTCGGCCGTGCCGACAGTTTCCCGATCTGGTTCGGTGCCATCGCTGTCGCGTCGGGCATATCCAGCCTGTTGAACGCCGCCATCGTCGGCCGTTTCGGGATGCGCAGACTGGTGACATGGGCGCTGGCGGCGCAGGTGGTGGTGTCGGGTGCCTTTGTCGCGTTCCTGTTGTTGGACCTGCCCGGTGTCTTTGCATTTTACGTGGTGTGGCAATGGGGGGTGATGTTTCAGGGCGGGCTGACCGTGGCCAATCTGAACGCCATCGCGATGCAACCCATGGGCCATATCGCCGGCATGGCCGCTTCGGTGATCGGGGCCGTGTCCACCATTCTGGGCGCGGCCATCGCGTCGCCCATCGGCACCTTGTTCGACGGCACACCGCTGCCGTTGGTGATGACGGTGCTGGTGTTGTGCCTGCTTGCCACCGTGCTGATGCAGGCGATGCGCCGGGCCGAGGACGTGCTGGCCTGACGCCTACGCCTGCGCCTTGGCCTTTTTGCGGGCAACCACCTTTTCCGCCAGATCGCGCGCGATGGCGAATGCGCCCTTGATCTTGTCGCTGTCCTTTTTCCAGTCGCGCCGCACGACGATCTTGTTGTCCTTGACCTTGGCCAGGCCGCGCTGCGCCTGAATGAATTCGACCAGCCCTTCGGGCGAGGCGAACTTGTCATTATGGAACTGGATGGTCGCGCCCTTTGGCCCGCCATCCAGCTTGGCGATGCCGGCGCGTTTGCACATCGCCTTGATGCGCACGACCAGCATGAGGGTGTTCACCTCCTTGGGCAGTTTGCCAAAGCGGTCGATCAGTTCGGCGGCAAAGCCTTCCAGTTCAACTTTGGTGCTCAAACCACTGAGACGGCGATACAATCCCAGGCGCACGTCCAGATCGGGCACGTAATCCTCGGGGATCAGAACCGGCACCCCCAGATTGATCTGTGGTGCCCATTGCGCGTCCGCCTCCGACAGGCCCTCCATCTCGCCCGCCTTGATCTTGGCAATCGCCTCTTCCAGCATGGATTGGTACAGTTCGAAGCCCACGTCGCGCATCTGGCCCGATTGTTCCTCGCCCAGCAGATTGCCCGCGCCGCGAATATCCAGATCCTGCGAGGCCAGCGTGAACCCTGCCCCCAACGTGTCGAGCGACCCCAGAACGCGCAGCCGTTTTTCGGCCGTGGTCGTCAGCTTTGTCCGGGGCTTGGTGGTCAGATAGGCATAGGCCCGCGTCTTGGACCGGCCCACGCGGCCCCGGATCTGGTACAGTTGCGCCAGCCCGTACATGTCCGCACGGTGGATCACCATCGTGTTGGCCGTGGGGATATCGATGCCTGATTCCACGATGGTGGTGGCCAGCAAAACGTCGTATTTGCCGTCGTAAAAGGCGTTCATGCGGTCATCCAGCTCGCCCGCCGCCATCTGGCCGTGGGCCACGACATAAGTCAGTTCGGGCAACTGTTCCTTCAGGAATTCCTCGATCTCGGGCAGGTCGCTGATGCGCGGTACAACATAGAACGACTGCCCGCCGCGATAGTGTTCGCGCAACAATGCCTCGCGGATGGTGACGGTGTCGAACTCGCTGACATAAGTGCGGATCGCCAAACGGTCGACCGGCGGCGTGCCGATTATCGAGAGATCCCGGACACCTGTGAGCGACAGTTGAAGTGTGCGCGGGATCGGTGTGGCGGTCAGGGTCAGCACGTGCACATCCGACCGCAACTGTTTCAGCCGTTCCTTGTGGGCCACGCCGAAGTGCTGCTCCTCGTCCACGATCAGCAGGCCCAGGTTCTGGAACCGCACGCTTTTGGCCAACAGCGCGTGGGTGCCGATCACGATGTCGCAGGTGCCCCGGCTCATCGCCTCGCGCGTGGCATTGGCGTCCTTGGCTGACACAAAGCGGGACAGCTGCCGCACCTCGATGGGAAAGCCGCGGAACCGGTCGGCAAAGCTTTTGTAGTGTTGCCGCGCCAGCAGCGTGGTGGGGGCGATCACGGCCACCTGCACACCCGACATGGCCGCGACAAAGGCCGCGCGCATCGCCACCTCGGTCTTGCCGAAACCCACGTCGCCACAGACCAGCCGGTCCATCGGCTGGCCGCTGGTCAAGTCTTCGATCACCGCCTGAATCGCACCCAGCTGGTCGTCCGTTTCCTCATAGGGAAAGCGCGCGCTGAAAGCGTCCCACATGCCCGGGGGCGGCTCCAGCACCGGGGCCTTGCGCAGGGCGCGTTCGGCGGCAATGCGGATCAGCCGGTCGGCCATCTCGCGGATACGTTCCTTGAGCTTGGCCTTTTTGGCCTGCCACGCCCCGCCGCCCAAACGATCGAGCAGACCCTCTTCGTGGCCGTATTTGGACAGCAGTTCGATGTTTTCGACCGGCAGGTACAGCTTGGAGCGTTCCGCATATTCCAGAAGCAGGCATTCGTGGGCGGCACCGGCGGCGGTCACCACCTCCATCCCCTGGTAGCGGCCGATGCCATGATCCACGTGGACCACCAGGTCGCCGGGCGACAGCGATTGCGTCTCGGTCAGGAAATTCTCGGCCCGGCGGCGTTTCCTGGGCTGGCGGATCAGCCGGTCGCCCAACACGTCCTGTTCCGAGATCACGGTCAGTCCCGGTGCCTCGAACCCGTGTTCCAGCGCCCAGACCGCAAGGTGCAGACCGCGCTTGCCCACGCGGGTGGCGTCGGTGATGGGGATGACCTCGGCCAGGCCCTCATCCTCGATCAGGCCGGTCAGGCGTTCGCGCGCACCTTCGGAATAGCTGGCGATGACGACGGGGCCGTTGTCCAGTTTGCTCTTAACATGGTCTGCCAAGGCCCGGAAAAGGCTGACGCTTTCCTGTTGCCGCTCGGGCGAGAAGTTGCGCCCGATGCGCCCACCCGCATCTGTGACACCGGGGCCCGGCGCCTGTGGCAAGGGCACGAATTGCAGCATCCGGTGGCCTGCCACCGCTTGCGTCCATGCATCATCATCCAGGTACAGGCCCGATGGCTGCGCCGGCTTGTAGACGCTGTCGTATTTCGCCCGCGTCTCCATCGCCAGGCGCCGTGTCTCGTACTGATCCTCGATACTCTCCCACCGTGCCAACCGCATGGGTGCCGATTGATCGTCCAGCGTGATCGTGGCGTCCGGCAGGTAATCGAACAACGTCTCAAGCCGGTCGTGGAACAGGGCCAGCCAGTGTTCCGCCCCCTGATGCTTGCGCCCGGCGCTGACCGCCTCGTACAGCGGATCGTCCGTGCCCGCGGCCCCGAATTCCAGCCGGTAATTCTGGCGAAAGCGGGTGATGGCGGCTTCGTCCAGGATCACCTCGGACACCGGGGCCAGTTCCACCACGTCCAGCTTTTCAGTCGTCCGCTGCGTGACCGGATCAAAGCGGCGCGCGCCGTCCAGCACGTCGCCGAACAGATCCAGACGCACAGGGCCCAGGTCGCCCGGCGGATAGATGTCAATGATGCCGCCCCGCACAGCGTAGTCGCCTGGTTCGGTGACGGTCGGGCTTTGGACAAAGCCCATGCGCACCAGAAACGCCCGCAACGCCGCCTCGTCCACGCGATTGCCGACCGTGGCCGAAAACGCGGCCTCGCGCATCAGGTCGCGGGCGGGCACCCGCTGGGTCGCGGCGTTCAGCGTGGTCAGCAGCACGTATTTTCCGGGCATGCCATGCACCAGTGCCGCCAGCGTCGCCATGCGCCGGGCCGAGATATCGGCATTGGGCGACACCCGATCATAAGGCAGGCAATCCCAGCCGGGAAAGACCAGAACGGGCATGTCCGGGGCAAAGAACCGCAGCGCCGCCTGCATCGCGGCCAGCCGCTTGTCATCGCGGGCCACATGGCACACCGGACCGCGCGCCGCCACCTCGTCCAGGATCAGGCGGGCGTCAAAGCCTTCGGGCGCACCCGAAACGGTGATGTGGGCGGTGTCGGTCATTGCGTCGGGTCTTTGGGCAAAACAGGATGCATCACTTGGGCCACGCGGCCCTGTCCGTCAACCGCCGAAGGGGCCGACGGCCATATTTTGGTACATCCCCCACAGCGCGGTGACGAAAATGGCGACCATGCCGATGGCCTGCACCCATGTGCGGTGGCGCGACAGGCGCCGCCACAGTGCCTCGCCCTGCGCCTGTTCCTGCTGGATCAGGCGGGCGGTGGACAGGTTCAGGATGCCCACGATCGACATGGGAAAGGCCAGAAGGAACAGCGCCTGCGCGAATTCGACCCGGTAGAAAAACCCCAGCAGCGCAAGGCCCGTCAGCACGAAACAGGTAAAGCCCAGCAACCACAGCCCCGACACGGTCGAGATATACAAGAGCCGGTTGGTGTTGATGCGCACAAGGTCCTCGAGGTCCTCGGCCGCCTGCCCGCCATTGCGCCGCGCGCGCGACACCATGTCATAGGGCACGCCCAGCACCCAGTGGCTGGCGGTCGACCAGACCACGGCAAGCGCGATCCAGAACCAAAGGTTCGAGAACGACCGCATGTCGATCAGCTCGAATATGGTGGCGTGCCAGTCCAAAACCTGTCCCCGATGCGCCCGTTTCCGGTTCGCGCCTGTTGATTAACGCCCCTCTTAACGCGGGTGCGCGGCGGTGCCTAGACTTGGCAAGCGCAAAAATCCGTGGCACCCATGATCTGTCAACCAAACTGGACAAATCACAGATGCGCCCGACCCAAGCTCCCTTTCCCGCCACCCGCCTGCGCCGCACCCGTCAAAGCCCCGCAATCCGCGACCTTGTGCGGCAGAACACGCTGTCGGTGGACGATTTAATCTGGCCCGTCTTTGTACGCAGCGGTGACGGGGTCGAGGAACCGATACCTTCCATGCCCGGCGTGATGCGTCGTTCGGTGGACAAGGTCGCCCTCGCCGCGCGCGAGGCGGCCGATCTGGGCATCCCGGCCATCTGCGTCTTTCCCTATACCGGCATCGAGGACCGGACCGAAGATTGCGCAGGGGCCTGGGACCCCGACAACAACGCCAATCGCGCCATCCGCGCGATCAAGGACGCCGTGCCCGACATCGCGATCATGACGGACGTGGCGCTCGACACCTACAACATCAACGGCCATGACGGGTTTGTCGAAAACGGCGAGATCGTCAATGACCGCACGGTCGAGGCGCTGGTCAAGATGGCGCTGGCACAGGCTGACGCAGGGGCCGATATCATCGGACCCTCCGACATGATGGACGGGCGGATCGGCGCGATCCGCACAGCACTCGAAGGGGCGGGCCACCAGAACGTCATGATCCTCAGCTATGCCGCCAAATATGCGTCGGCGTTCTATGGCCCGTTCCGCGATGCGGTGGGCGCGTCCGGTGCGCTGACGGGGGACAAGAAGACCTACCAGATGGATCCCGCCAATTCGGACGAGGCGCTGCGCCTGATCGAACGGGATCTGGCCGAAGGGGCCGACATGGTCATGGTCAAACCGGGCATGCCGTATCTGGACATCTGCCGCAGGGTCAAGGACACGTTCGGCGCGCCCACCTTCGCCTACCAGGTGTCCGGGGAATACAGCATGATCGAAGCTGCCGCGCAGAACGGCTGGATCGAATACGACCGGGCAGTTCTGGAAAGCCTGATGTCGTTCAAGCGCGCGGGTTGCGACGGTATCCTGACCTATTTCGCCCCAGCAGCGGCGCGTCTGTTGCAGGGCGGCTGACATGGGCAGGCGTGATGTGCCTCAAGCACCGCCAATCGCATGGACCCAAACCTCCGCCTCCGGATCATGGCTGGCGCGCGTTCCGTCGGTGGCGGCCCCCAGCCGCCGCGCCACGGCCTGCGACCGCGTATTCGCAACGTCAATGAAGCTGTAAAGCCGATCAAGACCCATGTCGTTCCGGGCCCATGTCCTGACCGCCACGGCCGCCTCGGTGGCAAACCCGTTGCCTTCCGAACCCTCGAACAGATGCCATGCCAGTTCGACGTCCGGCCAGCCATGATGCCTGAGCAACCCCACACGACCGACGGGATCCCCCGTCCGCAAATCCACCACCGTGAAAAAGCCGAACCCGTGCCACTGCCAGTGGCCGACACCTGTCAGAAACCCGAACCACGCCTGCTCCGGCGTGACGGTCTCGCCCTGCGCACGCAGTGATGGCGCGCTGGTCATGAACCGGGTAAATGCCGGCAAGTCTTCCCGTTCGGGACCACGCAGGCGCAAGCGCGCGGTGGTCAAGACGGGCGCTGTCACCAGAATTTGCATCGTACACCTCTCCGATCGCACGTTCAGACGTTCAGATTAACCCCGCACCGTGCAAGTCCGAAAGCCAGGCAATAGCACTGCGCGGCACGTTCACGAACATCGGCCCACATCTCAGGGTCACCGATCAAAACACACGCAGGCACCCACCCGTCTCTGTCCCAAAAAATCCCGGGGGAGGCGGCGCAGCCGACGGGGGCAGCGCCCCCTGCCACGTCCGGCACCTGCGCGCATATTGGAAAAAAGCACCCGTAAGGCGCACGTATCCGTGCGCCCTGCCCCCAAGGCAGAAACTTGCCCATACACCTTCACATGGTGACAGCGCCGCGCAATCGGCGTATACCTGCCAACAAGCGTGGGCAAACCGCGCAAACATCGAGCTACACAGGCGGTTTTGATATGAAAACTCATCGGATGACGCGGCGTGCCTTTGCCGCGGGAATGGTCTCTGGCACTGGTCTTCTGGCTGCGTGCGGGAACGGCATCGGCAGCACCGGCGGCAGCACCATCGACGCGCGTGTCGATGCGACGCTGAACGAAATGTACCGCGAATACCCCAACACGGCGACACTGGCACAAAAGGCCAACGGCATGCTGGTCATGCCGCTGGTGACCGAGGCGGGCCTTGGCTTTGGCGGTGCCTACGGGCGCGGCGCGCTGCGCGTCAACGACGTCACCGTCGACTACTATTCCGTGGTCAAGGGATCGGGTGGCCTGCAGATCGGGGCGCAGCAATTCGCGCATGTCCTGTTCTTCATGACCGAAGAGGCGCTGATGGATTTCCGCCGCTCGCCGGGCTGGGCCGCGGGCGCGGACGTGGAATACGTGATCTCGGACCAGGGCGACAGCGTGGCGGCCGACACCACCACGGCACTCAGCCCGGTGCTGGCGGCGGTCTTTGCCCGTGCGGGCCTGCGGATCGGCGCCACTCTCGAAGGCACCAAATACACCCGCATCATTCCCTGACCCCAGCGCCGCATGACCCAAGGGCCGAGCCTTGCGCTTGGCCCTTTGCCCGCCTAACAGTCTGTTGAAACGGGCGCAGACGGGGAAACGGCATGGCGGTGGTCTTTCAATGGCTTGTGCGGATCACCGCGGCGGTGATCGTACTGGCCGTTCTGGGTGTCGGTCTGGTCTATTACCTCGCCTCGCGATCCCTGCCCGACTACAACGCCGTGGTGCGCGTGCCGGCCGTTTCGGCCCCGGTCGAGATCGTGCGCGACAACGCCAATGTTCCCCATATCTTTGGCGAAACCGACGCAGATGTCTTTCACGCCCTGGGCTTTGCCCATGCCCAGGACCGGCTGTGGCAGATGATGATGCTGCGCCGCACGGCGCAGGGACGCCTTTCGGAACTGTTCGGCACCGCCACCGTCGACATCGACAGTTTCATCCGCCGCCTCGACATCTACCGCCTGTCGGTGCAATCGGTCGAGGCGCAGGATGCGGCCACGACCACGGCGCTCAACGCCTATGCCGCCGGGGTCAATGCCCGGCTGGACCAGATCAACGCCGAGGCGCTGGGACGCGGCGCGCCAGAGATGTTCCTGTTCAACGCGCCCCTCGCCCCGTGGCGGCCCGCCGACAGCATCGCCATCACCAAGCTGATGGGCCTGCAACTGTCGGGCCACCTGCAAGAGGAAGTGCTGCGCGCCCGCATGTCGCTGGCGCTCGACGATCAGGACCGCCTGTCCGATATTCTGCCCGACGTGCCCGGCCCTGGCATCGCCAGCCTGCCGGAATATGCCGCCCTGGTGCCCGGTGCCGTGCGCCATGCGGACGCGGCAGATGCCAGCCTGCATCCGCTGTCGCCGTTCCCGCGCCGGGGCCTTGCCGGTGCGTCCAACGCCTGGGCCGCGTCCTCGGCCCGCTCGGCCTCGGGCGGGACGCTTCTGGCAAACGATCCGCACCTTGGCTTTTCCGCGCCGACCATCTGGTATCTGGCCCGGCTCGACCTGCAATCGGGCGGCGTGATCGGCGGATCCATTCCGGGGATGCCCGCCATCCTGCTGGGCCGGTCCGAAGCACTGGGCTGGGGCCTGACCTCGGCCTATGTGGACGATCAGGACGTGCTGATCGAAGAGGTGAACCCCGACAATCCCGAACAGTACCGCACGCCCACGGGATGGAAGGATTTCGACACGCGCCCCTCGATCATCGAAATCGCGGATACCGACCCGGTCACCCTCACCCTGCGCTGGACCGACAATGGCCCCGTCCTGCCCGGCAGTTTCCGCAACCTGGGCGCCGTGACGCCCCCGGGCCACGTGGCCGCGCTGTCCTGGACCGTGCTCAGCCCGCGCGACACATCACTGAGCGCCGCCATGGGCGTGATGAAGGCCCAGACCGTGGCCGAAGCCATCGTGGCCGCCGAAAGCTATATCGCGCCCGCGCAGAACCTGACGCTGGTCGATCGCGCCACCATCGCGATGAAGACGATCGGCGCGATCCCGGCCCGCGATGAAAACCACCAAAGCCAGGGCCGCCTGCCCAGCCTGGGCTGGCGCGTCGAAAACCGCTGGCAGGGGCGCATGCCTTATGCCTCGAATCCCGGTTTCGTGTCGCCGGTGGGCGGCATCCTGGGCAACACCAACAACAAGACAGTCGACCGCCCCTTTCCAAACCACGTCAGTTTCGAATGGGGCGATACCCAGCGGGTGCAGCGCTGGCTGCGCCTGATGCAGGCGCGCGAGGTGCACACCCGCGACAGCTTTATCGAGGCGCAGCTGGATCAAGTGTCGTTCACCGCGCGCTCGCTCTTGCCGCTGATCGGGGCCGAGTTGTGGTTTACCGGCGAGGCCGCACCCGCAGGCAGCGCCGAACGCCAGCGCCAGCGCGCCCTGACCCTGCTGGCCGAATGGAACGGGGCGATGAACGAACACTGGCCCGAACCGTTGATCTATTCCGCCTGGCTGCGGGCGTTGCAGGACCGTCTGGTGCGGGACGATCTGGGCCCCATGGCCAACACCCTGACCCATGTGGAACCCTTGTTCATCGAACGTGTGTTCCGCAACGTGGACGGCGCGGGCATCTGGTGCGACGTGCGCCAATCCGCCCCGGTGGAAACCTGCCCGGACATGGCCAGGCTGGCGCTGGATGACGCACTGGTGTGGATCGAGGAAACCTATGGCACACAACTGGAATCCCTGCGGTGGGGCGACGCGCACCAGGCCACCCACGACCATCAGGTGCTGGGCGATGTGCCGCTGTCGCGCTTTTTCGTGAATATCCGGCAGTCGACCTCGGGCGGGGACAACACCCTGCTGCGGGGCAGGACCAGCGGCGAAGGCCCGAACCCGTTCGAAAACGTGCACGGTGCAGGCTATCGCGGGGTCTATGATTTTGCCGATCCGAACTCTTCGGTCTTTGTCCTGTCGACCGGACAATCGGGCCACTTCCTGTCGCGCCACTACGACGATCTGGCCCAGTTGTGGCGGCGGGGCGAATATATCCCGATGTCGCTGGACGAAGGGCTGGCGCGCGCCGCGTCGGTCGGTGTGACGCGGCTCGAGCCGCTTCGGTGACCACCATCCTGTTCAACAAGCCCTTTGGCGTGCTGTCGCAGTTCACCGACAAGGGGACCGCGGGATCACCCCGCCCGACCCTGTCCGCCTATATCGACGTGCCGGGCGTCTATCCCGCCGGACGGCTGGATCGCGACAGCGAAGGGCTGATGGTGCTGACCAGCGACGGCGCGTTGCAGGCCCGCATTGCCCACCCGAAATACAAGGCGCCCAAAACCTATTGGGTGCAGGTCGAGGGAGAGGTTGCCGACGATGCCCTGAACGCGCTGCGCAAGGGCGTGACACTCAAGGACGGACCGACCCGCCCGGCCAAGGTGCTTCGGATGGAAGAACCGGACACGCTCTGGCCCCGCGATCCGCCGATCCGGGTGCGCAAATCGGTCCCCGACAGCTGGCTGGAACTGACGATCACCGAAGGCCGCAACCGTCAGGTGCGGCGGATGACGGCGGCCGTGGGGTTCCCGACACTGCGGCTGATCCGGGCGCGGATAGGTGACTGGGCGCTGAATGGGTTGCAACCGGGACAATGGCGGCACGCATGACGGAAGCCGACACGGCTTCCGGCTGTTTTCCGACGCGGAAAACGGAGTGTTTCCTGCGGAAACCGCGTCGGTTTCCAGCCGGTCTTTGCGTCAAAGACCGTCGAAGCGCGCCTTCTGGATCGCGGTCCAGCGCACATCCAGCGCAAACCCGTCCTCGGTCTGCCGTTCGGCCTGAACCACGTCCTGATCAAAGAGCCATGCGCGTTTCCGCCCCTCGGAAAAGGCAAGCGTCAGCGTCTCCTCCGATACCGCCCCCTGTACTGTTTCGGCGACCTGCGCCAGCAGGTCCCCGACCCCTTCGCCAGTGAGCGCCGACAGGGTCAGCACGCCGTCTTCGCGCGTGGCGCGCGCGCGGGCGGCGTCGGCGGCCTCGTCCTCCAGCAGGTCGATCTTGTTCCAGACCTCGAACATGCGGCGCCCTTCATCCACGCCCAGATCGCCCAGGATGGTGCGCACGTCTTCGGCTTGCGCCTCTGTTTCGGGGTGCGAGATGTCGCGAACGTGCAGGATGACGTCTGCGGCCAGCACCTCTTCCAGCGTGGCGCGGAACGCGGCGACCAGTTCCGTGGGCAGGTCACTGATGAACCCCACCGTGTCCGACAGGATCACCTCGGGTCCCTCTGGCAACTGGACGCGGCGCATCGTGGGATCGAGCGTGGCGAAAAGCATGTCCCTGGCCATCACCTGCGCCCCGGTCAGACGGTTGAACAGCGTCGACTTTCCGGCGTTGGTGTAGCCCACAAGCGCCACGATGGGATACGGCACCTTGGCCCGCGCCGCGCGGTGCAGCGACCGGGTCTTGACCACCTTGTCCAGTTGCCGGCGCAGGCGCACTAGCTGGGTGTCGATGGCGCGGCGGTCGGCCTCGATCTGCGTCTCGCCGGGGCCGCCGACAAAGCCAAGGCCACCGCGTTGCCGCTCGAGGTGGGTCCAGGCGCGCACCAGCCGGGTGCGTTGGTAGGACAGCGCGGCCATCTCGACCTGCAACACGCCCTCGCGCGTGGCGGCACGGTCGGAAAAGATTTCCAGGATCAGGCCCGTGCGGTCCAGCAACTTGACCTTCCACGCACGTTCCAGGTTGCGTTGCTGGACCGGCGTGACAGGCCCGTCCACCAGCACCAGTTCGATCTCGTTGTCGTGCAGGCGGTCTTTCAGTTCGTCTATCTTGCCCGACCCGAACAGCAGTCCGGGCTGCGGGCGCGGCAGCGGCACGATCTCGGACCCAACCACATTCAGTTCGGGCAGGGCATGGGCCAGGGAAACGGCCTCTGCCAGCGCAAAACGGGCCTCGCGCCGGTCAGGATCGGACTTGATGTCGGGGTGCAGAACCCACGCGCGGGTCAGCTGCGGCGCGGTCTCGCTCAAGAGGCGTCTTCGCCCTCGTACAGCGAAATCGGCTGGCTGGGCATGATCGTCGAGATCGCATGTTTGTACACCAGCTGACTTTGACCGTCGCGGCGCAACAGCACGCAGAAGTTATCGAACCACGTGATAACCCCTTGCAATTTCACACCATTGATCAGGAATATCGTCACGGGCACCTTGGTCTTGCGCACGTGATTCAGAAATGCATCCTGCAAATTTTGTCTGTCCGAAGCCATGTCGGTAATACCCTTTTGTTCTTGCCTTGGCCTGCGGATCAGACCGTCCCTCCGCGCGGAGTATGTCCCGCAGCCTGCGAAGATTCCAGCCCAAAAAACAGTCCGTTACGGACCTACCGCGAAGGTCCGCCTAGCGCCGCCACAAATCCGGCGTGAAAAGCGCGATGATGGCCAGCGTCTCGAGCCGCCCCAGCACCATGGCGCCGCCAAACAGCGCCTTTGCCGTGGTGCCCATTTCCGCCAGCCGGATCGGGTCGTCCCCCGCCACGTCCAAGAGCGGGCCCGTGGTCGACAGCCCCGCCACCGCCATCACCATCGCGGTTTCGAAATCCACCCCGGTGGCGGCCAGCAGGATCGTGACCAGCGCCAGCGAAATCGCAAACAGCATAAAGAACACCCAGGCGATGAATGCCCCGTCCTTTTGCAGCCGCCGCCCCATGTGCCCGGCCCCCGAAACCGACGACGGATGCACCAGGCGCTCCATCTCGCGCAGGCCGTTCTTGTACAGCGCAAAGACCCGCAACAGCTTGACCCCGCCCGCGGTGGTCGCAACCCCGCCCCCGATCAGCGCCAGCCCCATCAACAGCAGCCCGGGCGTTTCCAGACCCGACCACGCCTGTGCCGCCGCCCATTTCGACGAGGCAAAGCCGGTGGTCGTCAGGAACGACAGCACGGTAAAGGCACTGCCCCACAGGGCGTATAATGCGTCGCGCACATCTTCGCCCGCATCCACATCGATGGCCCCAAGGAAATGGCGCACGAACAGGAACGCCGGCACCGCCAGCACCAGCGCCACGCCGATGCGGAACTCCGGATCACGGCGCAGGCCACCATATTCCGACGTTACCGTGTCGGTGGAAAAGGTCAGGCGCGACAGGGCAAAGAGCATGAATAGCAGCATCACCACCTCGCCCGTCAGGCCGGATCCCGTTCCAAGCCCGCCCACCGGCGAAATGCCCGAGGTCGCAAGGATCGACATCGCATGACAGATCGCCACCAAAGGCACATCGCCGCCGATGACCAGAAGCAGCCACAACAGCAGGCTCAGCCCCACATAGATCGGCACCAGCACCGCGCTGACCTTGGCGATGCGCACCCGCACCTCGGGCGCGGACATGCCCACGTCGATGCTGGCCCGGCGGCCGGGTTCGGCCCGCGCCGTCACCTCGAACCCGCCCAGGTTCAGCGGTGCCAGCACCGCCGATGCGGCCACCCACATCATCAGACCGCCCAGCCACCCCACCATGGCGCGCCACAGGTGCAGCGGCCCGTTCAGGCGCTCGGGGTCGCTGAACAGCGTGGCCCCTGTGGTGGTGATGGCGCTGACCATCTCGATATAGGCGTTGAAAAAAGTGGTGGTGCGCAGCCCCTCGTAAAAGGGTACGGCGAGCAGCACTGGCAGGAACACAAAGGCGCAGAACAGCGACATGAGCGGCCCCAGCGCCCCGTGACGCGGATCGCGCCCCGCATGGGCCAGGCCAATCAGGCCAAAGATGATCAGCCCCAGCAGCCCGGAATAGAGAAACGCCCGCGCTGTGACCAGTTCGCGCACCATGCCGGCATAGGCCGCAGGCACCAGCATCGCTGCGGAAAACACACCACAGATCAACAGAAACAGCGGCAGTCGCAGCACCGCCGCTCCAATCGTATCCCGAGGCTGGCTGCGCGCCGGCATCAGAAAAAGTCGATGGACACCTGCATCAGGCGCTCCACCTCGGGCACGTCCTCGGCCAGGGCAAAGATGGCGATTACGTCGCCTTCGTCGATGCGGGTCTTGCCGACCGGGCGGATCACCTCGTCGCCCTTGCGGACGGCACCGATCAGCACGCCCTCGGGAAAGTCGATCTCGTTGATCTGCTTGCCCGCCATGGGCGAGGTGGACAGCACTTCGGCCTCGATCACCTCGGCATCGGCATCCCCGATGGAATAGACGGATCGCACGCGCCCATGCCTGATGTGACGCAGGATCGACGACACGGTCGTGGCGCGCGGGTTGATATAGGCGTCGATGCCCAGGGGGCCCATCATCGGCACCAGGGTTGGATCGTTGATCAGGGCGATGGCATAGGGGCAGCCTTCGGATTTGGCGCGCACGGCGGCCAGCATGTTGGTCTTGTCGTCGTCGGTCACCGCAAGCATTGCGTCGGCCCGGGCCACGCCCGCCTCGTCCAGCAGCGCCACGTCCAGCCCGTCGCCGTTCAGGACAATGGTCCGCTCCAGCGCCTCGGCCGCCAGTTCCGCGCAGCGGCGGTTTTTCTCGATGACCTTGGCGCGGATGCGGTTGGTGCGCCCTTCCAGCGCGCGGGCCACGGCAAGGCCGACGTTGCCCCCGCCCACCAGCACCACGCGTTCCTGCTTGCGCATTGTCTTGCCGAACACCTCCATCGTGCGTGGCACGTCGTCCACATGGGCAAAGACATAGGCCGCATCGCCGGCGAAAAGCTGGTCCCCCGCTTCTGGCGCGAAAAGCGTCCCCTCGCGGCGCACTCCCACCACGACCACGCGCAGCGTCGAAAACAGGTCGGTCAGCTGGCGCAACGGCGTATTCAGCACCGGACAATCGTCGTCCAGCGAGATGCCCAGAAGCTGCGCCTGCCCATCGATGAACAGTTCGGTGTCGAAAGCCGATGGGGCGCTCAGTCGTTGCAGGGCGGCGGCGGCCACCTCGCGTTCGGGGCTGATGACCACGTCGATGGGCATGTGGTCGCGGCGATACAGGTCGGAATAGATCGCCGTCAGGTAGGACTGGCTGCGCAGGCGCGCGATCTTGCGGTTGATGCCAAAAACCGAATGCGCCACCTGACAGGTGACCATGTTGACCTCGTCCGAATGGGTGGCGGCGATGATCATGTCGGCGTCGCTGGCCCCGGCCCGGTCCAGAATGTCGGGATAGCTGGCGAACCCGGCCACGCCCTGCACATCCAGCGTGTCGGTGGCGCGCCGCACAAGATCCGGGTCATTGTCGACCACGGTGACGTCGTTGCGCTCGCCCGAGAGGTGCCGGGCAATCTGCCAGCCCACCTGGCCTGCGCCGCAAATGATGACTTTCATCTCTGTTCCCGGACCTGCGTCCCCGTGCGTTTTCAGCATCCCTGCATGACAGAGCCTGCGCGTCCGGTCAATCTCGTGTCAATTTGCACACGTGTGCAAATGGCAATTGCCAAACCGCGCGACCTGCGGCAGTGTTTCGATATGCGACCCGTGCTTGTCCTTTGCCTGTTCTGTGTACTGGCGGCCTGCCTGCCGCTGCGCACCTTTTATGCCGAAGGTGTCAGCGTCAAAACACTCGACCGCGACAATACCGCCTGTGACGTGGCCGCGCTCAAGGCCGCGCCGGTGGCCAACGTGGTCCGTCAGGGTCCGCCCCGCTATGTCCGCAACCGCGTCTGCGACGGTCGCGGCAACTGCTACTATTCGGGCGGTTTCTGGGTGCCGGGCGAGGTCTATAGCGTAGATGCCAACGCCGACCTGCGCGCACGGGTCAAGGCGCAGTGCATGAGCGACCGCGGCTATGCCTTCGTCGAAATCCCCGCCTGCCCGCCAGCGGTTGCCAACGCGGCCCCGCCGGGCGAAACATTGATCCTACCAAAGCTGAACGAGAATACCTGTGCCATCAGAAACCGAAACGGCAAGATCCAGATCGTCCGCACCCAGTGACCTGGAAGGGCGTCTTCACGACGCGAAGTCCATCGTGCTGGCCCACCACGCCGCAATCGGCGCGGCACGGGCCGCGGATATGCGCGCAGCACTGGTGCTGCATATGGAGCCCGACGTGCACTGGCGCGGAATGCACCCCTGGCACGAGCAGCGCGGCATCGCCGCGGTGGCAGACAGGTTCTGGACCCCACTCGCCACGGCGCTGACCCGCCCCCAGCGTCGGCTCGACCTGCTGATTGCCGGTGAAAACTCACTGGGTGGCGCACCGGGCCTGTGGGTCGGGGCCATGGGACATATCCTTGGTCTGCTGGACGCGCCGTTCCTCGGCATCCAGCCCACGGGCAAGCTGGTGATGCTGAGGTTTGCGGAATTCAGCCGCGTCCTGGACGGGCGGATCGTGGAACAGGCGTTCTTTTGCGATCTTCTGCACCTGATGCACCAGGCAGGGCAATATCCGTTGCCCGGCATGACGGCGGCACAACTGGTCCAGCCCGGGCCGATGTCGCACGACGGTGTGTCACTGGCACCGCGCGATCCGCGCGACAGCGAAAGAACGCTGGACCTGATCAACCGGATGATCGGCATGATTTCCGAGGTCAACGCCACCGACGCCCCGCCACCACCGCAAGAGGAACTGCGCAAGCACTGGCACGACGACATGCTGTGGTGGGGTCCGACAGGGATCGGTGCCACCTACACCATCGACCGCTACATCGAACAGCACCAGCAACCATTCCGCCGACAATTGGGCGAAAGGGCATTCAACGGCCATATCGCCCGCTTTGCCGAAGGGGAATTCGGCGGATTCTTCGGCTGGCCCAACCTGACGATGGAATGCACGGGGCCCTATCTGGGTCTGCCGCCGTCGGGGCGCAAGGCGGACATGCGGGTGGTCGATTTCTACCGGCGGGATGGCGACAAGCTGGCCGAAAACTGGGTTTTCATCGACATGCTGCATTTCCTGAACATGCAGGGGCTGGACGTGCTGGCGCAGTTGAACGTGCGCGCCCGCTAGACGGTTTTCGACGCGAAAACCGGCGCGGAAACCGACGCGGTTTCCGGAACAGTGGCACCGGTTCCGCAATAAAGCGCAACGCCCCGTCTTCCGCGTCGGAAAACGGTCCGGAAAACGCGTCGTTTTCCGGCGCGCTACTCGGCTGCCGTCTCGGCCTCGTCCAGATGCGCCACACGTGCGCCCGCCTTGGACGATGTGACAACCCCCAGTGATTTCAGCTTGCGGTGCAGGGCAGACCGCTCCATCCCGACAAAATTCGCCGTGCGGCTGATATTGCCGCCGAACCGGTTGATCTGGGTCAGCAGGTATTCCCGCTCGAACGCCTCACGCGCCTCGCGCAGCGGCAAGGTGGCCAGCGCACCGGACAGCACCACGCGCCCCTCCTCGCCCTCGGGCTCTGTCGGACCGGGCAGTTCGCGCGCCTCGATCGGTCCCGTGCCTTCGCCCAGGATCAGCACCCGTTCCACCATGTTCTTGAGCTGGCGCACGTTTCCGGGCCATTCCATTGTCTGCAACAGTGCAGCGGCATCGCCGCTCAGATCGCGCTTGGGCAGGCCCTGCGCAGTGTTGAATTCCTCGACGAAATGCGCCGCCAGCACCGGGATATCCTCGCGCCGTTCTTCCAGGCTGGGCACGGGGATCGGGACGACGTTCAGGCGGTGGTACAGTTCCTGGCGGAACGTCTGCGCCGTGATCGCCTGTTCCAGGTCACGGTTGGTGGACGAGATCACGCGCAAATCCACCCGCACCTTGTCGGTGCCACCCACGCGCTGGAACTGCTGGTCCACCAGCACGCGCAGGATCTTGGACTGGGTGCCGATGGGCATGTCGGCCACCTCGTCGAAATAGATCACGCCACCGTGGGCCTGCTCCAGCAGGCCGGGCTCCACGCCGCGGTCCGCATTCTCGCGGCCGAACAGCACCTCTTCCATGCGCTCGGGCTCGACCCCTGCGCAGTTCACGGTGACAAACGGGGCCTCGGCCCGGTTCGAATTGGCATGGATATAACGGGCCGCCACCTCCTTGCCGCTGCCTGCGGGGCCGGTCAGCATGACGCGACCATTGGACTTGGTCACCTTGTCCAGTTGCGAGATCAACGCCCGGAAACTGGCCGACGCCCCGATCATTTGTGCCGGGGCGGCCTCGGGGCGGCGCAGGCTCTGGTTTTCGCGGCGCAGGCGGCTGGTCTCCATCGCGCGGCGGATCACCACCAGAAGCTGATCGATGTTGAACGGCTTTTCGATGAAGTCATAGGCCCCCTGCTTGATGGCGGCGACCGCAATCTCGATGTTGCCATGGCCCGAGATGATCACCACCGGCACATCCGGGTTGTCACGCTTGACGGTCTTGAGAATGTCGATCCCGTCCATCCGGCTGTCCTTGAGCCAGATGTCGAGGATGATCAGCGCCGGCGCCTCGGTATTGATGGCTGCCATCGCATCGTCGGAATTGCCTGCCAGCCGCGTGGCAAACCCTTCGTCTTTCAGGATATCCGAGATCAGTTCCCTAATATCGCGTTCGTCATCGACGATCAGTATATCGCTCATACCGCTTGCTCCTGCTCAACATGGATCGGTGCCAGGGGCAGCGTGATCACCGCCATGGCGCCGTGATGGGATTGGCCCTCGAAACGGGCCGCGTCATCGAGGGTCAGCGTGCCCCCGTGTTCTTCGATGATCTTCTTGACGATGGGCAGGCCCAGGCCGGTGCCTTCGTCCCGTGTCGTCACATAAGGCTCAAACAGCCGCGCCCGGTCTTCGGGCAGGCCAATGCCGTTGTCGGAAATGGTGATCTGCGCACCTGCCGGGCCCGTTTCCATCCGCACTTCGATGCGCGGCTGGTGCCCTTTTGGTGCTCCCTTTTTCTGCAAGGTTTCAATGGCTTCACCCGCGTTCTTGATCAGGTTTGTCAGGGCCTGACTGATCATGGTCGCATCCAGTTCCGCCAGGATCCCGTCGCCCGGCAGATCATCCACGATCTCGACCCCGGGCTGGCCCGCGCGCTGCAACACCACCGCGTCGCGCACGATATCGGTCAGGTCGTGGGTCTTGCGGTCGGGTTCCGGCATCCGGGCGAACTTGGAAAACTCGTCCACGATCCGGCGCAGGTCGCCGGTCTGGCGCACGATCACATCCGTCATCTGTTCAAGGCTGTCGCTGTCCGCGCCCAGCTTGGGGCCGAACTTGCGCTTGATGCGTTCGGCGCTCAGCTGGATGGGGGTCAGCGGGTTCTTGATCTCGTGCGCGATGCGGCGCGCCACGTCGCCCCAGGCGGCCATCCGCTGGGCGCTGACCAGATCGGTCACGTCGTCAAAGGCGACCACGTACCCTTCGAGCCGGCCATCGGCATTGCGGCGCGTGGCCATGCGCACCAGCAGGTTTTCCAGCCGCCCCTTGCGGGTCACCTTGACCTCGCTTTGCGCAATTTCCTGCGGTCCGGCCTTCAGCAGCGCGAACAGGGCGGCAAATTCCGGGATCGCCACCGCCAGTGGCACGTCCTCTTCCTGCTGGTCTTCGGTCCAGTCCAGCAGACGCGCGGCGGACCGGTTGGCAAAGGTGATCTTGCCCTGCGCATCAACGCCGACCACGCCGGACGTCACGGACCCCAGCACGGAATCAAACAGCCTGCGCCGCCGCTCGATCTGTTCGGTGTTGGCCAGCAGCGTCTGGCGTTGCACCTTGAGTTGCTTGGTCATCTGGTTGAAATAACGGCTGAGCATGGCGATTTCGTCGTCGCCGAACTCTTCGCGGACCTGCACGTCCAGATCGCCCGATCCGACCTGCTGCGCCGCACCCGTAAGCCGCCCCACCGGGCCGCTGAGCCGTTCGGCGAACCACAGCCCCAGGGCGATGGCGGCCAGGATCAGGATCACGGCAAAGCCCAGATACAGCAGGCCGAACTGGAACAGCACGCGGCCCCGTTCGCTTTCCAGTTGTTGGTACAGCAGCACCGTTTCCTGGGTTTCATCCAGCAGCGACAGGATTTCGCCATCCACATCCCGGCTGACATACAGGTATCGGTCCACGTAAGAAGCCAAAGGCACCAAGGCGCGGAATTCGTTCACGGCCCAGTCCTCGATGATGGCGATGCCTTCGGTAGTGGCGGTGGACAGTTGCGCGGGGGTGGGCTGTTCGAAGTCAAACAGATAAGACCGGTTGCCCCGCGCCCGCAACGCGCCGGTGCCGTCCACCAGATAGGCCTCGCGCAGGCCGCGCTGCACCTGCAACTGGCCGTCGGTCAGCACCTCGCGGTCGCCGATGACCTGTGCGCCGCGCACCGTGTCGATGTAGCGGGCCAGCGCCAGGGCATCTGCGGCAAGGTCTCCGCGCTGCTCTTCTTCATAGGCTTCGGCGGCAGCCAGGGACGACCCGACCACGCCCCGGACCCGGTCGGAAAACCAGCCTTCGAGCCCGATGTTCACCGTCAGGCCCGCAAAAACGGCCACCGTGACTGTCGGGATCAGTGCCAGCAGGGCAAAGGCCCCGGTCAGGCGCAGGTGCAGCCGCGACCCGGCCGACTTGGCGCGCCGCGCCGCCACCAGTCGCGCGACCTGCGCCAGGACCAGTGCGGCCACCACCAGCACATAGACAAGGTCGGCCAACAGGATCAGCCGCAGGGACGGCGCATTCGCCCCCTGATCAAACGGACCAAGAACCAGAAACGTGGTCAGCGCAAGGATCGGGCCAAGCACCACAAGTCCCAAGGTCGCGGCATTGCGCACGCGACGCCGCCTGCGCAAACGCGTCAGGTTGCCCCATAATGTGGCTCGTGTCCCGTATGCCACGTGGCACGCCCTCGATGATGTGGCGCTTGTCGCGCCTTACCGCCATATCCGGTGGTCTTGCGTGCTCTGAGGCGCGGAAGCCACGGTTTGTGTGGCAGTATTACATCAACTTGCGGCGGCGTGTCACCTCTATATCGAGGTCGGTGATCTTCTTGCGCAGGGTATTTCGGTTGATTCCCAGCAAATCCGCGCACTTGGCCTGATTTCCGCCGGTGGCATCCAGCGCGATTTCGATCAGCGGCAGCTCGACCTCGCGCAGAATGCGCTGATACAGGCCCGGTGGTGGCAGCATGTTGCCATGCAGATCGAAGTATCGGCGCAGGTGGCGCGCCACAGATGCGCCCAGCTTTTCGGTGTCGCCTGCGCTGCGCATCGGTTCCAGTTCGGGCTGGTGGCCCAGCACCTGTTCCACCTCGGCCATCGAAATCTCGGGCGCGCGGCTGGTCAGGCCCAGACGGCGGACGGCATTTTCCAACTGCCGCACGTTGCCGGGCCAGCTGTAGGTGCGGAATATCTCGGTCGCGTCGGCCGACAGCATCCGCACGGGTTGGCCGCTTTTCTCGCCACGGGCAAGGAAATGGTCACACAACAGCGGAATGTCATCGACACGTTCGCGCAGCGCGGGCACCTGCAGGGTGGCACCGGACAGGCGGTAATACAGGTCCTTTCGCACCCGCCCGTCCTCCATCGCGGCCGTCAGGTCGGTCTGGCTGGTGGCCAGAAACCGCGGCACGTATTCGCCGGGCGTGTCCATCATGCGCACGACGCGGGCCTGAAGCTCTTCGGGGATATCACCGATCTCGTCGATCAGCAGCGTGCCGCCCTTGACCCGCGCCAGCACCCGGGCGGGGCCTTCGAGGTCCTGCAATTCGGCGGCAGTGATGGTGACAAAGGGCAGCGTGCGGCGGTCGGAAAAGTCGTGAATGGCCCGTGCGATCAACGACTTGCCCGTCCCGCTTTCGCCCCAGATCAGCACGGGCAGGTCGGTGTTCATCACCCGCGCCACGACCCGGTACAGCGCCTGCATGATCGCCGTGCGCCCCACCAACGGCAACTCGTCCGGTCGCTCGTCCTCGGTCGGGCGCACACGGTTCTGCGCCCGCATCTCAAGCGCCTTGGCGGTGCGCTTCATCAGGTCGGGCAGATCAAAGGGTTTGGGCAGGTAATCATAGGCTTCGGCCTCGGCCGCCTGAATCGCCGTCATGATGGTGTTCTGCGCCGAAATCACGATGACGGGCAGGCCCGGCCGGTCCTCGGAAATCTTGGGCAACATCTCGAGCCCGTTTCCGTCCGGCATCATCACGTCGCTGATCACGACGTCGCCCTTGCCCTCGCCCACCCAGCGCATCAGCGTGGTCAGGCTGGATGTGGCATGCACCTTGCAACCCGCACGCGTCAGCGCCTGGGTCAGCACCGTGCGGATGGTGCGGTCGTCGTCGGCGACAAGTACGGTGCCGTCCATGGCTCAATCCTCTTTATCAGTAACGGGGGTGGCATCTTTGGGCGCGCGCGGCAGTGACAGGCGAAACACAGTCTGCCCCGGCACCGACGTGACGGAGATCCAGCCGCCATGGTCCGAGATGATCTTGGACACCAGCGCAAGGCCCAGGCCGGTGCCGTTTTCCTTGCCCGACACGAACGGATCAAAGATGTCGGCTGCAATGCTGTCCGGCAGACCGGGGCCGTCATCTATGATCTCGATCTGCAAGGGCAGCGACTGGCCCGAACCGTCGGCCCGACGCAGGCGAAAGGAATGTTCGAAAAAGCTGTGCAGCCGGATTGTGCCGCCGCTGTCTCCGGCCGCCTCGGACGCGTTCTTGAGCAGGTTCAGCACGACCTGCAACAATTGGTCCGGGTCGCCATAGGCAAGCGGCAGCGAGGGATCGTAGTCCTCGACGATTGCCATATGCGCCCCAAAGCCCAGCAGCGCGGACCGTCGTGCGCGGTCCAGAACGTCGTGGATATTGACCGGTTTCAGGTCGGGTGGCGAGAGATTGCCAAACTGCTCCACCTGCTCCAACAGCTTCACGATGCGGCGGCTTTCCTCGACGATAAGGTCTGTCAGTTCAAGGTCTTGCGTGTCCAGGTTCATGCTGAGCAACTGCGCCGCCCCGGTGATGCCCGCCAGTGGGTTCTTGATCTCGTGTGCCAGCATCTCGGCCATGCCGATGGCCGACTTGGCCGCCGATTTCACCGAATGGTTCTGGGTCATCCGGCCCGCCAGTTCGCGGGGCGAAATCATCAGCACCATGTGCCCGGCGGCGCCCAGAAGCGGCGCGATCTGCAGCCCGCATTGCAGCGGCGCGCGCTGGCCGCTGCCCACATCCACGTCGTTGACGAACAACGGCGTTCCGTTCTTGCGCGCGCGCGCCAGGCTGTCCTCAAGCGGGGCATCGACCGCCAGTTGGTCCCACAGCGGCGTTCCCGTCATCGCCTTGGCGGAGGTGTTGAAGAACCCTTCGGCCGCCGAGTTGATATCGACGATCTCGTCGCCCGGCCCGATCACGATGGTCGGCACCGGCAACGAGGCCCAGAGATCGCCCAGCGCCGTCATGCCGCGGCCTGTCCCGCCTGTGGCACCAGCGCGCGCGGCAGCAATGCAACCACGTCGCCCGGAGCCTTGGCCGTCAGCACGGCACGACGCAGGTCGGGGCCGGTGCCTGCGGTGTCCATGAACCATCCCAGATGCTTGCGCGCCACCCGCAGGCCAAGCGTATCGCCATAGAACCGCAGCATTTCCTCGTAATGCGCGATCACCAGATCGACCAGCGCCCGGCCGACCGGCACCTGCGGCGCGGGTGTGCCGTACAGGGCGTGCGCCACCTGTGCCAGCACCCAGGGCCGCCCCTGCGCGCCGCGCCCGATCATCACGCCGTCGGCCCCCGACTGGCGCAACGCGTCGACAGCCGTAACTGCATCCACGATGTCGCCATTGGCGATGACCGGGATGCCCACCGCCTGCGTGACCCGCCGGATGGCGGCCCAATCCGCCCGGCCCTTGTAGAACTGGCATCGCGTGCGCCCGTGGATCACGATTTGCCGGATGCCCGCCGCCTCGGCCCGACGTGCGATGTGGGCTGCGTTCAGCATCCGGTCATCCCAGCCCAGCCGGGTTTTAAGCGTCACGGGAATGTCGACGGCATTCACAACCGCCTCGATCAGGGTCAGGGCATGATCCGGGTCGCGCATCAGGGCAGAGCCGGAATAGCCCTGGGTCACTTTCTTGGCCGGACAGCCCATGTTGATGTCTATGACGCGCGCGCCCTGCCCCGCCACCATCTTTGCGGCTTCGGCCATGGGGGCGGCCTCGCGCCCGGCAAGCTGCACGGCAGTGCCTTCGGCGTCCAATCCCAGTTCTGCCTTTTCGCGGCTGCCGGGGCGGGCGTTCAGCATGTCGTGGCTGGCCACCATTTCGGACACGACCATGCCCGCGCCGAAACGTGACACCAACGTGCGAAACGGCAGGTCCGTGATACCGGCCATCGGGGCCAGCATCACCGGGGCAGTCATGTCGAGCGGGCTAGCGGCCATGCGCGTGATTAATCCTTGTGCGGTGCCGCAGATGTAGCTTGCGGACTGGCATTGCTCAACGAATGAGGGCCGCAAATCTGTGCAGTGGTCCGCTACTGCCTAATTTTTAAGCGCTCCTGCCGCCATGGACAGGCCCCGCAGCAGCGCCTAGACAGTCGCCATGACTGAAACCGCAGCCATCATCGTCGCCGCGGGGCGCGGCACGCGTGCTGGCGGCGATTTGCCCAAGCAGTGGCAAGTGCTGGCCGGACAGACCGTTCTGGCCCGCACACTCGCTGCGTTTCGCGCGCACCCGGACGTCGGCCAGATCGTGCTGGTCATTCACCCGGATGACCGCGACCGCGCCGACGCACATGACCATGATGCGCTGGTCGCAGGCGGCACCAACCGCGCCGCTTCCGTAGTGAACGGGCTGCGGGCCGCAGACGCGGCCGATTGCGTGCTGATCCACGACGCCGCGCGCCCCTTGATCGCGGCACAGACGATTTCGGCCGTGCTGGGGGCGCTGGACACCCACCCCGGTGCTGCTCCGGCCCTGCCAGTGACGGACGCGCTGTGGACCGGTGCGCAGGGACTTGTCACCGGCACCCAGAGCCGCGACGGCCTGTTCCGCGCGCAGACACCCCAGGGCTTTCACCGTGACGCCATCCTGATGGCCCATGAACAGCACACCGGCGACGCGGCCGACGACGTGGCCGTCGCCGTCGCCGCGGGCTTGCCTGTGGCCATCGTTCCGGGCGAAGAAGACAATCTGAAAATCACCCACGCATCGGATTTCGCGCGGGCCGAAGCGATCCTGAGGGGGCGAGATGGACATCAGACTGGGTAACGGATTTGACGTGCACGCGTTCGGCCCCGGCGATCACGTCACACTGTGTGGCGTGGACGTGCCGCATGATGCAGGGCTGGTCGGTCATTCGGATGCCGATGTGGGCATGCACACCATCACCGATGCGATCTATGGCGCACTGGCTCAAGGCGACATCGGCCAGCATTTTCCGCCCAGCGACCCGCAATGGAAAGGGGCCGCAAGCCATATCTTTCTGCGCCATGCCGTTGATCTGGCAACACAAATGGGGTTCACCATCTGCAACGTGGATTGCACGCTGATCTGCGAGACGCCCAAGATCGGCCCGCATGCCCCCGCGATGCAGGCCGCCCTGGCCAAGATCATGCAGCTCGACATGACCCGCATTTCGGTCAAGGCGACAACCTCCGAGAAGCTGGGGTTCACCGGCCGTGGCGAAGGCATCGCCTGCATTGCCACGGCCGCGCTGGTGCAGCCGTGATCGCACGCATGATCGGCACTCTCGCGGGGGTCGGACACATCCGCCCCGCCCCCGGCACATGGGGGTCCGCCGCCGCGTTGCCGCTGGCGTGGATCGTGCACACCGTCGGCGGCTTTGGCCTTTTTGCCGCGGCCACCGTCCTGATCTTTGCCCTCGGCTGGTGGGCGACCGCCCGGATCACCGCAGGGTCCGATGATCACGACCCGTCCGAGGTTGTCGTGGACGAGGTTGTGGGCCAGTGGCTCGCCCTCTTCCCTCTCAGCTATGCCGCAACGACACGCGATATGGATATCCTGGTGATGTGGCCCGGCTGGATTGCCGCCTTTGTACTGTTCCGCCTGTTCGACATCTGGAAACCCTGGCTTGTCGGTTGGGCCGACCGGCGCGGCGATGCGCTGGGGGTGATGCTGGACGATGTGATTGCGGGTGTCTTTGCAGCCCTTGGCGTGATCGCCCTGGCCGCCTTGGCCCACGGGGTGCTGATGCGATGACGCTGGCCGCAAGGATCCTTGATCTGGCCACGGCCCAAGGGATCATGATCGCCACCGCCGAAAGCTGCACGGGCGGCATGGTGGCTGCGGCCCTGACGGACATTCCCGGATCCTCGGCAGTGGTCGAACGTGGATTTGTCACCTACACCAACCGCGCCAAGACCGAGATGCTGGGCGTGTCCCCCGCCACGCTCGCCGCCCACGGCGCCGTCAGCGAAGCGGTCGCGGCAGAGATGGCGGCAGGGGCGCTGCGGCACGCGCCCGTCCACCTTGCCGTATCGATCACCGGCATCGCAGGCCCCGGCGGGTCCGACCACAAGCCCGAAGGTCGGGTGTGTTTCGGCATCGCAAATGGCACCGACACGCGGACGGAAACGGTTGAGTTCGGTGCCTTGGGACGCGACCGCGTGCGGACGGCGGCGCGCGACCATGCGCTGGGGCTGTTGCACGATGCACTTTCGCAAAACGCCCAATAAACCACCGCCTGGCCGCACATGGCGCCTAATTATTAATCACTCGCCATATTGCCGCATATTTCGGCGGCCCTGCCTGCACTTGCCTCTTTTTTCCGCAGCACCCGTGCGCCACAGCCCCGCCAGAACACAATTCCGGAGGGACAAATGAACGGAGCCGATACCGCCTGGATCATCGTTGCAACCGCACTGGTGCTGATGATGACATTGCCGGGCCTTGCGCTGTTTTACGGGGGCCTCGTGCGCGCCCGCAACGTGCTGAGCGTTTTCATGCACTGTTATGCCATCGCCTGCCTGATGAGTGTGCTGTGGTTCATCGCGGGCTATTCCATCGCCTTTGGCGGCGGTGAATCCGGTTTGTGGGGCGGTTTGGACAAGCTGCTGCTGGCGGGTGTGGATGCCGAGGCGCTGTCGGGCACCCTGCCCGAGGTTCTGTTCTTCGCCTTCCAGATGACATTCGCCATCATCACGCCCGCGCTGATCGTGGGGGCGTATGTGGAACGCATCGGCTTTGGCTTTGTGCTGCTGTTTTCGGGGCTGTGGATGCTGCTTTGCTATGCGCCCGTGGTCCACTGGGTCTGGGGTGGCGGCATGCTGGCCGATGGCGGTATCTTTGGCGAAGTCGGGGTCAGGGACTTTGCCGGTGGAATCGTGGTGCACGAAACGGCCGGGATCGCCGCACTCGTGCTGGCGGTCTTTCTTGGCGCACGCAAGAACCAGACCGTGCCGCCACACAACCCCGGCATGGTGATGATGGGGGCCGCGCTTCTGTGGGTCGGGTGGTTCGGCTTCAACGGTGGCTCGCAACTGGCTGCCGATGGCGGTGCTGCCATGGCGCTGACCGTCACCCATATCTCGGCCGCCACCGCATCGCTGACCTGGGCGCTTTGGGAACGGATCAAGTTCGGCAAGGCGTCTCTGGTGGGCATGGTGACAGGCACCATCGCGGGCCTGGCCTCGATCACCCCGGCCTCCGGTTTTGTCGGCCCGGTCGAAGCGCTGATCATCGGGGCCGTCGCTGGCGTGCTGTGTCAGGAAGCGGTTGTGCTGATCCGAAACGGGCTCAAGATCGACGACACGCTGGATGTGTTCGCGGTGCACGGTGTCGGCGGCATCTTCGGCACCATCATGATCGCCGTGTTCGGGGCCGGTGCGTGGGCTGCGCAACTGGGGTCGCTCGTGATCGTGGGAGTGTTCACGCTGGTGGTGACCGTGGTCCTGATCTTCGTGGTCAAGGCCATCACGCCCCTGCGCGTCGACGAAGAGACCGAGGTCGGCGGCCTCGACCTGGCCGTACATGGCGAACGCGCCTACGACGTCAGCAGCTGAGCGAACGCGGGAAGATCGTCCGCCTCCATCGCCGCCATCAGATCATCGGCCCGTGCGCCCACCAGCGCGCGGGCCTTTGCAACAAGCCGTCCGGCGCGAGCATCGGCGTCAACGCCCGCCAGATCGGCGGCATAGGACGCGTCATCGATGACCACCCGGGCCTGCGTCTCGCCCAACTCCGGGTCACCCACGACCGTCACCCGCTTGCGCCACGCCACAAGGTCGGGCCGCTGCGCACAGGCGTCGCTGAACTGCGCGACGTCCGCCGTGCTGATGCCGTGCGCGGCCATGGCGGTGACATGGACATAGGAGAATTTCGCCTCCAACCCGGTCTGCGGTTCGGACGTGTTGCATACGGTCAGCCAGCGGGGATGCGTTTCGATCGTCACGGCCTCGGCCCCGCGCGGGTCCTCCACCAGCGACAACGCCTCCAACGTCGCGTGCAGCCCGTGACAACAGGCATGGAACTTGTGAGACACGCCGCACATGCGCCAGGCAAAGGGTACGGCATCGCCCGCCCCGTGATGCGTTTCGGCGAAACCCAGCGGGCCGTCCAGCCCATCCTCAGCCGACGTCATGCCGACAGACGCGAACAGCGCGGCCTCGACCCCCGCCCGGGCCGCCAGGCCCGCATTCAACGGCTTGCCCATGGTCCCGAACTGGGATTTGAGGCCCGACGCCATGGTGCTGGCCAGACCCAGCGCATGGCGCATCTGCGCATCGTCCAGCCCCAGCAGCCGACCGGCCGCGACACAAGCACCAAATGTCCCGGCCGTGGCCGTCTGATGAAAGCCCACCTGGTAATGCCCGCGGCCCAGCCATAGGCCCGCGGCAACCGACGCCTCGGCCCCCACCAACGCCGCATCGATCATCTCGGGCAAGCTGGACCCGCGTACCTGCGCCAAAGCGAGCGCCGCAGATACGACCACCACGGATGGATGTCCGATATGGGCAAAATGCGTGTCATCGTAGTCCAGCGCGTGGGACAAGGTGCCATTGACCAGCGCCGCCTCGGCCGCACCACTCGCGCGCCCGTCAAACCGCGTACACGGCCCCTGCCCATCCAGTGTCGCGGCCCAGTCGCCAAAGCCCCCCTCGGCCCGCCCCGCCATGCCACACACCGCCCAGTCCAGCACCGACAGACGCATGATCGCCCGCTCCGGCGCCCGCGTTTCCGCCCGCGCATATTCCAGCAGCAGCGCGGTGATCCCACCCCGTCTCTGTCCCAAAAAATCCTCCCCGAAGGGCCGGGTCGCAACTGCGCCGTCCCTCAGCCGTAAAGCTCCGCCGCCCGCCGTTCGAACGCACGCACGATCCGTTGCATCGCCTCGTTGAAGACAACGCCGATGATCCCCTGCAGGATCGCGTTCCTGAACTCGAAGTCCACGAAAAACGACACCTCGCACCCGCCCGGGGCCTCGGCAAAGGCCCAGTTGGATTTCATATATCGGAACGGGCCGTCCAGGTATTCCGTATCGATCCGGTGGTCCTGCGGATACAGCACCACGCAAGATCCAAAGCGTTCCCGGAACACCTTGAAGCTGATGACCAGGTCCGCCTCCATCACCTCGCGCGGGCCGTCGGGCGTGATGTCGCGCACCCGGGCCGCGGCACACCACGGAAGGAACTTGGGATATGCGCCCACATCCGCCACCAGATCGTACATCTGTTGCGGCGTATAGGGCAGGAAGCGGGTTTCGGAATGGGTGGGCATTGCGATAGAGGTGACTTCGGGCGTGACCCGCGATGTGTCGTGTCCGCGCCTGGGATTCAAGGGGAAGTGCATGCCGCAGCGTCCATATGTCATAGACCAGATGATTTCGGCCAAGGCCATCGCCGCCCGGATCGAGGCGCTGGCCCGCGAGATCGAGGCCGAATTTGCCGACACCGACAAGCTGGTCGTTGTCGGCCTGTTGCGCGGGTCCTTTGTCTTTATCGCCGATCTGGTGCGTGAACTGGACTTGCCGATCGAGGTCGATTTCCTCGAAGCCTCGTCCTATGGCGACACCATGGAATCAAGCCGCGAGGTGCGGATCCTCAAGGACCTGCGCGGCGCAATCGAAGGACGCGACGTGCTGGTTGTCGAGGATATCGTCGACACCGGCCACACCATGCACCACGTCCATCGCCTGCTGTCGTCGCGGGGCCCCGCGCGGATGCGCACCATCGCCCTGCTCGACAAACCCACCCGGCGCGAGCTGGACTTCAAGGCCGACTGGACGGGTTTTGAAATCCCCGATGAATTCGTCGTGGGCTACGGCATCGACTATGCCCAGCGCAACCGCAACCTGCCCTTTATCGGCAAGGTCCGGTTCACCGATACGGCCTGAATGCTGTTGTGCGCGTGCGAACGGGTCCCGTGCGCTGGCAAACACTGTAGTCGTGCTACCTTAATCCGACGATACCCACCAACAGGAAGGCACGCCCAATGAAAAAACCTCTGCTTCTGCTCACCGCGCTGGCCGTATCGGCCTCTGGCGCTGCAATAGCCCAGGACCTCGAAGGCGCGATCAACGCGCGCAAGGGTCAGTTCCGAATCATGGCCTACAATCTCGGCGTGCTGGGCGGCATGGCCAAGGGCGAGATCGATTACGATCAGGCCACCGCACAGGCCGCGGCCGACAACCTGGTGGCCGTGTCCAGCCTGAACCAGATGGTGCATTGGCCCGCAGGCACCGACAATGTGGCGCGTCAGGACACCCGCGCGCTGCCCAAGATCTGGGACAACCTGGATGATGTCGTGGCCAAGTGGAACGCATTCGGCACCGCGGCCACGGGCATGCAGGCCGCCGCCGGAGACGGCGCACAGGCCATCGGCGGTGCCATCGGTGCCGTGGGCGGGACGTGCAAGGCCTGCCATGACGCCTATCGCGGGCCACGTCTCTGAGACGCCTGCTGACGACATTTCTGCTGGCCGCCGTCTTGGCGGCTGGCGTGGGGCTGTGGATCACGCGGCCCGACCGGGTCGATTCGGCGCAGTTCGCGGCCCTGGCCGGGGATGCGGCAGCGGGTAGGGCCGTGTTCCACGCGGCTGGATGCGCGTCCTGTCACCACGCCCCCGATGCGTCGGGCGATGCCAAGCTGATCCTTGCAGGCGGACAGCGGTTTCCGTCGGATTTCGGCACCTTCATCGCCCCCAACATATCGCCCCACCCCGAGGCCGGTATCGGGGCCTGGTCTCTGGAGGATTTCGCCAACGCACTGCGCCACGGCACATCGCCCAGCGGCCAGCACTACTATCCGGCGTTTCCGTATTCCGCCTATATCCGGATGACGGACACGCAGATCGCCGATCTCTGGGCCTTTTGGCAGTCCCTGCCCGCCGATCCGACACCCAGTGCCGCACACGAGGTCGGCTTTCCCTTCAACATCCGCTTCAGCGTCGGCGGCTGGAAGCTGCTGTATCTTGACTCCGATTGGGTGATGGCGGGGGATCTGTCGCCTGAACTGACCCGCGGCCGCGAACTGGTCGAGGCGTTGGGCCATTGCAGCGAATGCCACACGCCGCGCAACGCCCTGGGTGGTCTGGATCAAAGCCGTTGGCTGGCCGGTGCCCCGAACCCAACCGGGCGCGGCACGATCCCGGCGCTGACACCGGACAAGCTGGAGTGGAGCGCCACCGACATCGCCTATTACCTCGAATCCGGGTTCACGCCCGATTACGACAGCGTCGGCGGGCACATGGTGGCCGTGGTCGAAAATTTCGCCAAGCTGACAGCAGAAGACCGCGCAGCGGTCGCGGCCTATCTGAAAGCGCTGCCTGCGCCCTAGGCCTTGGCCAACTGCGCCTGCCGCGCATCGCGCAAGCGGGCGAAATCATCGCCCGCGTGATAGGACGACCGCGTCAGCGGCGTGGCCGACACCATCAGGAACCCCTTGCCATATGCAGCCTTTTCATAGGCCGCAAATTCCTCGGGCGTGACGAAGCGGTCGACGCGGTGGTGTTTCGGTGTGGGTTGCAGGTACTGGCCGATGGTCAGGAAATCGATATCGGCGGCGCGCATGTCGTCCATGACGGCGTGCACGGCCTGCTTGTCCTCGCCCAGACCCACCATGATGCCGGACTTGGTGAACATGGTCGGATCCAGTTCCTTGACCCGCTGCAACAGACGCAGGGAATGGAAATACCGCGCACCGGGGCGAACCTCGGGGTATAGGCCCGGCACGGTTTCAAGGTTGTGGTTGAACACGTCGGGTCGCGCTTCAACAACGACCTCCAACACAGTGGGATCACAGCGGATAAAGTCGGGCGTCAGGATTTCGATCGTGGTGTCGGGGCTGCGGTGACGGACCGCGCGGATAGTCTGGGCGAAATGCTCGGCCCCGCCGTCTTCGATATCGTCACGGTCCACGCTGGTGATGACAACGTGGTTCAGCCCCAGCTTTTCCACCGCATGGGCCACGCGGCCCGGTTCGAACGCGTCCAGGTCTTCGGGCGGCTTGCCGGTGGCGATGTTGCAGAATGTGCAGGCGCGGGTGCAGACCTCGCCCATGATCATCATGGTGGCGTGGCCCTGGCTCCAGCATTCGCCCACGTTGGGGCAGCCCGCCTCTTCGCAGACGGTGGTCAGCTTGTGCTCACGCATGATGGCGTGGGTTTCCTTGTAGCCCGCACTGACCGGTGCCTTGACCCGGATCCAGTCCGGTTTCCTGGGCTGGGGATTGTCGGGGCGGCGCGCCTTTTCGGGGTGACGTTGTTCAGGGATCTTGAGGTCGCGCATCGGGTTCACCGGGTGGTTCTACGTTAGACAGGGTGTAACATAAGATGCCCTTGGGGAAACACCACGCGGCGCATGGCCGCTATGCAGCGCGCCGATCAATACCGTCTGCGATAGCCGAACAGATAACCGGTGGACCCCGCATCGACCTTGAACACGCCGTATCCATCGGACCGGTGATGCATGCGAAAAAACAGGCTGGCGTCAGGGTCGGGCCGTCCAAACTCCATCTCTGCCAGCCAATGCACGAACAGGCGTTGCGACGCTCCGTTGCGGTCGATCTCGACCTGCGGGATCTTGCTGGCATAGGACAGGCCGATGCCCGCCGTCACGGACCGGATCCGCCGATTGCGGCGCGGCACGTAACGCAGGGTGACGGGCACGCTGAGTTCAAAGTGATCCTGGCGGCCGAAATGGGCCAGCAATTGTGCCTCTGTTCCAAAGCGAAAGCGGCTGGTGCCGATGGCGCGGTCCCATCCGATGGCGGCACCGATCATGTGCGAATCGGCAAAACGCAGATCATCCGGTTTGACCAGTTCGTACCACGACCCTTCGGTCATGGTGCCCAGAATACCAGAGGCATACCACTGTCCCTGCGCCCGTGCGGGGCCAAGGAATTGGGCCGCAAGCAGCACGGGTGCAAGACAGGTCAAAAGTACGGCACAACTGCGTCGAGACATGAGGCCATCCGTTTGTCGACAGGAACACCACGGACGCTAGCGCGTGTGCACCGCAGGCCGATTGACGGATCGCAGTCGTCACACCCAACCATACCGTCAAAGGAAAAATGGCGCCGCGGGGAGAGACGCGGCGCCATTTGCACGGAAAGGGCTCAGCCAATCAGGCCCCCACCCGGCCCCGTGGTTTCGTCGTAGTGTTGTTTGAGTCGCATCAGCGCGATGCGCAGCACGATCTTGCCGGACCGCGCGGACCAGCCCAGATGCCGTTCGGTGGCCTCTAACCCTTCGAGGTAGCAGCAGCAGCGCAGCACCACGTCCGACAGGCCCGGCCCCAGATCCGCCAGCGCGGCAGATACCCGGTTGCGGGCACTGTTCGGCCCGTTGCCGATGCCACTGTCCGCGGCAAACCCGCCCCGCGCGCCCCCGGTCAGGAAACGATCCCAGTTCTGCGCCACGCGCTGGCCCATCTGCGCCAGTTCGAAATCCTCGCGCAGCCGCTCGCCGGCGCTGACCAGATCGTCGGTCAGGAACGGCTCGCCGCTCTTGTCACGGCGGCGGGCCAGCGCCGTCAGCGGGGATTCGGCAAGGTTGTAGCGCACCTTGCGGGTCTGGCCGGTGTCGGCATCCCGCACGGTGCGTTCGCCCCAGGTGCGGTGCTGGTCGGCAAAGGGGGCTGCGGCTTCTGCGAAACCCTGCGCCCTGGTGCCTTCCTGCTCCATCAACTGGGACATGGCGGCGCGCCCCGCAGCAGTGATCTTGTACCGCGTGATCCGTCCGGGGCGGTCGGTGCTGATCCAGTCCTGCAACGCCATCGCTTCGGCCACGCCGCGATCGACGACTGCGGTACGGGTGCTGGTCCCCTTGGCGGTGTCGCGCACGACAACCGCCTTTTCCATATCAACGGCCACGGCCAGCATGGCCCCCGTTTCGCACAGTCGGCGCAACACGCGCAGCGCGTCACCCGTCAGAATACTGTCACCATCGGTCTTTTCCGCTGCGTGCATGTCGCGTCGCTCCTTCATGTGATCCCGTGCACGTGTGGGTTTGTGGCTTTTGACATCAGCGCCCAGCTTGCGCAGCGCCGCATCTATCAGCGGGTCATCGCGACGCGTTTCAAATCGTCTGACTTGTCGCAGGATGGTCGAGGCATGGCACCCGCACTTGCGCGCCAATTCCCGAATCGGCAGGCCCGCTTCGGTGTGGGCCAGGTAATGCTTGGCCCCCTGGGGCACCCACAAGGGCAAGTGCGGCAGAACTGCCTGTAATCCTTCAATCCGTGCCATTCCGTATCCCGTCCCTGCACCCGAAGGATGTCAGATGTCATTTTCCACAAGTTATCCACACAACCTAAAGATGCATTGGTTACTTGATCGTTAACAATCGTTGGTTTGGTCAGCATTGTTTCTAAAACATAAACAGTTGCTAAACCCCCGAACGGAAGGGTTCGCTGCAACGCAACACCCGCTAAAGTTGTGCATACTTATCCCGAGGCGCCTGATGGGGATGGCGTCAAACGGGAACGGAGACCTGCACATGCAAGATATTCTTTCAATGTTGAACGCCCTGCGCCGCCCACGCCTGTTGATGCGTGCGGCCCGAATCGGCGCCGAGGACTACCGCCGCCACGCGCACCTGCCGCGCCTTCTGGGCTACGGCAACCTGCCGCGCAGCGGAATCGCGCTGCTGCGGCTTATGGAAATCGAAGCCACGCTCAACGACCACCGGCTCAACGACGATTCGGCCTATAGCCTGTTGCGCCACATCGACGTGCTGATCGCCATCGTGGGCGAGGCGCGGATCCTGCGCGCAACGCAGGCCGCCGCCTAAGCTACATGAAGCTGTCGGGTTCCGCCGCCTTGCGCTGCGCCACAAAGACGTCCAGCGCCTCGCGGGTGGCCGGGTCCATCGCGGGCTGCTGGTAGTCGCCCAGCAGCTTTTCGACCCGCAGGCGCGCCAGTTCCATCGTGTCGCGCGCACCTTCGTCTTCCCAGGTCTCGAACGGCTTGTAATCCAGCAGGTCCGATTTCCAGAACGCCTGTTTGAAATTCGCCTGCGTATGGGCGCAGCCCAGATAGTGCCCGCCCGGACCCACCTCGCGGATGGCGTCCATGGCCTGCGCGTTGTCGTCGATCTGCACACCGGCGGCCAGGTGGTGCAACGTGCCCAGCTGGTCTGCATCCATCACGAATTTCTCGAAGGAACTGACCAGCCCGCCTTCAAGCCATCCACAGGCATGCAGCATGAAGTTCACGCCGGACAGCAGACCCATGTTCAGCGAATTCGCCGTCTCGTACGCAGCTTGCGCATCCGGCAGCTTGGAGCCGCAGAAACTGCCCGCGGACCGGAACGGCAGGCCCAGACGCCGTGCAAGTTGCCCGGCACCATAGGTGATATGCGCGGCCTCCGGCGTGCCAAACGTGGGTGCGCCCGAATTCATGTCGATGGACGTCACGAACGCCCCCATGATCACCGGCGCACCGGCCCGGCACAGCTGGGAATAGGCGATGCCTGCCAATACCTCGGCCAGCACCTGCGTCAGCGTGCCGGCCACGGATACGGGTGCCATGGCCCCGCCCACGATAAAGGGCGATATGATACAGGCCTGGTTCGCCTGGGCATAGACTTCCAGCGCCCCCATCATCACGTCGTCGAAGGTCATCGGCGAGTTGATGTTGATCAGCGAGGTCATAACCGTGTTCTCGGCAACGAACGCCTTGCCGAACAGGACCTCTGCCATCTCGACCGAATCGCGGGCACGGCTGGGTTCGGTCACGGATCCCATGAACGGCTTGTCGCTGAGCGTCATGTGGGCGTGCAGCATGTCGAGATGTCGCTTGTTCACCGCCACATCCGTGGGTTCGCACACCGTGCCCCCCGAATGGTGCAGCCACTTGGACATGTAGCCCAGCTTCACGAAGTTGCGGAAATCCTCCATCGTGGCATAGCGGCGGCCACCGTTCACATCCCGCACGAAGGGCGGGCCATAGACCGGCGCCAGCACCAGGTTCCGCCCCCCGATCTCGACCGAACGTTCTGGATTGCGGGCGTGCTGGACAAAGGTCCCGGGCGCGGTCCGGCATAGTTTGCGCGCGAGCCCGCGGGGAATGCGCACCCGGTCGCCATCCACGTCCGCGCCGGCGTCACGCCAGCGCTGCAGGGCTGCCGGGTTGTCGGGGAAATTGACACCGATCTCTTCCAGCACCGTTTCGGCGTTGTGCTCGATGATTCCAAGCGCCTCTTCGGTCAGAACCTCGAAGTTGGGAATGTTGCGCTCGATGAACCGGGCAGTCTCGAACGAAACGGCACTGCGCGCAGCCCGACGGGCGGCACCACCGCCCCCACGTCCCCGCTTGCGTACTGCTGCCTCGGCCATGACACACCCCCAATCCGTGATCCGTTGGCCTGCTGATTAGCGCATCGCAACATGAACCGCAGGCCCGAAGCGCCCCCGCAGAGATAAAAGCGACATGACCCCGTCTCTGTTCAAAAAATATCCCGGGGTCCGGGGCAGAGCCCCAGTCCGGCGCTTGCCACCCATACCGTGCGCGCCTATTGCAGGCCCATGACCAGTCAGACCCACGACCGCCTTCTCATCATCGACTTCGGCAGCCAGGTGACGCAGCTGATTGCACGCCGCCTGCGCGAATTGAACGTGTATTGCGAAATCCACCCCTACCAGAACGTGACAGACGCCACGCTGGCCGAGATGGAGCCGCGCGCCGTCATCCTGTCTGGCGGTCCCGACAGCGTGACACGTGCGGGCAGCCCCCGCGCACCCGACAGCCTGTGGACCATGGGCATGCCGGTGCTGGGCATCTGCTATGGCCAGCAGGTCATGATGCAGCAACTGGGGGGTGAGGTGCACGGCGGCAAGATCTCGGGCGGCGGCGGCACGGCTGAATTCGGACGTGCCTATGTGACGCCGACGGTCGATCACATCCCCCTGCTGGACGGCTGGTTCGACAATGATGCCGACCGAGAACAGGTCTGGATGTCGCACGGCGATCACGTGGCGCGGCTGGCCCCGGGCTTTGATGTCTACGGCACCTCGCCCAATGCGCCCTTTGCCATCACCGCCGACACCGCGCGCAACTTCTACGCCGTGCAGTTCCATCCGGAGGTGCATCACACGCCGAACGGCGCGCGGCTTTACGAAAACTTCGTCAAGCTGGCCGGGTTTTCGGGCGATTGGACCATGGGTGCCTATCGCGAGGAAGCGATCAAGGCGATCCGTGACCAGGTGGGCGACGCCAAGGTGATCTGCGGCCTGTCCGGCGGCGTCGACAGTTCGGTCGCGGCTGCCCTGATCCACGAGGCGATCGGCGACCAGTTGACCTGCGTCTTTGTTGACCACGGTCTGTTGCGCAAGAACGAGGCGGAGGAAGTCGTCGCCATGTTCCGCGACCACATGAACCTGCAGGTGATCCACGCGGACGAGACGGACCTGTTTCTGGGCGAACTCGAAGGGCAAAGCGACCCCGAGACCAAACGCAAGATCATCGGACGGCTGTTCATCGACGTGTTCCAGAAATACGCCGACCAGATCGAGGGGGCCGAATTCCTCGCCCAGGGGACGTTGTATCCGGACGTGATCGAAAGCGTATCGTTCAGCGGCGGCCCGTCGGTGACGATCAAGTCGCACCACAACGTGGGCGGCCTGCCGGAAAAGATGGGCCTGAAACTCGTCGAGCCACTGCGCGAGCTGTTCAAGGACGAGGTCCGCGCGCTGGGCCGCGAACTGGGCCTGCCTGCCCATTTCATCGGCCGGCATCCCTTTCCCGGCCCCGGTCTGGCGATCCGCTGTCCAGGTCAGATCACCCGGGCCAAGCTGGAGATACTGCGCGAAGCCGACGCCGTCTATATCGACCAGATCCGCAAGCACGGGCTATATGACGAGATCTGGCAGGCGTTTTGCGCCATTCTGCCGGTGCGCACGGTGGGCGTGATGGGCGACGGACGGACCTATGATTACGCCTGTGCGTTGCGGGCCGTGACAAGCGTCGACGGCATGACGGCGGATTATTATCCGTTCACCCACGATTTCCTGGGCGAAACCGCCACGCGGATCATCAACGAGGTGCCGGGGATCAACCGGGTGACCTATGACATCACGTCGAAACCGCCGGGCACCATCGAATGGGAGTGATCCGCCCGACCGGGGGACCGTTTTCCGACACGGAAAACGGACCGGAATGCGTGTCGCATTCCGCTTGCCTTCGGGGCTGGCGATGAACACGACGTTCAGGGCCGCACTCTGGATGATCGGCACAATCGCGTCGTTCTCCGTCATGGCGGTGGCAGGGCGCGAAGTCAGCCACCAGCTCGACACATTCGAAATCATGATGTACCGCAGCGCCGTCGGTGTGCTGATCGTCTGTGCCCTTGCCGCGGCCACCGGCGCATGGCGACAGATCGAAACGGCGCGGTTGCGGACCCACCTGCTGCGCAACGTGGCCCATTTCACCGGGCAGAACCTGTGGTTCTATGCCGTGACGCTGATCCCGCTGGCACAGGTCTTTGCGCTCGAATTCACCACGCCCATCTGGGTGATACTGCTCAGCCCGCTGGTGCTGGGCGAACGGCTGACCCCGGTGCGTGCCATTGCGGCGGCCATGGGATTTGCAGGCATCCTGATCGTGGCGCGGCCCGACATGCAGGGAATCAGCACGGGCATCATCGCCGCCGCCTCCTGCGCCATCTTCTTTGCGCTGACCATCATGCTGACAAAACGGCTGACACGGGCCGAAGGCATCACATCGATTCTGTTCTGGCTGACGGCAATGCAACTTGTGTTCGGACTGGTGACGGCAGGCTATGACGGGGACATCGCCCTGCCTGACTGGCAGACGGGTCCGTGGGTGGCCGTGATCGGGTGCGCGGGGTTGATGGCGCATTTCTGCCTGACCAACGCGCTGAGCATTGCACCCGCCACAGTTGTGGTGCCAATCGATTTCTTCAGACTTCCAGCAATCGCCGTGGTCGGAATGCTCGTATATGGCGAAGTTATTGATATCTGGATATTTGTCGGCGCGGTCGTCATTTTTGCCGGAAACTACCTGAACCTGTGGACCGAAACGCGGCCCGTTCGGGCGATGTGACCCGAATGTCACAGAGTTGTGACGCTTCGTCACTTCGCTGATCCTGCCCTAGCGTAAATATTGACCAAAGGGGGTTGAATTCGGCCTATAGGTGCCCAAAGCCGCACCACTCCACGCCGCGGCTCCTTTGGGAGGAAATGAAAATGAGAACCCGCGCCCTGGCGGCTGCTGCGCTGCTGCTGTCGACCACAACCTTGCACGCAGCCGGCCTCGACCGGTCGTTCCAGAACACGTCCTGGATTTTCGCCGACGACGGCACCGCAAGCTTTACCTTTTCGCATGTGAACCCGGATGTGACCGGCACGGATGCGTTCGGTGCCCGATACGACGTGGGCGAAAGCTATGAGCAGACCCAGTTCACCTATACACACGGCCTGACCGAGGATGTGACCATCGGCGTGCATGTCGATCAGCCCTTTGGTGCCGACGTGTTCTATAATGCGGCCCCTGCGGCCAGCACGTTGGGCGGCACCGGCGCCGACCTGTCGAGCGAGGCGCTGACGGTTCTGGGTAAATACCAGATCACCCCGCGCATCAGCGTGTTCGGTGGTGCCAAGATCCAGCGCGTCCGCGCCAGTGTGGACCTGAACGGCGTTGCGTACCGCAACGCGATCCCGACTGCCGGTGTCGTGGGCGCGTTCAACGCGGTTCTGCCGACCGGCGCGCCTGCTCTGTCCACCGCACTGCTGGGCGCAGCCCTGCAAGGCGACGTGACGGCGGCGACCACGATCGACACGACCTACGGTGGCGGAACGACAGCGACACTTGGCGGTCAGGTCGCGGGCTTGCAAGGCGCTTTTGACGCCGACAACGGTTACAGCTTCTCCATGGATGCGGATACGCAGGTCGGCTACCTGGTCGGTGCTGCCTATGAAATTCCGGACATCGCCCTGCGCGCGGCCCTGACCTATCACGCCGAGATCGACCATACCGCGTCCACACAGGAACAGATCCTTGGCAATGCGGTGGGCGGGACAGTCGACTACGTGACCCCGCAATCCGTCAACTTCGACTTCCAGACCGGGATCGCCGCCGATACGCTGCTGCTGTTCTCGTACCGCTGGACCGACTTTTCCGCGGTTGACGTGGTGCCGCTCGGGCTTGGTTCGGACCTGGTGAACCTGGACGATGGCCACCGCTATACGCTGGGTGTGGGCCGCCGCTTTACCGACAACTTCTCGGGTTCGGTCACGTTCTCCTACGAGCCCGAAGGCGACACCGACCTCGTGTCCCCGCTGGGCCCGACCGATGGCCTGTTCGGCATCTCGGTGGGTGGGCGCTACACTCGGGACAACCTGACCGTATCGGGCGGCGTGAACTATTCGTGGCTGGGTGATGCCCGTCCCGAAGTGGGTGGCCAACCGGTCGCACAGTTCGCCGACAACACATCGTTGGCTGTGGGCTTCAAGGTCGACTGGAAGTTCTGATCCGATCCACATGAATTCGACCAACCCCGCCCCTTTCGGGCGGGGTTTTTCTTTGCGCAGGTTTCGGGTGGCGCGGCCCCTGCCCCTGTGACAGCTTCGCCGGATGACCACACAGAAAACCCTGTCGGGCCGCGCGTGGGCCGAACTGTTGCTGCTGGCGCTGATCTGGGGCGGGTCGTTCCTGTCGATCCGTATTGCGCTGGACGAGGTCGGGCCGCTGACGTCCGTCGCCCACCGCACCGGGTGGGCGATGCTGGCGCTGTGGGCCGTGGTGCTGATGATGCGCCTGCCCCTGCCCCGTGACCCGCGCATCTGGCTGGGGTTTGTGGGCATGGGGCTGCTCAACAACGCGATTCCCTTTGGGCTGATGGCGTGGGGGCAGTTGCATATCGAAACCGGCCTGACGTCGATCCTGAATGCGGCCACGGCGATATTCGGTGTGATCGTCGCGGCGCTTGTCTTTGCCGATGAACGGATGACCCGGCGCAAGGCCGTGGGCGTGCTGCTGGGCTTTTTTGGTGTCGCAACCGCCATCGGGCTTGAGAACCTGCGCAATTTCGACATCCGCAGCCTTGCGCAACTTGCGGTGATCGGCGGCACGATCAGCTATGCGCTGGCGGGGGCCTGGGCACGGGTGTTTCTCGGGGGCCTTGCCCCGCAAGTGGCGGCGGCGGGGATGTTGACGGGATCCACCGTCGTTACCGTGCCTTTGGCCTGGATGGTCGAGGGGCCGATCACGCTGAACCTGCAACCGGACACCATGCTGGCCATCGGATACTACGCCATCATCGCCACGGCGGGGGCGTACCTGCTGTATTACCGCGTGCTGGCCATGGCGGGCAGCGGCAACCTGATGCTGGTGACGCTGCTGATCGCCCCCGTAGCCATTCTGCTCGGTGCGCTGGTGCGGGGCGAGGCGCTGGCCCCCAACGCCTTTGCCGGCTTCGCCCTGCTGGCCCTGGGCCTGCTCATTCTGGACGGGCGCGTGTGGTCCGCCCTGCGCCGCGCCGTTGACCGCACCCCCACCCCCGGCTAGGACCGTCCGAAACAAGGGCACGGGGACGGTATGATCTATTGCGACGCAGACGCTTGGCGCGCGGCACCGCAGCGGCGGGTGCTGGTTTATGGCATGTCGGGGCTGGGCAAGACACATATGTCCATGACCCTGCGCGGCAGCGGCAACTGGTTCCACTATTCCATCGATTACCGCATCGGCACCCGCTACATGGGCGAGCTGATCGTCGACAATGCCAAGGCCGAGGCGATGAAGGTCCCCTTTCTGCGTGACCTGCTGTTGTCGGACTCGATCTATATCGGGTCAAACATCACCTTCGATAACCTGAGCCCCGTTTCCACCTATCTGGGCAAGCCCGGCGATCCGGCCAAGGGTGGTCTGCCCATAGACGAATACCGTGTGCGCCAGGATCAGTTCCGCCGGTCCGAGATCAGCGCGTTGCAGGACACCGCGCATTTCGCCGAACGGGCGCAGCGGCTGTATAGCTATCCGCATTTCATCTGCGACACCGGTGGATCGATCTGTGAATGGGTGGATGCGGACGACGACGCTGACCCGCTGATGACAGCACTCAGCGACGTGTGTCTGCCGGTCTGGATCAAGGGGGACGACGCCCATACCGCCGCCCTGATCGAACGGTTCGACCGCGCGCCCAAGCCCATGGCCTACCAGCCGGAATTCCTGACCGCGTGCTGGGACGCATACCTGGCCGAGACCGGCAATGCCCCGGATGAAGTGGACCCCGACGCCTTTGTCCGCTGGACCTATGCGCGCGCACTGGCCCATCGCCAGCCCCGGTACGAGGCGATGGCCCGCTGGGGCGTGACCGTCACCGCGGACGAGGTCGCCGCGTTGCGAACCGAGGACGATTTTACGGCCCTCATCGCCACGGCGCTGGACCGGCGCGCCTGACCCTCATGCCAACGTGACACGACCGTGCGCGCCGGGGGCTGGCCCTTCGCTGCGCATGGCATTATCTCTCACCGACGCCCCAGACCGGATACCGCTTCAGATGCCCATCAGACTGCCCTCGGACCTGCCCGCCTATGACATTCTCACGCGTGAGGGTGTCATGGTCATGGACGAGGCACTGGCCGCGCATCAGGATATCCGCCCCCTGCGGATCGGGCTGTTGAACCTGATGCCCAAGAAGATCCAGACCGAAACCCAGTTTGCCCGCCTGATCGGGGCCACGCCGCTGCAGATCGACCTGCAGCTGATCCGCATGTCGGACCACGAAACCCGAAACACCGCCGCCGATCATATGGAAAGCTTCTATCGCCCGTTCCGCGACGTGGTGGCCGAGAAATTCGACGGGCTGATCATCACCGGCGCCCCGATCGAGCACCTGGCGTTCGAGGACGTGAGTTACTGGTCCGAGCTGGAACAGGTCATGGACTGGACCCAGACCAACGTGCATTCCACTTTTGGCGTGTGCTGGGGCGGCATGGCGATGCTGCACCATTTTCACGGCGTGCCGAAACACCTGCTTGGCGAAAAGCTGTTTGGCGCGTTCCGCCATACGAACATGGCGCCCGCCTCGCCTTACCTGCGCGGGTTTTCGGACGATTGCGTGGTGCCCGTGTCCCGCTGGACCGAAGTGCGCGCGCCCGAGGTCCAGGCCGCGGGCCTGCCCATCCTGTTGGGCAGCGATGTCACCGGCCCCTGCCTGATCGAGGATCCGGGCCACCGCGCGCTCTATATCCTCAACCACTTCGAATATGACAGCGACACGCTGAAACAGGAATATGACCGCGATCTGGACAACGTGCAGGTCGACGGGGCGGATATCGCCATGCCCGTCAGCTACTTTCCCGACGACAACCCGCAGGCCACGCCGCTGAACCGCTGGCGCAGCCACGCGCATCTTCTTTATGGCAATTGGATCTCCGAGATCTATCTGACAACGCCGTATGACATGAGCCGGATCGGACAGGAAAAGACCGACCTGCGGGGGTAACACAGGATGAAGAACGCCATTTATACCGTTGCGATCATTGTTATTCTGCTGACCGGAACCGTGCAGTACCTTGCCGCCAAACGCGAACGTCAGGCGGCGGCGGCCTATCCCCCCACGGGCCAGTTGATCGAGGTGGATGGCGTGACCGTTCACGCAGAGGTGATGGGCGACGGGCCGGACCTGATCCTGCTGCATGGGGCATCGGGCAACACGCGCGATTTCACGTTTCAATTCGCCGACCGCCTGAAGGACCGGTATCGCATCATCCTGCTGGACCGCCCCGGCCTGGGCTGGACCGACCGCGCAGGCCCCGATTACGGCGGGGTGTGGTCGACCGATCACGAAAGCCCGCGTGTGCAGGCCCGCCTGCTCAAGGCTGCCGCCGACCAGCTGGGCGCCGAAAACCCCATCGTGCTGGGCCACAGCTTTGGTGGCATCGTGGCACTGGCCTGGGCGCTGGAACACGACGATCTGGCCGGTGTGGTGCCTGTTGCGGGTGTGGCCAATCCCTGGCCGGGAGAACTGGGCTGGTACTACCGCGTCAACGGGGCCGCCTGGGGCAGCGCACTGGTGGTGCCCGTTCTGTCGGCTTTTGCCAGCCAGGACTACGTGAACGCCACCGTCGCCAGCATCTTCGAACCGCAAGCCGCCCCCGAGGGTTATATCGACCATGTCGGCCCGGCCCTGACCCTGCGCCGCGGGTCGATGCGCGCCAATGCCAAGCAGGTCAACTGGCTGCGCCCGCATGTCGTTGAAATGTCGGCAGAGTACGGACAGATCAATGTGCCGGTCGAGGCGGTGCATGGCGATGCGGACACCATCGTGCCCTTGGACGTGCATGCGGCCAAACTGCCGGACCAGATCGACGGGGCCAATGTCACCGTCCTGCCGGGCGTCGGGCACATGCCGCATCACACCCATCCCGACGATGTGATTGCCGCCATCGACCGCGTCGCGGCACGTGCCGGTTTGCGTTAAGCGCCCGGCTATCCCATATTGCATGTTAAGAGCAGTAACTTGGGACCACGCGACATGACCCTTCCCTTTGACGGGGCGATCTCGGATTTCTTCGAGACGCGCGCCCCGGACGACATCCGCGCCACGCTGAAAACGGCGGACAAGTCCGACATCCTGACGCCCACCTATCCCTATGCCGAACGCATGAAGCGCAAGGCGTACGAGCGGGAAATGGCGGCGTTGCAGATCGAACTGGTCAAGTTGCAGGCCTGGGTACGGGACACCGGCGCGCGCGTCGCCTGTGTGTTCGAGGGGCGGGATGCGGCTGGCAAGGGCGGCACGATCAAGCGGTTCCGCGAAAACCTGAACCCGCGTGGCGCGCGGGTCGTGGCCCTGTCAAAACCGACCGAGACCGAAGCATCGGAATGGTATTTCCAACGCTATGTCAGGCAGTTGCCCGCCGGGGGCGAAATCGCGTTCTTTGATCGCAGCTGGTACAACCGCGGTGTGGTCGAACATGTGTTCGGCTTTTGCACGCCCGAACAGCGCGCACACTTCTTTGCCCAGGTGAACCCGTTCGAACAGATGCTGGTCGATGACGGCGTACACGTATTCAAGTTCTGGCTGAACGTGTGCCGGGCCGAACAGTTGCGCCGGATCATGGCCCGCGAACGCGATCCGCTGAAACAGTGGAAGCTCAGCTGGATCGACGTCGAGGGGCTGAAGAAATGGGACGCCTATACCGATGCGATCCGCGAAACGCTGGACCGCAGTCATTCGACCCATGCGCCCTGGACCATTATCCGCACCGATGACAAGAAGCGGGCCCGCCTGTGCGCCATCCGCACCGTCCTGCACCGGCTGGACTACGCGAACAAGGACGCCCAAGCCATTGGCAAGGTTGACAAAGACATTTGTGGCGGACCGGACATCTGGGATGCCTAAACGCGGCTACCATCACGGCAATCTGCGCCAGGCCCTGATCGAGGCCGCGCTCAAGCTGATCGAACAGAAGGGCCCGACCGGCTTTACCCTGTCGGAGGCGGCCAAGCAGGCCGGCGTGACCCCGGCGGCCGTCTATCGCCACTACGAGGGGCGCGAGGACCTGATCGCGGAATGTGCACGGCAAGGCTATGGAATCTTTGCAGATTTGATGGAACACGCCTATCAATCCGGCCAGCCCTCGGCGCTGGCGGCGTTCGAGGCGACGGGGCGGGCGTACCTTGCCTTTGCCCGCCGATTTCCCGGTCACTACATCGCGATGTTCGAAAGCGGCATATCGGTCAACCGCACGCCCGAACTGGCCGAGGTGGCGTCCCGCGCCAATGCGGTGCTGGAAAAGGCCGCCGGAGACCTGAGCGAACACATTCCCGCAGACAAGCGGCCGCCTGCGTCGATGTTTTCGGCCCACATCTGGGCGATGAGCCACGGTGTGGTCGAACTGTTCGCCCGTAACTCTCCCGGTCGCGCCAGCCCCTTTCCGCCCGAGGATCTGCTGGAGACCGGGATCGGGATTTACCTGCGCGGTCTGGGGCTGATCCGCCCGGACAGGTAGCGCGCGCGCAACGGGTGAAGGCCCGAACGCGACGCAACGGCCCTGACAAGCGTTAATGCCATGAGAACAAGGCGAATCACTGAGCCACAGCCCGTACACATGCCGTGCACAACCTGTGCACCGCGCGGCATACGGCTGGGCCTTTTTGGGTCGGTTAACGGGGCGTGCGGTGCGGTTTGTAAAGGAAGTGTAAATTTCGGCCGAGCGGCACAGAACGGACCTTGGAAGGATCGATTTCAAGGTCCGCACTTGCCATCCGCAGGACGTCCTAGCCACTCACCAGGCCAAATGCCATTGCTGCCAGTGCTGCAAAGCCAGCGTTCCACGCCAGGGTACGCAAGCCCACGATGCCCAGAGGATAAAGCAACGCATACGCGACACGCGCGGCGACAAATACTGCGGCCCCCCATTGTGTCAGCGCGTTTGAAGTTCCCGAAACCTCGGTCGCCAGAACGAGGGGGACAAACAGAACCGCGGCTTCAATGCTGTTTCTGACAGTCCGGGCAAGACGGCCAGCGACAGGGGCGTCTGCGTCGACGGGGTCCGCTCGGTTTCCGGTCACGTATTGCATGCCTTTGGTCCGCGCCAGGATCAAAGGCTGAGCAAGCAACAGCGCAGCAAACGTCGCCAGAAAAACAAGCATTGAGATCATCTCGGGGGTCATATTGCACTTCCTTTCAGATTGGTTCTGTGTATTGTTTTGATCAGTACAAAATGGCTTAGACGCCGGTCTCGCCCTGAGTCAATCATTTTGTTTGGAGCAGTACAAAATGCCACGTTCCTTGGAGTTCGATCCCGAGACCGCGAGAGCCGCCATCATGGGGGTGTTCTGGACCAAGGGATATGAGGCAACGAGCCTGAGCGATCTTGAAAGTGCGACGTCACTGGTTCGCACCAGTCTTTACAACGCGTTTGGCAAGAAGCCCGATATGTTTCTGGACAGTCTGAAGCTTTACCACGAGACGATCGAAAACCAGATCGAGGCCATAACACGAGGGCGCGGAAGCGAGGCGCTGATCGAGGTGATCAGTGCCATGATGGAAGGATCGGACAAGTCGTCCCAACAGCCCGCTGGATGCCTGATGGTTATGTCAGCGACGCAAAGCAAAACCATCGAGCCCCGCCATCTTCGGATTGTAATGGACTACAGGCAGATGCTTGTCCGAAAGGCGAAACAGGTGCTCGAGCGGGACAGGCAATCGGGGCGGCTTGCGCGTCATGTTGACCCTGGGAGTGCAGCAGAGTTTTTGGTCTGTGTTGTCTGGGGCGCGCTTGCTGCACAATGCCTGAGTGCAGAGCGCGACGCTGCTGCAGACGGGGCGGACGTGCTGAAACTGACGATCCGGAATTGGCTGAGTGACTGACCAAGCGTCTGGTTTTCGGCTGAAATAAAACTGCCGTTCGGCGCCGATGCCGCATCCGTGAAATTGGGCCGAAAGCACGCCCCGACAAAAAAAGGCCGCCCCGGTTCCGGAGCGGCCTTTTCGGTGTTTCGTACCCAGTGCTTAACGCTTGGAGAACTGGAAGCTCTTGCGGGCCTTGGCCTTGCCGTATTTCTTGCGCTCGACCACGCGGCTGTCGCGGGTCAGGAAGCCGGCGGCTTTCAGTGCACCGCGCAGGGCGGGGTCGTAGAGTTGCAGCGCCTTGGAGATGCCGTGCTTGACCGCGCCGGCCTGACCCGACAGGCCACCGCCCTTGACGGTGGCGTTCACGTCGAACTGGTCCTCGACCCCGGCCACCTGGAAGGGCTGGCGCAGGATCATTTGCAGAACGGGGCGGGCAAAGTACTTGTCCATTTCCTTGCCGTTCACGGTCACCTTGCCCGAACCGGGCTTGATCCAGACACGGGCGACCGCATCCTTGCGCTTGCCGGTGGCATAGGAGCGGCCCAGGTCGTCGCGCACGGGCTCGCGCGGGGTCAGTTCGACCGCAGCTTCGGGGGCGGCGTCGCCGGCCACGGCTTGCAGGTCTTCGAGTGTGTTGATTTCGTCAGCCATGTCTTATGCGCTCCGCGTGTTCTTGGGGTTCATGGATGCAACATCCAGAACTTCGGGGCTTTGTGCCTCGTGCGGGTGCTCTGCACCGGCATAGACACGCAGGTTGGTCATCTGCTGGCGGGCCAGACGGTTGCCCGGCAGCATACGCTTGACCGCCAGGGTCACGACACGCTCGGGGTGCTTGCCTTCAAGGATCTGCTCCTTGGTGCGGCTTTTGATCCCGCCGGGGTGGCCGGTGTGCCAATAGTGGCTTTCCTGGCGCTTGTTGCCGGTCAGCTGCACCTTGTCGGCATTGACGATGATGACGTTGTCGCCACAATCCATGTGCGGTGTGAACGACGGTTTGTGCTTGCCACGCAGGCGCATGGCGACGATCGAGGCAAGACGGCCCAGAACAACGCCCTCGGCGTCGATCAGGATCCATTTCTTGTCGATGTCCGCAGGGGTCGCGGTGTAGGTTTTCATGTGAGGTTCCCTTGGGCGGGTGATATTCAGGATTGCGCGGTTATATGAGGGGGCTTGCATCAGGTCAACGCGGGAATTCCAGTTTTAGTCAAGCAATTTCAGCGCATTACAATTAAGGTATTATAATACCCCATCAATTCGGCGTCGCGGGCACCAAGGCGGGCGGGATCAGACGCCGATCTGGTCGGGCGGGTTTTCCAGCAGCGTGCGCAGGCGCATCATCGCCGCCTCGAACGCGGGCAACGGCACACCCGCATTGACCGCAATGCGCACCGCGTGCGGGGCGCGCGCCTCGCGGCAGGCATATTCCTCGGCGGCACGGATGCGCACCCCCTGCCCCTCGGCCGCCTGCACGAAGGCACCGGCGCGCCACCCTTGGGGCAGGTTCAGCCACAGGAACGGCACGTCCGCCCGCCAGATCAGGTCAAAACCGCCCAGCACGTTCACCGCGCGCCGCACATAGGTGTCGATGCCGGCCCGCGCGGCCTCCATCACCTGTGGCAGTTGCGGATGCACCAGCAGCTTGGCGAACAGGTCCGTCATGGGCGTGGCCAGCCCGAAAAACGAATACTCCGCCGTGCGGCGCAGGGCGGCGGCCTTGCCGGGTGGGGTCACGGCGATGCCCAGCCGCAGGGCGGGTGTGATAGATTTCGAGATGGACGAGACATACCAGCTGCGCTCGGGCGCGATCATCCGGTACGTGGGTGCACCCGCCGGGCCAAGACGATAGCAGTCATCCTCGAGGATCTGCAGGTCGCAGCGCGCCGCCACCGCCGCCAGTTCCTTGCGGCGTGCATCGGGGGTGAAGGCCAGCGTGGGGTTATGCACCTCGGGCGAGGTGCACAGCACCTGCGCGTCATGGGCGCGCGCCGCGGCCTCGAGCGCGTCGGGGATCAGCCCGTGTGCGTCCATCGCCACGGGCACCACGTCGGCCCGCAGCAACTCGGCCGCACGGCGAAAGCCGGGATAGGCCAGTTCCTCGACCAGCACGGTGGGGCGTCGGCCCGTCAGCAGGGTCTGAAAGATCATCAGGATCGTGTTCTGCCCGCCATTGCCCAGCACCACGTCGTCCGGCCCGAACGACCCCAGCGGGGCCGTGCCCAGCCACTCCGCCGCCGCCGCACGCGCAGGCGCACCGCCCGCCCGCGTCGGGTAATGCATCATCCCCGAGGGCGGATCGTTGGCCACCTCGGCCAGCAGTTGCCGGATCAGCGTCGCCTGTCCGACGCTGGGCAGGTGGGGCGAGAACAGGTTGACGTGATTGGTCTGCGCCTCGGCGTTGTGGGTGGCGCTGTCCACCTCGATCGGCACGTCCGCCAGCAGCGGGCGCTTGCGGTCCGGTTCGGCCACGAAGGTCCCGCGCCCCACCTCGGCCACCAGCGTGCCGTCGTCGGTCAGCATGGTATAGGCGCGCGCCACCGTGCCCGGCGTGATGCCCAGCCGCCAGGCCAGATCACGCACCGGCGGCAGCTTTTCCCCCGATTGCAGCGCCCGCGCCGCAATGGCATCGCGGATCGCCTGCACGACGGCCTTGTACTTGGGTCCGGGGGTGTCGAGCAGGCTCGGCCGCCAAATTGTATTCATTACAATGTTTCCATAGCGCAGCGCGTATCAATCGCGTATCCATTTTGTATGGCAATTACGTCATATTGTGTCAATACAATTCAGGAGCTTCCCATGACACAGATCATCCAGACGCCACACCAGCACCTCGCCTACCTGACTGCGCAGAACCGCATTCCGGCCGCGTCGATCCTGGCGGTCCGCGTCGCGGTGGTCCTGTCGAAATGGGCCACACGGCGCCGGTCGCGGATGGCACTGCACCGTTTGCCGCCGCATCTGCTGCGCGATGTGGGACTGACACCCGCCGAGGCTCTGGCCGAGTCGCGGCGTGTGTTCTGGCGGGCGTGACATCCCCGTGGCACCCGCCAGACCTCTTCCTTGCGGCCGGGCAATGTCCCGGCCGTCTTTTTAACCGACCTCGACACCCTGCGGCGGAATGGCATAGGTCAGGCTGGCCCGCGCCACCGGCGCCTCCATCCCTTCGGAATGGATCAGTACATCCGTCACCGACAGTTGCTTGCCCAACTTCAGCAGACGGCCATACCCCAACAGATCCACACCCGCCTGCGGCTTGCGCATGAAATCGATCGAACAATTCGTCGTCACCGCCAGCGCCCGCGGCCCGATCCGCGCCAGCGTGGTGATATAGGCGGTCACATCGGCCAAGCCGAACATCGCGGGCCCCGAAATCGTACCACCGGGCCGCAAATGCCGGTCCTGTACCCGCAGCCGCAGGATGCAACGCTCCTGTGCCACCTCCTCGACATGGAATTCACCGGCCACTTCCAGAAACGCCGTTTCCAGAAACCCGTTCAGATCGTCCGCCGTCATCACAAGCGTCATGCTTTTCCTTCCCTTTCCCCTGCCGTAGGGTTCGCGTCAAATGAAGCGGAGGGCAAGATGGCAATATTGGAACGTCAGGTCACGGATGCGGTGGCGCATCTGCAAATGAACGCACCCGAGCGGCTGAACGCCCTGTCGGACGAGATGCTGGCGGCGCTGCACGGCGCGCTGGATGAACTGGCCGCCGAACCGTCGGTGCGCGCCGTGGTCCTGTCGGGCGCGGGCAAGGCGTTTTGCGCCGGTCACGACCTGAAGCAGATGACCGCCGGCCGCCAGGCCGAAGATGGCGGGCGCGCCTATTTCGCCGACCTCTTTGACCGCTGCGCGGCACTGATGACCCGTATCCGCACGCTGCCCCAGCCGGTGATCGCGCAGGTCCACGGCATCGCCACCGCCGCCGGGTGCCAGCTGGTCGCCAGCGCCGATCTGGCCGTGGCCGCCCATGGCACGCGGTTCGGGGTGAACGGGGTCAATATCGGCCTGTTCTGTTCGACCCCCATGGTCGCCCTGTCGCGCAACATCCCCCGCAAGCAGGCGTTCGAGATGCTGACCACGGGTGACTTCATCGAAACCGACCGCGCCTGCGCGCTTGGCCTGATCAATCGTGCCGTTCCCGCAGACGCGCTTGAGGCCGAAGCGCACGCACTGGCCCAGACCATCGCGTCGAAACTGGGCAGCGCCGTCAAGGTCGGGAAAGAGGCGTTCTATGAGCAACTGGAACGCAATGCGGCCGACGCCTATGCCTATACCGCCGCCGCAATGGTCGAAAACATGATGCATGCCGACACCGCCGAAGGCATCAGCGCCTTTATCGAAAAGCGCCCCCCCGACTGGTCGCAATAGCGTTGTTTCCAAATTCGAACCGCACTGTTCCGAACTGAGTTCTGGCAAATCGGGCGGAAATGGGGCACAAGTTGGGCACGGTTAACACACCGTCGACGATTTTGGGTCGCCGTGGGCGGAAGGTCCCTCCAGGTCAGCCTCTCTCTGACCGACCAATCCCCGCAGCGGCGACCCCAAAAATCCCCCGAACTCCGAAATCACACCTGCGCAGGCGGCGTGCAATTGTCGACGTTCAACTCCTGCACGGGATCGTTCGGGCCACACTCCTCTCCGGACAGGGGATAGGTTTCGGGCTCTTCGCAGGCGGCGGTTCCGATCAGGGCCAGCAGGGCCAGCAGCGTTTTGAAATGGGTCATGACGGGTCCTTTCGTAGTGTCGATGCGACCCTACCCCGCCGTACCGAACCGCCGATTGACATCCATCAACCGCACAGACCGTTGCGCCGTTGACCCAACTGCCCTACATCCGCGGCATGACAGACATCCTTCATATCGTGGGCGGCGGCATGGCCGGGTCCGAAGCTGCATGGCAGGCCGCCAACATGGGCGTGCGCGTGGTCATTCACGAAATGCGCCCCAGGGTCGGCACCTTTGCCCACCAGACCGGGCTCTTGGGCGAGATGGTGTGTTCCAACTCTTTCCGCTCCGACGATGACGAACAGAATGCGGTCGGGCTGCTGCACTGGGAAATGCGGCAAGCGGGCGGGCTGATCATGCAGACCGCGGACAAGCACCGGCTGCCCGCCGGTGGCGCACTGGCCGTGGACCGCGATCCCTTTGCCCAATCGGTGACGGATGCGCTGACGGCACACCCGAACGTTTCTGTAGAATATGGCGAAATCACGGAACTGCCCGCCGACGGCCACTGGATCATCGCCACGGGTCCGCTGACCTCCTCTGCGCTTGGTCAGGCCATCGCCGCCGAAACCGGGGCCGAGGCGCTGGCCTTCTTCGATGCCATCGCCCCCATCGTCTATTTCGACAGTATCGACATGTCCAAGGCGTGGATGCAGTCCCGCTATGACAAGGGCGAGACCGAGGAAGAACGCACCGCCTACCTCAACTGCCCCATGGACAAGCAGCAATACGAGGATTTCATCGACGCGCTGCTGGCCGCCGACAAGACCGAGTTCCACGAAGGTGAAACCGCAGGTTACTTTGACGGCTGCCTGCCGATCGAGGTCATGGCCGAACGCGGGCGCGAGACCTTGCGCCACGGGCCGATGAAGCCCGTGGGGCTGACCAACCCGCACGCGCCGGATGTGAAACCCTGGGCGGTGGTGCAGCTGCGCCGCGACAACAAGCTGGGCACGCTCTACAACATCGTGGGCTTTCAGACCAAGATGAAGTACGGAGCGCAAACGGATGTTTTCAAACGAATTCCCGGGCTGCAAAACGCCAGCTTCGCGCGTCTCGGCGGCATCCACCGCAACACGTTCCTGAATTCCCCCACGCTGCTTGACGCACAGATGCGCCTCTCGACCCGCCCCAACATCCGGTTCGCAGGCCAGATCACCGGGGTCGAAGGCTACGTCGAATCCGCCGCCATGGGCCTGCTCGCGGGCCGCATGGCCGCAACCGAGATCCTGGGCGGCACGCTCGACACGCCCCCCCACACCACTGCGATGGGCGCGCTGATCACCCACATCACCGGCGGGGCCGAGGCCAAGACATTTCAGCCGATGAACGTCAACTTCGGCCTCTTCCCGCCGGTCGAAGGGCTCAGGGGCGGACGCCGGGGCCGCAAGGACCGCTACAAGGCCTACACCGACCGGGCCAAGTCCGACTGGCAGGCGTGGCTCGCCCCGCAGGCACAGGCGGCCTGAGCTTCTTCTGACCCGAAATACCACGGGGTCCGGGGCAGCGCCCCGGTCCGATCCCATCCTACCCACTGGACGGACGACCCCATGGGCGCGTACCCTGACGCCATGACAAATTTCCTCGACAAGGCCTATCAGGCCCGCGATGCCGCCTCGACCCGTGCGCTTTATGACGACTGGGCCGCCAGTTACGAGGCGGAGGTGGGCGAAAACGGCTATGCCACGCCCGGCCGCTGCGCCGAGGCGCTCAAGGCGCATGTGACCGACCCAACGACGCCCATCCTCGATTTCGGCTGCGGCACCGGCCTGTCGGGCCTCGCTCTGAAGCTGGCCGGGTTCGAGGCGATCGACGGCGTCGACCTGTCGGCCGAGATGCTCGACGTGGCACGGGCCAAGCATGTCTACCGCCACCTCGACCAGATCGAGGCGGGCGCGCCGCTGCCGCGCACCGACTACATGGCGATGTCCGCCATCGGCGTGATCGGCGCGGGCGCCGCCCCCATCGACGTGCTGCACACGCTGATGCGGGCCCTGCCCAGCACCGGCAAGCTGGTCTTTTCCTTCAACGACCACGCGCTCGAAGATCCGGTGAACGAAGGCGGCGTGTCGATGTGGACCGATGGCGGCGATGCGCGGCTGGTGTTCAAGGAACACGGCGATCACCTGCCCGGGATCAACCTCAAGTCCACTGTGTACGTGCTTGAAAAAGCGTGACGTTCACGACCCGTTTCGCCCCATCCCCGACCGGCCCCCTGCACCTTGGTCACGCGTATTCCGCAATGCTGGCCCATGACCTCGCCCGGGCGAACGCTGGCGTGTTCCTGCTGCGGATCGAAGATATCGACCAATCCCGCGCCCGCCCCGAATGGGAGGCGCGGATCTTCGACGACCTGCATTGGCTCGGCCTGTCCTGGCCCGAACCGGTGTTGCGCCAGTCGGACAACCTTGCGGCCTATGATGCCGCACTCGACGCGCTGTGGAACCGCGGTCTGCTCTACCGCTGCGACTGCAACCGGCGGGACATCGAAGCCGCCGCCACCGCCCCACAGGAAGGTGCTGCGCTGATCGGCCCGGATGGCATGGTCTATCCCGGCACGTGCCGCAGCAAACACCCGCGGACAAGCCCGCGACCACACGGCGCGGCCCTGCGGCTGGACATCGAAAAGGCATTGAATACAATCCACAAGGAACTGACGTTCATGGACACTACGGATCACCCACGCATACGTATCGTACATCCGGACACCGCGATCACCCATATCGGCGACGTGGTGCTGGCGCGGCGCGACATGGGCACATCCTATCACCTGTCGGTGGTGGTGGATGATGCCGCTCAGCAGATCACCGACGTGGTGCGGGGCGAAGATCTGTCAGATGCCACCGACATCCACGTGATCCTGCAACACCTGCTCGGCCTGCCCACCCCTGTCTACTACCACCACCGCCTGATCCGGGATGACGCCGGTAAACGGCTGGCCAAGCGCGACGACGCCCGCGCCATCGCCAAATACCGCGCCGAAGGGGCCACACCGGGCGACATCCGCGCGATGGTTGGCCTTCCGTCTCTGTCCTGAAAAATCCTCGGGGGTGAGGGCCGCAAGGCCCGAGGGGGCAGACAGCCCCCTAGGCTTCCGGCGACATCAACTCCACCTCGGAACCTTCTGTCACATCAGTATAAAAGCAACTGCGACGCCCGGTATGGCAGGCCGGTCCCCTTTGCCGTACCCGCATCAGCAGGCAATCGCGATCACAATCGACGGCCATCGACACCAGTTCCTGCACATGGCCACTGGTCTCGCCCTTGATCCAGAACGCCTGCCGCGACCGCGACCAATAGGTCACGCGGCCCGTCTTCAGCGTGCGGGCCACGGCCTCGGCATTCATCCACGCCATCATCAACACCTCGCCGGTCTCTGCATCCTGCGCGATGGCGGGCACCAGCCCTTTTGCATCATAACGCAAGCTCGCGGGGTCAAAGGGTATGGTCATGGCAAAACCTTTTGCATCTGCTTCGCGCCCGCTTATGTAGGGAAGACAGCGCAATGTCACCACAGCGAAAACGCCATGCCGACAGACACCGACCTTATCAAGCTTTATTCCAGCCGCATCCTCGGACTGGCTGCGGATATTCCGCATCTGCATCGGCTCGACGCACCCGATGCCACCGTGCGCAAACGCTCACCCTTGTGTGGATCTGCTGTGACGGTCGATGTCACGGTCGAGGACGGGCGCGTCACGGGCTTTGGCCAGGACGTGAAGGCCTGCGCCCTGGGCCAGGCGGCGGCGGCCGTGACGGGCGGGGCCGTGATCGGCCGTTCCCTTCCCGAACTCGAAGCCGCCCGCGACGGGTTGCGCGCCATGCTGAAACAGGGCGGCCCGGTGCCTGCGGCCCCATTTGACGGCTACGAAGTGCTGGAACCCGCGCGCGATTACAAGAACCGGCACGCCTCGATCCTGCTCAGCATAGAGGCCGCGACCGAGGCGATGGAACAGGCGCTGCAATCCGACTGCGCCTGACGGCTGTCCAGGAATTAGGCAATTCTGAACCTTTCGGCACTACGCCCTGTGCATCCGTCGAAGGCAAGGATGCGCGCATGGCCGGGCTCACACGAAGAACTTCCGACACCGCCGAAGCGACGGCGTTGGCCCGGGCTGCATCGACCCTTGGGTACGAAATCGTGGATATTGCCGGCTTTGTCGACCTGATCGAGGCGCAGGCACAGGGTCAGCGCAATGCTTTGGCGACGCTCGAAAAAAGCGTGGCGGACATCGTACAGGCAAATGGCGCGGTGACGTCGGCGGCGGATGACCTGGGCACCTGCGTCACCCGCACGTCGACGGACATGGCGCGGTCCACTGAAATGATGCGCACCCTGGGCAGCGATTCGCGGCGCGTTGCATCCTGGGTGCGCGACCTGTCGGACCGCAGCGACTCTGTCGGCACGACCCTGGATGCCGTCAAAAGCAACAACAGCCAGATTGCCGCCATCGCCATGCAGGTGAATACGCTGGCCATCAACGCCAAGATCGAGGCCGCGCGCGCCGGTCAAAGCGGCAAGGGCTTTGCCGTCGTCGCCGAGGCGATCAACGAACTGTCCCAAAAGACACGGGCCGCCGCCAAGGAAATTTCTTCCAATATCGAAACCCTGACAGAATGGATTTCCGGCCTCGGCTCCGAAGCGCGCGACGTGGCACAGGCGGCTGACGTGGTGATCGACCACAGTGCTGAAACCGATCAGGCCCTGGGCCGGATGGAAGCCGCGGTCGGTGCCACCGCCACGCAAACGGACCTGATCACCGAACAGGCGCAGCGGGTGGCCACCGCCACCAGCGCGGTCATGCCCAAGATGGAACAGATCCGCACCAGCATCACCGAAACCTCGCGCGGAATCGAACAGACACACCAGCGGATCGAACGCCTTGTCGACACGTCGGAAACCATGGTGCAGGCCACCGCGCTACAGGGTGCAATGACCGAAGATGCCCCGTTCATCGTCTACGTGCAGGACCGTGCAGCCGCGATTTCCCAGGCGTTCGAGGATGCGTTGAACAGCGGCCGCATCGACCTTGCCGCATTGTTCGACCGCACCTACCAAGCGATCCCGAACAGCGCACCGGCACAGTTTCGCACGGCCTATGTCGACCTGCTGGACCTGATCCTGCCACCGCTTCAGGAACCCGCGCTCGACTTCGATCCGCGCGTGGTGTTTTGCGCCTGCGTGGATGTGAACGGGTATTTGCCGACCCACAATCGGAAATTCTCGCATCCGCAGGGGCAGGACGAGATGTGGAACACGGCGCATTGCCGCAACCGCCGCATCTTTGACGACCGCGTCGGACTTAAGGCGGGGCGCAACACCGACCCGTTCCTTTTGCAGGTCTATCGCCGCGATATGGGCGGCGGGGAATTCAAGATGATGAAGGACCTGTCGGCCCCCATCCGGGTCCAGGGCCATCATTGGGGCGGTGTGCGGCTGGCCTATGGGTTCTGATGAACCACGGACCGCGCGCAAAGCGCACCTGCGGTGCGCCGCGCGGACAACCGAATGGGGCGATACCCGCAATTTCGTAAGGCGTACCTGTGGTACGCCCCCCGCAAAAAAAGCGCCGCACATCCGGGCGGATGGCGGCGCAAGGAAAGCGTGTCTTGCATGGGACGGATCCGGCAACCCCTGCGACAGACAGGGAGATCAGGGCAGGCAGCGCCCCGGATCATGCGCCGAATGGGATGGGCGCGAATGCAGGATCAAAAGCAAGATCGCAGGCAGAACTCAGATCAGAACAGGCAGGTGCAGACCGACAACCAGCATCACCACCAAGGCCGCTGCGCCAACCGCATCCTGAAGCAAGGTGGCTTCAGATCGGGTCGCGATATTCGACAAGGTGCGTAGCGTGGTCATGTCAGCATCTCCATCCTAGAGTTGCCACTTTGTTCTCATATCCACGGCGTCGCGTAAAGAACTTTTTAAGAACATTTGCGAACTTTTCGGAACATTTTCGCTAACCCACTGAAATCAAACGGATCGCTTCGTCCTGCCGCATCAACCACAACAGCACTCGCGCCGCCTGCCCCCGCGGGCTTTGCAGGGACGGGTCCTCGGCCAGCAGCCGCCGCGCGTCGCTTTGCGCCACCGCCATCAGCGATGCCTGCCGTTCGGGATCCGCCACACGGAACCGCGGCAAGCCCGATTGCGCCGTGCCGATCAGGTCGCCATAGCCGCGCATCTGCAGGTCGGTCTCGGCGATGCGGAACCCGTCCTCGGTTTCGCGCAGCACCTCCAGCCGCTTTTGCCCGCTTTCGGACAGCGGCGGCTGATACATCAGCAAACAGGTCGAGGCCGCCTCCCCCCGGCCGACGCGGCCCCGCAACTGGTGCAGCTGCGCCAGACCAAAGGTCTCGGCCCGTTCGATCACCATGATCGTGGCATTGGGCACGTTCACCCCCACCTCGATCACCGTGGTCGCGACCAGCACCCCGGTCTTGCCCGCCTGGAACCGCGCCATGGCGGCATCCTTGTCGGCGGGCGGCATCTGGCCATGAACCAGCCCCACGCGCCCCTCGCCCAGCACGGCGCGCAACTGCTTGAACCGCTCTTCGGCCGCGGTCAGGTCCACGGCTTCGCTTTCCTCGACCAGCGGACACACCCAATAGCATTGCCGCCCCTCGTCCATGACCGCACGCAGGCGCGACACGACCTCGTCCATGCGGCCCGCGCTGACAAGCGCCGTCTTGATCGGTTTGCGTCCGGGCGGCTTTTCATCCAGAACGCTGACGTCCATGTCGCCATACTGGGCCAGCGCCAGCGACCGCGGGATCGGCGTGGCCGTCATCACCAGAACATCCGCCGTTCCGCCCTTTTTGCCCAATTCCATGCGCTGACGCACCCCAAAGCGGTGCTGTTCATCCACGATGGCCAGCCGCAAATCCGCAAAGACAACATCCGGTTGGAACACCGCATGGGTGCCCACAAGCACCTGGATGTCGCCGCGCGCCAGTGCGGACAGCTTGGCCTTGCGCTCGCCCCCCTTGTCGCGACCGGTCAGGATCTCAAGCACAACGCCCGCGTCTTCGGCCAGCGGCTGCAACCCTTCCAGATGTTGCCGCGCGAGGATCTCTGTCGGGGCCATCATCACCCCCTGTCCGCCCGCCTCGACCGCGACCAGCAGCGCCATGAAGGCAACCAGCGTCTTGCCTGCACCCACATCCCCCTGAAGCAGACGGTTCATGCGCAGACCGCCGGCCATGTCGGCCGTGATCTCGGCAATCGCACGGTCCTGCGCGCCCGTCGGGGCATAGGGCAAGGCCGCGCGCACCCGCGCCTGCAATTCCCCGGTGCCCACGGTGTGCCGTCCCTTGCCCTTGCGCTCGATCTGCCGGGCCAGCGCCAGGGTCATCTGGTGCGCCATCAACTCGTCATAGGCCAGCCGCGTGCGCTCCGGTGACGTGATCGCGATGTCCGCCGCATCGCGCGGCGCATGCACGACGTGCAGTGCATCGGCGAAGTCGGGCCAGTTTTCCTGCGCCTTTTGCGCCGGATCAATCCATTCCGCCAGTTCCGGCGTGCGGGCCAGCGCGCTGCGCGTTGCCTTGAACATCGTCTTTTGCGTGACCCCGCCCGTCAGCGGGTACACGGGTTCAAATGCGGGAATGTCGCCCGCGTCTTCTGGCGGCAGGATATATTCCGGATGCACCATGTTGCCGATCCCGTCAAAAAGCTCGACCTTGCCCGACACGATCCGCTCCGTTCCGGTCGGCAGCACCTTTTGCAGGTAGTCGCTGCGGCCGTGAAAGAACACCAACTGGAAACTGGTTTTGGCATCCTCCACATGGATGCGATAGGCCCCGCCCCGGCTGCGGGCCGGATAATGCTTGCCCACCAATACCTTGACCGTCAACGTGGTCGGCAGCGCAACGCCGTCGATGCTGTCCCGCAGGGCGCGGTCGACGCCCGAATGGGGCAGCGTGAACAGCAGATCGCGCGGCGCCTCGACGCCCAGATGCGCGAGATTCTGCGCGGTCTTCGGGCCCACCCCTTCGAGGGTTTCGAGATCCGCGAACAGCGGAAACAGGATTTCAGGTCGGCTCATGCCGCGCCGATCAGGGCCAGCCAGCCGTCTTCGTCCAGCGTGTCGATGCCCAGATCAGCCGCCTTTTTCGCCTTGCTGCCCGCGCCGGGGCCTGCAACCAGCAGGTCGGTTTTCGCGCTGACCGAGCCGGCAACCTTGGCCCCCAACGCCTCGGCCCGGGCCTTGGCCTCGGCCCGGGTCATCTTTTCCAGCGTGCCGGTAAAGACAACCGTCTTGCCCGCGACGGGGCTGTCGGTGGCCTGTGCCTCGAGCGGGATGATTTCGGTCAGTTCCTGCACCAGGCGGTCAATCGAGGCGCGCTCGCGCTCCTGTGCCAGCGCGGTGATCAGCGACTGCGCCAGCACGGTGCCGACCCCGTCAATGCTGAGAAAGGATTGCCAAGCCGGGCTGCGCGCCAACGCGTCGGTGGTCGGGCCATCGCCCTGCGCGGGTTCCAGTGCGGCTTGATCCGCGGCGTCGGCCAGCGCGTCCCAGGTGCCGAAATGGCGGGCCAGGTCCCGGCTTGCCACTTCGCCCACATGCCGGATGCCAAGCGCAAAGAGAAACCGGTCCAGATCAATATGTCGTCGTTCGTCGATGGCATCGAACAGGTTGCCCGCGGATTTTTCGCCCCACCCCTCGCGGTTCTTGAGCTGCTGCAGGCCCTGTCCGTACCGCGCGCGCAGGGTAAAGATGTCTGCGGGTTCCGCAATCCAGCCGTCGCCATAGAACTGTTCCACCTGCTTGGCCCCCAGCCCCTCGATGTCGAACGCGGCGCGACTGACGAAATGTTTCAGTTTTTCAACAGCCTGCGCGGGGCAGATCAGCCCGCCGGTACAGCGACGGATCGCGTCGCCCGCGTCCCGCACCGCGTCGCTGCCGCATTCGGGGCATTCGGTCGGCATCTGAAACGGGACCGCATCTTCGGGCCGTTTGGACAGGTCCACATCGGCCACTTTCGGGATCACGTCGCCCGCGCGATAGACCTGTACCCAGTCACCTGCCCGGATGTCCTTGCCGCCGCGGATCACGTCGCCCTTGTTGTCGCGGCCCGCGATATAGTCTTCGTTGTGCAGGGTGGCGTTCGACACCACCACACCGCCCACGGTCACAGGGGTCAGACGTGCCACGGGCGACAACGCTCCGGTGCGGCCCACCTGAATGTCGATGGCTTCGAGCCGGGTCCAGGCCAGTTCCGCCGGGAATTTGTGCGCAATGGCCCAGCGCGGCGTGGTCGACCGGAACCCGAGGCGCCGTTGCAGAGCCAGATCATCGACCTTGTAGACCACGCCGTCGATGTCATAGCCCAGCGTGGCGCGCTGTGCCTCGATCCGGCGATAGTGGTCGATCATTGCCTGTGGTCCATTGCACAGCGCGGTCAGCGGATTGGTCGAAAACCCAAGGGCGTCGAGCCTTTCAATCGCGCCCTTCTGGGTGTCGGCCAACGGGGCGGAGAGTGCGCCCCACGCATAGGCGAAGAATTTCAAGGGCCGCGCGCGGGTGATTGTCGCGTCCAGTTGGCGCAGCGAACCGGCGGCGGCGTTGCGTGGATTGGCAAACGTCTTTTGACCCGCATCCGCTTGCCGGGCGTTCAGTGCGGCGAAATCGGCGTGGGACATGTACACCTCGCCCCGCACCTCAAGCAGATCGGGTGCGCCGGTCAGCCGTTGGGGGATGTCGTCGATTGTGCGGGCGTTGGCGGTGACGTTTTCACCAGTGGTGCCGTCGCCACGTGTGGCGGCCTGCACCAATGCGCCCTGCTCGTACCGCAGTGACAGGGACAGCCCGTCGATCTTGGGTTCGGCGGTGTAGGCCAGCGGCGCATCCCCTGGCAGCCCAAGGTACTTGCGGATGCGCGCGTCGAATTCGGTGACATCCTCGTCATCAAAGGCGTTGGACAGCGACAACATCGCCACGGCGTGCGTGACCTTGGAAAACCCGTCCGCCGGGGCCGCGCCCACCTGCTCCGATGGGCTGTCTGCGCGCTTGAGATCGGGAAACCGCGCCTCGATCGCGGCGTTGCGCTGTTTCAGCGCATCGTAGTCCGCGTCCGACAGGTCCGGCGCATCGTCGACGTAATAAGCCCGATTCGCCTGGGTCAGCAGACCGGCCAGACGGGCCAGTTCGGCGGCGGCCTCGTCTTTGGTCAGGGCATCGGGGGCAGTCTCTGGGGTCACGGGCGGCTTCCTTGGGCGGGTCGTTGAGACAGAGATAAAAGCGTGCCCCGCCCGGGTCCAGCCCCCAGACCAAAGCCCCTGCCGCGAGCGGCACAATAAAAAAACCGGCGAGGCCCTCATGGGCTCCGCCGGCGTTTCCGTGAGTGTGCGAGTTCGTGTGCGTCGGCGTCAGGTGCCGACAGCCGCCAGGCGCGTGTCGTCACTGTCGACAGCCGGTTCGGGATCGCGCAGCACGTAACCGCGACCCCAAACCGTTTCAATGTAGTTTTCGCCCCCGGTGGCAGTGCTGAGTTTCTTGCGCAGCTTGCAGATGAAGACGTCGATGATCTTGAGTTCCGGTTCGTCCATGCCGCCGTACAAGTGGTTGAGGAACATTTCCTTGGTCAGTGTCGTGCCCTTGCGCAGGGACAGCAGTTCGAGCATCTGGTATTCCTTGCCCGTCAGATGCACCGTCTTGTTGTCGACGCTCACTGTCTTGGCGTCCAGGTTGACGGAGATCTGGCCGGTATCGATCACCGATTGCGAATGCCCCTTGGACCGGCGGATGATGGCGTGGATGCGTGCCACCAGTTCCTCGCGGTGGAAGGGTTTGGTCAGGTAATCGTCGGCCCCGAACCCGAACCCCTTGATCTTGTTTTCCGTATCATCCGCCCCCGACAGGATCAGGATCGGCGTTTCGATCCGCGAAAGACGCAGCTGGCGCAGCACTTCGTGGCCATTCATGTCCGGCAGATCAAGATCCAGAAGGATCAGGTCATAGTCGTACAACTTGGCCAGATCGATCCCTTCCTCGCCCAGGTCCGTCGCATAGACGTTCAGGTTTGCGTGGGTCAGCATCAGTTCGATGCTCTTGGATGTAGTGGGATCGTCTTCGACTAGCAGTACACGCATTCCAGGTCTCCGCGCTTCGGTTCAGATGGATTTTCATCAACCTGACCGGAAAAGGTTAATCACACGTTACCCTTGTTGATGGAATTTAACAACAACCTAAAGTTGATCACCCGGATCGGTCGGGTTACGGTACTTTTGAACGGCTGTCGCCTTTAGCGCCGCCTCGCCATGATTGGCGACGGCACGCAGCCATTCGTCAAATTCATCGTCACTCAGCCCATAGCGTTTGAGGGCATCGTCACGGGTGATCAGGCCGTACAGCACGCCGCGCACCACCGCCGCCTTGCGCGAGGCGACCCAGCGCCGCGTCTCGGGGGGCGGCAGGTCGGCCTGTGTCAGCACCGTTCCATCAGGCAGCGTAACCGCCCGGGGTCCATCGACTTTTTTCAAGTACATCGCTCTGCTCTTTTACGATTTCTGCCAAAGCATTGCCCTTCGCGTTTAAAGGGGAGTTAAGCGCGCCCTTGAGACTAGTTCGGATTTTCCTATATATGCGGCCAACTTCCCGCAGGAGACCCTCATGCTTGACCGTGCCGGTCCGCTCAATGCGCTTGGCTTTGACAAGGCCCCCGAGGACACGCGCGTCGTCGTGGCCATGTCCGGTGGCGTCGACAGTTCCGTCGTGGCGGCCGAACTGAAGGCGCAGGGGTTCGACGTGGTCGGCGTGACGCTGCAGCTTTACGACCATGGTGCGGCGCTGGCGAAAAAGGGCGCGTGCTGCGCAGGCCGCGACATTCACGATGCGCGCCGCGTGGCCGAGGACATGGGCTTTCCTCATTACGTGCTCGACTACGAAAACGTGTTCCGCGATGCCGTCATCGACGAGTTCGCCGACAGCTATCTGGGCGGCGCCACGCCCGTGCCGTGTATCCGCTGCAACGAGCGGGTGAAATTCAAGGATCTGCTTGAAACGGCCAAGGATCTTGAGGCTGATTGCATGGCGACCGGCCACTATATTCAGCGCAAAATGGGCCCGGCAGGCCCCGAATTGCACAGGGCCGCCGATGCGGGACGCGACCAGAGCTATTTCCTGTTCTCGACCACGGCAGAGCAGCTGGATTACCTGCGCTTTCCGCTGGGCCATCTGCCGTCCAAGGACGACACGCGCGCGCTGGCGGCGAAATACGGGCTCAGCGTGGCCGACAAGCCCGACAGCCAGGACATCTGTTTCGTGCCCAACGGCGACTATGCCGCGGTGATCCGCAAACTGCGCCCCGAGGCCGCGGCCCCGGGAGAGATCGTGGATACCGACGGCCGCGTGCTCGGTGCCCATGACGGGGTGATCAACTATACCATCGGCCAGCGCCGGGGTCTGGGCATCGGCGGGCTGGCCGATCCGCTGTATGTGGTGAAGCTGGATGCAGACGCGCGCCGCGTCATTGTCGGCCCCAAGGATATGCTGGCCACCCGGACCGTGCCGGTGCGCGAGGTCAACTGGCTAGGTGATTCGCCCTTTGACAGCCGTCCGGAATGGCACGTGGCGGTCAAGGTCCGCTCGACCCGTCCGCCGACCGATGCGGTGATCCGGCCCACCGGCCCCGACACCGCCGTGGTCGAACTGGTCGCGGCCGAAGCGGGCGTGTCGCCGGGGCAGGCCTGTGTCCTTTATGACCGCGACAGCAGCCGCATCTTTGGCGGGGGCTGGATCCACAAGGGCTAGGTGCGGCACCTTGCCAGCGGGGCGCAGCCGGGGTTTACTGAACGCGTGTTCAAATCCGGGAGGCGCGCGGCGCGATGCAGCTGAATACAACCAAGGCGGTAGTAACCGGTGGCGCGTCCGGCCTGGGCGAAGCCACGGCACGCCACTTTGCGCAAGGCGGCGCGCAGGTCACGATTCTGGACCGGGATGCCGCGCGCGGACCACAGGTGGCCGCCGACATAGGCGGGCATTTCGCCGAAACGGACGTGACGGACGAAGGGTCCGTGCAAGCCGCCATCGATCTGGCGCTGGACCGGATGGGCGGGCTGAACGCCGCCGTGAACTGCGCAGGCATCGCGTTAGGGATCAAGACGGTGGGACGCGACGGCCCGCACCCCCTGCCCGCCTTTCAGAAGACCATCGACATCAACCTGGTGGGCAGCTTCAACGTGGCGCGGCTGGCCGCCACTACCATGACCGCAAACGATCCCGAACCCGATGGCGCGCGGGGCGTGATCATCAACACCGCATCCATCGCGGCCTTCGACGGGCAAAAAGGGCAAGCGGCCTATGCCGCGTCCAAGGGCGGCGTGGTGGGCATGACCCTGCCCATGGCGCGCGATCTGGCCAAGGACGGGATCCGGGTGATGACCATCGCGCCCGGCATCTTCACGACCCCGATGCTGGCGGGGTTGCCGGATGATGTGCAGGCGCAACTGGCGGCAGACGTGCCCAACCCGGCACGGCTGGGCGATCCATCGGAATATGCGCGGCTTGCGGGGTTCATCGTCGAGATGGGGTATCTGAACGGCGAGGTGATACGGCTCGACGGCGCGCTGCGGATGCGATGACCAGCGAACGGGAAAAGATGGCGGCAGGCGAATGGTACAGCTGCCTTGATGACGAGTTGGAGGCGCTGCGAATCGCAGCCCTTGACGCGACCCATGCCCACAACCACCTGCCACCGTCCGAACGCCGCAGCCTGAGCGCGCCGCTGGCCGGATTGTTCGGCAGTCATGGCGGCAATTGCCTGGTCGAGGTGCCGTTTCACTGTTCCTACGGTTTCAACATCCACCTTGGGGCTGATGTGTTTCTGAACACCGGTTGCGTGATCCTGGACAGTGCGCCGGTGCGCATCGGCGACGGGTGCATGTTCGGACCCGGCGTGCAGGTCTACTGCGCCAACCACCACGCGGATCAGGCCCAGCGCAGGGCGGGTGTCGAAATCGGACTGCCGGTGCGCATCGGGCGCGATGTCTGGCTGGGGGGTGGCGCGATCGTCCTGCCGGGGATCACCATCGGGGACGGGGCGACCGTGGGGGCCGGCAGCGTGGTCACGCGGGACGTGGCTGCGGGTGCAACCGTGGTGGGTAATCCTGCACGTGTCCGCTAGGGGGCCGTTTTCCCACACGGAAAACGGCGGAAACCGTGTCGGTTTCCGGGCCGGTTTCCGTGTCGGAAACCGCTACGCCTCGGCCTTTTCCGCCAGTTCCAGCCATTCCTCTTCCGCTGCCGCCAACCTGGCCTGACGTTCTGCCAGAGCCTCGGTCGCCTTGGCGAACTTGACGGGTTCCCGAGTATACAGCTCCGGGTCTGCGAGCAGCTCCTGCAACTTCGCCATCTCGGCTTCCAACCGCTCCATCTGGGCGGGCAATGCCTCAAGCCGGTGCTTTTCGGTGAAACTCAGCCCCGGCTTCGCGGCCGGTTTCGGCTTTTCCTTCGCAGCAGGCGCCCTGGCCCTGTCCGCGGCCTCGGGCTTGGACACATCGCCGCGCTGGCTTCGATAATCGCTCCACCCGCCCGCATAGACGGTTGCCGCGCCATCCCCCTCCATCGCCACGGTCGTCACTGCCACACGGTCCAGGAAATCCCGATCGTGACTGACCAGCAGCACCGTGCCGTCATAGGCTTCCAGCAGGTCCTGCAACAGGTCCAGCGTCTCCACGTCCAGATCGTTGGTCGGCTCGTCCAGCACCAGCAGGTTCGATTGCCGCGCCATGATGCGGGCCAACAGCAGTCGCGCCTTTTCCCCGCCCGAAAGCGACCGGACAGGCGCACGGGCCTGCGCCTCGTCGAACAGGAATTCCTTGAGATACCCCACCACGTGCTTGGGCGCGCCGCGCACCATCACCTGATCCGCCTTGCCGCTCACCCGCATGTCGGGGTCGCCGGTCAGGCTGTCCCACAGGCTCATGTCGGGGTCCAGCTTTGAACGGGCCTGGTCGAACACCGCAATCTCGAGGTTGGTGCCGAACCGGACCGACCCTGTATCGGGTTCTACCTGCCCGATCAGCGTCTTCAGCAGCGTCGTCTTGCCGACGCCGTTCGGCCCGACAAAGGCGATGCGATCCCCGCGCTGCACTTGCAGGTCGAAGGGGGCAAAGATCACCTTTCCATCGTAGGACTTTGAAATCCCGCGGGCTTCAATCACCTTGCGCCCGCTCTTGGGGCCCGCGTCCAGCGCCATGGCGGCGGCACCCTGCCGCTTGATCTGGGCGGCGCGTTCGGCCCGCAATTCTTGCAGGGCGCGCACCCGGCCCATGTTGCGCTTGCGCCGTGCGCTGATGCCTTCGACGGCCCAGCGGGCTTCGGCCTTGATCTTTCGGTTCAGCTTGTGGCGCTGCATATCCTCTTCGGCCCAGACGGCATCGCGCCAGGCTTCGAACGCGGCGAACCCCTTTTCCTGCCGCCGCACCATTCCCCTGTCGATCCAGAGCGTTGCGCGGGTCAGTTCACGCAGAAACGCACGGTCGTGGCTGATCAGCACAAACCCCGCGCGCGTCGCCTTCAGCTCTGCCTCGAGCCAGGCGATGGCCTCGATATCGAGATGGTTCGTCGGCTCGTCCAGCAGCATCAGATCGGGGGCCTCGGCCATCAGGCGGGCCAGTGCGGCGCGGCGACGTTCCCCGCCCGAGGCGGTGCTGACGGGACGGGCCGGATCGAATTTCAGCCCCTCGCCCGCACGCTCGACCTTGTACAGGTCCGACGGTGCCAGCCCATGCACCGCGAAGTCCCCCAGCGTGGCAAAGCCCGACATGTCCGGGTCCTGTTCCATATAGCCGACGGACACGCCCGGGCCGGCGACAACCTCGCCCCGGTCCGGCTCGACCAGACCGCCCATCACCTTCATCAGGGTGGATTTGCCGGACCCGTTGCGCCCCACCAGCGCCACGCGGTCGCCGGGTTGCACGATCAGCGACAGGTCCTCGAACACGGGATCGCCGCCGAAGGTCAGCGAGATACCGGAAAGCTGGAGCAAGGGAACACGTGCCATGACGTCCGGCTAAGCCCTTGGGCCGCGAGCGTCAATCGGATGAAGCCCGTGAAACCCTGCCAAAAAGTTGATGCAGGCCCGAATAATTCCGCGCGCACCCGTGTTTCCCCAACACAGTTCGGCAAGTGCGCCACACAAAAGGCCAGCCGGACATGCGCATTCAAAGAGAGACAAGCGACATGCCATTTGCAACTGAACAGAACCTGCTGACCGACGGAACTTTCGAAGACGGCGGCACCGGCTGGACGGCGAACGATGTGGACGACACTGTCGCTTCGGTCAGCTTTCAGCAAAACGGGGTACACTTTAACGCTGGAAACGATGAGATCGTTGGCGATTCCATCGAACAGACCTTTGACACCGCCGTGGGCCAAGAGCTGTTTGTGCTGATGCAGGCGATCCGCTTTGGGTCCGTGGACCAGAGCCACGACTTCAAGATCGAGATCTTTGACGACACCGGCACCCTGCTGGCCAGCACCGAAGGCACCGCATTGGCCGTGCGCACGCTGGAACACCTGAGCCTGTCCTTCACCGCCACATCGGACACCACCAGGATCGTCATCACGAACACCGGCACCTCGGGCACCATTGGTTCGGATGGGCGCGTCGGTCTGGTGGGCGTCTTTGATACCGCGGAGATCGACCCCCCCGAGATCGTGGCCAACAACTCGGTCGGGAACCGGATCCAGACAACGGGTCTGGGGGACAACGTCGTTGGTGGCGACCGGTCGGATACGATATTCGGCGGCGAAGGAGCTGACACGATCGACGGCGGTTTTGGCGTCAATCAAATCGACTACAGCGGGTCGGACGAAGGCATAACAATCCAGACCGGGAACGGCGCTTTCGGACCCGCCGGTTCGGGTGGGTTTGCCGAAGGCGACCTGCTGAATGACATTCAGCAGTTTATCGGCTCCGCATTTGATGATTCGATAACCGGAAACATCGACAGTGACAGACTGGATGGCGGCGATGGAAATGACACGCTGTCTGGTGGAAATGACAACGATGTTCTGATCGGCGGCGCTGGCAGTGACCTTCTGATTGGTGGTGCAGGTACAGACACCGCCATTTTCGAGGGCAATCAGGCGGAATTTCTGTTCCAGTTCGGTGCCTTTGGCGTGCTGAAGGTGCTGGATCAGGCCACCGGCGATGTGGACGCGTTGAGAGAGATCGAATTGCTGCAATTCGATGACGCGCTGGTGTCGATCAACGACATTGAAAACAGCGATCTGGATGTCATCGGTGGCGCGGATCCCGACCTGCTTGAGGGGACGAACCTGGATGACTTCATCAACGGGCGCGGCGGCGATGATACGGTGACAGCCTTTGACGGCAATGATGACATCCGCACGGGCCTTGGGTCGGACAGCATTGATGCCGGCGCAGGCGATGACACCATCGACGGCGGCAACAACCGCGACTTTATCAACGCGGGAACCGGCAACGACAGCGTGATTGCGGGCAAAGGCAAGGACCGTGTGAGCGGCGCAGATGGCGATGACACGCTTTTGGGTGGCAACAACCGCGACCGGCTGGATGGCGGCAAGGGCAATGACCGGTTAATTGGCGAAGATGGCCGGGATATCATCAACGGCGGCCGAGGCGAGGATGTGCTGATAGGCGGCACCGGCCGCGACACGCTGACAGGCGGTCTGAATGACGACATATTTGTCTTTTCCGACGGGTTTGGAGAAGACATCATCACCGATTTCGACACCACGGGCGGCGAGGAGATCTCGCTGGACGTGAGAACGGGTATTGAGGATGCGGCGGACCTGTTTGCCAATCACCTCAGCCAGGTTGGCGCGAATGTGCTGATCGATGATTTGAACGGGAATACGATCCTGCTGCAGGATGTTGTTCTTGAAGATCTGAATGTGGATCACTTCGGCTTTTTTGATGCCCTCGCACTCTGAAGCCGAATTTTTGCGACGCCGCCGCCCGCAACACCAGTTTGCGGGCAATTTTGCGTGTGCCATCGATCTTGGCCCATGTGGTGCGGACATCGCGGGAAGCGAAAAAACTTCGAAAAAGTGAATACACGCCCGAATAAACCTGCTGCCGCAGTTGTTTTCCCAACAGAGATCGACACCAGCGCCATGCAGATGGCGCGACACACGTTCACATTCACTGAGGGATACTTGAAATGTCATTTGCAACGGAACAGAACCTGCTGACCAACGGTACCTTTCAAGACGGGGGGACTGGCTGGACCGCGAACGACGTCGATCCTGACATCGACTCCATTGTGTTCCAATCCGGTGGTGTGAATTTCAACGCCGGAAATGACCCCATCATCGGCGATTCCATCACACAGACGTTCAACACGACCCCGGGCCAAGAGCTGGTGATGCTGCTGCAGGCCCGCATCTTTCAGGGCAATTCGACCCATGATTTTCTGATCGAGGTCTTTGACGACGCTGGCAACCTGCTTGCCAGCACGGATGGCACGGTCGAGCGCAACATCTTGGACCACCTGAGCTTTTCCTTCACCGCGGCGTCGGCCACGACCACAATTGTCATTACAAACACTGGCACATCGAATTCCAACAGCTCGGATGGCCGCATCGACCAGGTGGGCATCTTTGATGCTGCCGAGTTCGACCCCGTAGAGATCAACCCCGTCGAAGGGCTGAGCAACCGTTTTCAAGGCACCGACCGCGACGATGTCATCAATGGCAGCGGGCGGCAGGACACGATCTTTGCCAGCGAGGGGGCAGACACCATCGACGGCGCGAGCGGCAATGACCTTGTGGATTACAGCGCCTCTGACGAAGGGATCAACATCAAGGTGGGCCGGACCGAGTTCGGAGAGGCCGGGACCGGCGGACTGGCCGAAGGCGACGTGCTGCGCAGCATCGAGCGCGTCATTGGCACCGAATTCGATGACGTCATTGATGTGAACGGCAGCAAACTGACCTTGTCCGGGCTTGGCGGCAATGACCGGATTGTGGGTTCTTCCAATTTCGACAAACTGGATGGGGGCGACGGCGATGACACGCTTGTTGGCGGGTTGCAGAACGACACGCTGACAGGCGGGGCGGGCAATGACAGCCTTGATGGCGGCTTTGGCGATGCAGACGTGGCTGTGTTCAACGGCAATCCGGACGGTTTTCTGTTCCAGACGGATGGCGACGCGCTGCTGGTCCTCGACCAGGTCACGGGCGATGTGGACACGCTGACAAAAATCGAATTTCTGCAATTTGACGATGTGACCGTCGCCCGCGGCGACATTGTGGACAGCAATCTGGATGTCGTCGGCGGGGCCGAGGCGGAACTTCTCGAAGGCACGAACCTGGGCGAGTTCATCAATGCGCGTGGTGGCGATGACACCGTTTTTGGCTTTGGCGGAGATGACGACATTCGTACCGGACTGGGTTCGGACAGCATCGTTGCAGGCGCAGGCGATGACACCATCGACGGCGGTAACAACCGTGACATTGTGGATGCAGGCGCAGGCAACGACGTCGTGATTGGCGGCAAGGGCAAGGACCGTATCAGCGGTGCGGACGGCGATGACGCGCTGTTGGGCGGCAGCAACCGCGACCGGCTTGAGGGTGGCAAGGGCGACGACACGCTCGAAGGCGAAGACGGGCGCGACTTTCTGTCGGGTGGCCGGGGCGAGGATCGGATGATCGGCGGCACTGGTCGGGACACCCTGACCGGCGGGCGGGACGCGGACACGTTTCTTTTCAGTGAGGATTTTGGCGAGGACATCATCACCGACTTTGACGCGGACGGCGGCGACGTGATCCTCCTGAGCCTTGGCCTGGGCATAGACGATGCCGCAGATCTTTTCGAAAACCACCTCAGCCAGTCGGGCGCAGACGTGTTGCTGGACGATCTGAACGGGAACACCATCCTGCTGGAGGGTGTGGCCCTTGACGATCTTGGCGCGGATCAGTTCAGCTTTTTCGATCCGCTCGCTTAGGTGTGCGTCACCCCACCACCGCCCGCAGCAGTCGTTTGCGGGCGGGCGGGATCGCCCCGATTTCGACCCCGGTAAAGACGTGCAGCGTGTTCATCTGGTCATCGACCACCGCATGATCGCTGACCCACCCCCCCATCATCAGATAGGTGCGCAGCAGGGGCGGCATCCGCAGCATCGCCTTTTTCGCATCGGGCTTGCGCCGTAACCGCGCGGCAAAGCGGAAGACGTGCGGGGCCTTGACCCGGGGCAGCCAGCGCTTGGGAGCCAGGTGCCGGGCCTTGAGCATGGCAAAGGCGTCGAGATACTGCGCGGTTTCCGTACCGGCAAAGGACGAGCAGCCAAACAACATCTCGACCCCGTTGTCGTCCACATAGGCCGTCATCGCCCCCCACGCGACACGCAGGATATCGGGGTCCTGCACCTCTGGATGCACGCAGAACCGGCCCATCTCGACCATCTTGCCGCCGTAGCTTTCCAGCGCGCTCAGCTCGTAATACTGCGCCGAATAGCTGCGCGAGATTTCGGAGCCGGACAGCGGCAACATCCGGAAACAGCACAAAAGCCGTCCGTCGGTGGTGGAATGGATCAGGATGTGGGTGCAGATGTCGTCGAACGGATCGGCATCGCGCGGGCCGTCCAACCCGAAACATCGGGCGCGCAGCGCCTGGGCGGCATGAATGTCAGCCTGCGAGCCCGAGATGCGTACAGTGTAGCGCCCCCGTTTCAATCCGATCATGCGTCCGCCCTTTCCAGTCACCCTGTTCGGGGACCTGACATGGCGTCCGTAACACCGGCATGACGCCTAGCCGCCAAATGCGCCTGCCGGATCGAACTGTCCGATATTTCCAAGAAGCTGACGCAGGAACGAGATGTTGGTGATCCCGTTCTCTGTCACACGGCGTTGCAGGACCACGACGCGACCAGCCTCCAGCCCGAAGCGTTCGATGTTCTGCAGCACGCCATCCGCGTCAAAGCTGATGGCCAGCACCTGCCGGTCCACGACCTTGGGCTGGCGCGCGCCCGATGTGCGGACCACACTGCTGACGTAGTAGAAGTTGCCGCCCTCCAGCACACCGCCCGCGGTGGGCGATCCGGCGACATCCTCGACCGTGGCGCGGGTGTCGATTCCCACGACCAGTTCCTGCAGGTCCTCTTCGGGCGGAATATAGCCGTGATTGCGGAATTGCGGCGCACAGGCCGACAGGCCCGCACCGATCAGGATCGCAAAGATCAACATAAAGGTCCGCATTCCGACCCCCCTTTGGCCAGCCCCCTCTTGCTCAGGACGGGGCATACTTTTATGTCGATGTACCCAACACCGTGCCGCGGTTCAAGAAACGAAAGTCATTCCCATGTCGGGCGCTGCCCCTTCTTCTCATGCATTGCGGGTTTCGGACCTGCCGCAAAATGCCGAAACCGCCTTTGAAATCGTGCCGGACAAGGCCGCGATGACGGCGCTGGCCGAGACGCTTGAACTTGTCGCCCTGCGCAAATTGCGCTTTTACGGCGTTGTGCGTGCACAGGGCGCCGCCGACTGGCAGGTCAACGCCAAACTGGGCGCGACCGTCACCCAACCCTGCGCCGTGACGCTTGAACCGGTCACCACACGTATCGACGTGCCCGTGACCCGCACATACCTGCGCGATTACGTGGATATCGACGCCCCCGAATCTGAAATGCCCGAGGATGACACGATCGAGCCGCTGGGCCAGTGGATCGACCCCGAGGCGATCATGGTCGAAGCGCTCAGCCTTGCGCTGCCCGAATACCCCCGCGCCGACGGCGTTGCGCTGGGGGAAACCGTGCTGACCGAACCGGGGCAGGCCCCGCTGCGCGACGCGGATCTGAAACCCTTTGCCGGGCTGGCGGCACTGAAATCGCAACTGGAAAACGGCGACCCGGACAACAACGACTGATTGCCCCTTGCGCCGCGGAAAAAGATGCGTATTTTGCCGCGCTCACGTCATTTTGGGTTGGACATGGGTCACGGCTTTGCCTAAACGCACGTCACGCCCACGACAGGACGAAAACGAACACCGCATCCGCGCATGGCGCGGCGCTGCCCGAACCTCAAAGGCCCATTCCAATGGCTGTGCAACAGAACAAAGTGTCGAAATCGCGCCGCAACAACCGCCGCGCGCATGACAGCTTGACCCCGGCAAACCCGAACGAGTGCCCGAATTGCGGCGAACTCAAGCGCCCGCACCATATCTGCGCGGCCTGCGGTCACTACGATGACAACGAAATCGTGCCCATGACCGAAGAGATCGACATCGAAGACGACGCGGCCTAACGGGCCGCGCGGGATCAACGGCAGGCAGCGCGCAATGACGGCCCCCATGCAAGACACGGCCGATCAGAGCGCAGCCAAGACATTTCCCATTACGCTGAGCGTTGATGCCATGGGCGGGGACAGTGGACCCGCGGTGGTTGTCGCCGGCTGCGCGAAGTCCGCGCAAAAGAACCCGGAACTCGGGTTCCTGCTGCACGGCCCGCAGGACGAGCTTGAGCGCCTTGTCGCCAGGCGCAAGCACCTGCGGAACCGTGTCACCATCATAGACGCAGGCGACGTCGTCACCATGGACGACAAGCCCAGCCATGTCGTGCGCAACGGCAAGGGCACGTCGATGTGGTCGGCCATCGAATCCGTACGCTCGGGCGATGCCACCGTCGCTGTCAGTTGTGGAAACACCGGTGCGCTGATGGCGCTGAGCATGATCCGCCTGCGCAAGCTGCCGGGCGTGAACCGCCCCGCCATTGCCGTTCTGTGGCCCAGCCGAAACCCGCAGGGGTTCAATGTGATGCTGGACGTGGGCGCGGATGTGCGTGCCGATGCCGACGATTTGCTGCGCTTTGCCCTCATGGGCGCGTCCTATGCCCGCAACGGCCAGAACCTCGCCCGGCCGCGCGTCGGCCTGCTGAATGTCGGCACCGAAGAGCACAAGGGCCGGACCGAACTGAAGGAAGCCTTTGACCTGATTGCGGCACAGGCTGACGCGGCCGATTTCGATTTCGTGGGATTCGTCGAGGGCGGTGACATTCCCGGCGACGTGGCTGACGTGATCGTCACGGACGGTTTCACCGGAAATGTTGCAATCAAGACCGGCGAAGGCACCGCGGGCCTGATCGGTGATCTGCTGCGTGAAGCGTTCCGCTTTACCCCGCTGTCCCGCCTCGCTTCGCTGCTGGCGCTGACGTCCCTGCGCCGCCTGAAAAAGCGGATCGACCCGCGCCGCGTGAACGGAGGCGTGTTTTTGGGTCTGAACGGGACCGTGGTAAAATCCCACGGCGGCGCGGACGCGACCGGCGTGTCCGCCGCCATCAAGCTGGCCGCGCAATTGGCCGAACTGGGCTTTAACGACAAGCTGGCCGCCCGGGTTGCCCGGGCCACCGCGACGCCAGAGGAGACCGAGCAATGACCACGCCATCCGTGACCCGCGCCGTGGTGCGCGGTGTGGGCCATTACCTGCCGAAGCGGGTCGTGGAAAATGCCGAGTTCGAAAAATCGCTGGACACGACCGATGAATGGATCCGGTCGCGCTCGGGCATCGAACGGCGGCATTTCGCGACAGAAGACGACACCACATCGTCGATGGCCACCGCCGCGACGCAGGCCGCGCTGACGGATGCCGGCCTTACGGTGGACGACGTCGACGCGATCGTGCTGGCCACCTCGACCGCCGATCTTACCTTTCCCTCGGCTGCGACCATGGTGCAAAGCGCGCTGGGGATGCAGCACGGCTTTGCCTTTGACATACAGGCGGTCTGTGCCGGCTTTGTCTATGCGCTGGCCAACGCCAATGCGCTGATTGCTTCGGGTCAGGCCCGGCGTGTCATCGTGATCGGGGCGGAAACCTTTTCGCGCATCATGGACTGGACCGACCGCGGCACCTGCGTGCTGTTCGGTGATGGTGCGGGTGCACTGGTGCTGGAAGCCGCCCAAGGCGCAGGCACGTCGCAGGATCGGGGCATCCTGTCCACCGACCTGAATTCCGACGGGCGCTACCGCGATCTGCTTTATGTCGATGGCGGTGTCAGCACCGGCTCGAGCGGCTATCTGCGGATGCAGGGCAACCAGGTGTTCCGCCACGCGGTCGAAAAGCTGGCCGCCACAGCCGAAACGGCCATGGACCGGGCGGGCGTGACTGCGGACGACGTGGACTGGGTCGTACCGCACCAGGCCAATATCCGCATCATCCAAGGCACCGCGAAAAAGATGGGCATCTCGATGGACCGGGTCGTGGTGACGGTGCAGGACCACGGCAACACGTCGGCCGCGTCGATCCCGCTGGCGCTGTCGGTGGGCCGCGCATCGGGCAAGATCAAGGACGGTGATCTGGTGGTGACCGAGGCCATCGGCGGCGGTCTGGCCTGGGGTGCGGTCGTCCTGCGTTGGTAATTTCTGGGCAATCGCCCGAAAAACGCCCCGCAGGCCCCACACGCCATTCTGGCAAGGCGAAAAACTCATTTTGTTCCGCTTTCGGCCAAGGTCTTGATATTGACTCGGAATTTCTGCCCGACGTAGGGTTCGTCAAAGGGGAGATATCATGGCTGACAAGACTTTGACGCGCATGGACCTCAGCGAAGCGGTGTTTCGTGAGGTTGGATTGTCGCGGAACGAAAGCGCGCAACTGGTCGAAAGCGTGCTGGATCACATGTCGGACGCGCTTGTCCGGGGCGAGCAGGTCAAGATTTCGTCCTTTGGCACCTTTTCCGTCCGAGACAAGTCCGCCCGGATCGGGCGCAACCCCAAGACCGGCGAAGAAGTGCCCATCAATCCCCGCCGGGTGCTGACCTTCCGACCGTCGCACCTGATGAAGGATCGCGTGGCCGCCGGTAACAAATCGTAACGACGATGGCCAAATCCGCAGACGCCTTTCGCACCATCTCTGAAGTGGCCGACTGGCTGGGGGTGCAAACCCACGTTCTGCGCTTCTGGGAAAGCAAGTTCAGCCAGGTCAAACCCGTCAAACGGGCGGGTGGTCGGCGTTATTATCGCCCTGCCGACATGTTGCTGCTGGGCGGTATCCGCAAGCTGCTGCATGATGACGGGCTGACGATCAAGGGCGTGCAGAAGATCCTGCGCGAAGAAGGGATGGCCCATGTGGCCGACCTGTCGCCCCCCCTGGACGAAGTGACCGCGGCACAGGTCGAGGAGGATCTGGTGGCTGGCAACGGCGCGGTTGAGGCCGAGATGGCCCCGCCCGTCGAAGAGACCCCCGAGGCGGCCACCGTCACGCCGCTGGTGCCGCCCGAGCCTGCCGACACGCCGGAGGTTCTGCCGGATCCGGCAGACACGGCCGCGCCACCTGATCCGGACCAGATCAGTCAGCCCGAAACCGAAGAGGCTGCCGCCCCGCCCGCCACAGACACGCCAGAACCTGCGGAATCGGCTGCCGAACCCGAATCGGACGTGTCCGTTTCGGTGGGGTCCTCCCCCTTTGCCGCGTCCGAGCCCACGTTCCAGCACGCGATCACAGACACCGACGACCCGACCGATACGCCTGCGGATGCGACGCCCGATGCCGACGCACCTCCGCCCGGAAGCGATGCGCCGCTGCCCAGCTTCATGCGGCGTGCCCCGGAACCTGAACCCGAGGACGACGTGGCCGATGTCGCGTCCCCCGAGGTGAAATCGGCTGACCCTGGCGCCCTGCCCTCGTTCCTGACCGGACACAGCGCCGACCCCGAGGCAGCGTCGGCACCCGACGCGACAGCGCAACCCGATGCACAACCGACACCGCGCATCGTCGATGTCCCGCCCGATCCCGACCCCGCGCAGCTTGACGCCGCACCATCCGCGCTGACCAGGGCGGTGCGCGCCCGGCACATGTCGGACGACCAGCGCAACGCCCTGCGCCCGGTTCTGGCCCGGTTGGCCGCGCTGCGCGACCAGATGGCCGGGGCCCGCCGCGACAGTCGCCAATAGATCGCAGCCGATGCCAATTCCCCCTTGCCTGTGCCCAGATTTAGGGTATGACACGCCTCACGTCGGGCTATGGCGCAGCCTGGTAGCGCGTCCGTCTGGGGGACGGAAGGTCGCAGGTTCGAGTCCTGCTAGCCCGACCAACACCACCTTGCCCTCGCGCTATGGGGCATCGTTCCGGTCCGTGATCCGACCTTTGGCTGAGAGCACGTAAATGACCGGCGTTCTGCCCGACACCCACCTGCAAGCCATGATCGACCGGGGCGAGATTTCGGCTGATCCGGCGGTGATCCCGGCACAAATCCAACCTGCCAGCCTTGATCTGCGGCTGGGCAAAGTGGCGTACCGCGTGCGGGCCTCGTTCCTGGCGGGCCAAGGCCGGTCTGTCGCGAACCGCTTGTCCGAGTTCGAAATGCACCGGGTGGACCTGTCAGACGGTGCGGTCCTGGAAAAGGGCTGTGTCTATGTCGTGCCGCTGATGGAGCAGCTGGCCCTGCCCGACGGCGTGCAGGCGGTCGCCAACGCCAAAAGCTCGACCGGGCGGCTGGACCTGCTGACCCGCACCATCACGGATGGCGGCACCGAATTCGACCGCATCGCGCCGGGCTACGTGGGCCCGCTTTATGCCGAAATTTGCCCGCGTTCGTTCTCTGTCCTCGTGCGTCCGGGCATGCGCCTGAACCAGATCCGGTTCCGCGCGGGTCAAGCGGTGCTGAGCGATGACGACCTGCGCGCCTTGCACGCCGCAAGCCCGCTGGTCGATGGCGATGCGGTGATCGACGACGGCCTTGGCTTTTCCGTTGACCTGCGTCTGCCCGGTTCGACCCTTGTGGGATACCGGGCCAAACCGCACACGGGCGTGATCGACCTGGACAATATCGGACATTACGACCCGGCGGAATTCTGGGAACAGGTCCACAGCACCGATGGGCATATCATCCTCGACCCGGGCGCATTCTACATCCTTGTCAGCCGCGAGGCGGTGCATATCCCGCCCGACTGCGCTGCGGAAATGGCACCCTATCTGGCCATGGTGGGTGAGTTTCGCGTGCATTACGCAGGCTTCTTCGATCCGGGCTTTGGCCATGCGGCGGCTGGCGGGTCAGGGTCGCGCGGGGTGCTGGAAGTGCGCTGTCACGAGGCCCCGTTTGTGCTGGAACACGGACAGATCGTGGGGCGTCTGATCTATGAACGCATGGCTGCGCATCCCGAACAGCTGTACGGGGCCGACATCGCATCCAATTACCAGGGACAGGGGCTGAAACTGTCCAAACATTTCCGATAAGGGCGCCCCTATTCGTCGACCCGGAACAGCACCTTGCCATAGCCCGTGATTTTCCCGAACGCGCTTTCGGCCATCAGCCCGCTCAAAAAGGCGAGAAACGCGACCATATAGGGGCTGAGGTCCAGCGTTTCCGATCCGCCGTTGCCCTGGCTGAGGGACAGCAGGCCCGCACCTGCAAACAGGAACACGCCAATTGCGGCGGCGATCCCCTCGCCGATGCTGATTGTCAGTTCGGAAACCTTGGGTTCCATCGTGCCGACAAACCGCGTTCGGGTATAGGCGACAAGGGTCCCAAGCGCACCGGCGGCAATGGTCGCCATCAGGGTCAGCAGGATGGGCGGCCAACGCACCAATTGGCCCATCACCCTGCGTCGTTCCGTGTTGCTGGCAAACAGGATACCGCCATCGGCATTCACGCCTTCCAGCGCCTTCAACCTGCCGCGATGCTCTGAATAGACCGGCAGCTTGGTGCGCACATCTTCGCGGGCCGCCAGATGTTCGTTTCGAAGGGTTTCGGCGTCGGTCCGGCGCGCAATGGCCCACGTCTTGTTCGCCTCGAGCAGGGCCACATCCCGCAACAGCGTGCTACGCATTTCGTAAAGCTCGTTCAACTGGTTCTGCAAGCGTTCGGTTTCGCTGCGGATTGCGTCCTGGCGGGTATCCGACACGATCTTCTTGTATTCGGCCTTTTCCAGCAGGGTCAGGCCGGTGATCGCAGTCGTTTCGGTCAGACCCTCGCTGCCGATCAACGTGACCATACGTGCCTTTTGCGTGTCGATCAGGTCAAAGGCCGCAGCGCTCAGATGGGCGCGGACGATGCGCAGATAGCTTTCGAACTGACCATCCACCCGTTTTTTCCGTTCGCCCAATTCGACGTCTTCCGTGGTGTGGTCCAATATCCCGTTTTCGATCTCGCGCAGTTCCGCTTCAGTACTCAGAAGCAGCGCGTCGATTTCGGAATCCCGGTCGATGAGAAAGACAAGGTCATCAAAGCTCTTGACCCCTTCCTCGGTGGCTTGCTGGTTCAAGACCATGTCCCAGTCGCTGCGGATCACGTAAGCGGAAAAGCTTATGATCAGCAGCCACACCAGAAACAGATACAGACAGGCAATGATAAACGCGATGAAGCCGATATGCGCGCTGCGCGCCACATCTTCGCGGGTGATAGAGGTGTCTTGCATGGCAAAAGTCTTGTTCCAAAACCGCCCTACAAAAAATATTTGGTCAAATAATCAAAACCGGGGCGTTCGCCCTATAGTAGCATGGCGCGGTGAATTCTCAAAATCATCAGGATTCCAACGGCGTGCAGGTTGCCGCACATGTCGCACACCAGCGTTCATGCGCGTGACGGCGCGGGCGTTCGGGTGTCGCCCGGCAAGCAAAGGACAACGGGCGCAGGGCCCCGGATTTACATCCGGCGGGTCACCTTGGCGGCCTGACGCGCCTGACGTGCGGCGCGCTTGGCCTGTCGGCGCTGGCGCACCTCGGCCTGGGTCATGCCATCGCTGCCGTCATTTGTCCCTTGGGACTGTCCGCGTCCGCGTGTGGCACGGTTGACCCCGGCATCTATGCCCTTGTTGATCGCCTTGCGCATGATGATGCGCATGATCATGTTGATGATCTGATTTGCATTCATGGGACTGCTCCGACCCGTTGCGTTACGGGTAATATAGCGCAGATTGCGGCGAATTTCAGGCCCCTAGTCCTCGAACAGTTCGGACTGGCCCTCGGTGCTTTCCTCGTCCGCTTCGGATTCGGGGCCGGGCAGCGTGCCGGGGGGCGGGCGGTTTTCCAGCAAACCGGCGGCGCGCAGCTCTTTCAGGCCCGGCAGGTCGCGGGCGTTTTCCAGGCCGAAGTGATCCAGGAAACTGGGAGTGACCACAAAGGTCACGGGCCGCCCCGGTGTCATCTTGCGACGGCCAAAGCGGATCCATTCGAGTTCCAGCAACTGGTCGACCGTACCGCGGCTGACGGAGACGCCGCGGATCTCTTCGATTTCGGCGCGGGTGACGGGCTGGTGATAGGCGATGATGGCCAGCGTTTCGATCGCGGCGCGGGACAGTTTGCGCGTCTCGACCGTTTCCTTCTGCATCAGAAAGCCCAGATCGGCAGCCGTGCGGATGGCCCAGGCATCGCCTACCTTCATCACCTGCACGCCACGCCCCTCGTAGCGTTTGCGCAAATGCACCAGGGCCTCGGCGGGATCGCAGCCATGGGGCATGCGGGCCTCAAGTTCCTTGACTGTCACAGGTTCCGCCGTGGCGAACAGCACCGCTTCGATCATGCGCTCCTGTTCGGCCATGGGCGGGGCCTCGAACAGGCTTTCTTCTTGTGTTTCAGCTTCTTCCGTCACGAGGTTCATCTTTCTTGCGCAACTGGATGGGCGCAAATGTTTCGGATTGGCGGATTTCGAGATGCCCCTCTTTCACCAGTTCCAGACTGGCGGCAAAGGTGGCGGCGGTCGCGGACCGGCGGCGGCCCGGGTCCATTTCCCACCCTTCGGGCAAGTAGGACATGATATCGGTCCAGTCGCCCGCAAACCCGATCAACCCGCGCATCCGGTCCAGCGCCTGTTCCATGGTGAACACCGCGTCACGGTCCATGGTAAAGGGGCGGAATTCGTCGCGGGTGCGGATGCGGGCATAGCCCTGCATCAGGTCCAGCAGCGTCGCTGTATAGGTCACCTTGCGCACCCGTGTGACCATTTCGGACTGTCCACGGGCAAAGAAGTCGCGCCCAAGCTGGTCGCGCCCCATCAGCCGGGCGGCCGCATCACGCATGGCTTGCAGCCGCTCAAGCTGAAAGGCCAGGTGCGCGGCCAGTTCCTCGCCCGACGGTCCCTCTTCGGTCGGGTCGGGGGGCAGCAGCAGGCGGGATTTCAGGAACGCGAGCCACGCCGCCATCACCAGGTAGTCCGCCGCCAGTTCCAGCCGCAGCGCCTTGGCCCGTTCGACAAAGGCCAGGTATTGGCGGGACAATTGCAGGATCGAGATCTGGCGCAAATCCACCTTTTGCGTGCGGCTCAGGGTCAGAAGCAGGTCCAGCGGCCCCTCGAACCCATCCACATCCACGATCAGCGCCTCGGCAGCGAGGCGTTCCGTCACGGACAGCGTATCTTCTTCGAAGGTATCGTCAGACATTCAGCCGGTCACCCAAAAGCGCCTCAAGTTCGGCGTTCAGGTCGGCAATGTCAACGTCGTCCGGGGTCCGGCGGGCGGCCAGCGCAGCCTCGGCCCGGGTTTGCGCCTGTTCGGTCATTTGCCCTGCGGCATTTGCCGTCTCGATCCGGTCGGACAGGGGCGCGTTGCAGTGCAGGATCACGTCGCAGCCCGCAGCCAGCGCGCGTTCGGTGATCCGGGTCAGGCTGCCCGACAGCGCCTTCATCCCGATGTCATCGGTCATGATCAGCCCGTCAAACCCGATATCCTTGCGGATCAGGCGCATCATGTCCGGCGACAGGGTCGCGGGCGCTTCGTCGATACTGGCGTAAACCACATGCGCCGTCATCCCCATGGGCAGGTCGTTCAGATCGCGGAACGGGACGAAATCGGTTTCGCGCAGGGTGTCGAGGCTTTCGTGCACATGCGGCAGGTCATAATGGCTGTCCAGATCGGTGCGGCCGTGACCGGGGATGTGTTTCAGGACGGGCAGTACGCCACCGTCCAGATGACCATCGGCCACCGCGCGCCCGATCTCGGAAATCGCAGCGGGATCCGTGCCATAGCAGCGGTTCTTGAGGAATGCGTGGGTCTGGTTCACCACCAGATCAACCATGGGTGCGCAGTTGCTGTCGATGGTCATCGACATCAGTTCATGCGCGATCAGCCGATAGCGCAGGTACATCGCACGTGGCGCATCGTCGCCTGCGGCCTGCACGAAATCCAGCGGCGGCGCCCAGTCGCGCCATGTCGGCCCGGTAAAGCGCTGTACGCGCCCGCCCTCCTGGTCGATGGTGATCGGCGCATCCCGCCCCACCGCGTCGCGCATGTCGGAACACAGCGCATAGACCTGATCGGGGGTTTCGATGTTGCGGGCAAACAGGATGAACCCGAACGGGTCCGCGTCGCGGAAAAAGGCCACCTCGTCCTTGGTCAGGCGCAACCCATCCGCATCCAGGATGGTCGCCCCAAAGCTCATCGCGTGACAACCGGGATGCAGTCGGCCCCCTCGGCCACGAGAGCGGAACAAAAGCGGCGCGCATCGCTGAGGTCTTCGAACCCGTGGGCGCGCAGGCGATAGAACGTGCGCCCGCCACTTTGCGCCTTTTGCACCACGCGGTCCTTGCCGGTCAGGTAATCGCCAAAGCGGGCCTGCATCTTGTCCCACTCGGCGCGGGCCACTTCGGCACTGTCGAAGGCACCCAATTGCACCAGACGCGTCCCGGCGGGCAATGCGCTGGCATCGAGGTCGCGGACAGTGTCCGTGGCGGTCGCAACAGCCGGAACAACAACCGCGGGCGCGGTACTTGGGCGCAGTTTCGGGCGCTGGGACAATTTGGGCCCGGGTCCGGTCACGACGACAGCAGGTTCGGGTTCGGCAGGTGCCGGGGCGGTCATCGCGGCCAGTACGGGGGCTGCGTTAGTCTCTTCCTCGGCGTCGATCGTGTCCACACCCTCGACCAGTTGTGCGACCAGATCGTCGACCGCACCCGCTTGCAGGGCCGCCACCACGTCAACCTCCGGCAAGGGTGCATCCAGGCTCGCCGCCACGTCCAGCGGTGCGGGCTGTTGCACCGGTGCAACCGATTGCCGTGTCATGGGCTGGTCTTCGTCGGTCAGGTCCACGGGCCTGGGGGCCAGCACCAGCCGGTCGGCCGGGGCTGCGGCCCTGCCTGCGGCGGCGACCTCGTTCACGGCCAATCCGGTGTTGACGGCCAGTTGCCCGCCCGGGTCTTCGGGGCGCACGCGCATCTCTCCGGCGGCGGCGCGTACCACGGGTATGCCCGACACGTCACGCACTACCAGCTTGTAGCCCCACACAGCCACCCCGGCGATCAACGCCAGGGACACGGCGGCACCCGCCATGTTCGTGAGGTTTTTCAGAGTATTGGAGGGCGCAGTAGACGCCGTTTGCGGTGCCGCCTGCCCCACGTGACCCACGTGGTGGGGGTAATGCATATCTGCCATCGTTGCCTCATTGCCCGCGCGAATACGTGCCCGCGCAGATCATCGTTGGTGTGGTCGCCTGTGATGCCCCGGTTGTGGGGCTTAACGCAGCTCTTCGGCCGGTTCGACGCCAAGAATACCAAGGCCGGACGCAATTACAATCATTGTGGCCCGGGCCAGGGCGATTTTTGCCTGTGACGTGGCCGCGTCGTCCTGAATGAACCGCAACGACGGCACATCGTTGCCCCGGTTCCACAGCGCGTGAAACACCGACGCCAGATCATACAGGAAAAACGCCACCCGGTGCGGTTCATTGGTTCGTGCCGCGGTTTCCACCAGACGTGGCCATTCCGCCAGCTTTGCGGCCAGCGCCAGTTCGGCCTCGTGATCCAGCAGGGACAGGTCCGCGCCATTCAACGTGGCATCGTCCACCGCTATTCCCGCCTCGGTCGCCTTGCGCAGGACCGAGTTGCCCCGCGCATGGGCGTATTGGACGTAGAACACCGGGTTTTCCTTGGACTGCTCCAGTGCCGCATCCAGATCGAAATCGAACATTGCGTCGTTCTTGCGGGTCAGCATCATGAAACGGGTCACGCCGGGGCCGACCTCGTCCACCACGTCGCGCAGGGTGACGAATGTCCCTGCCCGCTTGGACATCTTGAATTCCTGCCCGTTCTTGAACAGCTTCACCAGCTGCGTCAGCTTGATATCCAGCGGTACTGTGCCGCCCGACAGCGCCGATACCGCCGCCTTCATCCGTTTGACATAGCCGCCGTGATCGGCGCCAAAGACATCGATCAGCGCATCGAACCCGCGCTGCACCTTGTCATAGTGATAGGCGATATCGGGCGCGAAATAGGTCCATGATCCGTCCGATTTCATCACCGGGCGGTCCACGTCATCGCCATGTTCGGTCGATTTGAACAGGGTCTGTTCGCGCGGCTCCCAATCCTCGGGCTTTTTGCCCTTGGGCGGCTCAAGCACGCCTTCGTAGATCAGGCCCTTGCTCCGCAGATCGTCCAGCGCCGCCTCGATCAGACCGGTGCCATACAGCGACTTTTCGCTGAAGAACACATCCATCTTCACGCCAAGCGCGGCCAGATCGTCCCGGATCAGGTCCATCATGGCTTCGGTCGCGAAATCGCGCACCTCGGCCAGCCAGAACTGTTCGCCCTTGCCGACGAATTTGTCACCGACCTTTTCCTTGAGGGCCGCGCCCACCGCGATCAGGTAGTCCCCGGGATAGGTGCCATCCTCGAACGCGACCTCTTGCCCATGCGCTTCGAGGTACCGCAGGTACACCGACCGGGCCAGCACATCGACCTGCGCGCCGCCGTCGTTGATGTAGTATTCGCGGGTCACGTCATGGCCCGCAAAGGCCAGCAGCGACGCCAGCGCATCACCAAAGACCGCACCCCGCGTGTGGCCCACGTGCAAGGGGCCGGTCGGGTTGGCCGACACATATTCCACGTTGACCCGTTTGCCCTGCCCCAGATCGGACCGTCCGTATTCCGTGCCCGATTGCAGCACGGTGCCCACGACACCCTGCCAGACCGACGGTGCCAACCGCAGGTTCAGGAACCCCGGCCCTGCCACATCGGCGCTGTCGATCCGGTCGTCAGCGGCCAGCCGCGCGGCCAGTTTTTCGGCAATGTCGCGCGGTTTCTGCTGCGCGGGCTTGGCCAGCACCATCGCCGCGTTTGTCGCCATATCGCCATGGGCCGCATCGCGTGGCGGCTCGACCGTCACGTTGTCCATGACCAGCCCTTTGGGCAGGTCCCCGGCTTGGGTCATGGCGGCCAGCGCATCAAGCACGGCGGCCCGGATATCGGCGAAAAGGTTCATGGGTCAGGTCCAATGATAGGGTGCAGGCGGATGTACCATGGCGGGGGCGCGCGTCAAGCGCCCCTACCCCACCAGTCGCTCGTGTTCCTGCAACGCGAACCGGTCCGTCATGCCGGCGATGTAATCGGCGACGATGCGGGCCAGCAGTGTCTGATCCCCCGCCGCAATCGCCACGTCCCGTTGCCACGGGGTCGGCAGCAGGTCGGGATCGTTCAGGAACAGCGGGAACAGGTCCTCGACCACCCGCGTCACCTCTTCTCGTTTGTCCATGACGCTGGGCGCGCGGTACATGTTGCTGAAAAGGAACGACCGGATCACCCGCAGATCCGCCCACAACGCGTCCGAAAAGCGGATGACAGGGCGGCCCAGCGTGCGGATCTCTTCGACCGAGGCAACCCCCGACCCTTCGAGATTCCCCTTAGACGTCGCAATCACGTCACTGACCATGGCGCCAAAGACGCGGCGCAGCGCCTCGTGCCGGCGGCGAACCACATCGAGCTTGGGATAGGCGCGGTCCACTTCCGCATAGCAGTCGCGCACGATGGGCAGGTCGCACATCGCGGCCTCGTCGATCAGCCCCGCGCGCAAGCCGTCATGCAGGTCGTGATTGTTATAGGCGATGTCGTCGGACAGGGCGGCCACCTGCGCCTCGGCGCTGGCGTGGGTGTGCAGTTCCAGATCGTGCTCGGCGTTGTATTCGGCCAGGGCAAAGGGCAGATCCCCGGTCACCGGACCATTGTGCTTGGCGATGCCCTCCAGACACTCCCATGTCAGGTTCAGCCCGTCGAAATCGGCATAGTGGCATTCCAGCCGCGTCACGATCTTGATGGCCTGCGCGTTGTGATCGAACCCGCCATGGGGGCGCATCAGCGCCTGCAGCGCATCCTCGCCCGTGTGACCAAAGGGCGGGTGGCCCAGGTCATGGGCCAGGGCCACGGCCTCGGTCAATTCGTCATTCAGATCCAGCGCGCCCGCGATGGTGCGCGCCACCTGCGCCACCTCGATCGAATGGGTCAGGCGGGTGCGGTAATAATCGCCCTCGTGTTCCACGAACACCTGTGTCTTGTGCTTGAGCCGGCGAAAGGCCGAGGCATGGATGATCCTGTCCCGGTCCCGCTGGAAACAGGACCGAAACGCGCTTTCTTCCTCGGGCCAGCGCCGTCCCCGGGCGCGGGCCGGATCAGATGCAAAGGGCGCGGTCATCTTCGGGTGATCCTTGTCGCCTGTTCCTTGCCCGCATATATTGCAGGAACGACATGAATGTAACCGTCAGGAACCACCGCCATGCAATTGCCCCCACAGGTCACGCCCCGCGCGTTTGAACGGCTGGCCGAAATCGGTGCGGCGGATCAGGGCCAGGCGCTGCGCATCGCGGTCGAGGGCGGCGGCTGTTCCGGCTTTCAGTATGAAATCGCGCTGGACACGCCCAGGGACGATGACCTGGTGCTGGAAGGGTCCGGGCAAAAGGTCGTGGTCGACAGCGTCAGCCTGCCCTTTCTGGGCGGCGCCACCATAGACTTTTCCGAGGAACTGATCGGCGCGCGCTTTGTCATCGACAATCCCAACGCCTCGTCCTCTTGCGGGTGCGGCACGTCGTTTTCCATGTGATCAGACCGCGGCACTGGGTGCTCGGGCAAAGGTCTCGAAAAACGCGGCAAAGCGGGGCGAGGACGCTTCGGCCTCGGACAGGATAGCGCACGCATCCGCCGAGATCCGGTCATAGACCGCATTGCGCATCGCGTCCCAGTCCGGGCATCGGCTGTCGGCCATGTCCATCAGCGCCGCAGACACCTGCCGCAGCGCGCCCGCCGTCTGTTGCGCGGGCTGGAACAGGTTGCGCCCGGGGCTGACAGCGGCCCCGCTGTCATCATGGCCCATCATCAGCACGGCCCAGGTCGACACGAGGTATTCGTGATAGCGGTCCGCCAACGGCGCCGCATCGTCCGGCGCGACACCATAGTCGGCCAGGTGTGCACGCACCGCATCCTCCCACATCATCGGCGGCTGAAGACGCGCACAGCGCAGCGCGATGCAGATCTCGGCCAGCAGGTCGATGTTCTGTTCCAGATAGGCCACCGTGCCCGCATGTTCGAGACTGCCCAGCGCCGCGGTGTCCAGCATCGGATCGGTGCGCCCGTATTCACTGAGGTAGAACACGATATGCGTCAGTTCATAGGCGGCCTTCTTGTTGGGCAGGGCAAAGGTGGCGGCACGGCCCACAAAGGCGCGCAACCGGTCGTCCAGCCACGGATCAGCGACAACCGGTGTCACGCCACGGCGCGCCAGCAACCGGCGCGCTTCGGCGCGTTGCAGATCGCTCAGTTCCGCTTCGGCCAGACCGGCTTTGGCCGCCTTGTGGCACAGTGCTTCCATCTGCGCGCCGGGCAAGCCCAACTCTTCGAGATCAATGCCGATGGACAGCAGAAAGCGGTAGTACTGCGGGAAAAAATCAAGCCGCGCGGGCAGGTCCTCGTAGAAAGGCGCCAGCGGCTCAAGCGTGTTTGCGCTGACGCGTTGGCCGGTGCATTCGAGGATGCCCAGCAATTCGGCATTTTCCTTGAGCCAGAACACATCCTCTTGCATGCGGCGGTGGCAGGCAAAGGTTGCGACCAGCGCGGCCGTCCGTTCGGACAGCCGCTGGCGGCGGGGCGGCGCATTCAGGGTAATCACATTTGACATCGTCAACTCCTGTCACTTGATAAAGCACTGGCACGTCATGTGCCGCCCCGTCCGTTCACGAACCGGAGGTGAACATCCCGGTCACGTCACCGTCCTGCGACGCGCTGGCCTGCGGTGCGCTTCCCGATGTGAACAGCGCAGTCGCATCCCCGGTGCTGGTCGCGGTGGACGCGGGGGCAGAGCCGGACGTGAACATTTCTGTGGCGTCACCGTCCAGCGATGCGGTTGTCAGCGGGGCAGAGCCCGACGTGAACAGCGCGGTGGCATCGCCTTCGAGCGATCCGGTGGTTGCCGGAGCCGAGCCCGACGTAAACAGCGCGGTCACGTCCCCCTCAAGCGATCCGGTCGTCGCCGGTGCAGACCCGGACGTAAACAGCTCGGTCGCATCCCCGCATACCGACGCGGTGGCGGATGGTGCCGAGCCGGACGTGAACAGGCCCGTCACGTCACCATCTTCGACATGCGCCGTTGCGGTCGGTGCCGAGCCGGACGTGAACAGGGCCACGGCATCGCCCGAAATTGCATCGTGGCTGCTCGGGGCAGATCCCGAGGTGAACAGATCGACGTTTTCACCCGAATGCAGCGCATTCATCATTTGGAGAGGGTTCTGGTGTTGAACTTTGCGTTGTGCGGTCATCGTGAAACTCCTTTTCACTCTTAAGTTGCGACACCAATATCGATGCACGCTAAAATTGTTCGCGAAAAGGGAATATTTCGCGTTAGGGCCGCTTTGATCCGTTTTATCCACATGGCCTTTTTTCGCGAATCCCCTGTTTTTCAGATGCCGGACTGTTTGCGTGCAGTTCGGCAAAAAACTTTTCCACAGGCTCGGATATGGGGCAGTTTCCTGCAAATTTGCAGGAAAACGCACGGTTTCGACGATTCGAATGGTTAACAATTCGTTAATTTTTCAACAGCTTACTTGCCCGACCACACGGCTTGCGGCATTGGTTGGACAACCGATGGGGGCACCATGAAAATCGCGACTTTCAACATCAACGGCATCAAGGCGCGGGCCGAGGCGCTGCCGCGCTGGCTGGATGCGGCCAAACCGGACGTCGTTCTGCTGCAAGAGATCAAGTCGATCGACGACAACTTCCCCCGCGCATTGTTCGAGGATCGCGGCTACAACGTCGAAACCCACGGGCAGAAGTCGTTCAACGGGGTCGCCATCCTGTCGCGCCTCCCGCTCGAGGATGTGACCCGCGGCCTGCCCGGTGACGACACCGACGAACAGGCCCGGTATATCGAGGCGACGGTGACCGGCGACGATCACGCCGTGCGGGTCTGCGGGCTGTACCTGCCAAACGGCAACCCGACCCCGGGACCGAAATACGATTACAAGCTGGCGTGGATGCAACGGCTCGAAGATCGGGCGCGCGCGCTGCTGGCCGAGGAAATTCCGTTCCTGATGGCAGGCGACTACAATATCATTCCGCAGGCCGAAGATGCAAAACGCCCCGATGCGTGGCGCGACGACGCGCTGTTTCGGCTCGAAAGCCGCACCGCGTTTCGTCGGCTTCTGAACCTGGGACTGACCGAAGCCTTTCGCGCGCGGACCTTTGGGCCCGGGCACTATTCCTTCTGGGATTACCAGGCAGGTGCCTGGAACCGGGATGACGGCATCCGCATCGACCATTTCCTGCTCAGCCCATCCTGCGCCGACATGATGACGGATTGCCAGATCGACAAGGCCGTGCGGGGCGAGGAAAAGCCATCGGACCACGTTCCGGTCTGGGTGGATCTTGCCGCCTGACACGGCGCGGACACGGCCGGCTGACATGATCGTGTGCCGCGCTGGCATGCCAGCGGGCTGGATCCTACATGTCCGGCACACGCATTTTCGGAGACAGCACATGTTCAACCGCCGCCTCTTTCTCACCGTTGCCACCGCCGCCCCTGCCGCGGCGCTGATCGCCAGCACTGCGCATGCCCGCACGCCGCAGGTCTATGCCGAAAACGGCGTGGCGGTCGACGGCACGGATGTGGTCGCCTACTTTACCCAAGGTGCGCCAGTGGCCGGTTCGCCGGACATCAGCCATGACTGGAACGGTGCCACCTGGCACTTTGCGACACGGGAAAACCGCGCAGCCTTTGCCGCCGATCCGGAACGATACGCCCCGCGATACGGCGGCTACTGCGCCTGGGCCGTCAGCAACGGCTACACCGCATCCACCACCCCCGAGGCGTGGCGGATCGTGGATGGCAAACTTTATCTGAACTATTCGCGCCGCATTCAACGCCGCTGGGAACGGAACATTCCGGGCCGCATCAGTGCGGCCGATGCCAACTGGCCCGAAGTGCTGGACTGAGAGCTTTGTCCCGGAGCCGCCGTCGCCTGATCGACGAGGGACGGGCGGCCTGTCCGCGCTCAAGCAGAATTGCCGAGGGGCCCCGGAACGGGGATACGGCCATTGTGCTTGAGCGCGGACAGGGCGTCTGTCACGCCAAAGATCATGGCAAGGCGGATGCGGGACAAAGATCTTTGTCTTGGTGGGCCAGAAGCTGGTTCCCGATTTTTCATCGAAAAATCGCCCCCGCCCTACGTCAAATTTTGAAGCAAAATTTGGGCCGCGCCCGGATCACGCTTGCAGTTCTGCATCCCAGTACAGGAAATCCATCCAGCTTTCATGCAGGTGGTTGGGCGGAAACTTGCGGCCCATGTTGCGCAATTCCTCGGCCCCCGGCTGCCGTGGCGGTTTGCGCAGTGACAGCCCGGTGCGGTGCAGCGGCTTCGATCCCTTGCGCAGGTTGCAGGGGCTACAGGCCGCCACGACGTTCTGCCAACTGGTCACACCACCGGATGCGCGCGGCACCACGTGGTCGAATGTCAGGTCCCCCCGCGCACCGCAGTACTGGCACCGGAATTCATCGCGCAGGAACAGGTTGAACCGGGTGAACGCCACGCGCTTTTGCGGTTTTACGTAATCTTTCAGAACCACCACCGACGGGATCCGGATCTCGGTGCTGGGCGACCGGACCACCTCGTCATATTCCGCAACGATATCGACCCGGTCCAGCCACGCCGCCTTGACCGCTTCCTGCCACGGCCACAGCGACAGTGGATAATAGCTCAGGGGTCGATAATCCGCATTCAGCACCAGTGCGGGGTGCTGTTTCAGCGCAGAGGGGCTGCGCACAAATTCCGTCCTGAAATCGCCGTCCATCAAGTGACTCCATCCTCGCCCTGTCTGCCCCGTTCGGCACCCGAGCGCGGAACCCGCCCCGGCTTGTTAACGCGACTATATCTTGTGGAAACGGTCTGGCAAGCCTTCGCCGCACCACGAGATGTCGCATGTCGGATAGGATGCTTGGATGACAGGCATGTGACGCTTATCCACAGCCCCGTCAACATCTGGCACATGGGGATCGATGCAGGCCATCCAAGGTAAGGAATCCACCACTCGACCATTCCGCTGATCGGGCGCATCCTGACGGCATCATTAAAGACGACGACACCAATTCATCCGCACTCTTTTTCGAAGGAACCGCACGATGTCCTTCCTGACCCTGTTTCGCAAACCCAGCCTGGAAAGCCTGCTGGACACGCTTGGCGCCGACGCCGCCAACCCACCTGCCGCCACCCCGCCTGCACCGGACCGCTTCGTGTTCGATGTCACGCACCGGGTCCAGATCTGGTACGACACCGCCAACGCCGTGCAATCGCAGTTCGGCACCCTGACCGCATACCGCGCGATTACGCTGCGGGGCGAGTTGCTGTGGTTCGTGCATGAACATGGTCGCGGTGACCGGTTCCACGCGGTAACGGACACTGCGCTTGATGCCATGTGCATGGCGAATGCGGCCTGGGACCAGGCCCAACGTGCCTGTGCGATGGCCGTGCAACTGACCCGCCTGACGCAGGATATCCGCCGGGGCCGGGTCCGGTTCCACGCCACGCTGGAGGATGCGCAGCACACGCCGATGTCGCCCCTTGGTTTCCGCGCAGTGCTGGACGGTGCGGGCCTGTTCGGAGTGTCCCGGATTTCGGCCAGCACCCTTGTCCGCATGATGCGCAGGGAACCGCAACTGACCTATGTCCTGCACGCGGCCTGGGAACGGCATAAATCCGCCCCGTCCGACGATCAGCGTCCGGTGCGCCGCCCGACCGGGTTCGCCGCCATCTGCTGAACGATCAAAGCCCCAGCTTGTCTCGCATGAAGGCCAGCGCAACGCTCAGCCCGTCGGGGGCTATGCCGTGGCCGGTGCCCTTCATCACATGGGCATAGACATCCTGCCAACCCGCGCCTTGCAACGCCTCGGCCGCCTGCGGCAATGATTGCGATGGCACCACGTCGTCCACATCCCCATGCACCAGGAGGACCGGTGGCCGGCTGACCACCTCGTCCGCCAACAGTTCGGGGCGCAACAGCCGCCCGGAAAAGGCGACGATGCCCGCCACCGGGTCCTCGCGCCGCGGGGCCACGTGCAGCGACATCATCGTGCCCTGGGAAAAGCCGAACAGCACGACCTGTTCCGGCAGCACATCCTCGTCCACCATCAGCGCATCGAGAAAGGCGGTGAAATCGTCGGCGGCCGCCAACAGCCCGCGCTCGGCCTCTTCCTCGCTCGACCCGTCGATCCATGGGATCGGGAACCATTGATAGCCATTCGGCATGCCCGGAATGCCCTCGGGCGCATCCGGTGCCACGAACAGCGTATCGGGCAGATGTTCACCCAGCGGATCGGCCAGCCCCAGCAAGTCCGCGCCGTTGGCCCCGTAGCCGTGGACAAACACCACGATCGACCGCAAATCCCCCGATTGCGGTTCGACCCGCCCTGCCTGCAACACCCGTGTCATGCGCTGACGTCCCTCACTCGCTATTCTATTTCGTTCCGGCACGTCAGGATCGTCCGGCCAACGGACCTGTCCTTCCACACCTCCTGGTAGGCAAAGCTGTCGCCGGACAGGCGCTTCAGCCCAAAACCATAGAAATCGGGCGCGGGCGTGCTGCCATCCTCGATCACGTAGCGGCATGTGCCGTCCAGATAGGTGTCGCATGTGCCCGTGTCTGTGAATGTTTCGTTTGTCGCGGTATCTGTCGATGTGATGCTGTATCCATCCCCCCGGAACGCCAACCGCATCATGTAGGTCACGGACGATCCGTCGGTGTTCGGGAACACCATCTGCCCTTCGCAGAACATCGCCGGGGCATCGGACGCGATCAGCGGCGTCGCCGGGGCCAACAGGCAGAGCGTCAAAGCCCCGCAAAACCGCTGCATCCTCATGTGACCCCCTCGCGTCCCTTTGCGGCCCGGTAGTAGGTGAAGAACAGCCGCGCGGCAACCGCCCGCCACGGGCTCCAGTCTTCGGCCATGGCGCGCAACACGCGATCCTTGGGGCGCTCGGGCAGATCAAAGATCATGCGCGCGGCCTCTTGCAGCGCCAAATCACCGGGCGCGAACACATCCGCGCGGCCAAGCGAGAACATGGCATAGATCTCGGCTGTCCAGACCCCGATGCCCTTGACCGCCGTAAGCGTCGCGATCACCTCGGCGTCCGGCGCGTGGCGCAGCGCGTGATAGTCGATGCCGGTCTGCGCAAGCGCGGTGGCATAGGCGATCTTCTGACGGCTCAGGCCCGCGGCGCGCAGGCCGTGCTCTCCGGCGGCCAGCACTCCGGCTTCGGTGGTCAGGCCCGCGGCCTCCATCCGTGCGGTGATGGCGGCGGCGGATGCAGTCGACACCTGCTGGCTGACGATGGCAGACAGAAGGGCCGCAAACCCGTCCGGACGGCGGCGCAGGGGCAGCGGCCCCGCCACCTCAAGCGCGCAGGCCAGCGCCGGGTCCCGCCGCGCCAGCCATTCGGCCCCTTCGGCCACATCCGCGTCGGTTTCTATGATCCGCATCAACCCACCCGCACCCGCAAGCGGTCGATCAAAGCGGGCAGCGTGCGAAAGACAGCGCCCTGCGGCACGGGCGGCTCTGTCAGCAGGATCACGGGCAGGCCCATCGCGCGTGCGGCTTCGATCTTGGGAAAACTGCCCGCGCCGCCGATGTTGCGGGCCATGACCAGATCGATCCTCAACTCCCTGAAAAGGTTCACCTCTTCGGCGACAGCAAAAGGCCCGTCACCAAAGACAAAGGTGCAATTGGGCGGTGCCGCGCGCTTGTGCGGGCGCAACTGGCGCAGGAACACGGGTCCGTCGTGATGGGCCAGCACCTCGGCGCTGTCGCGCCCCGTGGCGGCAAAGACCCGCGCGCCGCGTGGCGTTGCGGCCACCGCGCGCGGCAGGTCGGGCACCTGGGTCCAGCGGTCGCCCCGCGTGGCCTGCCATGGCGCGCGGGCCAGCCGGAGAAACGGCAAGGTGGGCGTGAGGCGGTGCGCGATCATGCGCGTGTCGGTGTCAAAGGCATGGGTGACATCGACCAGCGCCACCGCGCCGTCCAGCCCTGCCCGCAGGCTGTCGCAGGTGGGCAAGTCCGGCGCATCATTGCGCCGTGCCCAATGCACGACCGGGGCAAAGCCCGCATTTCGCAGCCCCGCCACCGCGCCGGGCGTTTCCGCCGCCCCCCCAAGAACCAGGACCCGTGTCATGCCCGCCACCCTAGCCGCGCAGGACCGATGCGCAACCGGCTGTGCAATCGTGCGGCATCCGGCCCCTTGTCCCCTGCCCGCGCCCGGGCTACCCAGCCGGCATGACATCGATTGACGACAGCCGCGCCATGCGCAATGTGGCCGTCCTGGTGGCGGCACAGGCCCTGCTGGGCAGCCAGATCACCATGATCTTCGTGATTGGCGGTCTCGCCGGGACGCTGCTCAGCCCCTATGCCTGCCTTGTGACCCTGCCCATTTCACTGATCGTGTTCGGGTCCATGACCACCGCCCCGTGGCTGTCGAACGTGATGCAGCGGTTCGGGCGCCGCACCGGGTTCCTGATCGGGGCCACGGGCGGGCTGATCGGGTCAGCCATCGCGGCCTATGCCATCACCATCGGCAATTTCTGGGTGTTCCTGCTGGGGTCCTACCTGACCGGCATCTACATGTCGTCCCAAGGGTTTTTCCGCTTTGCGGCCACCGACACCGCATCGGACGCGTTCAAGCCCAAGGCGATTTCCTACGTGATGGCGGGCGGCCTGATCTCGGCCTTTATCGGGCCGCAGATCGTGGGCTACATGACCGCCGACAACCCTGACGCCTCGGCCATGCGGTATTTCGACATCTACCTGGTGGCGATGGCGCTGAACGTGGTGGGCATGGCGCTGTTCTTCCTGCTGGACATTCCGAAGCCGCCGCTGCCATCGGCCACCGCGGCCCCTGCGCGCACGGCAGGCCAGTTGCTGCGCGAACCGCGCATACTTGTCGCCGTCATCTGTGCGGCGGTGGCCTATGCGCTGATGAACCTGGTGATGACCTCGACCCCGCTGGCCGTCGTGGGCTGTGGCTATACCGAACCGGATGCGGCCAATGTCGTGACTGCCCACGTGTTCGCGATGTTCGCGCCATCCTTCTTTACCGGGCACCTGATCGCCCGCTTCGGGGTCGAGCGGATCACCGGCCTGGGCATCCTGATCCTGGCCTGCGCCGGGGGCGTGGCCCTGTCGGGTGTGGAACTTCCGCAATTCTTTGGCGCACTGATCCTGCTGGGGCTGGGCTGGAATTTCGGCTTTATCGGGGCCACCACGATGCTGACCACCGCCCATTCGGCCGAAGAACGGGGGCGCGTGCAGGGCCTGAACGACCTGATCGTGTTCGGCTCGGTGACCTTTGCCTCGCTCGCCTCGGGCGGGTTGATGAACTGTGCAGGCGGCGACGCTGTGCAGGGTTGGGCGGCGGTGAACCTGGCCATGGCCCCGTTCCTGGTGCTGGCAGGCGGGTCGCTGATCTGGCTGGCGATGCGCAAGCGATTGGCAGCGGCGTAGTCCCCGCGCCGCTCAGATCATGACCCGGCCTGTCAAAGCGCTCAGGCTCAGGCGCCACGGCGGCACCGCCCCGGGCATCTGACCGTCCCCGACGAGTCGAGGCGTTTTTTCGACCGCGTCCAAGGCCGCCCGCGTTCCAACAGCGGGCCACAGCGCAGGGCCTGTCCCTTTTCTGACCTTGGGCCGCGTCAGGCGGGCCCGGGCCCGCCCGGCCAGCGCCCTTACCCCGTCCGGGGTTCCATCCAGCAAGGGGATACGCCCCGCCGCCGCCAGTTCCGGCACGGCGCGCAGGAAGCTGGCCACGCCAGCGGCATAGGCCAGATCGCGCACCGCGCCTTCGTGACCGGCATCCGCGCGCAGCAATTCAGCCGCCGTCCACATCAAACCGCCCGCCGTCTGGTCGATATATTTATCGAAATGGGACTGATCGTCGAAACTGTCGCGATAGACATCCCAGCGCCGTGCCGCGACCGACGCATCCAGCCGCTGCGCCTGTGCGGGTGACAACAGTGCCGCCAAAGGCGTCGTGACTTCATGCGCCCGCACCGCGCGGCCTTCGGCAATCTCTTCCAGCGCATCACGCCACCATTGCAGGCGCATCTCGGCGATCATCGGTTCCTGGGTGACCCAGGGGGCGCGGCTGACCTCGACGTTGAAAGCGTAAAGCGGGAACAGCACGGCACGCGCCGCCACGGGTGCCGCCATCACGGTGCGAAACCGCGTCTTGTCGCCCTGTTCGACGATCCGGGCGCAGGCGATGATGTCAGGCGAAAGGATCATGTCGGGGTGACGACATAGAGCGCATAGGCGATCCGATCAGGGGCCGCACGCCAGCGGTCGATTTCGGTCTGGTTTTCGTCCAGCGCGGCCGTCAGGGCGGCATCCGGTTCCGAAGCGCGCAGCATGTCGATACGCGCCTGCATCGGATCGTAATACGCAGCCCACGATGCGCCCACGATATCGCGATGGGCAACAACGCGGTATCCGGCCGCGTCGATCCGGTCCTCCAGCCCCGCGCGATCAGTTATGGCCGCGTAATCCGCCCAGAATGCCGTCTCTGCCGGCCCCGGCGGTGTCCGCAGCCAGATCGGCTCGGAAAAGGCCACGTGTCCACCTGGAACCAGCAGGTCGCGCCACAGGGTCAGCCCCTCGGTCACGCCAAGGAAATAGAGCGCGCCCGCACACCAGATCAGGTCATAGGGCGGGTTTGGTGGGGCCTGCATGTCGCCCACAGCAGCGGTGACACGCGGCCCAAAGCGTTCCGTCCGGCGCGCGGCCGCCGCCGCGAAGTGTTCGACCACCTCGATGGCTTCAATCCGGGCATCGGGCAGCGCCTTGGCCAGTGTTACCGTATCCGCGCCGGGCCCACAGCCCGCATCCAGCACACGGGCGGGTGTGGGCACCTGCGTCAGCGCCCAGCGCACGTCCTCGGGCTGTCCCGGTCCCTCGCGCGGCAAATCACGGTGAACGGTAAAGAACGCCGCCCGCGCCTCGGGCGTCATTGCGCGCCGTCCTGCACCAGCTTCCAGCGGATCGCGTCCAGCAGCGCCTCGAATGACGCATCCACGATGTTGGCGCTGACGCCCACGGTGGACCAGCGCCGCCCCTGCCCGTCCTCGCTGTCGATGATGACGCGGGTCACGGCCTCGGTCCCGCCCTGGGTGATGCGCACCTTGAAATCGACCAGGCGGATATCCTCTACATGGGACTGGTAGGGTCCCAGATCCTTGGCCAGCGCCTTGGCCAGCGCGTTCACCGGGCCGCGGTCGGTGCCCTGTTCGTCCATGGATTCGGAAACCGACAGCATCTTCTTGCCCGCCACCTTGACCACCACGACCGCCTCGGACAGCGATACCATCTGGTCGCGCTTGTTCTTGCGGCGTTCGATCGTGACGCGGTAGCGCTTGACCTCGAAGAACTCGGGCAGCAGGCCCAATTCGTCCCGCGCCAGCAACTCGAACGACGCCTGCGCGGTGTCATAGCTGTAACCGTCGGCCTCGCGCGCCTTGATCCGGTCAAGGATGCGGGCCAGGGCCGGGTTGCCCTTGTCGACGTCCAGCCCCATGTCGCCCAGCCGCTTGCGCAGGTTCGACTGCCCCGCCTGGTTCGACATCGGCACGATACGGGCATTGCCCACGGCACCCGGGTCGATGTGTTCATAGGTCGTCGGATCCTTGAGGATCGCCGAGGCGTGCAGCCCCGCCTTGTGCGCAAAGGCCGAGGCACCGACAAAGGCCGCCTGTTTCTGCGGGACCCGGTTCAGGATGTCGTCCAGCATCCGGCTGATGCGGGTCAGGTCCTTGAGTGCCGCGTGGCTCACCCCCGTCTCGAACCGGCTGGCATAGGGTTCTTTCAGCAGCAGGATCGGGATCAGTGCCGTCAGGTTGGCGTTGCCGCAGCGTTCACCCAGCCCGTTCAGCGTGCCCTGGATCTGGCGCGCGCCGGCGTCCACGGCTGCCAGCGATGCCGCTACCGCGTTTTCCGTGTCATTGTGGGTGTGGATGCCCAGACGGTCGCCGGGGATGCCGCTGGCGATCACGGCCTTGGTGATCCGGTGTATGTCGTGCGGCAGGGTCCCGCCATTGGTGTCGCAAAGCGCGATCCAGCGCGCGTCGGCGTCATGGGCGGCGTGGATGGCTTGCAGCGCGTAGTCGGGGTTGGATTTGTAGCCGTCAAAGAAGTGTTCCGCGTCGAAAATCGCCTCGCGTCCGTTCGCCACCAGATGGGCAAAGGATTGGGCGATGTTGGCGGTGTTTTCGGCAAGGCTGATGCCCAGCGCCTTGTCCACGTGGAAATCATGGGTCTTGCCCACCAGGCAAACCGCCGGGGTGCCCGCGTTCAGGACGGCGGCCAGCACGTCGTCGTTTTCGGCACTGATCCCCGCCCGCTTGGTCATGCCAAAGGCGGTGAAGGTGGCGCGGGTCTTCGGGGCCTCGTGGAAAAAGGCGCTGTCGGTGGGGTTGGCGCCGGGCCAGCCGCCCTCGATGTAATCGAGGCCGAGCTGATCGAGGGCTTCGGCTATTGCATGCTTTTCGGGGGTGGAGAATTGCACCCCTTGGGTTTGCTGCCCGTCGCGCAGGGTGGTGTCGAAAAGGTAGAGGCGTTCGCGGGTCATGGGGTCATGTTCCACGATGGGACACCGTTGCGGGTACGGGATTTCAAAGGGTTACAGAGGCGGTTAAACGGATTGGCAAGGGTTTGGCAGCAGTCGAAGCCTTTGACGCGAGCAAACCCCTGCGCAACATATGGCATTGCCCGGGCCGTGGCGCGTGCGTCACGGCCAGCCCCCGACCGCCCCGTCACGCCACCGGCGTGCATTCGCACGACGCGGGGGCTACACCCCCACCCGCGGCCGGGGGCTGGCCTTTGGTTGGAGCGGGTCATTTGAGGGCCTCCAGTTGTGCAGTGTCGAAACCAGCGCCCGGCACGAGTTCTACCCCATCCTTGGACATACGCACTTCAACACCCGCCGCCACCAGTGACGACTTCAGGCTATCGACGGCAGCAAAGTTCTTGCTGGCCATTGCCTCGTCCCGCAGCGCTGCCAGCCGTTCAGCAAGGGTGGAGAGAAGTCTGCTGGCCGTCAGCACCTCGACCGAACCATCAAAAACCCAGGCGCCCATTGCAGCACTGTCTTCCAAAAGCCCGAGCAGCCGGGCGGATGCCACAAAGCGATCTGCCAGTTTGGGGTTTTCTTTGTACTGATGGCTTTCCAGTTCTTTGGCCATTCCGTGCAGGCGCAAAAGCGCCTTATGCGTGTTCAAGTC
>JBCBFX010000001.1:0-188958 GCA_038527345.1 Pseudomonadota bacterium | reverse complement strand
GCGGGCAGCCGCGGATGGAAGAACGAGGACGTGTTTGCACGGTTGGATCGTCTGCCCCCGGACGCACCCGTGCAAGAGGTTTCCGGACTGAGCGACGGGGCATTGGCAGCACTTGTGCAGCGGTCCGCCGGGGTTCTTTTTCCGACCCATGCCGAAGGTTTCGGGCTGCCCGCGACCGAAGCCGCCGCCGCGGGTGTGCCACTGATCGTCAACGAACTGGCGGTATTCCGCGAAATCCTTGGCAAAATTCCCATTTACGCAAGCGTTTCAGATCGTTATCTGTGGAAAAACAAGATAAAAGAGCTGGCTGAGGCAGAACCCGACACGCGCAGACCACAGCATCATCAACTCCCAACCTGGGACGCACATTTCAAGACTGTGTTAAGGTTGACCTGATACGCGCGTGGTGGGCCGCAAACGGCGGCGGTAAAGGACCGGAGATCTTTGGGCGCTTGGCAGTCATACCGGCTGAGACTTCAGCGCAAGCGATGGCGCATTCGTGCGTTCCGCAAGCGTCGGGAATTGAAGCCGGTTGTAGATCGCACAAATCACATACGCCCGCTGGACCTGTTGTGTTTTTCCACCCTGCGAAACGAGGCGGTGCGCCTGCCCTACTTCCTGGAATACTACCGGGACATGGGCATCAACCATTTCTTTTTCGTGGACAATGACAGCACCGATGGGTCGGCCGACTACCTTGCGGCGCAGCCTGACGTGTCTGTCTGGACCACGTCGGCGGGGTACAAGCGGGCACGTTTTGGCGTGGACTGGCTGAACTGGCTCCAGATGAAATATGCCCACGGCCATTGGTCGCTGGTGGTCGATCCGGACGAATTCCTGGTTTATCCGTTCTGCGACACGCGCCCGCTTCGGGCGTTGACGGATTGGCTGGATGCGTCGTCGATCCGGTCCTTTTCCGCCATGCTTCTGGACATGTACCCCAAGGGCCGGTTGGACGCGCAGCCTTATCAGCCGGGCCAGAACCCGATGGAGATTGCCAGCTGGTTCGACAGCGGCAACTACACGATTTCGCGCAACGCGCGATACACCAATCTGTGGATACAGGGCGGCCCGCGGTCGCGCATGTTTTTCCCGGACAAGCCGGAAAAGGCCCCGGCGCTGAACAAGATCCCGCTTGTGAAATGGGACCGGCGCTATGCCTATGTCAGTTCAACCCACATGTTGCTGCCGCGTGGTCTGAACCAGGTCTATGACGAATGGGGCGGGGAAAAAGCATCGGGCGTGCTGCTGCATGCCAAGTTCCTTGATACCTTTACCGCCAAGGCGGCCGAGGAATTGCAGCGCAAACAGCACTATGCCGCATCCGTCGAATACAAGGCCTATGCCGCCACATCCCAGGCGGCGCCGGACCTGTGGTGCAAGTGGTCCGAAAAATACATCAACTGGCGCCAGCTCGAAATTCTGGGCCTGATGTCCAAGGGGAACTGGGCATGAGTGTCGGCATCGTCATGCTGGTGCACACCGCCCTGGACCGCGCGGAACAGGCCGCGCGGCATTGGGCGGCGGCGGGGTGCCCGGTGGTCATTCATGTCGACGCGAACGTGCCCCGCAAGATCAACGCCGCGTTTGTCGCGGCCCTGTCCGATCTGCCGGCCATCCGGTTTTCCAAACGGTTCCGTTGCGAATGGGGCACGTGGGGCATCGTATCCGCCAGCCAGGCCGCGTCGGAATTGATGCTGGCCGAGTTTCAGGATGTGCGGCACGTGTACCTCGCCTCGGGTTCGTGCCTGCCATTGCGTCCGGTTCAGGAGTTGATCGATTATCTGGCCGACCGTCCCCGCACCGATTTCATCGAAAGTGCCACGACCGCGGATGTGCCATGGACCGTCGGCGGGCTGGATCAGGAACGGTTCACCCTGCGCTTTCCGTTTTCGTGGAAACGCCAGCGGTTCCTGTTCGACAAGTACGTCGAGCTTCAGCGCCGTCTTGGGGTCACGCGCAAGATCCCCAACGGTCTTGTTCCGCATATGGGCAGCCAGTGGTGGTGCCTGACCCGTCAGACGCTGTCGGCAATCCTTCAGGGTCCGGACCGTGCCGAGTATGACCGGTATTTTCGCCAGGTCTGGATCCCTGACGAAAGCTATTACCAGACACTGGCCCGCCAGTTTTCGACCAATATCGAAAGCCGGTCGCTGACCCTGTCCAAGTTCGATTTTCAGGGCAAGCCGCACATCTTTTACGACGATCACCTGCAACTGCTGCGCCGATCCGATTGCTTTGTGGCACGCAAGATCTGGCCCCATGCCACCCGCCTGTACGAGGCGTTCCTGACCGATCCCGCCGGCGCGATGAAGCGGACCGAACCCAACCCCGGCAAGATCGACCGCATCTTTGCCAAAGCGGTGGAACGGCGAACGCGTGGGCGGCCGGGCCTGTATATGCAAAGCCGTTTCCCGAACGAGGATTGGGAAAACGGCGTGACCGCAGCGCCCTATTCCGTGTTCCAGGGTTTTACCGAGATTTTCGAGAATTTCGAACCCTGGCTGGCCAAGGCAACGGGCGCGCGGGTGCACGGCCATCTTTTTGCACCGGACCGCGTGGAATTCGCGGACGGGCAATCCACGATCAACGGCGCGCTCAGCGACAGCGCCGAGGCGCGGGATTACAACGCCAACGCGTTCTTGACCAACCTGATCTGGAACACGCGTGGCGAACGGCAGTGTTTCCAGTTCGGCCCGGCCGACAATCAGGACGTGAATTGGCGCATTTCCAAGGACCCGAATGCGCAGGTGTCCGTCATTTCGGGCGCGTGGGCGGTGCCGCTGTTCCGGTCGAACCTGAACTTCATCGACATCCGGAAAGAGGCGGCGCGCCTGCAAAAGATCGAAAGCGAACATCTTGATGTGCTGCGTTCCCCCTATGCCAAGGCGCGCATTCGCATCTGGACCATGGCCGAATTCATCGAGGCCCCGATGGAGCCGTTGCAGGGCATCCTGGATGAAATTGGCCAGACGCAGGCACGGCGCCTGTCCGAAGTGCCAAAGATGGTGGACCTGACGGGCTTTGGCCAGTTTCTGCAAAACCTCAAGAACCAGGGGATGCATCCCTATCTCATGGGTGATTTTCCGGTGGCGCTGGGTCCGGAACCGGCGCAGACTCCGTCCAGAAAACCTTATCTGGTGCGCTGATAGTTCATGGCTGGGTTCGACTATTTTGTTGTGTTTGCAGAGATGCGGACCGGCTCCAATTTTCTGGAGTCCAATCTGAACGCCATCCCGGGCATCCATTGCCATGGCGAGGCGTTCAACCCGCATTTCCTGGGCTATCCCAAGACCGAAACGATCCTTGGGATCAGCCAGGCGGCGCGGGACGATGACCCCAAGCGGCTGCTGCGGGAAATCCGCAAGGCGGATGGAATGGTGGGTTTCCGCTATTTTCACGATCACGATCCCCGCGTTTTCGACAAGATCGTGGACGATCCGAAATGCGCCAAGATCGTGCTGACCCGGAATCCGGCCGACAGCTATGTGTCGTGGAAGATCGCGCAGGCCACCGGCCAGTGGAAGCTGACCGACGCCAAGGCCCGCAAGGACGGCAAGGCCGAGTTTGTGGCGGACGAATTTGCCGCGCATCTGACCGCACTGCAGGAATTCCAAGTCACGCTTCTGAACCGTTTGCAGGTGTCCGGGCAGACCGCGTTCTATATCGCCTACGAGGATTTGCAGAGCGTCGATGTGATGAACGGTCTGGCCGCGTGGCTGGGTGTCGCGGGCCGGCTCGAGGCGCTGGACAAGAACCTGAAGGTCCAGAACCCCGCGTCGTTGTCGGAAAAGGTCAGCAACTTTGGCCAGATGCAAGACGCGCTGGCCGGAGTCGACCGTTTCAACCTGACCCGGACGCCGAATTTCGAACCGCGCCGTGGTGCTGCTGTGCCGACCTATTTTGCCAGTGCGACACAGCCGCTGGTGTACCTGCCGATCCGGGGCGGTGTCGATGACCCTGTCGTCGACTGGATGCGGGCGCTGGACGGCGGGAATGACCCGATCACCAAGCAATCCCAGAACGATCTGCGTAACTGGATGCGGGATCACCCGGGCCACCGCAGCTTTGCCGTGCTGCGCCACCCGCTTGAACGCGCGCATCACGTGTTCTGTTCACGCATCCTGAATATCGGCAAGGGCGGGTATGGCGGCATCCGCACCACGTTGACCAAACGCTATAACCTGCCGCTGCCAACCGATCCGGCGGGCGGCAGCTATGACAAGGTGGCGCATCGCGGGGCCTTTGCCGCGTTTCTTGCGTTCCTCAAGGCGAACTTGGCCGGGCAGACGGCCGTGCGCGTCGACCCGGACTGGGCCAGTCAGGTCAAGACGGTCGAGGGGTTTGCGGAATTCGTGCTGCCCGACCGTTTGGTCCGGCAGGATCGTCTGGAGGCGGAACTGGGCGAAGTGCTGGCCTCGGCCGGGATCACGGATGCGCCGTCCGCTCCTGCGGCGGGACAGGACACGCCGTTTCAACTGGCCGATATCTATGATGCAGAGATCGAGAAACTGGCGCGCGCCGCCTATGGGCGCGACTACCTGATGTTCGGTTTCACCGACTGGGGCTAGGCGGCTTGGGCCGATTGCGCCTCGCTCAGGATGGCGAGCATGGTTGACGGGTCCGGGTTGGCCCGCAGCTTGGAACAGATCGATTGGTTGCGCAGCGTGCGCGACACCAGCGCCAGCGCCTTGAGGTGTTCGACGCCAGCCTCTTCCGGTGCAAACAGCGCAAAGGCTAGGTCGACCGGCTGGCGATCGACCGAATCGAAATCAATGGGTTTATCCAGCAAGACGAACACGCCGATCACGTCGTCGATGCCGTCAATCCGGGCGTGGGGCAGGGCAACGCCGTGTCCCACACCGGTGGGACCCAGTGCCTCGCGCGCGGTCAGCGCCTCGTTCACCAGCCCGGCATTCACGTCATATGCGGATTCCACCAGTTCGGATATGTCGTGCAGCATCCGCTTTTTCGAGGATGCCGACGTCAATACCTTGACGGCCTCTGGCTTCAGTAGAGATGCAAAGTCCATTCTGCTCGCTTGTCCGACGCTTGGGTGTCGGTCCTTTTACGGATCTATCCAGCCGATGTTGCCGTCATCGCGGCGGTACACGACGTTCAGTCCGTCTTTTCCCTCGTTTCGGAACACCAACACCGGTGCTCCAGCCAATTCCATCTGCATGACCGCCTCTCCCACAGACAGGGACGGGATCTTGGTTTCCATCTCGGCCACGATCATCGGTTGCAGACTTTCGGGTTCCGATTCATTCGAACCCGAGTCAGAGGCGAGGATATAAGAGGACGCGCCAAAGAGTTCAACCGGCTGCGACCGATCCTTGTGATGATCCTTCAGACGGCGCTTGTAGCGGCGCAGCTGCTTTTCCATTTTCTCGGAACAGGCGTCAAAAGCCGCATAAATTTCAGTGGCATGAGCCTTGGCCTGTGCGGTCAGCCCGGTCGACAGGTGCACGGTCGCTTCGCAGACATATTCGTGCGCTGACTTGGAAAAAACGACGTTCGCGTTGGTCGGCCGTTCTGCGTACTTTTCGACCACTGATCCCAGGTCGGTGCGCACGTGTTGCTGCAACGCTTCGCCAATATCGATTTGTTTGCCACTGATTTGGTACTGCATTCCGTCTCCTTTTTGTTGTTCGTGCAGACACGGACGGCGCCCCGCCGTGGGGCAACATCCATGGTCAGCTGAACGGAATCGGCTTTTTCGGGTCCAGCACCGGTGTCGCTTGCGGGGACAACGGCGCAGATTTCAGTCTGTCGGACAGCGTGAAAGCCATGCCTCATTGCACGCCAAAAGCAGCGCACCTGTCAATGGGAACCCGGTGTGCGATCTGTTTAATTGGTCACGAAATGCGAAAGTTTTCACCCAGGTAGACGCGGCGCACGTTCTCGTTTTGCACAACATCTTGGGGTGTACCGGACATCAGAACCTGTCCGTCATGCAAGATATAGGCCCGATCCACGATCTCCAGCGTCTCGCGCACATTGTGGTCGGTGATCAGCACGCCGATGCCCCGGGTCTTGAGGTCGGCCACAAGGCTGCGGATATCCCCGACCGAAATCGGATCGACCCCCGCAAAGGGTTCATCCAGCAGCAGGTATTTCGGGTTGGCAGCCAGCGCCCGCGCAATTTCGACCCGCCGCCGTTCGCCACCGGACAGGGCCAAAGCAGGGGCGCGGCGCAGGTGTTCGATGCTGAATTCGCTCAGCAGCTCCTCAAGGCGTTCGCGCCGCTTGTGCCGGTCCTTTTCGGTGATATCGAGGATGGCGAGGATATTGTCCTGTACGCTGAGCCCGCGAAAGATGCTCATTTCCTGCGGCAGGTATCCGATGCCAAGCTGGGCGCGGCGGTACATGGGCAGCGTTGTGACATCGACACCATCCAGCATGACCTTGCCGCCCTCGGGCGTGACCAGACCGGCGATGGCGTAAAACGTCGTCGTCTTGCCCGATCCGTTCGGCCCCAGCAGTGCGACAACCTCGCCCCGGTTCACTTCCATCGAGAAATCGCGGATCACGACCTTTTTGCGATAGGACTTGCGCAGATGTGTGATCTGCAAGCCCGCATTGCCGGGCGCCACCTTCAGGTCGGGCCTGGCCATCAGTTGTTCCCGGTTTGCAGGATCGTCTTGACCCGGCCCTGCATACGCGCGGTGCCGTCGTCCAGGTTGACGGTCATGCGATCCGCGGTCAGCGCGCTTTGGCCCTGGGCCAGCAGCACGTCGCCGGTCATCACGATCACCCCTTCGTCGATGTCATAGTCGGCGCGTTGCGATTCGGCTGCGTCCGGGCCGGACACCAGCGTGACCCCACCCGTGGCTTCCAGCCGTTCGATGCCCGACTGGTCATTGCGATAGATTACCAGAACGCGGGCTGCCGACAGCCGCATGTCGCCCTGTCCGATCACCACGTTGCCGGTAAAGGTCGCCGCCCCGGTGTTCTGATCCACGTTCAACTCGTCCGCGCTGACTTCGACGGGGGCGGACGTGTCCTGCTGGATCGCGCCAAAGCCGACCTGTGTTCCCTGGGCAAAGGCGGCAGGGGACACAAACAAAAGAGCCGCGCAGGCCAAGGCACGTATATTCGTCACGGTTCTGTTCACTCTTCCAGGTTCTGCGGGTCGTATACCAGTTTCACGCCTTTTGTGAAAACCAAATGGGTGGTCCGACCGGGTTCACGTTTTTCGATGCGCATCTGGCCTGCGTCCAGTCGCCCGATGGGGCCGTTGCCCGCCACCGCGCCGTCCGATTCGACCCGCAAGGCGTCCAGATCGGCGGTCAGGGCATTGGTTGTCATTTCGTATCCGGTCGATGTGCGTATGATCACGCTGCCGGTCAATGTCGAATACGCTTCGCTCATGTCGAATTGGCCCTCGTCCGCGGCCAGTGTCACGCGGGTGCCAGACACCAGATCGATCTGCGCAGACATCTTGTCGACTTCGCTGGCAAGGGACGCGCCTGTGCGCATGGTGCCGGCCGTCAGCGTGATGCGGTCGCCATCGCTGGTGGTGCCGGAAAAGAATGGTCCGGTGATCTGCTGTCCGCTGACGCGTTCCTTGATTTCGGTATCGGCAAAGGGAATGGCCGCAATCGGATCGATCTTGCGCGACAACAGGAACAGCGTCGACAGCAGCGCCAGCGCCGTCAGGGGCAACAGCACCTTGAGCCAGGCCACAAGTCGCGAATAGCGGTCCATGCCATATCCTTAGCCCAGTCCCACCCGCAGGCAGTCGTGGATGTGCAGGATGCCTTGGGGTTTGGCCGGCCCGTCCGGATCGACGGCAAACACACAGGTGATCTTGCGCTGGTTCATGAGGGCCACGGCCGTTTCCGCCAACGCCCCCGTATCAATCGTTGTGGGAGAGGTGGTCATCACATCCGCCGCTTTCAACCCAAGCAAACCGTCCATGTGACGCCGCAGGTCGCCATCGGTGATGATCCCGGCCAGTATTCCGTCGGGATGGACCACACCCACCACGCCCAGGCTTTTCTGGCTGATTTCGATCAGCGCGTCGGGCATCGGTGTGTCCGTGCGCACCAACGGCACCGCATCGCCCGTGTGCATCAGGTCCGACACCCGGCTGAGTTTCGCGCCCAGCTTGCCGCCGGGGTGGAAGTTGCGGAAATGCTCGGCCGTGAATTCGCGGTGCTCCATCAGTGCCACGGCCAGCGCATCGCCCATGGCCAGCGTCATGGTGGTCGAGTTGGTAGGCACCACGCCGGTGCCGCAGGCCTCGCCCAGATCCGGCAATTGCAGGATCACGTCGCAGTGTTTCCCCAGGCTGCTGTCGGGTGCCTTGGTGATGCCCACCAGCGGGATGCCCACGCGCCGGGAAAAGGCCACAAGGTTTGCCAGTTCCGGTGCTTCGCCCGAGTTCGAGATGGCCAGCAAGACATCATCGCTGGTGACCATGCCCAGATCGCCGTGGTTCGCCTCGGCCGGGTGGACGAACTGTGCAGGCGTTCCGGTGCTGGCCAATGTCGCGGCGATTTTGTGGGCGATGTGCCCGGACTTGCCGATCCCGCTGACGATCACCCGCCCCTTGGCTGCAAGCAGCATGTCGATGGCCGCGCGAAAGCTGTCATCGATTGCATCGGCCAGCGTGTTCAGCGCGTCCGCCTCGGCCCGGACAACCCGACGCGCCGTGTCGATGAAAGGCGTGTCGCTGGTCATGAGTGCGCAAAGATGTCGGTGTCGGGCCAACCGGCCAGATCAAGCTGCGCGCGCATCGGCAGGAAATCGAAACAGGCCTGTGCCATTTCCATCCGCCCTTCGCGTTGCAGCCTTTCGTTCAGGACATCGCGCAGAGCATGCAGATACAACACGTCCGATGCGGCGTATTCCAGCTGCGCATCGGTCAGCGTATCGGCCCCCCAGTCGCTGGACTGCTGCTGTTTCGAGATGTCGATATTCAGCAACTCCTGCAACAGGTTCTTCAGCCCGTGCCGGTCGGTATAGGTGCGGATCAGGCGGCTGGCGATCTTGGTGCAATAGACCGGGGCCGTGACAACGCCGAACGCATTTAGCATCGCCGCGATGTCGAAGCGGCCGAAGTGAAACATTTTCAGCACGTTCGGATCAGCCAGAAGTCTGCACAGGTTCGGGGCCTCTGTCTGCCCCTGTTTGATCTGCACCACATGGGCGTCACCATCGCCGCCCGACAATTGCACGACGCACAGCCGGTCACGGTGCGGGTTCAGGCCCATGGTTTCGCAGTCGATGGCCACAAAGGACCCAAGGTCGAGCCCATCGGGCAGGTCGGAGATATGCAGGTGGTTCGTCATGCCCCCGCTATAACGCGCCGATTGGGGCGGGGAAAGCGCGGTTTAATTCGGTTTGATCGCGTCCAGCGATGGACGGTCAAGCCGGTCCAGCAGGTCGTGTACCAGCGCGCGGCACTCATGGCCCCGCCAGTCGTCCGAATGCATGTGCCGTGGCAGGACCGGATGGCGCAGGCACAACCGCCGCCACGCATGCACGATCAGCACCCTCAACACGGCCCGTTGCAACGCGTTCGGCACCGTGGTCGGCACCTGCTGCAGGACGGTGTGCAGCGCGGTGTATCCTTCGAGCAATGGTGCGGGTTCCAGCGCCGTGCGGGCCCAGTGCGGTACGCATCCTGTTTCCAGCACCATGGCGCGGGGTGTCGGTGTTTCGGGCCCGCACGCATACAGGCGCGGGGCCACTTCCATCATTGCCGTCGGATGAAGCGGCTCCTGCCCCTCGGGCAACAGGACGAACCGGGCCGGTCTGTCTTTGGGCACAGGGCCATAGATGTGCGGGCGTGCGGCATCGCTGTCGCGGCGGCCCTTGTCACTGAGCCGATGCAGGCTGGTGCGCCCCTGCCTGTCCGAGATGATCCAGTCATCTGCACGCAGTCGGTGCAGCGCCACACGCGTCGCTTCGGGTTTGATCCCGATCCCGTCCATGATCATGGACAGCGTCGGCCCGTCAACGGGCTGGCGCGGGGCCAGATCGCCAAACACCGTGACCAGCAACGACCAGACCCGCAATGGCCCAAGCGCAGACAGTGCCGTGATGGCAGAGCTGTAGCCGTCAGACCGCATTCATCGTCAGCAGTTCGTATTCCGCCACCTTGTCGCCGTCCTGATTGAGCAAGGTTACGTGCCACCGCACTTCTCCGTATTCCGGGTTGCGCGGTGTCTTGGCCTTGACCGTCAGGACCACGCGGATGCTGTCACCCGCCTGTACCGGCTTCATGAACCGCAGGCTGTCCAGCCCCGTATTCGCCAGCACCGGCCCAGGATCGGGCTGCACGAACAGCCCGGCTGCGAAACTCAGCAGCAGATAGCCGTGCGCCACGCGTCCGGGAAAGAACGGATTGGCCGCGGCCGCCGTTTCGTCCATGTGGGCGTAGAACGTGTCGCCCGTGAAATGGGCAAAGGTTTCGATGTCGTCCAGCGTGATCTCGCGTGCGTCGGTTTCCAGTGTGTCTCCGATGGCCAGATCGCCAAAGGTTCTTGTGAACGGATGCGCCTTGTCGGCTTGTCGCGCGGCACCCGGCACCCAGGTGCCACCTATTGCGGCCAACATGTCCGGGCTGCCCTGCACCGCGCTGCGCTGCATGTAGTGTTTGACGGCGCGGATGCCGCCCAGTTCCTCGCCCCCGCCGGCCCGGCCCGGCCCGCCATGCACCATATGCGGCAGGGGCGCTCCGTGCCCTGTCGCCTCTGGGCCACTGACGCGGTCGTTGATGTAAATGCGCCCGTGATAGGCGGCAGAAGCCAGCGTGATTTCGCGCGCAAAACCCGTGTCATGGGTCAGGATCGAAGCCACCAGCGACCCGCCGCCCCGGTTCAGCAGGGCTGCGGCGTGGACGGAATCGCGATAGGGCATAACGGTCGAGACGGGTCCAAACGCCTCCGTACTGTGGATGTGTTGTGCGACGTCCGGATCAGGGCAATGAAACAGCATCGGGCGCAGGAACGCGCCGGGCTGTTCGGCAAATGCGTCGGGGTCACCAGAGACACATTCAGCCTCTGACCCGATTTGCGCAGCTTTGGCTAGCACGTCGCGTTTCTGCGATGACGAGACCAATGCGCCCATTTGGGTTTCGGCCAAGCGCGGATCGCCTATGCGCACGTTCTCCAGACGGATACGAATGGTGTCCAGCGTTGCATCCACATGGCGCTGCGGCACCATGATCCGTCGGATGGCCGTGCATTTCTGCCCTGCCTTGGCCGTCATTTCGCGCTGCACTTCTGCGACAAAAAGATCGAATTCCGGTGTTCCGGGGGCCGCGTCGGGGCCAAGCACCGTGGCGTTCAGGCTGTCCTGTTCTGCTGTGAACCGCACCGCGTTGCGCAGCAGGTTCGGATGCCCGCGCAGCGTCAGGGCCGTGTCCGCGGATCCGGTGAACGTCACCACATCCTGGCAATCCAGATGGTCGAACAGATCACCCACGCCGCCTGCGATCATCTGCACAGCCCCCTCGGGCAACAGCCCGCTGTCCAGCATCAGGCGCACGCATGCCTCGGCTACATAGGATGTTGAGGTGGCCGGTTTCACAATGGCGGGCATACCCGCCAGCAGGCAGGGTGCCAGCTTTTCCAGCATACCCCAGACTGGAAAGTTGAACGCGTTGATATGCAGTGCAACGCCTTGCAACGGGGTGCAGATGTGCTGCCCCCAGAACTGTCCGTCGCGGCCCAGCAATTCGGGCGGGCCATCAAGACAGACACGGCCATCCGGCATCTCACGCCGTCCCTTCGACGCATAGACCAGCATCGTGCCGATCCCGCCGTCCACGTCGATCTTGTGATCCGCCAGCGTGGCCCCGGTGTCGTAGCTCAGATCATAAAGCGCCTGCCGGTGTTCCCGCAGATGCAAAGCCAGGGCTTTCAGCATCCGCGCGCGGTCGTGAAAGGTCATGCTGCGCAAATCGGACGCGCGTTCGCGTGCAAAGTCGCGCATCGCCGCCATGTCCAGCGCATCGTTCCCGGCTTGGGCAATCACCTGCCCCGTTATCGCGCTTTCGATGGGTCGCGCGCCTGCGCCCGGGGCAATCCATTCTCCGGCGGCAAAGCTGTGAACCAGTCGCATCCTGTCCCCCTAATGCTGGTCGTAATCCACCACCAGCCGATCCCCCAGCGGGTAGCATTGGCAGGTCAGGACAAACCCGGCCTCGACCTCGTAATCCTCAAGCGCGTGGTTGATCAGCATCTCGCAATCCCCTTTGCTCACCTTGGCCTTGCACGTGCTGCAAACCCCGGCCCGGCAGGCATGTGGCGCATCCAGGTTCTGGGCAAGGGCGGCTTCGAGGATGGACATGTCGCGCGTCATCTCGACCTCGTGCGTGGTGCCGTCGATGGTGATCCGGGCGTGCGTTCCAGACGATGCCGTACTGTCATTGACCTTGGCTTTGCGCGCCAGCAGACCCTCTTGGCTGGCACCGAACAGTTCGAACTTGATCTGGTCCTTTTGCAGGCCGTGGGCTTGCAGGCTTTCGTTGATCGCCATCATCATCGGTTCCGGCCCGCAGATCAGGGCGACGTCTACATCCGCGACATTGATCCATGACTTGAACAGCGCCGCGCATTTGTCTTGATCCACACGGCCCGAAAACAGGTCGATATCCTGACCGGATTCCAGCACGTGGATCAGGGTGAGCCGCTGCATGAAGCGGTTCTTCAGATCCTCAAGCTCTTCGCGGAACATGATCGTGTGCACGGCGCGGTTGGCGTAGACGAGCGTGAACGTGCTGCGCGGTTCACGTGACAACACCGTTCGCAGGATCGACAGCACAGGCGTGATCCCCGACCCGCCCGCAAACCCAAGGTAATGCCTGGCCCGTTCCGGGTCGATCGTCGCACCAAAGGTACCCATGGGCGGCATCGCATGCAGTGTGTCGCCCACCTGCAATTCCGTGTTGGCCCAGCTGGAAAAGGCACCGCCATCCACGCGTTTGATTCCCACCTGCAATGTGCCGTCGTCGACCCCCGAACAAATGGAATAGTTGCGCCGCAATTGGGTGCCGTCGAAATCCTGCCGAAACGTCAGGTATTGCCCCTGGGTAAAGGCGAATGTCTCGGGGTTCTCGGGCTGCAACGTGAGCACCACCGCGTCACGGATCGTGTGGTGGATGTCGGTGACGGTCAGGGGGTAAAACTGGCTCATAGGCACTTGAAATAGTCAAAGGGTTCCAGACAGTCGGTGCAGCGCCATTGCGCCTTGCATGGGGTCGAGCCGAATTGGCTGATGCGTTCAACGTTCTTGGATCGGCACAGCGGGCAGCGGTCTGGCCCGCCCGCGGCTTGCGGTGGAGCGATGCCATAGGCTTCCAGCTTGGTCCGTCCTGCGTCGGACAGCCAGTCGGTGGTCCAGGCCGGCGCGATCTGGGTCCTGAGGCGCAGGTTGTCGATGCCGTGTGCGCGCAGGGCGGTTTCAATCTCCATCCCGATCACTGCGGTGGCGGGACAGCCGGAATAGGTGGGTGTGATCGTCACGATCAACGTGTCCCCATCCCACGACACGTCCCGCACGATGCCAAGGTCGGTGACCGAGATCACGGGGATCTCCGGGTCCGGCACGTCGGCCAGCCAGCCCCAGACGTCGTCCACCGATGCCCGTGTCGTCACCATGTCGCATCCGGATAGCTGCGTGGCAGGATCTGCATGGTGGCCAGCATGTGCCCCAGGTGTTCGGAATGGCGCGTGCCGGTCTTGCCGCCCATGTGGGCGAAATCGCTTTCCGGACGGGTGAGCGTTGCTTCGTTCAGCGCGGGCAGGATGTGTGCGTCGAATCCCGACCTCAGTGCTGCCATGTCGGTCAGATCGTCGTCGTCCGAACTGAACATTTCGCCCACGTAGGGCCATAGCCGGTTCAGGGCTGATTGCATGCGCCGATGGCTTTCGTCCGTCCCGTCGCCAAGTGCGATCACCGTTTCCGTTGACCGGTCGCGGTGATAGGTGACTTCCTTCAGTGCCTTTTGCGCAATGGCGGATACCGCTGCATCATCGTGATCCGCCAAAGCCGTCAGCGCCTCGAAATGCCAACTGTCGAACAGGAACTGCCGCATCATCGTCACGCCAAAATCGCGGTTGGGTTGTTCGACCAGAAGAAGGTTGCGAAAGTCCCACGCGTCGCGGTGATAGGCCAGCGTGTCCGCATCCCGATCCTGCCCCTCACGCTCGCCTGCCAGTGCCAGCCACATCTGTGCCTGCCCGATCATGTCCAGCGCAGTGTTGGCCAGTGCGATGTCCTCCTCGAGCGCCGGGGCGTGGCCGCACCATTCCGACAGGCGCTGGCCCAGCACCAGGGCGTTGTCGCCCATACGCAGCAGCCCGGTCACCATCACATCGCCCCCACGTCGTCGGGAATGTCGAAAAAGGTCGGGTGGCGATACGTCTTGTCGTCTGCCGGATCGTAGAACGCACCCTTGTCCTCGGGGGAGGAGGCGGTGATTTCCGACGACGGAATGACCCAGATGCTGACCCCCTCCTTGCGGCGGGTATAGACGTCGCGCGCATTGCGCATCGCCTGTTCGGCATCCGCGGCGTGCAACGAGCCGACGTGTCGGTGGCTCAGGCCGTGCTGACCGCGGATAAAAACCTCCCACAGGGGCCATTCGGTGGACATGGGCCTACTCCGCGACATGGGCGCATCGGCGCCATTCGGTTGTGTCCACGGCATCCCAGCCAAAGGCGTGTTCGCTCGACCCGTGGGTTTGCAGGTGGTGCAGCCGCTCCATCGCTTCGGTCAGTGTCGGCAGATGGTCGTCAGGGATGTGCCACATCACGAAATGCGGTTTGGTCATCGCATCGAACCACTCCGCGCGCTTGTCGTAAAAGCGGGCATGCACCGTGTTGAACACGTAGTTTCCCAGACTGGCGATATCGTTCCACACCGACAGGTTCGAAATCATGTCGGCATCACCCGGAACTTCGATGTCGGTTGCGTTGCCGCTGTCGGATTGCAGCCGCCAAACAAAGCCCGGGCTGCGTTCGGCCAGCGCGTTGACGCGGTCGAGGTTGTCCATGAACCCTGCCATGCGCCTATCGTCGGTCGGATAGCGGGCATAGCCGACGTTCAGTTCGGCCAGTTTCATTCCGCTGCCACCTGTGCTGCCCGTTTCCTGGCGGCGTGGGCCAGCATCCCCTCGCGCACCCAGGCGCCGTCATCCCACGCCCGTTGCCGCGCCTCGATCCGTTCCACCGAACAGGGGCCATTGCCCTTGAGCACGTCGTGGAATTCGGACCAATCGGGTTCGGTGAAATCGTAGCCGCCCTTGTCGTCGTTCCATGCCAGCGCGTCATCGGGCACCGTCAGCCCAAGGTATTCCGCCTGCGGCACGGTCTGGTCCACGAATTTCTGGCGCAGTTCATCGTTGGTGTTCATCTTGATCTTCCACGCCATGGACTGGGCAGAGTGGACACTGTCCTTGTCCGAGGGGCCGAACATCATCAGCGACGGATACCAGAAGCGGTTCAGCGCATCCTGTGCCATGCGTTTCTGCGCAGCTGTGCCGTTTGCCAGTTGCATCATCACGGAAAAGCCCTGCCGCTGGTGGAACGATTCCTCCTTGCAGATGCGCACCATCGCCCGGGCATACGGGCCATAGGATGTGCGTTGCAGCGGCACCTGGTTCATGATCGCGGCGCCGTCGACCAGCCAACCGACCGCGCCCATGTCGGCCCAAGTCAGCGTCGGGTATGCGAAGATCGACGAATACTTCATTCGCCCGTCCAGCAGCATTTCGGTCAATTCGTCCCGGCTGACGCCCAGTGTCTCGGCCGCACAGTACAGATACAGACCATGCCCCGCCTCGTCCTGTACCTTGGCCAGCAGGATCGCCTTGCGTTGCAGGCTGGGCGCGCGGGTGATCCAGTTGCCTTCGGGCAGCTGGCCCACGATCTCGCTGTGCGCATGTTGCCCGATCTGACGGATCAGCGTCTTGCGGTAGCCTTCGGGCATCCAGTCCTTGGGCTCGATCTTGTCACCAGCGTCGATGCGGGCCTGAAAGGCGGCAAGTTTCTCGGGGTCGTCCTGCGTCGCCTCTGACTTGATCATCTGTGCATACATGTTCAGGTCCTTTCCAAAATCATGGCCACACCCTGGCCCACGCCGACACACATGGTGCAAAGGGCATAGCGCCCACCGGTGCGTTTCAGTTGCAGCGCCGCCGTCATCACCAACCGCGCGCCCGACATGCCCAGCGGATGGCCCAGCGCAATCGCGCCACCTTGGGCGTTCACGCGTGGGTCATCGTCTGCCACACCCAGGTCACGCAAAGTGGCGAGGCCCTGGGCCGCAAAGGCCTCGTTCAATTCTATCACATCCATCTGTTCGATGCCGAGGCCCGCGTGGTTCAGCGCCTTGCGCGAGGCTGGGACAGGGCCGATTCCCATGACCCGGGGTGCGACCCCGGCGGCCTTGGTGGTGACGATCCGTGCGATGGGGGTCAGGCCATGGGCCTGCGCGGCGGTGTCGGATGCAATCAGCAACGCCGCCGCACCGTCGTTCACACCGGATGCATTGCCTGCGGTCACGGACTTGTCCTGCCCGTTGATGCCGCGCAGTTTGGCCAGCTTGTCGGCTTGGGTGCCGGGGCGCGGGTGCTCGTCGTCGGTTACGACCAGCGGATCGCCCTTGCGTTGCGGAATATGGACAGGGGCTATTTCATCGGCAAAGACACCGGCGGCATGGGCGGCGGCCCAACGGTCCTGCGACCGCACGGCAAAGGCATCCTGATCCGCACGGGCCACTTGCCAATCCTCGGCCACGTTGTCGGCGGTTTCGGGCATGGAATCGATGCCGTACTCTGCTCGCATCTTCGGGTTCACGAAACGCCAGCCGATGGTGGTGTCAAAGATCTCTGCGGCACGGCTGAACGCGCTGTCGGCTTTTGGCATGACAAAGGGCGCGCGGCTCATGCTTTCGACGCCGCCTGCGATGACCAGATCCAGGTCGCCCGCCTTGATCCCGCGTGCGGCCAGCGCCACGGCATCCATGCCCGATGCGCACAAACGGTTCACGGTCATGCCTGGCACGTCGACCGGCAGCCCCGCCAACAGGGCGGCCATGCGGGCCACGTTGCGGTTATCCTCGCCCGCCTGGTTGGCGCAGCCCAGGATCACGTCGTCCAGCTGTGCCCAATCCACGCCGGGATTGCGTTGCATCAGCGCCGTGATCGGGATCGCCGCCAGATCGTCTGCCCGGACCGACGACAAGGCCCCGCCGTAGCGACCGATGGGGGTGCGTTGCGCATCGCAGATAAAGGCGTTCATGCGGTGTCTTTCGTTGGTTCCGTGCACGGCTGCAAAAGTGTTACAGGTTTTCGCATCCAGCCTGAAATCAGTAACGTAAATTCCGACGCAGGTAAAGAGATGGCTGCCACGCGCGCCCGGGCAACCTGTCACTATTGCGTCAGCGCACCCAGACCCTGGCCGACAAAGAAAAGGACCCCGCCGATCAGCGCGCCCAACACGGCACCGTTGATGCGGATGAATTGCAGGTCGGGGCCGATTTCCTGTTCGAACCTTTCCGACAAAGTGTCGGCATCCCATCCTGCGATCACATCGGTGACATAGCGCGCGATGGGGTCGCGCAATTCGGTGATGGCGGTTTCTGCGGACTTGGCCATTTGCCGCTCGAATCGCGCCAGCGTGTCGGGCTCGGACAGCAGGCGGCTGGCAAAGTTCTGGATGGCGTCGGCGATGGCCTGTTCGGCCTGTTGCGGATCCCTGTCCAGACCTTGCGCCATGCGTTCGCGCAGCAATTCGATGATGCTTTCCAGCGTTTCGCTGAACCGGTCCGACGCGACAAAAGCGGCCTTGCCCTCGTGCACGGCACGTTCCAGCGTGCCGTTGTCTGCCAGTGACGTGACAAAGCCGGACAGCCCCTTTTCGAAGTCCTTGCGCATGTCGCTGTCGGGTTCTTCCAGATCATGAATCACGTTGATCACCCCGTCGACCAACACGTTCGACACCCCCTTGTCCACGCGCGAAGCGACCCACCAACGGCTGTTGTCCTGTACCAGTTCCAGCACCCGGTCACGGTTGCCGTCCAGCGCGTTGCGGATCTGTTGCAGCGTTTCGGTCAGGTACGACCCGCTGGCCCCTTTTTCCAACACCGGGCTGATCGCATTGATCAGGCTTTTGGTGGCGGTCTCGCTTTCGATGGCCGTGCGCATTTCGCGCCGGATGCCCTTGGGCAGTTCGATCTTGCCGCCGGGGCGCAGGGCGACCGATATGGCCTGCGTGAGAGGTTTTGCGACCAACGCGGCATTGTCGGGCACGCAGAGCCATTCGGCGGCGCGACGTGCCGGGGCCAGTTCGGCCACGCGGGCCACGATGGCGGCGGGATCAAGGAAATAGCTGTTGAAGAATTGCCCGACGCTGTCGGCCGCCTTTTTCTGGTTGCGGGGCAGCAAGGCGGTGTGCGGGATGCGCAGGCCCAGCGGATGGCGAAACAGCGCCTCGACAGCGAACCAGTCGGCAAGACCACCGATCATCCCGGCCTCGGCCATGTGGCGGATCAGGCGCAGCCAGCCGGGTGGGTCCGGCACCAGAGATGTCCCGAGATACACCGCCACCAATGCCAGCAATACACCGCCTGCCAGACGCCGGGTCGCGGCAAGTCGTGCCTGTTTGTCCGCGTCTGTGTCAGGCAGGGACGACGCTGTCATCCGCGAACTCCTCGGCGTCCAGAACGACACCATCGTGGATAAAGGCTTCGACCCGCTGGGCGGTTTCGTCCGGTTTGGACAGGATAAACAGGTGTCCGCAATCCATCACCACCATCTGCGCGTTGGGCAGGCGGTTCATCAGGATCTTGCCGTTCACGATGGGGATCAGCGGATCGTCTCCGCCCATCAGCAGCAGGGTCGGCACCTCGATCTGCGGCAGCCACAGCCAGCTGGTCCAGCCCATTCCGGCCAGCAACTGGTATACGTATCCGCGCGCATCCCCGGCCTTGAGCGATCCGGCGTGGATGTTCAGAAGCTCGCGGTTGAAGCGCAGTTGACCGCCGTAGATGTCGGGGCCGATGTTCACCATGTGCTCTGGGTCGAGATACCGCTTGGGCGTCGCCATCTTGCGCAGGACCTTGACGTTGCCCGGCACCATGACCATCCCCGCCGACGTGGCACACAGGGTCATCGACCGGCAGCGACTTTGGTGGTCATAGACGAATTGCTGGGCCGCAGCCCCGCCCCAGGACACACCCAGCACGTCAACCTCGCCCACATCCAGCGTATCCAGCAGCCGCGCGGTCATCCGGCTGAGCCAGGCAAAGCGGTACGGGATCAGCGGGGTCGGCGATCCGCCCACCCCTGGCACATCAAAGGTCAGGATACGTGTGCGTCCAAAGAACCCCGACACGGGTGCCACCGCATCCAGACTGGCACCGATCCCGTTGAAGACGAGCAGGGTGCGCGTGGCATCCTCGGGGCCAAAGAACGCATAGCGGATCTTTTGCCCCATGACGGTGACGGTGTCGGTCTCGATCTCGGAATTGGGCACCTGTGCGGGTCCTTTTCAGTTGGCTCAGACTTTGGCCTTGGCATGTACATAGGTGCCGGGCGCGTCATCCAAAGGCTTGTACTTGCGCGAGCCAAAGGATTTGGGCGCAGCCACCTGTTCGCCGGCCCGTTCGTTCAGCCAGTGCATCCAGTGTGGCCACCAGCTGCCCGAGTTCTTCTTGGCGGTGGCCAGGAATTCTTCGGGCGATGCGTGGTCGCCGTCATTGGTCATGAACTTGGCCCGCGGATTGCCCGGAGGGTTGATCAGCGACTGGATGTGACCGGCCTGGGACAGGACGAATTCCGACTTGCCGCCAAAGGCATGGTGCGACAGGTAGCAGCCGTCCCACGGTGTGATGTGGTCGGTTTCGCCGCCCACAATGAACGTGTCGCAGGTCACATCCTTGAGCGACAGCTTGTGCCCACCCACGGTCCAACCCTTGTCCCCGGACAGCCCACCGCTGGCCAGCAGCTCGATCAGGTCGCCATGCAGTGCGGCCGGCAGGTTCGTGGTGTCGGCGTTCCAGTACAGGATATCAAAGGCGGGTGGATCGTTGCCGATCAGGTAGTTGTTCACCCAATAGGCCCAGATCAGATCATTCGGGCGCAGCCAGGCAAAGGTACGTTCCAGGTCCTTGCCTTCCAGCACACCCTTGCGGCCCGAAAAGGCGCGCGCCATTTCCAGTGTTTCGAGATTGGCAAACAGACCCATGGTCGTGTTCTTGCCCCCCTCGACTTCCAGGATTGCTACAAGACAGGTGAAGCTGGATGCGCGTTCGGTGTCGCCGCGGGCCGACCAAAGGGCCAGCAGCATCGCGGCAGTGATCCCGCCGGAGCATGCCCCGATGACATTCAGGTTCTTGGACTTCGAAATATCGCAAGCAACTTCGGAAGCGCGGTCCAGCGCTTCGATATAGGTGTTCAGACCCCAATCCGATTCCTTGCTGGTGGGATTGCGCCAGCTGACGATGAACACCTGGTGGCCCAGGCTGGTCAGGTATTCGATCACCGACCGGCCGGGGGCCAGGTCCCAGACATAAAACTTGTTGATCTGTGGCGGCACGATGAAGATCGGCGTCTTGTAGACGGTGTCGGTCTTGGCCTTGTATTGCAGCAACTCAAGATGCTCTTCACGGTAGACAACCTTGCCTTCGGACAGGGCAAGGTTCTTGCCCAGCTCGAATTTGGACTTGTCGACCATGGACGGCAGGCCGTTGTTGTCCTTCATGTCGCCCAGGAACTGCTTGAGCCCCTTGGCAAGGTTCTGCCCGCCATATTCCAGCGTCGTCTTCATCGCGGTGGGATTGCCCAGCAGCGTGTTGGTGGGGGCCAGCGTGTCGGTTACCAGACCGGTCACCAGCTTGGCGCGCAGCTTGTCGCGATCCGACAGCGCCAGGCCGTCGACCCAGGCTTCGATCCCGCGCGACCAAGTCAGATAGCTTTGCATCATGATGCGGTAGGCCGGGTTGGTCATCCAGACCGGATCGCGCCAGCGCTTGTCGCCGCGGTCGGGGCCAACGGTCGACTTGCCTGTAGCCGATCGCACAACCTCTTGCCCCAGTTTCATGCTTTCGCTGATGGCGGTCTGCGGCGACATCAGCGCCTTGGTGTAAAAGCCCATCATCGCCTTGGCGAAGTCTGCGGCGGTTTCCATGCTGTCGTCGGATTTCTTAGCCATTGTTCCCGTCCTCCCGCGTCATGTCACGACCATAGCGAGCACTTCCGCCACGATGGCCGGTTTCGGCATGCCGATGATGTTTGTTGTCGCTTCGACCTTGATCAAAAGGCGACCTTCGCCCTTTTCCTCGACCCCGACCAGTTTGAAGGAGTTGGTGATCTTGCTGTCGACCAGCACTGGCGTCAGGAACCGGGCCTTGTCGACGCCATAGTTCAGGACACCCTTGGCATCCTTTGGGACGATGCCGATGTCGGCAATCGACGCGGCCATCAGCGACAGGGTCAGAAAGCCGTGGGCCACGGTCGTGCCGAAGGGGCTGTGCTTTTTCGCCATTTCGGGGTGTACGTGGATCCACTGGTGATCGCCCGTGGTGTCGGCAAATGTGTTGATGCGGATCTGGTTGACCTCGATCGGGTCAGACGTACCGAAGTCGTGACCGATGAAGTCCTTCATCGTGGCGCAAGTGTATCCGTCCGGAGCAGCCATGGTTTCCTCCCAGCTTTAGACTTATCAAAATGCGTCTTGTCGTTTTCAACCGACGTTAGACGTGTGCAGCGCCGCAAGGAAAGGAATACCTGACGGCACTTTTGGGAAAGCGGAGGTGCCGCACCTGCTTGCGCGGCACCTCCAATGGACAATTTCAGAGCCTGACCGCAGGGCGCGCGCCTTTTCCAGGCACAGCTTTCCAGCGCTCTTGTCGCCGGAAAATCGGCGGCAAGGACTCCACTCGTACAACAACAGTCGGGTTTTTGTGTGCGGGCGGGTCACGCTCATCCCGTGGCCCGCCCTTGCGTGAAAGTGTGGTGGCTTTCAGCGTGTCTTAGGCGGCGCGCTTGCCGTCCAGCAGTTCGACGATCGGCTTGATCGTTTCTTCGACCTGTACGCGGGTCACGTCGATCAGCTCTTTGCCGTGTGCGGCCGAGTTTTCAACTCGGTGCTGCATGAACGAAGCCTGAAGTGCGGCGACTTCCTTGACGTTCTTGGCTTGCATGGTCTTCTGCACGTGCGTGGCGGTTTCGCCATACACTTCCTGGGTAAAGCCCCACAGCGTTTTGCCGATGGTGTTCAGACCGGAGTAGTAGGCTTTGCCGAAATCCACAGCCGCGCCAGCGGTCTGGTTGGCGGTGCCGCGCACGTCATCCAGACGCTCGGTCACGTTCTCACGCACGGCCGAGGCACGCTCGGTCACGTTTTCGCGGACTTTGTTCAGCGTCGACTTGCTGTCTTGTGCCTTGGCATCGGTTGCTTTGGCTTCGGCGGCTTTGGCTTTGGTTGCAGTGGCCATTGTGATCTCTCCTTTGGCAAGATGGACGGGTCGTTGACTGACCCTGGGTGTCTGTCTTGACGTGAACGTAAACTTTGAAATGCTGCATTGCAATATGTGGGGTGCAAAAAATGCTGCGATGCAGCAAAGCGATGTCATCCATGTAAACTACTGAAAAATATGACTTTCACGGGGCGCTCGCCACAGTTCGTAAAATGACGTTCCGTCAGAACGGCATGTCTCCAAAGGCGTAAACACACTTCATCCGCGAATCTGCGCGCCAGCCAGCGTTCGAAATCAGTTCATCATGTCGGGGATAATGGTGCCCAGAAGAGGACTCGAACCTCCACGTCCATACGGACACTAGCACCTGAAGCTAGCGCGTCTACCAATTCCGCCATCTGGGCACGGGTTGGTAAGGCGTGCGTTTAGTAGCAGCAGATGGGGCTGTCAATCCGATTCTGCCCTGTTTCCCGCAGCGAGGCCCGCATCCGGCCCGCGCCAAAATGGCGTCTTGTCTGGATGGGGTGCGGCGGCTAGACCCAAGCGCGGATATCTAGACGAGGATCAGATCATGTCCAAGCTGGTCACCATCTATGGCGGGTCGGGTTTTGTGGGGCGATATATCGCCCAGCGCATGGCGAAGGCGGGGTGGCGCGTGCGTGTAGCCGTCCGCCGCCCGAACGAGGCGATCTTTGTCAAACCTTATGGCGTTGTGGGCCAGGTCGAGCCGGTGCTGTGCAACATCCGCGACGATGCATCGGTTGCACAGGTGATGCACGGGGCCGATGCGGTTGTGAACTGCGTGGGCATCCTGGCGCGCGACGGCAAGAACACATTTGATTCCGTACAGGCCGAAGGGGCCGCACGAATCGCGCGGACCGCAGCGGCACAGGGGATTGCGCATATGGTCCAGATCTCGGCCATTGGTGCGGATGCCGACAGCGAAAGCGAATATGCCCGCACCAAGGCCGCGGGAGAGGCCGCCGTGCTGGAACACATGCCGAAGGCCGTGATCCTGCGCCCGTCCATCGTCTTTGGCCCCGAGGATCAGTTCTTTAACCGGTTTGCGGGCATGGCGCGTCTGGGTCCGATCCTGCCCGTGGTGGGTGCCGAAACTCGGTTCCAGCCCGTATACGTGGATGACGTGGCGCATGCGGCCGAAGTGGCCTTGACGTCGGATGTAACGCCGGGAATTTACGAACTGGGCGGCCCTGATGTGCGGTCGTTCCGCGAACTGATGCAGATCATGCTGGACGTGATCCGCCGTCGGCGGCTTGTGCTGAACATCCCGTTTCCCGTGGCCACCGTCATGGGCTTTGCGTTCGAGATGGCGCACAAGCTGACCCTTGGGATCATCCCGGCGCAGATCACCCGCGATCAGGTGCGGAACCTGAAGGTGGATAACGTGGCGTCCGATGATCTGCCGGGCTTTGATGCGCTGGGCATCAATCCGACATCGATGGAATCGATCCTGCCGGAGTACCTGTGGCGCTTTCGTCCGTCGGGTCAGTATGATGCGATCAAGGAAAGTGCGCGGAACCTGCGGACCTAGGCATAGGCCCAGATCAGCAGTCCGACGCCCAGGATCACGCGGTAGATCACGTATGGTGTAAAGCTGACGCTGCGCAGCAGGCGCATCATCAGGACCAGAGCGCCGAGTGCTGCCAGAAAGGCAAAGACGGCCGCGATGCCGGCGTCGCGCATGAGTGCCCAGTTGGCCGATCCGATCACATCGAGGCTGAGCACGACGCCGGACGCGGCAATCACCGGAATCGACATCAGCATCGCCAGCTTGGCCGCCCCCTCGCGCCCATAACCCAGACGCCGTGCCGCGGTGATGGTGATGCCCGACCGGGACGTGCCCGGGATCAGCGCAAGGCATTGCGCCAGTCCCATCCAATACGCGTGTTTTATGGTCCAACTGCCCGCGGTACGATCCGTTTCGCCGGTCCGGTCCGCCCAATACAGAACAAGGCCAAAGATCAACATCGTCCATCCGATCACCGCGACCGACCGCATCGCCTCGTCCAAACCGGTCAGCTTGATGATCAGGCCGACGATCAGGGCGGGAATCGTTGCAATGATCAGGCACATGGCAAGGAACGCACCGGGGCTGTCCAGCTCGCCGCGTGACAGTTTCACGGTGCCCTTTGCCGCCACTTTCACGTCTTGCCAGAAATACAGGACGACCGCCGCCAGCGTGCCGACATGCACGGCCACATCAATGGCCAACCCCTGATCTTGGGTCCCCGTCAGCGAAGGCAACAAAATCAAGTGGCCGGACGAGGAAACAGGCAGGAACTCGGTGATGCCCTGGACGACCGCCACCACCAAGAGTTGAAAAAGAGTCATGCTATCGACACCTGTATGCTATAGTGCTGATACAACCCTCTGATTCTCAATGCAAATGTGGATTTGGGTCCGAATCGGATCGAATTTCCACCGTTTCTGCATGCCAAGGCACACCAATCGGCAAAAATTTTCTCAATTAGGTCAATAATACTGCCTTTTAATCCTCTGACGTATGCTTTAAGCGGCTGAAACCTGAATTCACCCGAGAGATGGCAATGTCTGACCAGCCGATGCTGAAATTTGTGACCGTTGAACGCGACATGCCCGAAAAGCGTGCCGCAGATATACGACGCCAGGATTTCAACGAGATTTACGCCGAGTACGCCGAGGCCAAGGCGCAAGAGCAGGCCAGCCGCTGTTCGCAGTGTGGCGTGCCCTATTGCCAGTCCCATTGCCCGCTGCACAACAACATTCCCGACTGGCTGAAGCTGACGGCCGAAGGGCGCTTGCGCGAGGCCTATGAGGTGAGTCAGGCCACGAATACCTTTCCCGAGATCTGCGGCCGCATCTGCCCGCAGGACCGTCTGTGCGAAGGCAATTGCGTGATCGAACAGTCGGGTCACGGCACCGTCACCATCGGGTCGGTCGAGAAGTACATCACTGACACCGCGTGGGAAGAAGGCTGGGTGCAGCCGATCAAGCCCGCCACGGAACGCGCCGAATCCGTCGGCATCATCGGTGCGGGCCCCGGTGGTCTGGCAGCTGCGGATGTGCTGCGCCGGGCGGGCGTGCAGGTCACGGTCTATGACCGCTATGACCGTGCGGGCGGGTTGCTGACCTATGGCATCCCCGGCTTCAAGCTGGAAAAGGACGTGGTCATGCGCCGCAACCAGCAGCTGGAAGAGGGCGGCGTGACCTTCAAGCTGAATTGCAACGTGGGCGAGGATATCACGTTCGACGAGATACGGCAGGCCCATGATGCCGTCATCATCGCGACCGGTGTCTATAAAAGCCGTGATCTTTCAATGCCTAACGGAGAGGCCAAGGGCATCGAGAAAGCCATCGACTTTCTGACGGTATCCAACCGCAAGAGCTTTGGTGACGATGTGCCGGAATTCGAAGACGGCACCATGAACGCCGAGGGCAAGCGCGTGGTCGTTATCGGTGGCGGCGATACCGCGATGGACTGCGTGCGCACGTCTGTCCGTCAGGGTGCCAAATCCGTCAAGTGCCTGTACCGCCGTGACCGCGCCAACATGCCCGGCAGCCAACGCGAGGTGCAGAACGCCGAGGAGGAAGGCGTGGTGTTCGAATGGCTGAGCGCGCCCAAGGGCTTTACCACCGACGGCGACAAGGTGGCGGGTGTGATGGTGCAAAAGATGCGTCTGGGCGCCCCCGATGCCACCGGCCGTCAGGCCCCCGAGGTGATCGAGGGCGCGGATTACGTCGAAGAGGCGGATCTGGTCATCAAGGCGCTTGGTTTCGAGCCCGAGGACCTGCCCAAGCTGTGGGACACAGAGGGTCTGGAGGTCACGCGCTGGGGCACGGTCAAGGCCGCGTTCACCACCGGCAAGACCGCAGTGGATGGCGTGTATGCCGTGGGCGATATCGTGCGCGGTGCGTCACTGGTCGTATGGGCCATTCGAGATGGCCGCGACTGCGCCGAGGCGATCCTGGACCAGTTCAGCGCTGCGGCAATTGCGGCCGAATGACCTGTGCACCGGGCGTGCACCGATTGTGCACAGAGTGTGCACCGGCTGTCGCGCAGCATCATGCGCTAACGGAAAGATAGGTCAGCGGCGCTGACACATGGGAGGCGAAATGGAAAAGACCGGAGGATGCCTGTGCGGTGCCGTGCGCTTTGTCGCGCGCGACGTGCCGTCGTCCTTTGGTGTGTGCCATTGCGAGATGTGCCGCCGCTGGACAGGTTCAGCGCTGGTCGAGGTGTCGGTCAAGTCGGACGATCTGGAATGGACCGGGGCCGACCATATCGCCACCCGTGCCACCAGCGACTGGGCCGAGAGGGCGTGGTGCAAGGAGTGCGGCACGGGCCTGTGGTTTCGCCAGACCAAGCCGGGCAAATGGTTCGGGGCCACCGACCTGCCGCTTGGGATATTCGACGACCCGGATGGGTTCACCCTGACGCACGAGATTTTCGTGGATCACGCGCCCGACGGGTTTCGATTGGCCGATCAGGGTCATAAGCGGTTGACGCGGGCCGAGGTGGTTGCACTGAACCCCGATGTGGAGACGGTGTGAAGAGATGGGGGCCGTGCGCGGCCCAAGCCCGGCAGACGGGCAGGACGAAATGAACGGGGTGCCCGAGGGTGCCGATGGAAGGAGCCAGAGATGACCAAGTATGACGCCGATTGGGTCCGCCGTGAAGAAGCCAAGCGCGACTTCATGACCAGGCACGGCATGTACGACCATTCCGAAGAACGCGCAAACTGTGGTGTCGGGCTGGTGGTGTCGGTCGATGGCAAACCCAGCCGCGAGGTTGTGGAAAACGGGATCAAGGCGCTGAAGGCGATCTGGCACCGGGGTGCCGTCGATGCCGATGGCAAGACGGGTGACGGCGCGGGCATTCACGTGCAGATTCCGGTGCCGTTCTTCTATGATCAGATCGAGCGCACGGGCCACACGCCCAACCGTGATCAGATGATTGCCGTCGGCCAGGTCTTTCTTCCCCGCAACGATTTTGGCGCGCAGGAAACCTGCCGGACCATCGTGGAAACCGAAGTGCTGCGGATGGGCTATTATATCTATGGCTGGCGCCATGTGCCGGTGAATGTGCATTGCCTGGGAGACAAGGCCAATGCCACCCGCCCCGAGATCGAGCAGATCCTGATTTCCAACATCAAGGGCGTGGACGAGGAAACGTTCGAGCGCGAGCTGTACGTCATCCGCCGCCGCATCGAAAAGGCGGCTGCCGCCGCACAGGTGCCGCAGTTGTATATCGCGTCGCTGTCCTGCCGCAGCATCATCTACAAGGGCATGATGCTGGCCGAACAGGTGGCCGAGTTCTATCCCGACCTTCAGGACGAGCGGTTCGAGAGTGCCTTTGCCATCTATCACCAGCGCTATTCCACCAACACCTTTCCCCAGTGGTGGCTGGCCCAGCCGTTCCGCATGTTGGCCCATAACGGCGAGATCAACACGCTGAAGGGCAACCTGAACTGGATGAAGAGCCACGAGATCCGCATGGCATCCGGCGCGTTCGGCGAGATGGCAGAGGATATCAAGCCCATCGTGGCCAACGGGTCGTCGGATTCCGCCGCGCTGGACGCGGTGTTCGAGGTACTGGTCCGTGCGGGCCGCAATGCGCCCATGGCCAAGACCATGCTGGTGCCGGAATCCTGGTCCAAGCAGGCGGTGGAACTGCCGCAGGCGTGGCGCGACATGTATTCCTACTGCAATTCGGTCATGGAGCCGTGGGACGGACCCGCTGCGCTGGCCATGACCGATGGCCGCTGGGTCTGTGCGGGGCTGGACCGGAACGGGTTGCGCCCCATGCGCTACGTCGTGACCCGTGACGGTATGGTCATTGCCGGGTCCGAAACCGGCATGGTGCCGCTTGAAGAATCCAACATCGTCGAAAAAGGGGCGCTTGGCCCCGGGCAGCTTCTGGCCGTCGACATGGTGGACGGCAAGCTATTCCACGACACCGAGATCAAGGACCAGTTGGCCGCCGCCCAGCCGTTCGGCGAGTGGGTAAACAAGATCAAGGATCTGGAACCTGCCATCGCCGGTGTTACCGAAAAGCGGATGTTCGCGGGCGATGACCTGAAGCGTCGCCAGATCGCCGCCGGATACAGCATCGAGGAACTGGAACAGATCCTGATGCCCATGGCCGAAGACGCGAAAGAGGCGATTGCGTCGATGGGCGACGATACACCGTCGGCGGTGCTGTCCAAGAAATACCGCCCTCTGTCCCACTTCTTCCGCCAGAACTTCAGCCAGGTGACGAACCCGCCAATCGACAGCTTGCGCGAATACCGGGTGATGAGCCTGAAAACCCGGTTCGGGAACCTCAAGAACGTGCTGGACGAAAGCAGTGCCCAAACCGAAATCATCACGCTAGACAGCCCGTTTCTGGGCAATGCGCAGTGGGATGAAATCGTCGGACATTTCAGTTCCGACCTGGTCGAGATCGACTGCACCTTCCAAGCCGGTCCCGGTGCGCTGAACGCGGGCCTTGCCCGGATCCGGGCCGAGGCCGAGGATGCCGTGCGGTCCGGCGCGGGCCACATCGTGCTGACCGACCACCATTCCGATGCCGACAGGGTCGCGATGCCGATGATCCTGGCGACCAGTGCGGTGCACAGCCACCTGACGCGCAACGGCTTGCGCACTTTCTGTTCGCTGAACGTGCGCAGTGCCGAATGCATCGATCCGCATTATTTTGCCGTTCTGATCGGCTGTGGCGCGACGGTGGTGAACGCGTATCTGGCCGAGGATTCGCTGGCCGACCGCATTGACAGCGGCCTGCTGGACGGCACCCTGACCGAAGCGGTGGCGCGGTATCGCAAGGCCATCGACTCCGGCCTGCTGAAAATCATGTCCAAGATGGGCATCAGCGTGATCTCGTCCTATCGCGGCGGGCTGAACTTCGAGGCGGTGGGCCTGTCCCGTGCCATGTGTGCCGAATACTTCCCGGGCATGACCAGCCGTATCAGCGGCATTGGCGTCACCGGCATCCAGGCCAAGGCCGAAGAGGTACACGGCCTGGGATGGCGCGGCACCGACGTGCTGCCCATTGGCGGCTTCTACAAGGCGCGCGCCACCGGAGAGACCCATGCGTGGGAAGCCACGTCGATGCACATGATGCAGATGGCCTGCAACCGCGCGTCGTTCGAGCTGTGGAAGCAGTACAGCGCCAAGATGCGCAGCGGCCCGCCCATTCATCTGCGCGACCTGATGGACATCAAGCCGCTGGGCAAGCCGGTGCCGATCGAAGAGGTGGAAAGCATCACCTCGATCCGCAAACGATTTGTCACGCCAGGCATGTCGCTGGGCGCGCTTTCGCCCGAGGCGCACAAGACGCTGAACGTGGCGATGAACCGGATCGGGGCCAAGTCGGATTCGGGTGAGGGCGGCGAGGACCCGGCCCACTTCACCCCGGAACCCAATGGCGACAACCCGTCGGCCAAGATCAAGCAGGTGGCATCGGGCCGCTTTGGCGTGACCGCCGAGTACCTGAACCAGTGCGAGGAATTGGAGATCAAGGTGGCCCAGGGTGCCAAGCCCGGCGAAGGTGGCCAGCTGCCGGGGATGAAGGTCACCGACCTGATCGCCCGTCTGCGCCACTCGACCAAGGGCGTGACCCTGATTTCGCCCCCGCCGCACCACGATATCTATTCGATCGAGGATCTGGCGCAGTTGATCTATGATCTGAAACAGATCAACCCGCGCTGCAAGGTCACGGTCAAGCTGGTGGCATCCAGCGGTGTCGGCACCATTGCCGCAGGTGTGGCCAAGGCCAAGGCCGACGTGATCCTGATTTCGGGCCACAATGGCGGCACCGGTGCGTCCCCCGCGACCAGCATCAAATATGCCGGTCTACCGTGGGAGATGGGTCTGACCGAAGCGCATCAGGTTCTGTCGATGAACAACCTGCGGGATCGTGTGACCCTGCGGACCGATGGCGGGCTGCGCACAGGGCGCGATATCGTTATGGCCGCCATGATGGGCGCCGAGGAATACGGGATCGGCACCGCTGCCCTGATCGCGATGGGCTGCATCATGGTGCGTCAGTGCCAGTCCAACACCTGCCCCGTGGGCGTCTGCACCCAGAACGAAGAGTTGCGTGCCAAGTTCACTGGCACGGCAGACAAGGTGGTGAACCTGATCACCTTCTACGCGCAGGAAGTGCGCGAGTTGCTGGCGTCGATTGGCGCGCGGTCGCTGGACGAGGTGATCGGGCGCGCGGACCTGCTGGCGCAGGTGTCGCGGGGGTCGGCGCATCTGGATGATCTGGACCTGAACCCGATGCTGATCACCGTCGATGGTGCGGCCGACATCGTTTATGACCGTGATCGCGCGCGCAACGCGGTGCCGGACACGCTGGATGCGCAGATCGTACGGGATGCGGCGCGTTTCCTTGAGGATGGCGAGAAGATGCAGCTTTCCTATGCCGTGCAAAACACACATCGGACTGTCGGGACCCGCACCTCCAGCCACATTGTGCGCAAGTTCGGGATGCGCAACACGCTGCAACCGGATCACCTGACGGTGAAGCTGAAAGGCAGTGCAGGGCAGTCGCTGGGGGCCTTTGCGGCACCGGGGCTGAAGCTGGAAGTGTCGGGTGACGCCAACGACTATGTCGGCAAGGGCCTGTCGGGGGGGACCATCGTGGTGCGCCCGCCGATGTCGTCGCCCATCGTGGCGGCCGACAACACGATCATCGGCAACACGGTGCTGTACGGCGCGACGGACGGGTTCCTGTTTGCCGCAGGCCGTGCGGGTGAACGATTTGCCGTGCGCAATTCGGGCGCCAAGGTGGTGATCGAGGGCTGTGGGTCCAACGGTTGCGAATACATGACCGGCGGCGTAGCTGTCATTCTGGGCGAGATCGGGGCCAACTTTGGTGCCGGCATGACCGGCGGCATGGCGTATCTGTATGATCCGGACGGCAAGGCCGGGCCCTTGATGAACATGGAAACGCTTGTGACTTGCCCGGTCACGGTGGACCATTGGAAAACGCAGTTGGAAGAACTGGTCGAACGTCACCTTGAGGAGACCGGCAGCCGCAAGGCCGCCGATATCCTGCAACACTGGGACATGGAGCAGGGCAATTTCCTGCAAGTCTGTCCCAAGGAGATGCTGGTGCATCTGCCCGCACCGCTGACCCTGGAAGAGGGCGCAATCCCGGCGGAATAGGCCCTAGGTTTCGCGCTGGGCGACCATCCTGGTCGCCTGGTCGCGGCTGCCGACATGGGTGTTTTCCGCCAGGATATCGCTGATCCGGCTGGGCATGGTGCCCAGCTTGTGTGCGATCACGTGGTCGGCGTCGCCCGACCATTTCAGGATCCACACCAGTTTCGCATCTGCCGCGTTCAGGACCCGGTATTCCGGGGCAATCGCGCCAGGTTGTATTCCCGTGGTATTTTCAATCATCGCTCCAATCTCCGAAAACAGGCATATGGCTTCGGGGCATGGCGAAAGATACCAGAATCGGCTTATGTCCGTTAGGAATTAACACTTTGTAATTGATTAGACTTTTTGTCTTTTGGGCGGGCACTGCGGCGGGTGGTTCACAGCTGCGCGCCCGCGTCCTATAGCTGTGGCATGGCACAGGCATCCAGGACCAGGGCGAAATCGCGGAAAAAGGCACCGAAACGCCGGTTTCGGCCCGTGCGCTGGACGCTGCGCTGGTTGCTGCGCGGCGTCAGCGTGGCGTTCCTGATTGCCGTGGCGCTGGTGGTCCTGGGGTCTGTCCTGAATCCGCCCACCACATGGTACATGGCGCAGGAATCCCGCCGTCTGAACGGTGTCGATCACGAGTGGGTCCCAATGGACGAGATCGCGCCCGTGATGGGGCGCGCCGCCGTCGCGGCAGAGGATGCCAATTTCTGCCTGCACTGGGGTCTGGACCTGAATGCCATCCGCACTGCCATCGACGAGGGTGGAGGGCGCGGTGCCTCGACCATCAGCCAGCAGGTCGTCAAGAACGTCTATCTGTGGCACGGCCGGTCCTGGTTCCGCAAGGTGCTGGAGGCTGGAATGACCCCGGTGGTCGAGGCGATCTGGTCCAAGCGGCGGATCCTGGAGGTATATCTGAATGTCGCCGAATTCGACGAGGGCGTGTTCGGGGTCGAGGCCGCCGCGCGCCACTATTTCGGTGTGGGACCCGATGCGCTGAGCCCGGTGCAGGCAGCGCGTTTGGCTGCGGTGCTGCCCAACCCGAAGGGACGGTCGGCGAGCCGCCCGTCGTCTTTCGTGCGCAAACGGGCGGCATCGATCCGCGATGGTGCGGCCACGATCCGCGCGGATGGCCGCGCCAAATGCTTCGAGAGTTGAAAATCCCGCCTGCGCCGTGCATGGATGCCTGACACGCCTGCGTAATCCGGAAGTCCCATGGCCCGCCTGTTTCATGTCCCTCTGTCCCCGTTTTGCCGCAAGGTCCGCCTGAGCCTTGCGGAAAAGAAGATCGAGGTGGAACTGGTGGAAGAGAAATACTGGGAGGCCGACCCGGATTTCCTGCGCCGCAATCCGGCTGCCAAGGTGCCTGTGCTGCGCCTCGATGGCATCATGATGAGTGAAAGTGCGGCCATCTGCGAATATATCGAGGACACCCGCCCCGAACCGCCGTTGTTGCCCAAGGACCCCGCGCAACGGCTCGAAGTTCGCCGTCTGGTCGGTTGGTTCGATGACAAGTTCCATAACGAAGTCACGTCGAAGCTGCTGTATGAACGGGTGAACAAGAAGGTGATGGGCCAGGGCTTTCCCGACAGCCGCAACGTCAAGGACGGAGCCAAGGCGATCAAGTATCACCTGGACTACATGACATGGCTGCTGGATCATCGGCGCTGGCTGGCCGGCGACGTGATGACCCTGGCTGATTTCGCGGCTGCCGCGCATCTGTCGGCGCTGGATTATATCTCGGACGTGGACTGGAACCGGTCCGAAGGGGTCAAGGACTGGTACGCCAAGATCAAGTCCAGACCCGCGTTTCGTTCGATCCTGGCCGATCAGGTGCCCGGGTTTCCACCGCCGAAGCACTACAATGACCTGGATTTCTGATGTCCAGTGTCGGACTGGGGCGCTGCCCCAGACCCCGTGGTATTTCTAGTCAGAAGAAATGGGCGGTCTGAAAGACGATATCGTTGCGCGGGCCCTGCACGAGGGGTTCGTGATGGCACGTGTATGCCGACCGGACGCGGTGCCCGAAGTACCAGAGAGGTTGGCGGCCTTTGTCGATGCCGGGTATCATGCGCAGATGGGGTGGATGGCGGAGCGGATGCATTGGCGCGGTAATCCCGCAGCCCTTTGGCCCGAGGCGCGATCGGTGATCATGCTGGCCGAAAGCTATGCGCCGGAGCATGACCCGTTGGCGGTTTTGGACCGCCCGGACCTGGGGGCCGTGTCCGTCTATGCCCAGGGACGTGATTACCATGACATCGTGAAGAAGCGATTGAAGCGGTTGGGCCGCTGGCTGATTGAAGAAGCCGGTGGCGAGATCAAGGTATTTGTCGATACCGCTCCCGTGCCGGAAAAGGCGCTGGGGCAGGCTGCGGGGTTGGGATGGCAGGGCAAACATACCAATCTGTTGAGCCGGGACTGGGGCAACTGGGCCTTTTTAGGGTCTGTTTTTACCACTCTCGAGATCGAGCCGGATGCGCCAGAGGTTGATCATTGCGGGTCCTGCCGCGCCTGTCTGGATATCTGTCCCACAGATGCTTTTCCCGCGCCCTACCGTCTGGATGCGCGGCGCTGCATTTCGTATCTGACGATCGAGCACAAGGGGCCTGTGGACGACGCCCTGCGCCCTGCCTTGGGCAATCGCATTTATGGCTGTGATGACTGTCTCGCGGTTTGTCCGTGGAACAAGTTTGCGGTGGCGGCCAGTGACATGCGGTATCTGGGTGCCGTGGGCGCGCCGCCGCTGGCGGAACTGGTGGCACTGGATGATGCAGGATTTCGCGCGCGGTTTTCCGGGTCGCCGATCAAGCGGATCGGACGGGACCGGTTTGTGCGCAACGTGCTGTATGCTATCGGCAATTCCGGGCAGCCTGCGTTGCTTGAGGATGCCAGATCGCGGCTTGACGATCCGGACCCGACCGTAGCAGATGCGGCCCGTTGGGCGGTGGCCCGGCTGATGGAATTGCACGCTTAGGGGAGGGCGCGCATGGCGGTGCTGTTGGGCGTCGATACGGGCGGGACCTATACCGATGCCGTACTGATCCGGGACGAGCGTGCCGTGTTGTCCCGGGCCAAGGCGCTGACCACGCGCCACGATCTGGCTGTGGGTGTCGGTGTTGCGGTGCGCGCGGTGTTGTCGGGGGCCGGGATCGCGCCCGAAGACGTGGCGATGGCGTCGCTGTCCACCACCCTTGCCACCAATGCGCTGGTCGAGGGGCAGGGCGGTCGCGTGGCCCTGATATTCATCGGGTTCCGGGAGCGGGATCTGGCCGCCCAGGGGTTGGCCGATGCATTGAACGGCGAGCCCGTGTGCGTGTTGTCGGGCGGGCACACCCATGACGGGGCCGAGGCCGCACCGTTGGATGAAGTCGGGCTGTTGGCATTCCTGGAGGCACATATGACGGAGGTCAGCGCCTTTGCCGTGGCGTCCGTCTTTGCCACGCGCAACCCGGCCCATGAACGCCGCGTGATGGAGTTGGTCGCCGTCCGCACCGGCAAGCCGGTTACCGCATCGCACCAGCTGTCGGCCAAGCTGGGTGGGCCGAAACGGGCATTGACTGCGCTGTTGAACGCACGACTGATCGGGTTGATCGACGCGCTGATCGGGCGCGCGGAAGCGGAATTGCGTGCCATCGGGATTGCAGCGCCGATGATGGTGGTGCGCGGTGATGGCGCGCTGATGTCGTCGGAACAGGCCCGCAGCCGGCCGGTCGAGACGATCCTGAGTGGTCCCGCAGCGTCCATCGTGGGCGCGCGGTGGTTGACGGATGTGGATACGGCGCTGATCAGTGATATCGGCGGCACGACCACTGACGTGGCGCTGTTGCAGGATGGTCGTCCGGCGATTGACCCTGATGGCGCGCGGGTTGGCCCGCATCGCACCATGGTCGAAGCGGTTGCCATGCGCACCACCGGTCTGGGCGGCGACAGCGAAGTGCATTTCGTGGCTGAGGGATTGCGCGGTGGTGTCACCCTTGGACCGCGGCGGGTGTTGCCGGTATCCTTGCTGGCTGTGGAAGCGCCCGAGTTGGTTCTGCCTGTGTTAGAGACACAATTGCGGCGATCCACACCATCAGAGTTGGATGGTCGGTTTGTGCGTGCGGTTCCCGGTGTTGCGGCCGAAGGTCTGTCTGACCGAGATGCGGACCTGTTGGCGCGGATCGGCGATGTGGCCTGCCCACTGGCCGACGTGCAGCGGTCGCGGATGGAGGCGGGTGGGCTCAAGCGATTGGTGGCCCGCGGTTTGGTGCAGGTAGCGGGCGTGACCCCGTCGGATGCGTGCCATGTCCTGGGAACGCTGGATACCTGGGATGGCGAGGCCGCGCGCATGGCGCTGGCCATCTTTGCCCGGCGGCGGACCGGGGCGGGGGTGCCCCTGGCCAATGGCCCGGAGGGAATGGCGCGGATCATCGTCGACCAGATGACGGCGCAAACGAGTGTGGCGCTGTTGCAGGCCGGGCTGGCGGCGGACAGCTTGGACGAAGGGTTGGCCACCCACGCGCTGATGCAGGCGGGGATCAATCGGCATCGCGGCGCTATGCGGCTGGATGCGGGTCTGGGCGTGCCGGTCGTGGGCCTGGGCGCGTCGGCGGCCACTTACTATCCCGCGGTCGGGGATCGGCTTGGGACGCGGATGATCCTGCCCGAGGACGCAGGTGTCGCCAATGCAATCGGAGCCGTCGTGGGCCGCATCACCGTGCGCCGCAGCGGAACCGTCACCAGCCCGAGCGAGGGGCGCTATCGGGCGCATCTTGCCGCAGGCCCCGAAGACTTTGCCTTTGAGGGCGATGCCCTTGCGCGAATGGAAACCGTTTTGCATGACATCGCCGTGCAAGAGGTTCGGGATGCCGGAACAGAGGACATAGAAGTCAGTGTCGCGCGTGACATCCGCACGGCGCCGACCGAGGCGCGCGACGTCTTTGTCGAAGCCACCGTGACCGTCGAGGCAACGGGCCGTCCGCGGGTGGTTTGATCCTGAACCCGGCGAATATTCTACTATAGATAGAGGCATATCGGTGCTACGCTGAACTGTGCGATTATGAGCGGTTTTTATGAAAAATCTTGTTTCCGGAGATGGTCATGCCCGAAATTACCAAGGCGAGTGTGCAGAATTACGGCCCGGCAAACAGCCGGCTGGAGTTTCAAATCAAGGTCGAACTCGACAACGATCCGACAGATACGCGGACGTTCGGATTTAACGTCAGTGACAACAAGCACTGCGCCGGATCCTACAAGGACGGTGGATCGACCCCTTCGGCTGCACCTGTGGGCACGCCGAATACGTTGGTCAATATGTCCAAATCAGACTTTAGCGGCGCCTTTCACGCCTATGCACGGTCCATGGCGGCCAAGTTGAAGGGCAAGGATGCCGACACCTTTGATCCTTCGGCGCACAATGTCGCCGTCAAGGAAATCGCCTTTACCAGTGATGTGGCGCGGCTTGGGGCTGATGTGCACTGTTTTCCCGTGCTGGTCGGGCCGGTGGCAACGCCGAAATGTGTCGAACTGGATTTTGACGAATTCAACGATTTCAAGACCACGACCGCATTCCTGTACATGAATGCGGCCGGCAACCTGTCAGCGCAAAAAAGCAACGCGCGGGATGCGTGGGACAGCATCAAGGCACGCATGACGGCGCTTGTCGGTGCAGACAACGAGCTTTTGACCGAAACCGAGGTCAACACGCTGAACGTTCGGCTTGCGCAAGCGGCGGTCGCAGCTGGCGTCAAACCGGTTGAGCAGCTCGCGAAAGAGGATCATAGCGCCCAAATGAAGGCCATTCACAAGCGCGTTCCAACGATTCCCGGTGCCAAGCCGTTTCGTGGCACCGGGTAACGCCGGTTACTCTGCTGCGCGCTTGGGCAGCACCCAACCTGCCCGAACGAAATGGCAAGTGTAGCCGTTGGGGATGCGCTCCAGGTAATCCTGATGCTCGGGCTCGGCTTCCCAGAAGTCGCCCACGGGTTCGACCTCGGTTACGATCTTGCCGGGCCACAGGCCGGATGCTTCGACATCGGCGATGGTGTCCAGCGCGATCTGGCGCTGTTCCTCGTCCACGTAGTAGATCGCTGATCGGTAGCTAAGGCCCCGGTCGTTGCCCTGACGGTTCGGGGTGGTGGGGTCGTGGATCTGGAAAAAGAACTCAAGCAGTTCGCGGTACGATATCACCGACGGATCATGGATGATCTCGATCCCTTCGGCGTGGGTGCCGTGGTTGCGATAGGTCGCGTTGGGCACATCGCCCCCGGTATAGCCGACGCGGGTGGCGTGCACCCCGGGCTTTTTGCGGATCAAGTCCTGCATCCCCCAGAAACAGCCGCCCGCCAGAACGGCGCGTTTGGTCGTGCTCATGCCACATCCTCCACTTGGTTCAGGTATTTTCCGTAGCCTTCAGCCTCCATGTCGTCACGATGGATGAAACGGAGCGAGGCCGAGTTGATGCAATAGCGCAGCCCGCCGCGGTCCTGTGGCCCGTCGGGGAACACGTGGCCCAGATGGCTGTCGCCGTGTTTGCTGCGGACTTCGGTGCGGATCATACCCAGCGACGCGTCGCGGAATTCCTCGACGTATTCGGGTTCGATGGGTTTGGTGAAGCTGGGCCAGCCGCAGCCGGATTCGTATTTGTCGGACGATGCGAACAACGGCTCGCCCGATACGATGTCGACATAAATGCCGGGTTCCTTGTTGTGCAGCAGCTTGCCTGTGCCGGGGCGTTCCGTGCCGTTTTGCTGGGTAACATGGAATTCTTCGGCAGACAGGGTGGCGATCACATCCGGGTTCTTGGAATACTGGGTCATGGTGCGCCTTTAATCGTTTGCGTTACCCCATATTTGGCGCGTCCTCCGCGAATTGAAAGGGGGCAGGTGCGCGCTAGGTTTTCGCATAGGACGGAAGGAGGAGGCGGAATGGCGCGCGTGTTTGCAATTCTTGTTCTAACATTGGTGGCGCGGGTCGCGTCAGCGGATGTGCATGACACCCGCTTTGTGTCGATTGACGGCGGTTACATCGACATGGCGGATTTCGCGGGGCAGCCGGTGCTGGTGGTCAATACAGCGTCGCGCTGCGCATTCACGGATCAATACGAAGATCTGCAAGCGCTGTATGACCAGTATCGCGATGCGGGTTTGGTGGTTCTGGCTGTGCCGTCCAATGACTTTCGTCAGGAACTGGCGACCGGCGAAGAGGTACAGGCGTTTTGCGAGTTGACCTATGGCATCGACATGCCGATGGCGGACATCACCCGGGTCAAGGGCCGCGATGCGCATCCGTTCTACAAGGCTGTGCGGGAGCAGACGGGTTTCGTGCCCGCGTGGAATTTCAACAAGGTGTTGATCGGCCCGGACGGTGTGGTGGTGGAAACCTGGGGGTCGCGGGCATCGCCCACCTCGCCCAAGGTGACGCGGGTGGTCCGGGGCTTGCTGCCATCGTGATCATTTGCTGACGGCACAGTGGGGCGGACACAAAAACGCGCCGGCCGCACAGGGCAACCGGCGCATTTTGAAAACCAGGGTTCGTCTTAGATCGTGGGGACTTCGACGGTGGTCGTTGTCACGGTGCCATCGTCAGCAACGGCAACCACAACGGTCAGGATAATCACACCGGCAATCACTTGCGTCGCGGTGATGCTGCCCACCACAAGCGCGGTTTCTGCCTGTGCCGAAGCGCCAGTGGCGCCTGCGAAGGCGACGGTTGCTGCCATTGCGGCTGCGGTAAGAAGTTTTTTCATGTCAACGACCCTTTGCGTGGTCCTGTGCGTACGGCACGTTTCAATCGGGATTTTGGATATCACTTTGCCGTTGAATTCGCAACTGGAGGATATCCGGCATTGCTACTTTTTGAGAATGCGTGTGTCGATGTAGCCTATTTTTGCGCCAGCCCATTGCCGCGTCTGCCAGACAGTGCCGTCGCGCGTGTCGACCCAGTAGCGGTTCGTGATCCGCTGACCATTTGCACTGGTGCAGTTTTCACTAAGTGATTCAACGCGGTAGGTCAGTTCAACAATCTCGATAGACTGGATACCGCCACGTGTTCCGGTACAGACAAAGTCCTGCCGGATCACGCCGTCGGCGGCGGTCTGGATGTCCAGCCGCAGCGGCCAATTTCCGCCACCGCGCCCGGTGACAAACGCGATGGTCCCGCGCTTGTCCGACGACGTCATATCGTCGCCCAGACCGCGCGTGGCCACGATGACACCCGACCGCAGCACCAGCTGCGATCCGTCGCCGGTGGTCCACGTGTTGATCTTGCCCAGTCCGGGGACCGTCTTGGTGTGGAACGGGATCAGATAGGCCAGGCCATCACGCTCTTCGACCTTGGCTTCGAGCGAGGGGACCGTCAGCCCGTCCAGCAGGGCGCGCGTGACGTCGGGCAGTTCCGGTTCCGGCGTGAACAGGGTGTTGCGCAGCAACTCGCCGGTGCTGATGAAACGCGAGGTTTGCGTGTTCAACTCGTCCGTGCCGCCTGCGCATCCTGCGACCAGGGCAAGGATCAGGGCGGATATCGACCAGCGTGCTGCCTGCATTGGTTTTACTCCCATACCCGTCCCCAATCCTCGCGCAGGGCGCGGGCGTCTGCATTGCGCAGTTGCGGATACAGCCGGTTCGGAACACTGAGCCGTGCGCCGCCATCCCGTTGGATCGGGCGGATCGGGAAGCTGGCCGTTTGCGTGCTGGGCTGACCCGAGAACCATTCCAGCGGGACGGTGATGCGGATCCCCTTGTCGAACGACCCTTCGCCGAACTCTTGCGAACTGACGTCCGTGAGGGTGAAGAAACCGCCGACGCTCCAACCGTTCTTGAAGGTGCGATCCACAGCGAATGTGGCACCGTAGTCCCCGGCCAGGTAACGACCGACATCAAGCTGGCCCACATAGCCTTTGCCAAAGTCGTAATAGGCAGAAACGTGTCCGGTATAGACGTCGTAGTCCTGGAACCCGAACCGCTGGTCAAAGTCGCGCTGGCGGGCATAGTTGGCCTCGACCCCGAGGGCGAGGCGGCTGTCGGTAGGTTGCCACAGCATTTCCGCCGAAACGCCACCGAACATTTGTTCCAGGTAGCCCGCCGTCAGACGGGCATAGGTGTTCTTGCCCGCTTTCCATTGCCGGTTCACGTACAGGTTTTCGATAGTCAGGTCGCCGAATTGCGCATATTGCGGCGCGTTGGTCCGCACCGGCGGCAGGGCGGAATTCGATGTTGCGGTGCCGTCCACGTTTCCTGCCAGGCGGTGCCGCAACTGACCCGCAACCAGCCATCTGGGCGCAGGCCGGTATTCTGCATTCAGCGACAGGCCGACATCGACACGGACCGGCGTTTCCACATCAAAGAAGCTGGGCCGCACAAAGGGGCCCAGCGACCAGCTGAAGCGGGGGAACACGTTTTCGGGTACATAAGCGCCTTCGGCGGCACGCGCCGGCGCACTGTCAAGCGCGCTGTTGGCCAGCAGCAGGTCGCTTGCGCCGGGCTGGAATTCGAGCTGTTCCAGGTTGGACCGGCTGAGCGTGACCCGCGTCGCAGGCAGATCGTTCTGCATCACGATAATGTCGAACGTGTCGACCGTGGCGGGCATCGTCGCCGTCAAAAGGCGCGCGGTCCGCCCCACAAGGATCGCGTTGTTGGTATAGCGCAGGGAGGCCACGCGCGCTTCGACCCGCGTGACCGATGTCAGCGCCAGGCTTTCGAGCCGGATACCGTCCTCGGCCATCAGCGGCGCAACGATATCACCCAGTTGCTGGGCCACGGTCGCCTTGGCCGGAGCCCAGGCGGTGGAATAGGCCTGCGGTGCCTGATTGCGGTCGGGTCGTGCAATCACGGGGCGCGGACCCGGCAGCGTGAAGGCGCGGGGCGGTTCCTTGGGGTTTGCGACCAGTTGGAAGTTCACGCCAATCTCGCTGCCATAGAGGTAATAGGCCCCGACCCGCAGGAAGCGGCTGGCCTGATACTCAAGCCCGAAGTTCAGCCGCGAATCCCGCTCGAACACGCCGCGCGACGTTTCCGGGGCGTAGTCGTCGGTCGAATATTCGGCCTTGAGGCCGAGGCGATCGTTGACCTGCCATTCGATCCCGCCAAAGGGCGACGCCGGGCCGCGGAACCATTGGTCCGTAGACGGGGAGCCGCCGCGATCCTGCGGATCGAATGCGGGGCGGTCCGAACCGAAGGGCGAACCGATATCGCCCAAACGCCCCAAGCGGCCCCAACCCAGGCCAGCCGTCACCTTGACCCGGCCCGGCAGGCTGAACGGACGGTCAAAATTCTTGGTCGCGACCAGGTATTCCGCCGCATAAATCCCCGTGCCCGCGAAATCCTGCAGGCCGACGCTGACGGCGGGGCGATACCGCCCCTCGCGGGTCAGCAGGAACCGCGCGTCAAAGCTGCGGTCGCGATAGGTGTCAAAGCCGTTCGAATTCCAGTCCTGGATGCCGATGTAGCGGAACGTGGCGGTGATCCGGGGCGAGAACTGAAAGGTCAGGTTGGTGCGTGTCTGTCCACCGAAGTTGGACACGCCGATGGCCAGCGTGCCGCTGGGCAGCGCCTCGCCTGTCGGCATGTCGACCAGGCCCGGCACACCGTAGAAGTTGAGTGTGGGAGAGGATGTGATGACCTGCGGGCGCTGGGTCGTCTGGGCAAGCGCCGTCGCCGCAACGGCAACGCCGGCGACGCCAGCCGCCAGAATGATACGTCTTGCACGATGCAAGCGGGCAAGGTGTTTCACTGTAACGTCCCCACGTTCGTTGCCCTGTTTAGATCACGCCAGCAGGCGCGCGACAATGACGGCTGTATTGCAGACCGCTGAACGGCAACAAAACGCGGCTTTCGGGATACATCTCAGGTCAGGAAGCGGGTGTGGCGCGATCACCGATGTCTGACCCGGCCGCCTGGGGGCGATATCCTTCGACGGAACGCATCACCACGTCACGGGCTGCATCATCATCGCTGGCAGCCAGCGCATGTCGCAGCGCGCGGATCACGCCCGCGACCTCGATCTCGCTCAGCCCGTCCTCTTTGGTGAAAAAGATCTTGCGGTGGCCGGTGCCGATCAGGGCGCCATTCAAAGTAAGCTCTTCGGTCATCTTTTCGCCTGGACGCAGGCCGGTAAAGTCGATCTCGATGTCGCCATCAGGATGCTGGGCATCCCGCACGGTGTAGCCCGCACTTTCGATGACTTGCCTTGCGAGTTGCTCGATCTTGACCGGTTTGCCCATGTCCAGCACGAACACCTCGCCACCCTTGGCCATGGACCCGGCACGCAGCACCAGGTGCACGGCCTCTTGCACGGTCATGAAGTACCGTGACACCTCGGGGTGCGTCACGGTCAGGGGGCCGCCGCGGCGCAACTGTTCCTGGAACAGCGGCACGACCGACCCGGACGACCCCAGCACGTTGCCGAACCGCACGATGGAAAACACCAGCCCCTTGCCCTGTGCAATCCGTGTGGCGACGTCCTGCACGACCAGTTCGGCCAGCCGCTTGGACGCGCCCATGATGTTGGTGGGGCGCACCGCCTTGTCGGATGAAATCAGCACGAACCGTTCGACGTTGGCGTTCGCCGCCTCGGTCACCAGTGTTTGCGTGCCCAGCACATTGTTGGCCAGGCCCGACAGCGGATTGATTTCGACCAGCGGCACGTGCTTGTAGGCCGCGGCGTGCAGCACCACCTGGATGTCGTATTCCTGAAGGACGCGGCGGACCTGCCGGGCATCCGTCACTGATCCAAGGATCGGAACAATGTCGATATCGCTGCCTTCGGCAAGTTGCTGGATTTCCTGATGCACATTGTACAACGCAAGTTCGCTGAGTTCATACAGCACCACGCGTGACGGCATGCAGTCGATGACCTGGCGGCACAGTTCCGAACCGATTGATCCGCCCGCGCCGGAAATCAGGATCGAGCGGCGGAAATAGGCGGCCGCGCCCTGGCCCGGTGCATGGCTGACCTCGTCCCGGCCCAGAAAACTGCGGGCGTTGATCGGGGTCAGCTTGTCGACAAGCGCCTCTTCTCCGATCAGCTGTGAAAATGATGGCAGCGTCTGCACCTCAAGCCCCATCTTTTGCAGGCGGCGGGCCGTTTGCATCTGCTTGGGTTGCGTTTGCGACGGCATCGCCAGCAGCACGCGGTCGATCTGTTTCTCGGCCACGATTTCGGCGATGCGGACGGGGCTGTAGACCGGCAGGCGCAGCACGTTGATGCCCTGAAGCGCCTGGTTGTCATCGACAAAGGCAACCGGTTCAATCATCTCGTGGCCGCGCAAGGCCGAAACCAGCTGCATGCCTGTCGTGCCTGCCCCGTAGATCAGGACGCGGCACCGGTCCGACCCGGTGCGGTAGATCGCCAGCACGACCTGAAGCATAACCGCGCGGCTGATGGCCGAAAACACGAAATAGGTGATGCCGAATACCACCTGCGTGGTCAGCGGCACCGGCACGTTGGTCGCCGCCGCCAGCAGTGTCGACATGATCGCCAGCAGTGCCGCAAAAATCGCCGTTTGCCCGATCGAGCTTGATTCGTACTCGTTCAGCGTGGTCGAACTGATGCCCAGCCATACGGACAGCGCCGCGGTCGACACCAACATGTACGGCAGAACCGGCAAGTAGTCCCACATCAGGCTGAACGCCCCATCCATCGACATTTGCAAGCTAAAGGCGAACAGCAGTGCAAAGGGAACCAAAGCGCAGTCTATGACGATGAAAATATTGCGTTTCTGGGCCCGTGTCAGCGATTTCAAGGTATCGAGCATGTGTCCCCCATGCCGGTGTTTCCGGTCTTGTATCTCCGGCTATCACAAGCCGGTTTCCAACCCGTAGCTGCAATTCGTTCAGGCGGTTCAACCCGCGGAAAACAGCGCAGTTTGCGCGACTTTTTGCCTAAAGATTGTGCATTCTCACTGCCCCGAACTTGTACCCCGTGCAGTTTCACAAGGCAATCGGAGCCGTATGTTTTCAACCCGATGGATTGCGGCGAAACAGGTTTCCGATGGTCTGGAACACCAGGTCAAAGTCGTAGCACGTGTTCTGATTGCGCTGGTAGATCAGGTCCAGACGTGCCTTGCGCGGCACGCAGATGCGGCAATACACGGCGTCGGTTTCCCGGGCCGAATTGCAGCGGGCCAGCAGCCGCTCTTCGTGTTTGTGAAAGCGGATCGTGGCCAGCCCTGTGACGCCGGGCCGTGATTTCAGCACCTTGGCGTAGATGTCGGGAAACCGTTCGACATATTCGCGCAACGGGGGGCGCGGCCCGACAAAGCTGAGGTCGCCGCGCAGGATGTTCCAGAGCTGCGGAAATTCGTCCAACCGTTTGGCGCGCAGCCTTGCCCCCAGCGGCGTGATCCGCGCGTCCTTGTCCCCGCCCGACACACCGGCGTCGTCATTCACAACCGTCATGGTCCGGAATTTGACCAGCCCGAAACTGTCGGTCGGCGTTTTCATCCGTTCGGCCACGTAAAAGATCGGGTGCCCCTGTTTCCGCCAGATCAGAAGGATCAGGAACAGGATGATGGGCCCAAGGATCACAACCAGAAGGCTGGCAAAGAACAGGTCAAAGATGCGTTTGCGCCAGGTCACGGGGCGGCCCGCCAGTCGGCCACGATGCCCGCGGGGGTTTGGTCCTGCGGATCGAAATCCGCAAACGCCGCCAGCGCGCTCGTGTCCAGCGTAACCTCGGGGATGGTGTCGGGGGTCGCGGCCCGTGGCGCCCAGACAAGTCCCGCGGCATCAAGCAGCGCACCCATCTGAACACTGACCGGCGCGGCCACGTTCAGCACGTTCGGCAAATCGCTGGCACCGGCCAGTTCCATCAGCACCCGCACCAACGCCCCCGGGCCGACATAACTGCGCCGCGGTGTCGTGCCGTCCGGCAACGTGTCGAGCGTGAACATGTCGTGCCACCCGCCAAGGATCGTATCCGCCCCCGCTACGTTGCCCAACCGCAGGACCGTGTTGGGGTGCGCATGGGCGAGGGCCATCGCCTCCATCTCAAGCTTGGCGCGGGCATAGTCAGACCGGGGCATGGGCGCGGTGTCCTCGGACAATGGGCCGTCCTGCGCCCCGTAGACCGCAGCCGATGACATCAGGAACACGCGCCCGCTTTGCGCCCGCGCCGCCGCATCAAGGGTCAGTTGCGCCAGCGTCGTATTCAGCGACATGGGTCTGTCTGCGTCATGCGTTACACCGGCCAGACACAGCACGGCCGCCGCCCGGCGCAGTGCCGCAGTCAGCCGTGCGTCGTCCAGAATATCGAGGTCCGCGCGCCGGTACTGCACGACGTCGGTCGGCCAGATCCCCGACAGAAGCGTTCCCAGCTTCCCCCCGGCACCCAACACGATCAACGGGGTCGTCATGGCATGGTGATCCGGATGTCTTCGGGCACCAGCGCGTTGATCTGGCGAATGTGTTCGGGCAGGCAGACGTTCAGAAAGTCATATGTCCGGACCACGTGTTCCCGCGCCGCCGGTCCAATATGCGCATAGTCCCGTGGCTTTTCGAGGACATCGACCACCTGGGCCGCAATCGCGTCTGCATCGAAGAAATCGACCAGCAGACCCGTTTCGCCATGTGTCATCGCCTCGCGCACGGGGGCGACGTCACTGGCGACAATGGTGGCTCCCATCGACATGGATTCCAGCATCGACCACGACAGCACGAACGGCATGGTCAGGTAGATGTGGCAGGAACTGATCTGGATGATCTGCTGGTAGCTTTCGTATGGCACCTGACCCAGGAAATGCAGCCTGTCCCAATCCAGCAGGTGGCCGACCTCGGCCTCCATCTGGCCGCGCAGGCCGCCCTGGTGCTTGCTCTTGCCGCCATAGGAGGCGTCGTTGCCGCCGATCACGATGATCCGGGCGTTGGGCCGCGCCTTCTGGATTTTGGGCAGTGCCCGCATGAACATGTGAAAGCCGCGCGTGGTTTCGAGATTGCGCGCCATGTAGGTCACGATCTCGTCTTTCTGGGTCAGGGGGCGGCCGATCCGGCCAAGGGTCACCTTGGCCTTCTTGTTGGGCTTCAGCTTGTCGGTGCGGATGCCGTCGTGACAGACATAGATCTTGTCGTGGAAGGATTTGGGAAACCGGTCGCGCTGCCACAGTGTCGGGCTGTGGCCCTGTGTGACCTGCTGGATTGCGTGGCAGGGCACGACGTTGTTTGCCTCCATGATGAACGGGGCGTGGTCGCTGGGCGGGTTTTCGGGGTCGAACCCGACCGGCCCGCCCTTGGTCGAGTAGTAGTATTCGAAAAAGCCGATCATCGGCGTATCGGGCAGGATCTGCCGGAAAAAGCTCATTTCGCCCCAGCCCACGTGGCCGATCACGATGTCGGGGACAAAGCCCGTCTCGATGGTCTCTTTCAGTGCCATGGCGGCACCGAACCCGTTGCCGGCAGCAGCCTCCCACGTTTTGTTCAGACCGTATGCGTCATCCGACGGGGCATGATGGGTTTTGTAGACGACGCGGCGCACGCCCGCGAATTCAGGGGCGTTCTGGCGCTGCGTCAGAAAAACGATCTCGTGTCCGCCTTGCGCGGCCAGCCACTGGATCAGCTCGCGGTACTGGCCCGGCATGTTCTGGTGCACAAAGAGTAGTTTCATGGGCTGCCCGTCGACGTTTTCCTATTGGATAGCGTTGGGAAACCTTGCGCGCAATGCCGTGTCAGGCGGCAAGGGCGGCGTCCAGCAGCGCCCGCACCCGACGGGGATAGGGTTCATTGACAAGGCGCGTGACCTCCTTGCCCTGTTTCATCACAAGCAGGGTCGAACGCCGTTCCACCTTGAGCCGGCTGGTCAGCACTGATTGGCCGAAAGTGTCCCAGTCCACATCGATGAAGGTCAGGCGCTGGTAGGCGGGATTTTGGGCCAGCGCGTCTGCGATCAGGTCCGCCTTGATTTGGCACGTCAGGGACCAAGCGGCACGATAGTTCAGAACAACGACATCGTCCCGCTTGCGCACATCGCTCCACAGGCCGGGTGTGAAGATCTCCGCGGGATAGGCAAGGGCCGGAAATGGAAGGGTGGCAGCAGCGGCTGCGGTGGTCAGAAATGTGCGGCGGTGCATGATATGCTCGGACGTGTTGAAATACCGGTGCAGGATATGTGTGGGTGCGCCATACGCAAGGGGCTGGGGTCAGGTTTTGCGTTGCCGTGACACTTGTACCGCAAGAATGCCCACGGTGATGATGGCGACGCCCAGAATGTCACGGGGCCCAAGCCGTTCGCCCAGCAGCAGGGCGGCAATCGCCACGCCGAAAAACGGGTTGAGAAAGTGGAACGTGGCCGCCTTGGTCGGGCCGATCCGGTCCACCAGTGAAAACCAGATCCACGTGGCGACCAGTCCGGGGAAAAAGATGGTATAGGTGAAGGCCGCGATGAATTGCGGCGTGACCGTCACGGTGATCGTTTCGGTCAGGGCCGATGCGATGCCCAGCACCACTGCCCCGACGAACATCTGCAATCCGACCACCATCATCAGGTTGCCACCGCTGGACATGGTGCGCATCGAAAGGGTCGCGATGGCCAGGGCGATGGCGGCAATGACGCACAGTGCCACGCCATAGACGTCGACCCCAGCATCCAGCCGGGCCGACATGATCAGGAATACGCCGACGATGCCCAGCACCAGCCCGATGATCCCGAGGGTCGGCAACCTGTCACGAAACACAACCCACCCGGCAAAGGCCACCATCAAGGGCATGGTCGACGCGATGATCGAGGCCAGCGACGCCTCGACCGTCTGCATGGCATAGAAGTTGAGGCCGAGGTAAATCGCATTCTGACACAAGCCGAACACAAAGGTCGCGCGCCATTGGTCCCGCGTCAGGTGCCAGGATTGCCCCAGCATCCGCGCCACGGCCACGCCGATCAGACCCGCGATAAAGAAGCGAACAGCCGACGCGGCAAAAGGCGGGGCGTGGGTCACGATGATCCGGGCCGAGGTAAAGGCAGACGACCAGATCAGGGCAAAGGTCAGGCCCATGAGCGATGCGCGAATGTCCAAGACTGATCCCTGTTCGGTACTGGCGCGGACGTTCCGGGAATTCGGAGACAGATGCAAGCGGCGCCCCAACGAAAAAGGGCCGCCAGTTGGCGACCCCTTCGTGACGGTTCGAAAACGGTTTAGCCGTTTACGCTGTCCTTGAGTGCCTTGGCGATGGTCATCTTGACAACCTTGTCGGCTTCTTTCTTGAACTGTTCGCCGGTGGCGGGGTTGCGCACCATGCGCTCGGGGCGCTCGCGGCAATAGATCTTGCCGACGCCCGGCAGGGTCACGGCACCGCCGCCCGACACTTCACGTGTGATCAGGCCACAGATCGCATCCAGCGCGCCGCCTGCGGACTTCTTGTCTGTCCCCATTTCTTCGGCCAGCGCGGCGACGAGTTGGGTCTTGGTCATTGGTTTTGCCATTTTACTGGTCTCCTTCGTCTGCCCGAGAACTTGGGCCTCATGTCCGTTTTGTAACGGAATATTGTGTGAAAACACAACGAATAGTGGCCGCGTGCAAGCGAAAAACACCGGTTTTTCGGGTTTTTTGGCCCTTTAGAGGAACGCGGTCTCGTCGAAAGACCGCAATTTCCGACTGTGAATGCGGGCAAGCGGCATCTCGCGGATCTGTTCCATCGCGCGAATTCCGATCATCAAGTGGCGTGCGACCTGCGTTTTGTAGAAGTCGGACGCCATGCCCGGCAGCTTCAATTCGCCATGCAGCGGCTTGTCCGACACGCACAGCAGCGTGCCATATGGCACGCGGAACCGATAGCCGTTGGCGGCGATGGTGGCGCTTTCCATGTCCAGCGCGATGGCCCGCGACTGGCTCAGGTGCTGGACCGGTCCGTGCTGTTCGCGCAGTTCCCAGTTGCGGTCGTCGTGGGTGGCCACTGTGCCGGTCCGCATGATGCGCTTCAGCTCGTACCCTTCGAGTTCGGTCACCTGGGCCACGGCCTGTTCCAGCGCGATCTGGATCTCGGCCAGGGCCGGGATCGGGACCCAGGGCGGCAGGTCATTGTCCAGCACGTTGTCCTCGCGCAGGTAGGCGTGTGCCAGCACGAAATCCCCCAGCGCCTGGCTGTTGCGCAGGCCCGCGCAGTGGCCGACCATCAGCCACGCATGGGGCCTCAGCACGGCGATGTGGTCCGTCGCGGTTTTCGCATTCGATGGCCCCACCCCGATGTTCACCAGCGTGATCCCGGACCCATCTTCGCGTTTCAGGTGATAGGTGGGCATCTGTGGCGTCTTGGGACTTGTCGGCAACTCCTGGTCGCTGGCCGTGATCTCGGCGTTGCCGGTGGACACAAAGGACGTGTAGCCGCTGTTCGGATCATCGAGTTGCTGGCGGGCATAAGCTTCGAATTCGGCCACGTAGAACTGGTAGTTGGTGAACAGCACGTGGTTCTGGAAATGCCGGGCATCCGTGGCGGTGTAGTGCGACAGGCGGGCCAGCGAATAGTCGATGCGCTGCGCCGTAAACGGGGCCAGCGGGCCGATGCCGTCCTTTGGTTCGTGCGTACCGTTGACGATGTCATCGTTGGTGTTGGACAGGTCCGGTACATCGAACACGTCGCGCAGGGTAAAGGTGGCGGCCCCTTGTTGCGGCACGGTGATATCAGGGTCGTTTGCCACGGCGAAATGCACGGGCATCGGCGTATTGGAATACCCGATCTCGACCGGTTGGCCGTGGTTTTCGATCAGCAGCCCGATCTGCTGGACCAGGTAGTTTTCGAACAGGTCGGGCCGTGTCACGGTCGTGGCATAGGTTCCGGGGGCCGACACATGGCCGAAGCTCAGGCGCGTATCAACCTGGGCATATGTGGACGTCGTGAACCGGATTTCGGGGTAATAGGCCCTGATCCGCCCCTCGGGCGCGCCGTGTTCCATCGCGTGCATGAACTGTTCGCACAGAAACTCTGCCGCTTCCGTATACAGCGCTTGCAGATGGGTCACCGCCGCGTTCGGATCGTGGAATTCCGTGTGCGAACGGGTGTTCGGGGCAAGCATCTTCATGTGGTCGGCTCCAGAACTGGAATGAATTCAAAACTGCGCACATCGACCAGTCCCAAGTCGGAAATACGCAGTTCGGGGATGACAACGAGGGCCAGAAGCGAATGTTGCATATAGGCATTGTTGAGGGTGCAACCGCAATCCTGCATCGCGCGGCCCAGGCGTTCGGCCTTTGCGGCAACCTCGGCCGCGGGGCTGTCGGACATCAACCCGGCGATGGGCAGTTCGACCAGCGCCAGTTCCTGGTCATCGCGGTAGAGGGTCACGCCACCGCCCACTTCGGCCAGCCGGTTGGCTGCGAGCGCCATCTGTTCGCGGTCGGTGCCCACCACGATCATGTGATGGCTGTCATGCGCGACGGTCGAGGCCATCGCCATCTTTCCGGTATATCCAAATCCCGACACCAGCGCGTTGGTCACGCCGCCCGTCGCGCGGTGCCGTTCGACCAGCGCAATCTGGCAGGTGTCGCCATGCGGTTCGACCTTGCCCTCATTGACGGGCAAATCGCGTTTCAGCGCCTTGGTCGGGGCCTGGTTTTCAACCACACCGATGACGTTGGCGGTGACCGAATTGCGCCCTTGGGGTGCTGCAATCACGAAATCATCCGCCGTCTTGTCTGCGCCCATCCTTACTGTTTGCGTGGCATGTGCGGGCCAGTCGAGATGGGGGCATTCCACGGCCAATTCGCCCCTGACAGCGACTGTTTTTCCCTTGGCCAGCACATGCTCGATCGGCAGCGTCCGCAGGTCCGAGGTCAGGATCACATCCGCCCTGCGCCCGGGGGTCAGGGAACCGATTTCACGCTCCAACCCGAAATGCGTCGCGGTGTTGATCGTCGCCATTTGCAGCGCCACCAGCGGGTCACAGCCGCAGTCGATGGCGTGGCGCACCACGCGGTTCATATGCCCGTCATTGACCAAAGTACCCGAATGGCAATCATCGGTGCACAGAATCATGTTCCGGGGGTCAAGGCCCTGTTCCGTGATGGCGGTGATCTGGCTTTCCACATCATACCAGGCACTGCCCAGCCGGATCATCGACCGCATCCCTTGACGCATCCGGGCAATGGCGTCGGCTTCGCAGGTGCCTTCGTGGTCGTCGGCGGGGCCACCGGCGACATAGGCCGCAAAATCCGGGCCCAGATCGGGCGCGGCATAATGCCCGCCCACGGTCTTGCCGGCCCGCTGGGTGGCGGCCACCTCGTCCAGCATCTGGGGGTCGGCGGCGGCCATGCCCGGAAAGTTCATCATTTCGCCCAGCCCGATGATTCCGGGCCAGTCCATGGCCTCGGCCACATCCTTTGCGCTGATTTCGAAACCTGTTGTCTCCATCCCCGGGGCGGAAGGCGCGCAGGATGGCATCTGGGTCCAGATGTTCACCGGCTGCATCAACGCCTCATCATGCATCAGCCGCACACCTTCCAGCCCCAGCACGTTGGCGATCTCATGCGGGTCGGTGAACATCGACGTGGTGCCGTGCGGGATCACGGCGGCGGCAAATTCGGCGGGGGTCAGCATGCCGGATTCGATGTGCATGTGGCCGTCGCACAGGCCCGGAACCATGTAGCGGCCCTGCGCCTCGATCACTTCGGTTTCCGGTCCGATCTGTGCGCTGGCGTCGGGGACCACACAGGCGATGCGGCCGTGTTTTATGGCGATGTCGTGGTCCGGCAACGCCTCGCGCGTGTGGACGTTTACCCAGACGCCGCCCCGGATAACAGTGTCGGCGGGTGCGCGGCCGGCAGCGACATTCACAAGATCGGGGGCTGTATCGGGCCAGGACGGGAAAGGGTCATGTTCCATGTCCCAATTGTTCAAACTTCCGGGGGGCGCGCAAGGGGGTGGCGCCGCATGTCGCGAAACTGTCACGGATTCAGTCCGTTCTTGACGGATGAAACTATATCAGCAACGCTGACCTTATGGACTATGAAACAGTTGACGCAGATACGTTTGGCCGTGGATTGCGCGGCATTGGCCTGAACCTTCTGGTGCGGGACGTCGGGGCGGAAATACGCCTGTTAGAGAATGTTTTCGGAATGACGGCATACCAACCGACAATTGATTTCGCGATTATGCGTTACGGCGATCAGGTGTTTCAATTGCACAGCGATGGCACCTATCATTCACATCCGTTGCTTGGCCTGCTGCCGGAAAACCCGCCCCGAGGTGCCGGGATCGAGATACACCTTTATGATACAGACCCGGACGACGCTGTTGCGCGGGCAAAGGCGCATGGTGCCACGACTCTGGCCGAACCGTTGGACAAACCGCATGGCCTGCGCGAGGCATATATCCTGGACGAAAACGGCTATGTCTGGGTGCCGTCACGGCCCAAGGACCCGGAATAGGTCGCATTCTGAACAGGGTTCGGACTTGATCCCGGGGCCGCAATCCCTGCACGCTTGCGCCACGCAGGGAGGCCGACATGACCGTTCAACAGATTCGCCCCAACACGGACAACTGGCAGGAACGCGTGGATCTGGCCGCTGCTTTCCGCTGGACTGTGCGTCTGAACATGCACGAGGCGGTGGCGAACCACTTCAGCTTTGCCATCAACGAGGATGGAACGCAGTTCCTGATGAACCCGAACCAGATGCATTTTTCCCGCATCAAGGCGTCGGACCTGATCGTGGTGGACGCCAACGATCCCGCTGGCAAGGAGGGGCCGGACGCGCCCGATCCCACCGCATGGGGGCTGCATGGCGGGATGCACCGGCACTGTCCCCACGCACGCTGCGCCATGCATGTGCATTCACCCTATGCCACGGCCCTTGCCGCGTTGGCCGACAGCACCCTGCCCCCAGTCGATCAGAACGGCTGCATGTTTTTTGACCGGGTCGTGGTCGATGACAACTATGGCGGTCTGGCCTTCGAGGAAGAGGGCGAACGCTGTGCCAGACTGTTCGATGATCCAAAGAAAAAGGTGATGGTGATGGGCAATCACGGCATCATGGTCATTGGGCAGACGGTGGCGGAAACGTTCAACCGGATGTTCTATTTCGAGCGGGCCTGCCAGACCTATCTGCTTGCGTTGCAAACGGGCAGGCCGCTGCGCGTGATTCCGGCGGATGTGGCGGCGAAGACGGCTCGGGAAATCGAAGACTACCCCGAGCAGGACGAGCGGCACCTTGCGGAACTCAAGGCCATATTGGACGAAGAGGGGTCAAACTATGCCACGTGATCCAGAAATACGCGAGGCTGAACGCTGGAACCATCGCCCGCCGACACCCATCGCGCAAAACCCGCTGTTTCTGTGGCCGCCGAACCCCCGCGCCATTTTTCGCTGGTACGCTGCTTTCTGGCTAGAGGCGTCGACGACGACACTGTGTTTCATCCTCGCACTGGGTGCATATTTCCTGATTTTGCCCCCGTTAGAGACGATGCAGACCCTTGAATGGGGCTGGACGTTGCGGGTGTGGCTGGCGAACCTCGTGCCGCAGTGCCTGATTGCTGGCGTGCTGCATTACTGGCTGATTGTGCGCAAGGGGCAGGGCGACGCGACCAAGTTCGATCCGCGCGATCAGGTGCGCAGCAACGGCACGTTTACCTTCAACAATCAGGTGTGGGACAACATCTTTTGGCACGTGGCCAGCGGTATCACGCTGTGGTCGCTGGCGCAGATCGGGGTGTTCTGGGCCATGGCCAATGGCTACGCCCCGGCGATGCTGTTTCCCGACAACCCGGTGTGGTTCGTGGCCTTCTTTGTGCTGCTTCCGATCTGGTCCAGCTTTCACTTTTACTGGATCCACCGCGCCCTGCACTGGCCTCCGCTGTACAAACTGGCGCACTCCCTGCACCACCGGAACGTCAATGTGGGTCCGTGGTCCGGCATCTCGATGCACCCGGTCGAGCATGTTCTGTTCTACACGAATTTCCTGATCCACCTGATCGTGCCCAGCCATCCGCTGCACGTGATGTTTCACGGCTATGTGCAGTCCACCCATCCGGTGTTTTCCCATTCCGGCTTTGAAAAGCTGGTGGTGAACGACAGCCCGCAATTGCGCATGGGGGTCTATTTCCACCAGCTGCATCACCGGTATTTCGAATGCAACTATGGCACGGTCGAGATGCCGTGGGACCGGTGGTTCGGCAGCTATCACGACGGCACCGGCCGCGCGACAGAAGAGGCGCGGGCCCGCAAGACGCAGATGTACACCTGATCCGTCAGGCCTTGCGAAAGGCGACCAGCAGGGCTGTGTCTTTTGCGTGCGGCCCGCGCGCGGCGGGTCCGTAGATTGCGCATTCCGTCAAGGTGAGGTCGTGGATATGTGGCCCTAACGCGGCCAGTTTTGCCTCGAACCCGGTGTTGGAGTAATGTGCGGCGTTGACCGAAATGACCACCCTTGCTCCGGATTGGACGACATCCAGCATTCGGTCCAAGCCTTCGGGGCCTACGTGTCCATGAGTGAACGTGCCGGAACTGACCGCGCCTTGATATAGACCGTCGGGCGGCGTCAGCCCCTCTAGCAGGTTGGCGACGAACAGATGCCGATAGATGCCCTTGCCGGCGGCCTGTGCCAGCATGTCGGGGGATATGTCGGTGCCGTCCACCGGGTCGATCCCCCGGGCGCGCATCGCTGCGCCGCACAACCCGGTGCCCGCACCCACATCCAGAACCGGACCGTGCCCGCCGATATTGGCAAAGTGACGGGCGACCTGTTCATGCAGGATATAGTCACTGTTCCGGGCAAAATCGCCATCATAGCTGTCTGCCCACGCCTTATACAGCCGGACCGAATCCTGGGGCGTTTCAAGCGCATATGCGCTGTCGAGATCGGGATCATCTGCCATCTGCGCATTAGGCGGTCGCCTGCCTGTCTTGGCAAGGGGGTTGCCCCGGCGGGGGCAAGCGGCCACCTATACCGCCATGACCCGCACGTTACTTTCATTCGGCCACGGCTATTCGGCACAGGCCCTGACCCGTCTGCTGCTGCCGCAGGGCTGGACGCTGATTGGCACGACACGCAGCGCCGAAAAGGCGGATGCGCTGGCGGGCACGGGCATCACGCCGGTACTCTTTCCCGGTGATGACCTTTTGGGCGCATTGGACCGCGCCACGCATCTGCTGATTTCGGCTGGGCCGGATGCGGATGGCGATCCGGTCCTGCGCGAGATTGGCGACCGGATTGCGGCGCGTGCCCGGCAGTTCGAATGGGTCGGCTACCTGTCCACCACCGGCGTTTACGGTGACCACAACGGCGACTGGGTGGATGAGGATACCGCCCTGAGCCCAAGCACCCGCCGTGGTCAGTGGCGCAAGAAGGCCGAGGCCGCGTGGCAAGCCATTCCCGGTCTGCCGCTGCACATCTTTCGGCTGGCGGGGATCTATGGCCCCGGTCGTGGCCCCTTTGCCAAGGTGCGCAGCGGCACGGCCCGTCGCATCATCAAGCCCGGGCAGGTGTTTTCCCGCATCCACGTCGACGACATTGCGCAGGTTGTTGCCGCGTCCATCGCGCAGCCCGCGCCAGGCACTGCCTATAACGTCTGCGACGACGATCCGGCCCCGCCAGAGGACGTCATCGCACATGCGGCGCACCTGCTGGGTCTGCCCATCCCCCCGGCCGAGGATTTCGAGGCCGCCGACATGACCCCGATGGCCCGCAGTTTCTATGCGGAAAGCAAACGGGTGCGGAACGACAGGATCAAGGATGGCCTTGGCGTGCGCCTGCTGTATCCCACCTATCGCGAGGGGTTGGCCGCGCTGCTGGCGCAGGACCAATGACCGAGACAAAGCTGTGTGACCTGCTTGACCGGTTGGAGGCGGCGGGCGAGGGCGACACGGTGACGGTGCAGGAAATTCTGGACGCAACCGGCGACAACTCGATCATGCCCATCGTGCTTGCGATTTCGCTGATCCTCGTTTCGCCGCTGTCCGGCATACCCGGTCTGCCTACTCTGTCGGCCCTCGTGATCCTGTTGTTGATGGGGCAGGCGATCATGCGGCGCAAGCATCTGTGGCTGCCTGCGGTGCTGCGCCAGCGCAGCGTGGCGCGGGGTCGTTATAGCCGTGCGCTGAACCGAATGCGCCGCCCGGCGGCGTGGATCGACCGGCATTCGCATCCGCGTCTGCGTATTCTGACCCTTGGGCCGCTGCGGTTGCTGACGCTGCTGGTGTGTATGGCTGTGCCGGTGGTCTGGCCGTTTCTGGAACTGTTGCCCTTTGTCACGTCATTTGGGGCAGGGGCGCTGGCGCTGATGTCCTTTGGCTTGATCACCCGGGACGGGCTGTATGTGGTGATGGGGTATCTGGTGGTGGGCGGTATGGCGACGCTGGGCGTGCAGCTGGTTCAGGCCGGCACCTGAACGCGCCACACCCGGTACAGCACCGCGCCGATGATGCCGAACACAGCCAACAACGCCAGCGCCGTGCCACCGTTGATCAGGTAGAAATTCAACCGTTCCGGCCATTCCAGGGAATTGAGGAACGGATAGGGCAGGCCGCTGGTCACCGTCCCGGTCGGCTTGACGTTGAACCGTTGTACGAACAGCTCAGCCCACGCCACGTAAGTTGCGATGATCCCAAGCAGCGGCAGCACCGCCCGCCAGAAACGCCGAAACACGCGGCCGACTAACAGGGCGTCGATGATCTGAAGTGCGGGGCCAAGGCCGTGCAGGTAGTATTCAAGATACCAGATCGGTGGTTCGCCCCCGTTCACAAGTGACGGGTCGGTCAGGTACAGCCGCCAGTACAGGAACACGACCATCACGTTCAGCACCGCGGCGCACATCGCCGTCACCTGATGTTCGCGTGTTATCCGGTGTTCCGTCAGCGCCAGCATACGGCTGGCGGCATAGAACGAAAGGAACAGCGCCCAGATAGTCAGATAGCGAAACGGCCCACCTGGCCCGCCCCAGTTGCCAAGAAACAGCTGATGCAGGCAATAGCCCGCGGCCAGCAGGAACACGGTCCAGCGATAGACGTGGATGGGGCGACTGTGGATATCCATGCCGCAGAGCCTGACCCACAACCCCCGGCTGTGGCAAGGGTCAGGCGCGGGCTTCGCCGATTGACGTTACGCCAAGAACGTCCAGCACCTTTGCCTCGATCTGCGGGGCGTTCATGCCTGCCACGGCATACATGTCCGCCGGGCTGGCCTGATCGATGAAGGTGTCGGGCAACACCATGGACCGGTACTTGAGGCCGGTGTCGAACACGCCCTCTTCGGCCAGCAGCTGCGCCACATGACTGCCGAACCCGCCAACGGCACCTTCTTCGATGGTGATCAGCGCCTCGTGTTGTGCGGCCAGCGACAGGATCAGATCCCGGTCAAGTGGCTTGGCAAAGCGTGCGTCGGCGATGCTTGGGTCAATGCCACGGGCGCGCAGGTTTTCGGCGGCCTGTTCCACCTCGGCCAGGCGGGTGCCAAAGGACAGAATGGCAACGCCCTTGCCCTGATGGATCATGCGGCCCTTGCCGATCTCCAGCACTTCGCCCCGTTCCGGCATGTCGACGCCGGTGCCCTCGCCCCGCGGAAAGCGGAATGCGATGGGTCCGTCGCTATGGGCCGCGGCAGTTGCGACCATATGCACCAACTCCGCCTCGTCCGCGGCGGCCATGACGGTGAAACCGGGCAGGTTCGACAGGTAAGCCACGTCAAACGCCCCCGCATGAGTGGCCCCGTCCGCCCCCACAAGCCCGGCCCTGTCGATGGCAAAGCGGACCGGCAGGCGTTGGATTGCCACGTCATGTACCACCTGATCGTATCCGCGTTGCAGAAAGGTCGAGTACATCGTGCAGAACGGTTTCATCCCGCCTGCTGCAAGCGCGGCAGAAAAGGTCACGCCATGCTGTTCGGCGATGCCCACGTCAAAGCAGCGGCTGGGGTAGCGTTCGGCAAACAGGTTGAGACCGGTGCCATCGGGCATGGCGGCGGTGACGGCACAGATCTTGTCGTCGTCCGCCGCCGCCTTGATCAGGGACTGGGCAAAGACCGATGTGTAGCTGGGCGCGTTTGACGGCGCCTTTTTCTGTTCGCCCGTCAGCACGTCGAATTTGGCAGTGGCATGTCCCCGATCGCGGGCTGCTTCGGCCGGGGCGTATCCTTTGCCCTTTTTCGTCAGCACATGGATCAGGATCGGCCCGGTGGCACGTTCCTTGACAGTGCGCAGCACGGGCAGCAGCTGGTTCATGTCATGGCCGTCTATGGGACCCAGATAGCTGAATCCCAGTTCCTCGAACAAGGTGCCGCCCACGGCCATGCCCTTGAGCATTTCCTTGGCCCGTTTGGCCCCTTCGCGGAAGGGTTCGGGCAACAGGCTGACCGCACCCTTGGCCGCCGCCTTGAAGTCCTGGAACGGATTCTGGGCGTAAAGGCGGCTCAGATAGGACGACATGGCCCCGACCGGGGGCGCGATGCTCATCTCGTTGTCGTTCAGGATGACGATCAGCCGTTTCTTCAGGTGACCCGCGTTGTTCATCGCCTCATAGGCCATGCCCGCGCTCATCGAACCGTCACCAATCACTGCTATCGCGTCGCCTGCACCCTCGGGTGGTTGGCCACCAAGGTCACGCGCCACGGCGAAACCCAGCGCCGCGCTGATCGAGGTCGAAGAGTGTGCCGCGCCAAAGGGGTCATAGGGGCTTTCGCTGCGCTTGGTGAACCCGCTCAGCCCGTCCTTTTGCCGCAAGGTGCGGATACGGTCGCGCCGTTCGGTCAGGATCTTGTGCGGATAGCACTGGTGGCCCACATCCCACACGATCTTGTCCCGCGGCGTGTCGAACACCGCGTGCAGCGCCACGGTCAGTTCCACGACCCCCAGTCCCGCACCCAGGTGACCGCCCGTGACAGACACGGCCGATACGGTTTCGGCCCGCACCTCGTCCGCGATCTGGCGCAGTTGGGCATCGCTGAACCGTTTCAGGTCCGCAGGGCGGTGGACGGTGTCCAGCAGGGGGGTGTTGGGGCGGTCAGACATTCATGTCTCTAATTCCTGCGGGTCACGACAAAGCGGGCGGCGTCCCGCAATACGTCGGCATCCGCTTGGTAGATATGTAAGGCATCGCAGGCTTGGGTCACGAGGGCGTCTGCGCGGCGTTTCGCCTCGTCCAGCCCCAAAAGGGAAACAAAGGTGGCCTTGCCCGCTGCATCGTCCTTGCCCGTAGCCTTGCCCATGGTGGCAGCATCGCTGGTCACGTCAAGGATGTCGTCGGCAATCTGAAAGGCCAGGCCAAGCGCACGGGCATAGGATTGCAGCGGGGTCACGTCCGCCTGTGCCATGCGTGCGCCGGCGGTGGCCGACCACTCGATCAGCGCGCCGGTCTTGCCCCGTTGCAGTTCCGTGATCTGGTTGATGGTCAGGGGCGCGTCCGCCGTCTCTGCCGCGATATCGAGCGCCTGCCCCAGAACCATTCCCCGCGCGCCTGACGCGATGGCAAGCGATTGCGCCAGATCCGCACGCATGTCGCCGTTGCCCGCCTCGGGGTGTGTCGCCAGTTCAAAGGCCAGCGTTTGCAGCGCATCGCCTGCCAGAACCGCGGTCGCCTCGTCCCATTTCACATGCACCGTGGGTTCGCCACGGCGCAGGTCATCATCGTCCATGCAGGGCAGATCGTCATGCACCAGCGAATAGGCATGCAGTGCCTCGATCCCGCAGGCAGGCCAGATCGCCTGTTTCGGGTCGATCCCGTGCAACCGCGCGCCTTCCAGCACCAGGAACCCGCGCAGCCGTTTGCCGCCGCGTGTCGCGTGCGCCATCGCCTGCACCACCGGTTCGGGCCGCGATGCGCCCAGCACGGAATCAAGATGCGCCTGAATGGCGGTGCCTGCGTCCTTCAGCCGGGTCTGGAACACCTCAGAGGTCACCCGCCGGTTTCAACCCAGCCGGATTTCCGTCGGCGTCCAGCGTGATGGCCGCAACTTTCTCCTCGGCCTCTTTCAGCTTGGCCTCGCACCGCGCTTTCAGCGCCGCACCGCGTTCATAAAGCTTGATCGAATCGTCCAGCGCCACGTCGCCCCGTTCCAATTGGCCCAGAACCTGTTCCAGTTCGGCCATCGCTTCTTCGAAGCTCATCTCGTCTACGGGGCGGTCAGTCATGAGGCAGCCTTTATCAGCGATTGGACATGGGCGCGGGTACTAGCGGCCAGCGCGTCCAGATCATAGCCCCCTTCGAGCACCGAGACCACCCGGCCATCGCACAGTTTGCGCGCCGTTTCGGTCAGCATGTCGGTCAGCGTCGCATACGTGTCGGCGGTCCAGCGCAGGTTGGCCAGCGGATCGTCCTGATGCGCGTCGAACCCGGCCGAGATCAGGATCAGGTCGGGATTGTGTTTTGTCAGCGCGGGCAGCACCTGGCGTTCATATTCCGCGATCGCGTGCGCGCCATCGGTGCCCGGGGCAAGGGTGATGTTGAGGACCGTGCCATGCGGGCCACGATCCGACGCTTCGCCCGTGCCGGGCCACAGCGGCATTTGCTGTGATGTGATGACGAGGGCACGCGGATCGTCCTGCAACAGTGCCTGCGTGCCGTTGCCGTGGTGCACATCGAAATCCACGACGGCCACACGATCCAGCCCTCGCGCATCCAGCGCGTGTTTGGCGGCAATGGCGACGTTGCCGAAGATGCAAAAACCCATGGGCACGGACTGTTCGGCGTGGTGGCCGGGTGGGCGCATGGCGACAAACGCATTGTGCACTTCGCCGTCCAGCACCATGTCCACGGCTTTGACCGCGCCACCCGCTGCGCGCCAGATGGCGTTTTCGGAGGTCGGGCAAAGGAAGGTTTCCGCATCCGTTTCGCGGTCGAGCCCGGCAAAGCCGTCGGTCGGCATCTTGGCACGGACCATGTCGATGTAGTCCTGCGGATGGCAGCGGAGGATGTCGGCATCATCGGCCAGCGGCGGGTCGACCCTGACAAGATCGAGATCCTGGAGCGCGCGCTGGATGTATTCGAGGCGCGCCACCTGTTCGGGCATGCCGTAGGGCGTGACGTGCAGCAGGCCATCGGCGTGGGTGAAGAGAGCGGTTTTGTTCATCAGTCCAACAGTCTCCAAATCTCGTATGCTGCGCTGAGCCAAAGGGACCCAACCGTGCTGCCTTGTGCTTTTTTGACAAGTACAACCACTGTGTCTTCAGCGAGAACGTGTACGGGAAAATGCGTTGGGTCGTAACATGCATAGTTGAGCGTGGCCAATTCACCGCCGTAGCGCCCCCCGAAAGCGAGGTCGTTCAACTTGCCCGTTGGGTCGGATGCCATCATGCGATCCAGCTCTCCGGGATGGTGTTTGCGCATGTGCTTTCGGAGGCGGCGCAGGACCCTCAGATTGATGGCAACGGTCTGGTGGTCCATCAATCCGGCGCCAGCATATACCCCGCGCCGCGCACCGTTTGCAGGTAGCGGGGCTGTTTCGGATCGGTTTCGATCTTGCGGCGCAGCCTCGTGATCTGCACGTCCACCGCGCGTTCCTGTGCCTGGCCCCGGTCGCGGCCCAGATCCTCGACCAGCTTGGCGCGGCTGATGGCTTCGCCGGGGTTGGCTGAAAAGATCTTCATCAACTGCACCTCGGTTGCGGTCAGTCGCACCAGATCCTCGCCCTGCCACATCTCGCCCCGTTCCATGTCATAGCGGATGGGTCCAAGGGTCAGGATCTTGGGCTGTGCCTCTTCGGGGGCGGTGTCGGGCACACGGCGCAGGATGGCATTGATGCGCAGCAGCAGTTCCTTGGGTTCGAACGGTTTCGGCAGATAATCGTCGGCCCCGGCTTCCAGCCCTTCGATCCGGTGATCGGTTTCGCCCTTGGCGGTCAACAGCATGATGGGGGTCGAAAGCGTTTCGCGCAAGGAACGGCACAGGCTCAGACCGTCCTCGCCCGGCATCATCACGTCCAGCACGATCAGGTCAAAATCCAGGCCCGACAGCACCCGTCGTGCGTGGGCGGCATCGCGGGCTGCCGTTACCAGAAACCCGTTCCGCATCAGGAACTTCTGCAACAGGCTCCGGATTCGTTCGTCGTCATCGACGACCAGAAGGTGGACGTCAAATTCGGTCATGCACCGCTCTCCTTGAGCCTTGTGTAGGTGCGTTGCATCTCGGTGTCCATCATGGCCTCGAGCACGGTGCGAAAGCCTGCCACCGCCTCGGGTCCGGCGTTGCGAAACGCGGCGCGCATACGGGCGCGTTGGGCATCCGAAAGCCGCCCTTCCAAGGCGCGGCCGGCTTCGGTCAGGTACAGGTGACGTTCCCGCTTGTCCGACTTGCCCACGCGGCTTTCGACCAGCCCGTCATCGATCAATGTCCGCAGGACACGGTTCAACGACTGCTTGGTGACGCCCAGGATGTTCAGCAGGTTGTTCACGGTCGTACCCGGCGCGCGGTTGATGAAGTGCACGGCCCGGTGATGCGCCCGCCCATAGGCCATGTCCGACAGGATGCGGTCCGGATCGGCAGTAAACCCGCGATAGGCAAAGAACATCGCCTCGATCCCCTGCCGCAACTGTTCGTCCGTCAGATACAGCAGGCTTTCGCCGCTGCCTGTGCTGCCTGCGCGTCCGTCCGCCATCTTGTCCCCACTGGTTCCGTTTGGTTGACCCATTTTATGTCAGCCTTGTTGACATTCCAAGGCTGAAGCGATATCGAATCGCAGGTTTTGCGCAACTTTATGACCACATCGGTCCTATTCGCGCAATTTTTGCAAATCAGGAGGCAGCCATGGCTGGTTATGATGATCGCGACGGAAAAATCTGGATGGATGGCCAGATGGTCGATTGGCGTTCGGCGAACGTACACGTTCTGACCCATGCCATGCACTATGCCTCTTCGGTGTTCGAGGGCGAGCGCGCCTATGACGGCAAGATCTTCCTGAGCCGCGCGCATTCGGAGCGCTTGCATTTTTCAGCAGGCGAGCTTGATTTCCAGATCCCCTTTACCGTGGACGAAATAGAGGCCGCCAAGCAGGAAGTCCTGACCGCCAACGGGCTGACCGATGCGTATGTCCGCGCCGTTGCATGGCGTGGTGCGGGTGAGGACATGGGTGTTGCGTCCGCCCGCAACCCGGTCCACCTGGCCATCGCCGCGTGGGAATGGGGCAGCTACTACGGCGACGCCAAGTTCAAGGGCGCAAAGATCGACATCGCCAAGTGGAAGCGCCCCAGCCCCGAAACCGCGCCGGTTCACGCCAAGGCAGCGGGGCTGTACATGATCTGCACCACGTCCAAACACGCGGCCGAGGCCAAGGGTTGTTCCGACGCGCTGTTCATGGACTACCGCGGCTACGTTGCCGAATGCACCGGGGCCAACATCTTTTTCGTCAAGGACGGCGAAGTGCACACCCCAACGGCGGACGTGTTTCTGAATGGTCTGACCCGTCAGACCGTCATTGGCATGCTGAAGGATCGCCAGATCAAGGTGCATGAACGCATCATCATGCCGGACGAGTTGGAAGGGTTCGAACAGTGCTGGCTGACCGGCACCGCGGCCGAGGTGACGCCCGTGGGCCAAATCGCAGACTACAACTTCGAGGTCGGTGCCATCGCCCGTGATATCGCCGAAGGGTATGAAAAGATGGTGCGCGCGTGATCGGACATGACGCTTGACCTTACAGCAGGGGCAAGCTTCATAAGACTGCCATGTTGATGCGAAACACACTTTTTGCGCTTGCTCTGTTGGCGTTCCCGGCTGCCGTCCAAGCCCATTCGATCCTAAAGGACAGCGTGCCTGCTGACGGGTCCGTGCTGTCTGATCCGCCTGCGGAAATTTCCATGAGCTTTGGCAAGGGCATGCGCCTGACAGCCATTGATGTGGACGGCGCGCCGGTCACGCTGCCCGCTCAATCCGGGTTTGGCACCACATTCGCCGTGCCGCTGCCCGCCATGGAAAGCGGGGACTACACGCTGGAATGGCGCGGGCTGAGCGAGGATGGACACGCGATGAAGGGGTCGCTGGGCTTTACCGTTGAATAAAACATGATCGAAGTTCTGGCCTGGGCCATGCGCTGCGCGCTGCTGGTGGGCGCACTGCTTTCGGCGGGCCACGTGATGATTGCGGTGCTGCATGGCTGTGGTGCCCCGCGCATCGCGCCGGCCATTCTGGCGCTGATCGGGGCGTCGGGCGGGTTCATGGTGCAGGCCTCTGCCCTCACGGGCACCCCGTCCGGAGCGTTCGATCCGGTGATGCTTGGCCTGTTGTGGAGCACGGTTCAGGGGACAGCGCTGGCTTTTTATGTGGCGGGCGCGCTGATCCTTATCCTCGGTGCAGGCGTGGGCCGCGTGTGGGTGCAGGCCGCGGGCGCGGCCATCCTGCTGTCCGGTTTTCTGGTTGCGGGGCATGTGGCGGATCTACCCGGTTGGGCCGTCAGCCTTGTTCTGGCGGTGCACCTTGGGCTTGCGGCCTATTGGGTTGGCGTGTTGTGGCCGCTCTACCGGTTGGCTGGTCAAAATGCGCAGTCGGCAGGCGCGCTGGGCCACAAGTTCGGGCAGGTGGCCTTGGCGGCCATTCCTGCGCTGATTGCCTTGGGCATCATCATGGCGGTGATACTGCTGGATCGCTTCGATCAGCTTTGGACCACGGATTACGGCGTCGCCCTTGTGACAAAGGTTTCGGCGGTCGTGATCATGCTTGGGCTTGGGGCGGCCAACAAGCTGCGGCATGTGCCGGCCGTGCGGGCGGGCGCACAGGGCGCGGGACGGCAACTGCGCGCCAGCCTGGCCTTTGAAGCGGCGGCGGTGTCTGGCGTGTTGGCTGCCACAGCCGCCTTTTCCACCGTGGCGGGCCTGCCCTAGCCGCGTGTGTCCGACACCGCGCGGACGCGCCGCCGTTCCTTGCCCAACTGCCGTTCGCGCCAGATGATCAGGATACCCCCCAGCACCACCAGCGTGGCCCCGATCCACATTGTCAGCGTCGGCACTTCGTCAAAGATCACAAATCCGATCAGCGCGGCAAAGATCAGCGACGCATAGTCGAACGGCGCCAGCATCGACGCGGCCCCGAACCGATAGCTGGACGTGACCATGATCTGCGCAATCCCGCCCAGCAGCCCCGCACCGATCAACAGCGACAGGTCCACCACCTTGGGCACCACCCAGCCAAACGGCAGGCTCAGCAGGCTGAGCGCGGTAGCGGTCAATGAAAAGTAGAACACGATGGCGGCGGTGTGTTCCGTGCGGACAAGGTTGCGGATGTGGATCTGCACAAGCGACCGCAACAGCGCTGCCGCCAGCACCATCAGCGCCCCGATTGTGCCCGCAGCACCAAGGCTGTTGGCCTCGATGCTCAGGCGCGGCCAGATCACGATCAGCACGCCGAACAGTCCCATCGCCACCGCACTGATCCGGATCAGTCGGATCCGTTCGCCCAGCAAAAGCGCTGCAAGAACAACGGTGAAGATGGGGGTGGCGTAGCCGATCGCCGTCACTTCGGGCAGAGGAAGCAGGCCAAGGCCCGCAAAGGTCAGTGCCATCGCGGATGTGCCGAACAGACCGCGCCAGACATGGCCCGTCACGTTTTGTGTCACCAGTGCCGCGCGCAACTCACCCTGATACCAGATCCACGCCACGATGATCGGCATCGCAAAGATCGAGCGGAAAAAGACAGCCTGTCCCGCCGGCACATCCTGCGTGGCCTGCTTGATCATCGCCGCCATAACGATGAACAGGAACACCGCCACCAGTTTCAGCGCGATTGCCGTGCCGGGGCGGTGAGAGGTAGCGGGGGAGTCCATGTGCTGACCCATGAAGCGAACCCGCATCAAAGTCCAGCTTTGGTCAGTCGAAATTCTGGACTATTTGGTTCCCCACTCTTATATGGGGGCGGCACAGACAAAGGAAGCACCATGGCCCGCCCCCGCTCGTTCGATACCGAAGTCGCCATCGACAAGGCGATGCAGGTCTTTTGGACCCACGGATACGAAGGCGCGTCCCTGCCCGACCTGCTGGAAGGGATGGGTCTGACCCGCGGGAGTCTTTACAAAGCGTTTACAGACAAGAAGACGCTTTTTCTGAAAGTCCTGGACCACTACGAATCAAAGGCCGTGCAGGCCGGTGTTGCACTGTTGACCGATCCTGCAATTCCCGATGGCGCAGACCGTATCCGCGCGATGTTTACAAGTGCTTACCAGGCCGTCACGGACGGTGATCAACGGGGCTGCCTGCTGTGTACCGCCGCCGCCGGGCCAAGCGCCTATGACAGAGACATCGCAAGGGCTGTCGAGGCCGGATTGTCGGAATTGCGGGATGGCATGGCCGCCGCGCTGGAGGCATCCCCGGCCCATGCCGATCTGGATGCAGAGGGGCGCCGTGTCCTGGCCGACGTATTGATCGCACATTACGTGGGCCTGCGCACGATGGCGCGGGCGCGTGTCGCGGATGACACGCTCAGGAATGCGGTACGCGGTGTGGGGCTGATGCTGGGCTAGCCGATAAGCCCGCGCTGCCCGCCGGTCTGCGCCCGGTCCAGCAGCAGGTGATCCAGTATCACGCACGCCATCATCGCCTCGCCCACGGGAACGGCGCGGATGCCCACGCAGGGATCGTGCCGGCCCTTGGTGATAATCTCGGCTGGTTCTCCGGCCTTGGTGATCGTCTGTCGGGTTTGCAGGATCGATGACGTCGGTTTGACCGCAAAGCGCACCACGACGTCCTGCCCGGTCGAGATACCGCCCAGGATACCGCCCGCGTGGTTCGAACTGTATTCCGGGCCGTCAGGACCCATGGTGATTTCGTCCGCGTTCAACTCGCCCGTCAGCATGGCCGCTGACATGCCTTCGCCGATCTCGACGCCCTTGACGGCATTGATGCTCATCATTGCGGCGGCCAGATCCGTGTCCAACTTGCCGTAGACCGGCGCGCCAAGGCCAGCAGGCACGCCGCGCGCCACGACTTCGATTACCGCACCGACGGATGACCCGGACTTGCGCAGGCCATCCAGATAGGTCGCCCATTCCGCTGCCGCCTGCGCGTCGGGCACCCAGAACGGGTTCTGGTCGATCTGGTCCCAGTCGAACCGGGCGCGGTCGATTTCATGGGTGCCCATGCGGGTCATGTAGCCCTTGATCTCGATCCCCGGCACAAGGTGGTCGAGTGCTGCGCGTGCCACCCCGCTGGCGGCCACCCGCGCCGCCGTTTCCCGGGCAGACGACCGCCCGCCGCCTCGATAATCCCGGATGCCGTATTTCTGCCAATAGGTGATGTCGGCGTGGCCGGGCCGGAATTTCTCGGCAATGTCACCATAATCCTTGGACCGCTGATCGGTGTTCTCGATCATCAACTGGATCGACGTGCCGGTGGTCTGGCCTTCGAACACGCCGGACAGGATTTTGACCTCGTCCGCCTCGCGCCGCTGGGTGGTGTATTTGTTCTGGCCCGGTTTGCGCTTGTCCAGCCACTGCTGGATCATCGCCTCGTCCACGGCCACGCCGGGCGGGCAGCCATCCACGGTCGCGCCCAGTGCAGGCCCGTGGCTTTCGCCCCAGGTGGTGACGCGGAAGAGATGTCCGAATGTGTTGAATGACATGGGATGCTCCGGAATTGGCTCGGGACGGAATACGCGGCGTCGACGTGGATGCCAAGATACATTGGACCGGTTCGTGCGTTGCCCGGGCGCGGCATCACGTCTTGCCCTCACTCTATGCCCGACTTATACCTCCGCTTACCTCGGGGTGCTGGCGACAGCTGAGATGCCATTTGGCGAACCCGTAGAACCTGAACCGGTTAACACCGGCGGAGGGAAGGTTTGGCTTATCCCAAGATCCTTATCCCGCCGCCTTCCTTATTGGAGGACGCGATGAAACATGCACTGACACTGGCTGCAACGCTGGCGGCTACCACCGCTTTGGCCGAAACCCCTGTTCTGACGGTCTATGCGGGCGATTACTTTACCTCGGAATGGGGACCCGGCCCGATCATAGAGGCTGATTTTGAATCGCTTTGCGACTGCGATCTGCAATGGTCGACGGGCGATCTGCTGCCCCGCCTGCTGCTCGAAGGTAAGCGGACCAAGGCGGATATCGTGATTGGCCTGACCTCGGACGTCACGGCCAAGGCCCGTGCCACCGACCTGTTTGCCCCGCACGGGCAGGACAACAGCGCCCTGACCCTGCCCATCGACTGGACCGACGACATATTCCTGCCGTTCAACTATGGCCACACGGCGTTCATCTACAACGAGACGACGATGGATGCCCCGCCCGCCAGCTTTGACGATCTGCTGGCCCTGCCGGATGACGTGAAGATCGTGATCCAGGACCCGCGCACCTCGATTTCCGGCCTGGCATTGGTGCTGTGGGTGCAGGCCGTTTACGGCGACCGGTCGGCCAAGGTGTGGGAGGCGCTGTCCGATAACATCCTGACCGTGACCAAGGATTGGTCGGCGTCCTATGGCCTGTTCACCGATGGCGAGGCGGACATGGTGCTGAGCTATACCACCTCGCCCGCCTACCACATGTTCGCGGAGGAAGACTTTACCAAGAAGGCCGCGATTTTTCCCGAAGGGCACTATTTCATGGTCGAAACCGTGGGCAAGATCGCCGGCACGGACCAGCCGGAACTGGCGGATCAGTTTCTGGCCTACGTGATGTCGCGGGATTTCCAGACCACCATCCCTACCGCCAACTGGTCGCTGCCCTCGGCCCTGCCACAATCGGATTGGCCCGAAGGGTGGTCGCAACTGCCCCTGCCGGAAAAGGTTCTGTTTTATTCCGAAGCGCAGGCTGCCGACCTGCAGGCTGATGCGATCGAAACATGGCGCGCGGCGCTCAGCCAATAAGCCGCTGGCCCGGCATCGTCGCAGCGGTTCTGATCGTTGCGGCGGTGCTGGCCGCCTTTGTCGCTATCTTCTGGCGGGCCGAGGCCGGGACAGGTCTGCGCGCAGCCGAATGGCAGGCGATCCGGTTCACGCTGTGGCAGGCGTTCTTTTCCGCCCTCATTTCGGTTGTTCTTGCCGTGCCCGTGGCCCGCGCGCTGGCGCGGCGGCGGTTGCCGGGGCACACGCTGCTCATCACACTGCTGGGCGCGCCGTTTATCCTGCCGGTGATCGTGGCGGTCATGGGTCTGTTGACGATCTTTGGGCGCAATGGATGGCTGAACGCCGTGCTGGGCGCGCTGGGCCTGCCCGAGGTGTCGATCTATGGCGCGCATGGTGTGGTGCTGGCGCATGTGTTCTTCAACATGCCGCTGGCCACGCGCCTGATACTGCAAGGCTGGCAGGCGGTGCCTGCGGAACGGTTCCGGCTGGTGGGGCAGCTTGGTCTGCCGCCACGGGTCGTCTTTCGCACCGTCGAATGGCCGATCCTGCGGCAGGTGGTGCCGGGCGCCTTTGCCCTGATCTTTGTCCTGTGTCTGACCAGCTTTGCCGTGGCGCTGACCCTGGGCGGTGGGCCGCGGGCCACGACGATCGAATTGGCCATCTATCAGGCGTTCCGGTTTGATTTCGACCTGAACCGCGCCGCAGTCCTGAGCCTGCTGCAATTGTGCGTCGCGGGCAGTGCGGCGCTGGTGGCCCTGTGGGTCCTGCCGCCGCTGGCGGTGCAGGGCGGGCAGGACCGGCCCTTGCAGCGATGGGACGGCAAGGGGGCGCTGATCCGCAGCGCCGACATGCTGTGGATCGGCGCCGGTGCCATGTTCCTTTTGTCGCCCTTGCTGTCTGTTCTCTTGTCCGGGTTGATCGGGTTGGGGCAATTGCCGCTGTCGGTCTGGGCTGCGGCGTGGACATCGCTGTGGATCGCTGTGCTGAGCACGTTCATGCTTTTGATACTGGCGCTGCCCCTGACCGCATGGCTGGCATTGTCCAAACGTGGCGGAGGCGAGGGGATCACGATGCTGGGGCTGGCGGCTTCGCCCCTGATGATCGGAACGGGGTGGTTCATCCTGATCTATCCCTTTGCGGATCCGCAGGCACTGGCCCTGCCCATCACGGCCATCGTCAACGCGTTGATGGCACTGCCCTTTGCGGTGCGCATCCTGTTGCCGCCGCTGCGGCAGGCGGTGACCGATCATGGACGGTTGAGTGCTGCACTTGGGCTGCGTGGCCTTGCGATGTGGCGCATCGTGCTGGTGCCACGCATACGCCGTCCGCTGGGGTTTGCCGCAGGGCTGACGGCGGCGCTGTCTGTCGGCGACCTTGGGGTTATTGCGCTGTTTGCCGATCCGGACGTCGCCACGCTGCCCTTGCAGATGTATCGTCTGATGGGCAGCTACCGCACCGACGCGGCGGCGGGGGCGGCGCTGGTGCTGCTGGCGCTGGCGCTGGCCGTGTTCTGGTTGTGTGATGCTTGGGGGCGGCGCGATGTTGCGGGTTGAGGACCTGAAAGTGCAGCAAGGTGATTTCACCCTGCAAGCGAGCTTTGACGTGGCGCGCGGGCGGCAGGTGGCCGTGATCGGCCCGTCGGGCGCTGGCAAGTCCACGCTGCTGGGTGCGATTGGCGGGTTCGTTCCGGTGCAGGCGGGCCGTATCTTTGTGGAGGACCGCGATGTGACCGACGCGACGCCCGACCAGCGCGGCATCGCAATGCTGTTTCAGGACGGCAACCTGTTTCCGCACCTGACGCTGGCGCAGAACGTGGGCCTTGGCCTGCGCCCGGCGCTGCGCCTGACGGCAGAGGAGCAGGCCCGTGTGTCGGCCAGTCTGGCCCGGGTGGGGTTGCAGGGGTTCGAAGACCGACGCCCCGGCGACATTTCCGGCGGGCAGCAAAGCCGCGCCGCACTTGCCCGCGTGCTGTTGCAGGACCGGCCCGTGTTGCTGCTGGATGAACCGTTTGCGGCCCTGGGCCCGGCCCTGCGGTCCGAGATGCTGGACCTGACCCGCGACGTCGCGTGCGAGGCGCAGGCGACCGTGCTGATGATCACCCACGCCCCCGACGATGCGCGGCGCGTGGCCGACGATCTGCTGTTCGTCGATGCGGGGCAGGTACACACCCCGCGGCCGGTGTCCGAGATGATGGCCGACCCGCCCGCGGGTTTGCGCGCCTATCTAGGCGACTGAGGGCAGGCGCGTACGGGTATCGAGGATGCCCAGGGCGGCCTGCGCCGCCTCGCGCCCCTTGATCACGAAGTGGTCGGCATAGATGGCCATATGGTGCGGCGTTTCCTGGAAGTGGTGGGGCGTCAGCGACACCGACAGGATCGGCACGCCCGTTTTCAAGCCCACCTGCATCAGGCCATCGACCACCGCCTGCGCGACAAAGTCGTGGCGGTAGATGCCGCCATCCACGACCAGCGCGGCACAGGCCACGGCGGCATATTGGCCGGTCTGGGCAAGGTTCTGGGCCACCAGCGGCATCTCGAACGCGCCAGGCACGTCAAAGACGTCGACCTGCGCGGCGGGGATCAGTTCCGTAAAACCGTCCAAGGCACGATCCACGATGGCGGCGTGCCACCGGGCTTTGACGCATGCGAAACGGGTGTGTGTCATATCAATTCCTCCTTGAGTTCCAGACACGAAACACCCAAGGCGATTGCGCGCAGCCAGAGGCGCCCCGTGCGGGGCGCGATCCTTTTGCGCGTTCTCTTTCATCCGGACTGTGACCGTCGGCTCAGGCCTTTCACCTGATCTGCTTGACCCCCGGAGGACCGGGGCGCTCGTGGGCTCCTGCTTGTGCAGATACCACCGGTGGGGAATTCCACCCCGCCCTGAGAACCGTGTCAGGTTGCCAAGACCCCGCGTACAAGGCAAGAGGAACGCGACGTTTCACCGGATCCGACGCGATGCACCCGAACCCGATTTTTCATACCCAGACGGATCAACGCAATCTGGCCTATGCGCGGGAAACCGGCTTTGGCCTGTTGGCGGTGAACGGCGTGACGGGGCCGATGATCAGCCATATCCCCTTTTTGATTGATGAACAGGGCGTGCAGGTCGATCTGCACCTTGTCCGGTCCAACCCGATCGCCCGGGCGCTGACAACGCCGCTGCCTGCCACCGTCGCAGTGTCGGGTCCCGATGCGTACATCAGCCCCGACTGGTACGAGGTGCCGGATCAGGTGCCCACCTGGAACTATGTCGCCGTGCATATCCAAGGCACGCTGGAACTGCGCCCGCAAGACGAGATGCGCGCCCTTCTGGACCGGCAGTCGGCCCATTTCGAACGGCTGCTCGCGCCCAAGTCCGAATGGACCGTGGACAAGATGACCCCCGACGTGCTGGACCGGATGATGCGACAGATCGTGCCCTGCCGCCTGACGGTCACGGGCGTCGATGGCACCTGGAAGCTGAACCAGAACAAGCCGGACGATGTGCGCCTGCGTGCCGCCGAACAGGTCGAGGCCTTTGGCATCGGCACCGACACACGCCTGCTTGCCGCCCTGATGCGCGGGGCCTAGTCTGCGCGCGATATTACAGGGGGAATCGCGATGCAGTTGTTGATGGCCGGGCCCAGCCCCTTTGTGCGCAAGGTGCTGGTTTTGCTGCACGAAACCGGTCAGGCGAATGATGTCGAGCTGGTGCAGGTGACGGCCGCCCCCGGTGGCGCCGATGCGACGCTGAAAGCCGCGAACCCCGTGGGCAAGATCCCCGCCCTGGTCCGGGACGAGGGGCCGACACTATATGATAGCAGGGTCATTTGCCGCTATCTGGACCACCGGGCGAATGCGGGTCTGTATCCCGAAAACGCGTGGGACACCCTGGTGCTAGAGGCGACGGCGGACGCGTTGATGGAGGCGGCTGTTCTGATGATCTATGAAAAACGGTTCCGCCCCGAGGAGATCTGGTCCGAGCCGTGGATGGAGGCGCAGTGGGGCAAGGTCATGGGGGCCGTGGACGCCCTGAACGCCCGCTGGATGGGGCATCTGGCCGGGCCGATGGACATTGGCCACATCGCCGTGGCCTGCGGGTTGGGCTACCTGGATTTCCGCCATGGGGATCGGGATTGGCGCGCCGGGCATGATGCGCTGGCGGACTGGTATGCGGGCTTTGCTGCGCGCCCGTCGATGCAGGCGACCGTGCCCGTCGGCTGACCGCTGCCGCGCAACGTTCGGTGCCCGTGTTTCGGGCGGGATGCCGAATCCCGGGTTTACGTTTGCGCACCAAGGGGAATCGGCCTGTCACAGGCTGTGCACCTCGCGTGCACCGTTTGTGCACCGGCGATGCACCCCAGCCGGGGTTAACAGACCGTGCGCCGCTGAATCTTATCAACATCTTAACGCGCTTTGCCTGCGACCACGTGTGTCAGTTTGCGCGCTGGACGTGAGCCGATCACCCCGCTAGATAGCCCGTTGAACCGGGTCGCGCGTGGCGTGGCCCATGTGTGATTTGGGGCCCATGTGGTCCCTTGGAAGCTGGAGAGGTCCCCCGTGTCCCACGCAGAACAAGAACACGACGAAGAGCGGCGCGATTTCCTGTACTATGCCACCGCAGGTGCAGGTGTGATCGCCACTGGTGCTGCGGTATGGCCGCTGGTCAACCAGATGAACCCGTCGGCGGATGTTTTGGCGCTGTCGTCGATCCGCGTTGATGTGGGCGAGGTGGAGCCTGGCTCGCAGTTGACAGTCAAATGGCTGGGCAAGCCGATTTTCATCCGTCGCCGCACGCCGGAGGAAATCGAAGAGGCCCGCGCCGTCGCGCTGGACGATCTGGCCGATCCGCTTGCACGGAATGACAATCTGGCAGACGGCACCGACGGTGACGACGCCAACCGCTCTGTCCCGCCGTTCGAGGGGGACGACACCGGCGAGTGGCTGGTGATCCAGGGCGTTTGCACCCACCTGGGGTGTGTTCCACTAGGAGATGCAGGGGACTTTGGCGGCTGGTTCTGCCCCTGTCACGGCTCGCACTACGATACGTCGGGCCGTATCCGCAAAGGCCCCGCGCCGACCAACCTGCCTGTTCCTGTAGCTGAATTCGTGGACGAAACCACGATCAAACTGGGTTAAGGGAGAACGACATGTCTGGAATTCCTCACGACCATTATGAACCGAAGGCGGCCTGGGAAAAGGGTCTGGCCAAGCGGTTGCCCATCGTCGGCCTGATGTATGACACGCTGATGATCCCGACGCCCAAGAACCTGAACTGGATGTGGATCTGGGGCATCGTTCTGACCTTTTGCCTTGCGCTTCAGATCATTACCGGCATCGTTCTGGTGATGCACTACACGCCGCATGTCGACCTGGCTTTTGCATCGGTTGAGCACATCATGCGCAACGTGAATGGCGGCGCGATGCTGCGCTACATTCACATGAACGGCGCGTCGCTGTTCTTTGTCGCGGTCTATGCGCACATCTTCCGCGGTCTTTACTACGGGTCGTACAAGGCCCCGCGTGAGATCACGTGGATCATCGGCATGCTGATCTACCTGCTGATGATGGGTACGGCGTTCATGGGCTACGTGCTGCCCTGGGGTCAGATGTCGTTCTGGGGTGCAACCGTGATCACCGGCCTGTTTGGCGCGATCCCGTTCGTGGGTGAGGCGTTGCAGACCTGGCTGCTGGGCGGACCGGCCGTGGACAATGCCACGCTGAACCGTTTCTTCAGCCTGCACTACCTGTTGCCCTTCGTGATTGCGGGTCTCGTGATCCTGCACATCTGGGCGTTCCACACGACCGGCAACAACAACCCCACCGGGGTCGAAGTGCGCCGGACGTCCAAGGAAGACGCAGAGAAAGACACGCTGCCCTTCTGGCCCTATTTCGTGATCAAGGACCTGTTCGCGCTGGCGGTCATCCTTGCGGTGTTCTTTGCCATCGTCGGGTTCATGCCGAACTACCTCGGCCATCCGGACAACTACATCGAGGCGAACGCCCTGGCGACGCCTGCGCACATCGTGCCCGAATGGTACTTCCTGCCGTTCTACGCGATCCTGCGGGCCTTTACCTCGGATGTGTGGATCGTGATTGCGGCCAACTGGATCACCGGTGGCATCATCGACGCCAAGTTCTTTGGCGTGCTGGCGATGTTTGGCGCGATTGCCGTGATGGCGCTGGCCCCGTGGCTTGACACGTCGTCGGTGCGGTCGGGCCGGTATCGTCCGATGTTCAAGTGGTGGTTTGCCCTGCTGGTCGTCGACTTCATCGTGCTGATGTGGTTGGGCGCAATGCCGGCGGAAGAGCCCTATGCGACCTTCTCGCTGATCGCGTCGGCCTACTGGTTTGCCTACTTCCTGGTGATCCTGCCGCTTCTGGGCGTGATCGAGAAGCCGGATGCGCAGCCTGCCACCATCGAAGAAGACTTTGCCGCCAAAGCGCGCGGCGGCGACGCGGGCGGTGCGGCCCCGTCGGTGCAGCCCGCAGAATAAGGAGAGCGAGCATATGTTCCGTAAACTCGTAATCAGCACTGTGGCGGCCCTTGGGTTGGCCACAGGCGCCTTTGCCGCCGGTGCCGGTGGCAAGGTCGAGAATGTCGACTTTTCCTTTGACGGGCCGTTCGGCACCTACGATCAGAACCAACTGCAGCGCGGTCTTCAGGTGTATACCGAGATCTGTGCGGCCTGCCATGGTCTGCAATACGTGCCGCTGCGCACCCTGGGCGATGACGGTGGTCCGAACCTTCCCGACGATCAGGTGCGCGCCTATGCTGAGTTCTATGAGGTCTACGACGCGGAGATCGACGATTTCCGCGCAGCCACGCCGAACGACCACTTTCCCGGTTCGGCGCTCGAAAACGCGCCTGACCTGAGCCTGATGGCCAAGGCTCGGGCCGGTTTCCATGGTCCTTACGGTCTGGGCATCAACCAGCTGCTCAAGGGTATGGGCGGACCCGAGTACATCGTGGCTCTGCTCAACGGGTATACCGGCGAAGAAAAGGAGGAGGCGGGCGCTATCCTTTACGAAAACACCGCCTATCCCGGTGGCTGGATCGCCATGGCACCGCCCTTGTATGGTGAGGATGTCGAATTTGCCGATGGCCACGCCAATGACCTGCACCACCTGTCCGAGGACGTGTCGGCCTTTCTGATGTGGACCGCCGAGCCGAAGCTGGTGGCCCGCAAGCAGGCCGGTTTCGTGGGCGTTCTGTTCCTGACGATCCTGTCGGTTCTGTTGTACCTGACCAACAAGCGCCTGTGGGCACCGGTCAAGGCGCGTTACAAGCAGAAATAGACGGGCCTTTCCTTGCGCGACGTTGTAAGCCCTGCCTTTGGCGGGGCTTCTTCGTTTCGGGGCTGCGGAAAATTCAAGAAATTTTCCGAGGGCAAATTTTGCAAAATTTGCCGGGGGCGCTGCCCCCGTCGCTGGCGCGACTCCCCCGGGATTTTTCGGGACAGAGACAAACGTACCCGTAAGGCGCAGGTGTCCTGCGCCCCGGCTGTCAGGCGATCAGCTGTGTGGCTGTGCAGTTGCGGATCGTCGTATGCACGATCTGGCCTTCTGGTTGGTCCGCGTCGAACTGGACTTCGGCGAATTGCGCGGTGCGTCCCATACGCGGGTTTTCCATGAGGACGGCGTGGTTTCGGCCCACTTGCGCTGCAAGGTGTGCATCCACACGCGCTTGTCCGGCCGCCCGTAACCGTGCGGCCCGTTCCTTGATCTGACGGCCGTCTATCTGCGGCATCCGCGCTGCGGGTGTGCCCGGGCGGGGCGAGTAGGGGAAGACGTGCAGCCAGGTCAGGTGGCAATCCTCGACCAGCTTGAGCGAGTTTTCGAAGGCTGCTTCCGTCTCGGTCGGGAAGCCCGCGATGATGTCTGCGCCAAAGGTCATGTCGGGCCGAAGTCTGCGCGCCTCCTCGGCAAATCGGATTGCGTCGTCGCGCAGATGCCGCCGCTTCATCCGTTTCAGGATCAGGTCGTCGCCGTGTTGCAGCGACAGGTGCAGGTGCGGCATGAGGCGTCGCTCGGTCGCGATGGCCTGCATCAGCGCCTCGTCCACCTCGATCGAATCGATCGAACTGATGCGCAGTCGCGGCAAGTCCGGCACCAGTGTCAGGATGCGCATGACCAGATCGCCGAGACTTGGCGCGGACGGCAAATCCGCCCCCCACGATGTCAGGTCCACGCCTGTCAGCACCACCTCGTTGAACCCGCGGCCCACGAGGCGCTTGATCTGGTCCACCACCACACCCGCAGGTACAGACCGTGAATTGCCGCGGCCGTACGGGATGATGCAGAACGTGCAGCGGTGGTCGCAGCCATTTTGCACCTGCACATAGGCCCGGCTGCGGGTGCCGAAGCCGTCGATCAGGTGGCCGGCTGTTTCCGTCACCGACATGATGTCGTCGACCTGCACGGGTTCGGTTCCAAAATCCCCGGCGAGGCCCGCCCATGTGCCGGCCTTCATCTTTTCGGTGTTGCCGATGACGATATCCACCTCGTCCATCGCGGCGAAACGATCCGGGTCCGTCTGTGCGGCGCAGCCGGTAACGATCAGCTTTGCCTCGGGGTGGGTGCGGCGCAGTTTGCGGATATCCTGCCGCGCCTTGCGCACGGCCTCGGCCGTGACAGCGCAGGTGTTCACGACCACCGCGTTCCGGACCCCGGCCTGTTGCGCCAGTTCTTCCATCGCCTTGGTTTCGTACGCATTCAGGCGGCACCCGTGGTTGGAAAATATCGGTGCCGTCATAGGGTTGCCAGAAATTCGGGCGTCAGAACGCCGTCAAAGACATGGGCTGTGGGGCCGGACATCCAGACGCCATCGTCGCGCCAGTCGATGTGCAGCGTGCCGCCATCCAGATCCATGCGCACCTCGCGGTCACCCAGACCGCGCCGATGCGCTGCCACGGCCACCGCGCAAGAGGATGAGCCGGAGGCCAGGGTGATCCCGGTCCCACGTTCCCACACGCGCATGCGGATGTGGTCCGGGGCCAGCACCGTGGCGAACTGCACATTGGTTCGCTGCGGGTAGAGCGGGTGATGTTCGATGTGTGGTCCCTGCGTTGCCAGGTCAATCGCGTCGACATCGGGCACAAAGAAGGTGCAGTGCGGGTTGCCCATGCCGGTTGCAACCGGATCGCCATCCATCGGCAGGTGCAGCGTGTCCACGTCTTGTGCCAGCGGGATCGCGTTCCAATCGGATTGCGGATGACCCATGTTCACCGCTGTCATGCCGTCACGGCCAAGCCGCGCCTGCAACGTGCCGCGTCCCGTGACCGCGATATTCAGCCGATCCTGGCCGGTCAGCGCCATCTCGCGCGCCGCGATACAGCGTGTCGCGTTGCCGCAAGCCGCCGATTGCGAGCCGTCCGCGTTGTAGAATGTGATGGTCAGGCCCGTGCCAGCATTGATCACTGCCAACTGGTCAAAGCCCACGCCGCGATGCCGATCTGCAAGCGCTGTGACCAGTTCGGGCGTCACGGATGCGTCCGCCGCACGGGCGTCAATCACGACAAAGTCGTTCCCAAGCCCATGCATCTTCATGAAGGGCAGACCGGTTGCGGTGCGCTGTTGCATTTCGCGCATATAACGCTGGGGTTTGCGGGAATCCAGTATGTCGCAGAAATTCTGGTCAGAATCGGCTTGACCAACCCCCCCGCCCTTTCTAGATAGGCCGCCTAGTGGGCCGTTAGCTCAGTTGGTAGAGCAACTGACTTTTAATCAGTGGGTCGCAGGTTCGAACCCTGCACGGCTCACCACTGAAATCTTCGGATATGACAGTGTTTTTGGACACGGAGCTGCCGTCAGTCGGCCAGCACCCGTTTTGCGATATCTTCCAGCAGGCCGTCCAGATCGACCTCGCCCCCCATACGGGTCATGTCTGCATCTGCCAGGATGAAGGAAAGGCCGTGCACAAAGCTCCACAGCATGAAGCCGCGGCGGCGCACCTCGGGCGTGATATCGGATTCGCCAAGGCACGATGCGACTTCGCCCAGCACGATTTCGAATGTCAGTTCACCTGCCGCCTTGAGCCGGTCATCGGCCAGACCATCGGTGAATCCCCCGAATTTCAGGCGGAACACACCGGGTTCGGTCAGGGCAAAGGTGACGTATTCCTTGCCCAGGGCCTTGACCCGCAGCGGTGAGCCGGGCGGAATACCGTCGAGCGCCGCCACCATGTTGTTGCGGTGCCGTTCCATCCCTTCCAGCACCATGGCGACCAGCATTTCGTTCTTGTTCCTGAAGTGCTTGTAGGGTGCCGCCGTGGACACGCCCGCCAATGCGCAGGCATCCGACACCGAAAACCCGTCTGGCCCGTTCTCCTCGACCAGTCGTCGGGTCGCCTCGATCAGGCCTGCGCGCAGATCGCCGTGGTGGTAGCCGGCCTTGCGCAGGGGTGTCTTGGTGGTCTGGTCCGTCATGGGGTGCCTGTTTTTTCCTTCTTTTTTGCTGATCCAATATCTTTCAGATCGCGTACCTCTTGTCAAAGTGAGAAGCACTAACATATGTTAGGCAGGCTAACTTTGCGAGGTTCAGTTATGTCGGACGACCGGGTGATCAAGACGAAAGACGGCGAATCTGGGCTTATCAAGCGCGGTGCGCGCCTGATCTTGCGGGTCGGGCTGACAATCGTCGTGGTGGCCGGTGCCGTCTTTGCGGTGCAGTTCGGCGCGTCGGAGTTGGGACGGCGCGCCGATGCCGCACCCACACCGGATGCGGCGGACCTGATCCCGGTGTCGGCCTCGCCCGTGATCGTACAGGACAGTTACCGGGTCACCCGCAGCTTCATCGGGCAGGTCGAGCCGCAAAAGACCGTGTCGCTGTCATTCGAATTGCCCGGCCGGATCGACACGATCCACGTGAACGAAGGGGACTGGGTCGCAGCAGGTCAGGTGCTGGCCGACCAGGACCTGGCCCTGTTGGACGCAGAACGGGATCGGCTTACCGCCTCGCGCACCGCCACACAGGCACAGCTGCGATTTGCCGAACAGACGGTCGCGCGCAGCGAGGCCCTGACCGAACGCGGCTTTACCAGCCAGGCCGGTCTGGACGAGGCGATGTCGCGCAAGGACGAGTTGCTGGCCCGCATTGCCGAGATCGACGCATCGCTGCGCAATGTCGCGATCCGCATCGAAAAGTCCCGTATCATCGCGCCCTTTGATGGCCGCGTGACCGAACGGCTGGTGGACGGCAACGAAACGCTGGGGGCGGGGCAACGGGTCTTTGGACTGGTCGAATTGCGCAAGCCGCAGGTGCGCATCGGTGTGCCACTGGATCTGGCCGAGGCCACGTTGCGCAGCGTGGCCATCGACGTGGAGGGCCGCGAATACCCCGGCACGCTGATCACGCTGCGCCCCGACATCGATCCGGTGACCCGAACGCGCACCGCCATTTTCGAGATCGACACCGACACGCAACCCGCCTTTGGCCAGACCGCGCGCCTTGTCGTTACGCAAACTGTCGCGGCAAGGGGTTTGTGGTTGCCCGTCACCAGCCTTAGGGAAGGGGTGCGGGGCCAGTGGACCATCCTTGCCGTGGACCCGGAAAACACCGTGCGCGCGGCGTCGGTCGAAATCCTGCACGCCGAAAGCGACCGGGTCTATGTGCGCGCGGCCTTGCCCGCAGGTACGCGGCTGATCGATGCGGGGCCGCAGCGGGTCACTGTGGGCCAGCGCGTCACCGTCGACGATGCGCTGTAACGGGGAACGGGATCATGGAAACGCTCACCTTTCGCCAGCCGCGTCTTGTCGCCCTGATCATCCTTGTGCTGGTATCGGCGGGCCTGTCGTCCCTGCTGTCGCTGGGCCGCCAAGAAGATCCCACCATCACCAACCTGTTCGCCACCGTCACCACCCAGTTTCCCGGTGCCGATCCCCAACGGGTCGAGGCGCTGGTCACCGCCGAGATCGAGGAAGAGCTGCGCACCATCGCAGAGATCGACACCGTGTCGTCGGTGTCCCGGTCGGGCGTGTCTGTCGTGTCGGTGGAACTGCTGGAAACCCTGGACAAAGCCACGATCGAGCAGGTCTGGTCCGAAGCCCGCGACGCGGTGGAGGATGCGCGCCGCAACTTCCCTGCGGGCGTCCTTGCCCCTGATTTCAACGCCGAAGGGATTTCGGCTTATTCCGCCGTGATCTCTGTCACTTCCGGCCAGGCAGATGTGCCACTCACGGTTCTGTCGCGCCACGCCGAGGCGTTGGGGGATCGGCTGCGGTCGATCCCCGCCACCCGTGCCGTCGATTTCTTTGGCGTCCCGGAAGAGGAAGTGTTGATCCAGGTGGACCCGACACAGGCTGCGGCACTGGGCCTGACGGCGGCCGAAATCTCGGCCCGCATCGCCGAGGCGGACGGCAAGGTGCAATCGGGACGGTTGCAGGGCGATGTGGACCTGACCCTCAACGTCACCGGAGAGATCGAGACACTGGACCGCCTGCGCCAGGTGGTGCTGCGCGAGAATGCGTCAGGCAGCACCGTGTCGCTGGGCGATATTGCCCGGATCGACCGGGGTGCGCGCAGCCCGGCGTCGGAACTGGCCATCGCAAACGGCAAGCCCGCCATTCTGGTCGGTGTGCTGGCGCAGGACGGCGTGCAGATCGATCGGTGGATGACCTTTGTCCGGGACGAGCTGTTCACCGGAAAGGACCGTGTCCCGCTGGGGATCGAGGAAACGCTGCTGTTTGATCAAAGCGTCTATACCCTGGACCGTCTGTCCACTGTCGGCACCAACATGGCCATCGGCGTGGGCCTGGTGGTGGCCGTGCTGTTCATCACGCTGGGCATCCGTGCCGCCGCCATCGTGGCGCTGGTCCTGCCGGTGGTGTCGCTGGCGACCCTGGCAACGATGAACTTCATCGGCCTGCCCATCCACCAGATGTCCGTGACGGGCCTGATCGTCGCGCTTGGCCTGCTGGTGGACGCCGCCATCGTGATGACGGACGAGGTGCGCCGCCGCCTGCAAGGCGGGATGGAAAGGCTGGAGGCTGTGCGCGACGCGGTCAAACGCCTGTCGGCGCCGCTGCTGGCATCTACGGTGACGACGGCTCTGGCCTTTACCCCCATGATCCTGCTGCCCGGCCCTGCGGGCGATTTCGTGGGATCCATCGCCATTGCCGTGGTGCTGATGCTGGTGTGGTCCTTTGTCGTGGCACTGACGGTGACGCCCGCGCTGGCGGGCTGGGTGTTGCCATCGGCCGAACGCGGGTCGTTTCTAAGCCGTGGAATCTCCATCCCGGTGCTGGGTCGGTTGTTCGAGGGGTCGATCCGTCTTGCCGTGCGCAATCCCCTGCGGGCCGTCGCGGTATCGCTGATCCTGCCGGTGATGGGGTTCCTGGCTTTCCCGACCCTGACCGCGCAGTTCTTTCCGGGGGTCGAGCGCAACCAGTTCTATATCGAGGTCAACATGGCCGCCGGGTCCGCGCTGGGCGGGACGCGCGAAACGGTTGCGCAGATGGATGCGCTGATCCGCGCGGATGACGGGGTGCAAAGCGTGTATTGGACCGTAGGCCAGTCCGGCCCCGCGTTCTACTACAACATCGTCGGCAACCGGTCTCAGGAACCCGGCTTTGCTCAGGCGATGGTGACCACCAGAACGGACGGCGATGCCGACCGCATGGTCACCCAGTTGCAGACCACGTTCGATGCACAGTTCCCCGGCGCCCAGGTCATCGTGCGCGGGCTGGTGCAGGGTCCGCCGGTCGATGCACCGGTCGAGGTCAAGATCAAGGGGCAGGACATCGCCACACTGCGCGCCCTGGGCGACGAGGTGCGCGCCATCATGGCGGACCTTGACCTGGTGACACAGGCCCGGGCCAGCGTGAACGGTGGTGCCCCGCAGGTGCGGTTCCAGATCGACGAGGTCAAGGCGCGGCTGCTGGGGCTGGACGTGACGGATGTGGCCGCCCAGATGAACACTGCGCTGGTCGGTCTGACCGGCGGGTCGCTGGTCGAAGGGACCGAGCAGTTGCCGGTGCGCGTGCGCATGGGTGACGGGTTGCGCGGCGATTTGCAGGCGATTTCGGATATGCCGATCCTGCTGCCCAATGCGGCTGCCGTGTCTGCCACCGGTGCGTTCCCGGCGGTGCCGCTGTCGGAATTGGCGACACCCGTGGTAGAGCCCGCCGAAAGCGTCATCACCCGCACAGACGGCATTCGCGAAAACACGATCCAGGCCTTTATCGTGCGCGGCGTGTTGCCCGAAGAGGCATTGCAGGACGTGCTGGCCGCGCTGGATGCGCGCGGCTTTGCCCTGCCCGGCGGATATACGATGGAATTGGGCGGCGACAGCGACGCGCGGTCCAACACGGTGGGCAACCTGCTTGCCTCTGTCGGGCTGATCGTGACGCTGACGATTGCGACCATCGCGCTGACCTTCAATTCCTTCCGCCTTACGGCGGTGGCACTGGTTGTCTGTGTGCTGTCGGCGGGCCTGTCGATGCTGTCGCTGGCCATCATGCAGTATCCGTTCGGGATTCAGGCAATCATCGGGGTGATCGGGTCCATCGGGGTGTCGATCAATGCGGCCATCATCATCCTGACCGCCTTGCAACAGGACCCCGACGCCAGTGCCGGGGACCGCGATGCCATGGCACGGGTCGTGACCGGGTCCAGCCGCCACATCGTGTCGACCACCATCACGACCTTTGGGGGCTTCTTGCCGCTGATCCTGGCCGGTGGGGCGTTCTGGCCGCCCTTTGCCGTTGCGATTGCGGGGGGCGTGTTGTTTTCCACCGTGGTGTCGTTCTACTTCACGCCGCCGGTCTTTGCCCTGATCCATCGTCGCCGCAAGCCTGCGGATCAGGCGGATCAACGGGCGCAGGTCGCGGACAAGCCGGACGTATTGCGGATCGCGGCAGAGTAGCCTGCAACCGGTTGCAAAACCGCGGCCTGCGCGCCATGTTTCCCGCACCGTGCCTTGCCCCCACTGCAAGGCCATCAGGGAGCGCCCGCCATGGCCGTCACACTGAAAGAGGTTGCCGCCCGGGCGGGTGTGTCACGCTCTGCCGTGTCGCGCACCTTCACCGACGGGGCGAGCGTGTCGGAAAAGATGCGGCGCAAGGTCGAAGAGGCCGCGCGCGAGCTGGGCTACAGCCCCAACGCGCTGGCATCGTCCCTGACGACCGGGCGAACCAAGCTGATCGGGCTGGTGTCCAACAACTTTCACAATCCCATCTTTCTCGAAGTGTTCGACCGGTTCACACGGGGTTTGCAGGACAGGGGCCTGCGTCCGTTGCTGGTGAACCTGTCGGACGAAACCGACCCGGATGCCTCTGTCAGGATGCTGCGGCAGTATTCGGTGGATGGGGTCGTGGTGGCGTCGTCCACGCTGCCGCCCGCTTTTGCAAAGGCATTCCGCGATGCCGGCGTGCCGGTGGTGCATTCCTTTGGTCGGTCCGCAGCCCGTCCCGAAGTGGACGTCGTGGGCATCGACAACGTGGCATGTGGGCGTATGGCGGCGCGTGCCTTGGTGTCTCGCGGGTACAGGCGTGTCGCTTTCATGGGCGGGCCTGCCAGCGCCACCTCGACCCAGGATCGCCATGCCGGATTTTCCCGCGAGATGGTGCGCCACCCGGCGGTGCGCAGCAGTGTCAGTTTTGCCGCTGCCTACAGCTTTGATGCGGGTCGGGCCGAGATGCAGCGCCTTTTGCAATCCGACCGGGCCGAGGCGTATTTCTGCGGTGATGACGTGCTGTCCATCGGCGCGCTGTCGGCCATCCGCGACGCGGGGCTGAGGGTGCCCGAGGATGTGGGCATCATCGGCCTGAATGACATGGAGATGGCGGGCTGGCAGAACATCGACCTGACCACGATCCGCCAACCCATCGGAGCGATCGTGGACGCGTCGGTGGAATTGATCGTGGCGATGCTGGAGGATCCCGGCCGGGTGCCCGAGGCACGGGTCTTTGCCTGTGAGGTGGTCGAGCGGGGAACCTTGCGCTAGGGGTCTTCCACCGTGGGACACGATCTGACCCACGTGATTTCAATGGGCGTCATAGGCGGATCAGGGATCCGTTCGGATTTCGACGGATGCGCGGTCAGGTGGCGGGCCAAAGCCCGCCCCAACCCCACCTTAACGGAACATGGGCGGGCGGGCGTCGACCCACGTGCCGTCGGCCTTGCCGCTTTCCGCCACGGCGAACACGGCGGCCATCGACCGCAGACCGTCCTCGGCCCGGGGATACAGGTTCGCGGCCGGGTCCATCAACCGGCCGTCTTTCCGGGCACGGATCGCTTCGGCCAGATCGGTGTAGATGTTGGCAAAGGCCAGCGGCATCCCTTCGGCGTGGCCTATTGTGACGCGTGTGGTGCGGTCGGCCTCGGGCGACAGATCGGCCTCGCCCCGTTCGATCACTTGCAGCCGTTTGCCCAGCGGCATGTAATACAGCTGGTTGGGCTGTTCCTGCGACCAGCGCAGACCGCCGGTTTCGCCAAAGACCTGAAGGGTCAGTCCATGCTGCCGCCCGATGGCCACGGACGAGGTCCAGAGCCGCCCGACCGCCCCGCCGTCCATGCGGAAGTTGACCATTGCGTCATCTTCCAGCGTGCGCACGTCGATGCAGGACACGGTGTCGGCCGAAAGCTTTTCGACCTCTTGCCCCGTGACAAACGATGCCATGTGCATCGCGTGGATGCCGCAATCGGCGAACTGCGCCGACACGCCCGCCTGTGCGGGATCATAGCGCCAGCGCACGCGCGGGTTGTCGGCGTCCGTTGCGTCGGCGTGGTGGCCATGGGCGAATTCGGCCACCACCAGCCGCACCTTGCCGATGTCACCGCGTGCCACCATGGCCCGCATGTGCCGCACCAGCGAATAGCCGGAATAGCCATAGTTCACCGCGCAAATCTGCCCGGTCTTGGCGGCGATTTCGACGATTTCCTGCCCCTCTTCGACCGTCATGGTCATGGGCTTTTCGCACAGCACGTGAAAGCCGCCCTCAAGAAAGGCCTTGGTGATTTCGAAATGGGTGGCGTTGGGGGTGGCGACGGTGACCAGATCGATGCGGTCGTCGCGGCCCTGTTCGCGTTCCAGCATCTCTTGCCAGTTGCCATAGGCGCGGTCGCCCAGCCCCAGACGGCGGCCATAATCGCGCCCTTCGTCGGGGCGGTGGTCCAGCGCGCCTGCGGTGAATTCGAACAGCCCGTCAAGCCCCGCGCCCAGACGGTGCGCCGGTCCGATCTGGCTGCCTTCACCGCCGCCGATCATGCCCCATTGCAGTTTGGCCATGTCCAGTCTCCTTAGAACCCGATGGATTGAAGGTATTCGCGGTTGGCGCGGGCGTCGTCCATGGGGGACACATCCAGCGTCGGGTCGCAGTCCTGTTCGACGGTGCACCACCCTTCGAACCCGTGATCCAGCAGGATCTGGCGCACGGTCGGAAAGTCCACGTCGCCCATCCCCAGATTGCAGAATATGCCCTGCCCGCAGGCATCATAGAACCCTGTTCGGTTGGTGATCACGTCGGCTTTGACGGTGGGGTCGATGTCCTTGAAATGCATGTAGCTGATGCGCCCGATATGCTTGCGCATGAAGGCTACGGGATCGAACCCGGCATAGCTGTGGTGCCCGGTGTCGAAACAGATTTTCAGGATGCTTTCGTCCACCTCGTCCAGCAGGCGTTCGAGCTCCGGTTCGAAATCCATGAAGCCGGCGGCGTGGGCGTGCATGCCCACGGTCAGCCCGTATTCTTCGGCCCCGATCCGCGCGGCCGTGGCCAGACGATCACGAAAGGCGGACCATTCGGCGCTGTCCATCTGTTCGGCTTCGGCGGCCCGTCCGGCCGTGGGCGCACGCCGTTCCGAGATGCTGTCGATCAGCACAAGGTGCTGCGCGCCATGCGCCTTGAGCGCCTTGGCCGTGCGGTGCGTGCCGTCCAGCACGTCATCCCATTGTGCGGGGTCGTGAAAGGCGCGAAACACCACGCCGCCGATCAGGTCCAGATCGTGTTGCGCCAGCGCGTCGGACAGCACCGCCGGGTCTTCGGGCATGAAGCCCACGGGCCCCAGTTCGATCCCCTTGTACCCCGCCTCGGCGCATTCGCGCAGCACGGTCTGCCAGTCGGGATTGCGGGGGTCGCCTGCGAATTCCACGCCCCAGGAACAGGGCGCATTGCCGATGCGAATGGTCATGGGCGGGGGCCTTTCGGTGTTCAGAAGTTTGCGATGTCTTGCCAGCTTTGGCTGTCCGAGGATGCATGGACAGCGGCGACGATGCGGTTGACCGTATGCCCGTCCTTGAACGTGGGCCAGACGGGTTTTCCGGTGGCAATGGCTTGCAGGAAATCCCTTGCTTCGATGATGATCTGGTCCTGGTATCCGGTGCCGTGCCCCGGCCCCTGGCAGAACGGTTCATAGTCGGGGTGCGCGGGGCCGGTCAGGATCTTGGTAAAGCCGCGCGTGGCCTCGGGGCCTGTGGCCTCGTAGAGCCATATGGCGTTCTGATCCTCCTGGTCGAAACGGATCGCGCCGCGTGTCCCGTGCACTTCGTAGGCATATCCCATCTTGCGCCCCGTCGCGATGCGGCTGGCATACAGGTGGCCCATGGCCCCGTTTGCGAACCGGCACATGATCTGGGCGTGGTCATCGTTGGTCACCGCGCCGCCTGGGCGGGTGTGGTGGACGGTTTCCACCTCGGCCATGACGCGGTCGATCGGTCCCATCAGGGCCAGGGCCGCGTTCAGGATGTGGGGGGACAGGTCGCCCATGGTGCCGTTTGCGATGCCGTCGGTGCGCCAGGTGGCGGGGCTGTCGGGGTCGGCAAGGAAATCTTCGGTATGTTCGGCGCGGAACCATGTGATGTCGCCGATAGTGCCGTCGCTGATCAGCTGGCGCGCGAACTGACTGGCCGGGGTGCGAATATAGTTGAAGCCGACCATGTTGGCGACGCCCGCCTGTTCGGCGGCCTCGACCATGGCGGCCCCGTCTTCCAATGATGCGCCCAGTGGCTTTTCGCACAGCACGGGTTTGCCCAGGGCCAGTGCCGCCACGGCGATGTCGCGGTGCAGGGCTTGGGGTGTTGCGATCACGACCGCCTCGACCTGTGGGTCATTGACCAGCGTGCGCCAGTCGTCGGTGGCGCGGTTGAATCCGAATTCCGTACGATACCGTTCGGCGCTGGCGGGAGAGGACGCGCAGACCATTTCAAGCGCAGGCCGAAGATCGGTGTTGAACACCGCCCCCACGGCCGACACGGCGACTGCGTGGGCCTTGCCCATGTAGCCGCCCCCCACGATGCCGATCCCGATCCGCTTCACCGGTCTTCTCCAATTTTGAAATACGGTTTGCAACCGGTTGCAAAATTCGTATCGTGAGAATCGAAAGCCCGCAAGCGACAACTCGTGCCCGGACCGGATTTTCCCACAAGGATCGCCGCCATGACAGACGCCCCCGATACCATCCGCCTGACCACGGCGCAGGCCATCATCCGGTGGCTGGCCAACCAGTATATCGAGGTGGATGGACAAAGTCTGCGCGTTTGCGGCGGCGGCTTTGGAATATTCGGGCATGGCAACGTGACCTGTCTGGGCGAGGCGCTGTACCCCATGCAGGAAGAGTTGCCGCTGTATCGCGGCCAGAATGAACAAAGCATGGGCTTTGCGGCCGCCGGGTACGCCAAGGCGTGGCTGCGCCGACGCTTCATGTTCTGCACGGCCAGCGCGGGGCCGGGCACGGCGAACCTGTTGACCGCCTCGGCCTTGGCCCATGCCAACCGGCTGCCGATGATGATGCTGTGTGGCGACACCTTCCTGACCCGGTTGCCGGACCCGGTATTGCAGCAGCTCGAACATTTCGGTGATCCGACGCTGGGCGTGAACGACGCGTTCAAGGCCGTCTCGCGGTACTGGGATCGCATCACCCATCCCGCGCAGGTGATCCAGTCACTGCCTGCGGCACTGGCCACGATGCTGGATCCGGCGGACTGTGGGCCGGTGTTCCTGGGGCTGCCACAGGATGTGCAGGGCTGGACCTATGATTACCCTGTATCGTTTTTTGAACCCAGGTCCCATCGCATCCGCCGCCAGATGCCGGATGCTGCGGAGGTCGCGGATGCCATCGCCCAGCTGAAAAGGGCCGAGCGGCCGATGATCATCGCGGGGGGCGGCGTGCAGTACAGCGGGGCGGTGCCGGAACTGACCGCCTTTGCCGAAGCGCACCAGATCCCTGTGGTCGAGACCATCGCGGGCCGGGCCAACATGGTGGCGACCCATCCGCTGAATATCGGCCCCATCGGCGTGACCGGATCGGACAGCGCAAATGCCATCGCGGAAAAGGCCGACGTGATCCTGGCCGTGGGTACGCGGTTGCAGGATTTCACCACCGGGTCGTGGACCGCCTTTGCCCCGGACGCCAAGTTCATCGCGCTGAATGCCGGGCGGCATGATGCGGGCAAGCATATGTCGTTGCCCATTGTGGGCGATGCCAAGCTGGGGCTTGAAGCGTTGGGCGTGGGGTTGAGCTATACGGCACCGTCCGGTTGGGTCGAGTTCGCCAAAGCTGAGCGCAAGGCGTGGGATGCCTATGTCGCCGACAACGTGGCGCAAGGAAACCGCCCGAATTCCTATGCGCAGGCCATCGGCGTGGTGAATGACCTGTGCGACCCGCGCGACCGGGTTGTGGCCGCCGCGGGCGGTCTGCCCGCCGAGGTGACGGCCAACTGGCGTACGCTGGATATCGGCACCGTGGATGTGGAATTCGGCTTTTCCTGCATGGGGTACGAGATTTCGGGCGCATGGGGCGCGCGCATTGCGCAGGAACAACAAGAGCCGGACAAGGACGTGATCACCTTCTGTGGCGATGGGTCGTACCTGATGCTCAACTCGGACATCTATTCATCGGTCCTGAGCCGGAAAAAGCTGATTATTCTGGTGCTCGACAATGGTGGCTTTGCCGTCATCAACAAGCTGCAGAACAACACCGGCAACGAAAGCTTCAACAACCTGATTGCCGATTGCCCGACCGTGCCCGCGCCGTTTGGCGTGGATTTCGTGGCTCATGCCGCGGCCATGGGGGCACAAGCGGAAAAAGTGGCGAACCCCGCCGAATTGGCCGACGCGTTCAAGCGGGCCAAGGATGCTGACACCACCTGCGTCATCGTGATGGACGTAGACGCACATGAGGGCTGGACCGCGCAGGGCCACGCCTGGTGGGAGGTCGGCACGCCGCATATCACCGACAGCGAAAAGGTGCGCGCGGCGCATGAAGACTGGGAAAGCACCCGGCCCAAGCAACGGCGGGGCGTGTGATGTCGGCACTTCTGGACGGGATCAAGGGCAACCGCTTTGTCGTCTTTGGTCGCGCGGGGATGGATATGTTCGCTGCCCCCGTCGGCACCAAGAGCGAACATGCCGACATGTTTCAGGCGGACCTTGGCGGGTCATCGGCCAATACCTGTGCGGGGCTGGTCAAGCTGGGCAGCACCGCGGCGCTGGTCACAAGTGTCAGCGATGATGCGGTGGGCCGGTTCTGTGTGAACCGGTTGCGGCATTACGGGGTCGACACACGCTTTGTCCGGGCGGTGGGCGGCGAGGCGCGCACCTCGCTGGCCGTTTACGAAAGCTGTATCGAGGATTTCCAGAACGTCATCTACCGCAATGGTGCCGCGGATTTCGAGGTGACGGAAGCCGATGTAGATGCGGTGACGTATGGAGATTTCACAGCCGCCGTCAGCGCAGGCACGGTATTTGCCGCCGAACCATCGCGCGGGGCCACGTTCCGTGCGTTCGAAAACGCGCGCGCTGCGGGCCTGCCGGTGATTTTCGACATCGATTATCGTCCTTACAGCTGGCCCTCGCCGCAAGTTGCCGCCGAGGTGCTGAGCCGCGCGGGCGAGATGAGTGATATGATCGTCGGCAACGACGAAGAATTCGGGTTCATGGCCGGGGGCATCGACAAGGGTCTGGACAAGGCGCGCGAACTGGCCGCTGCACCGGGCCGCATCGTTATCTACAAGATGGGCGAAAAGGGTGCGATCACCTTTGCCGAAGGGCAGGAAATCCGCACCGGCATCTACCCGGTGGAGGCCGTGAAACCCAACGGTGCGGGTGACAGTTTCATCGCCGGTCTGCTTGCCAGCATCGCGCAGGGCCATGACCTGCGCCGCGCGCTTTTGAACGGGTCAGCCTGTGCGTCCATCGTGGTCAGCCAACCCGGCTGCGCCCCTGCCATGCCCGACTGGGAGGTGCTGGACACCTTTCTGACCGACCATCCCGGACCGACCGCAGCGGAGGACTGACCCATGCACATCGCCCCCTATGACAACCGGAACAAGGCCATCGTGGACGCAGATCACGATCTGGTCCCGCTGACCTATTTCAACATCGTCAAGCTGAAGAAGGGCGAGGTGTTCGAATACGCCGTCCCCGGCTACGAGACCTGCGTGGTGCCCGCCACCGGCACGGTGCATGTGGATGTCGAAGGGGCCGTTTTCGATGAACTGGGGGGCCGGGGTGAGGACGTGTGGGATGGCGAGCCGCAGGGCGTCTATGTTCCCGTGGGTGCCACGGTCCGCCTGACCTGTCTGTCCGATGCAACCGAGACGTTTGTTGCCGGGGCCAAATACGACAAGGTGCTGGAACCCTTTGACGTGCGTCAGCATGATCTGGTGCAGTACGGGTCCGACGACACCAAGACCCATCGCAAGATCAAGCATATCCTGGGCGCCGAGCATCACGACAAGGTGGGCCGGTTGCTGGTGTCCGAGCTGTTCACCGTAGGCGCCGGCGGCTGGTCCGGCTTTCCCAGCCACAAGCATGATACCGACAGACTGCCGGACGAGACGCGCCATGACGAGACCTATAATTTCCGCTTCAAGCCCAACTATGGTTCGGGCCTTCAGATGCTTCAGCGCGTGGATAATGAACCGGGGGATGCCTATCACATCGTCGATGGCTCCACGATCTGCATCGACAAGGGGTATCATCCCTGTGCGGTGTTGCCGGGCTATGAGATGTACTATTTCACCATTCTGGGCGGGCTGTCGCAGCGGTCGCTGAAGCAGTATTTCCAGCCCACCCATGCCGAGCAACTGCATACCATCCCCGGCATCATGGACATGGTGGCCAAGTTCAAATGACATTGGCCACGCTGGCACAGGTTCTGCAACCCGCCTTGCGGGACGGCTATGCGGTGGCGGGGCTGGTGACGCTGGGGTGGGAGGATATGCGCGCCTATGTGGCCGCCGCCGAGGCCGAGGGCGTGCCGGTGATCCTGCAGGCCGGGCCGTCGTGCCGGGCGCATACGCCGCTGCCGGTGCTGGCGGCGATGTTCCGGCATCTGGCCGAAGGCGCAGGCGTGCCTGTCGTTGCGCATCTGGACCACGGCTATACTGTGGATGAGTGTCGCGCGGCGATTGACTGTGGTTTCACGTCTGTGATGTTCGACGGGTCGCGCAAGCCGCTCACGCAGAACATCGACGAAACAACAGCGATTGCCGCCATGGCCCATGCGGCGGGCGCGTCCTGCGAGGGCGAGATCGGGTTTGTCGGCTATGCGGGCGGCGAGACGTCGGATGGCACGGATCCCGACGAGGCCGCGCAGTTTGCACGCGACACCGGGGTCGATGCGATGGCGGTGTCGGTGGGCAATGTGCATTTGCAGGAACAGTCCGGGGCCGGCCTGGATGTGGAACGGATCCGCGCGATCGAGGCGGTGACGGACGTGCCGTTGGTCGTGCATGGCGGGTCGGGCGTGCCGCTGGATCAGCGGCGGGCGCTGTCGCGTGGATCCAACATCTGCAAGTTCAACATCGGGACGGAGTTGCGCATGGTATTTGGTTCGGCCCTGCGCGATGCTGTGGCGTCGGACCCCGACCGGTTCGACCGCATCCAGATCTTGAGCGATACCCATGATCCGCTGGTCGAGGCCACCCGGTCAGTCCTGCGCGGGTTCAAGCCCTAGGTTGTTTCGACGCAATGGCGGCGGAACGCGCGTTTGAGCATGTCCAGTTCGGCCCGCAGCAATTCCACCTCGACCCGGATGTCGTCGCCCAGGGCCTCGCCCGCAATCAGGGTGAAATGACCCAGCTTTTCGCCATCCGTCCTGTCGGTGATGACAAAGACCTGCACGCCATCGGCAATCGCGTCGGCGGGGATGGGCACCTGTAGCATCCATTCGCCGTCACCTTCGACAAGCTGCACATCCGGCACCTCGTTGCCCAGATGGCGCACGTCGACTTGCGGCACGCCGGACCCGGATTGCTGAATGATGCCTTGCCAGATGCCGTGGCGCATCCTGGTGGGGGTGAGTGTCAGGGTCGTCATGCTGTCTCTCCTGTCACAGGGCGGCGCGGGCGCGGCGCGAAAAGGTCAGGTCGCGCAGCGTCACCTGGTTCATTTCCGGCCCTTCGAAGATCAGGTCGATCCACGCGCTGTCCACCCGCTTTTCGTTCAGCTTGGAATAGGCCAGGTCGAATTCAACCGTCACGTCCTGTTCGTTCAGGGGCAGTTCACGCACGATCTGTTCGGTGTTGGGACCGTGGCGCACGTTCAGGCGGCCAAAGATCTCGATGGGTTTTTCCATTTCGACGATGCAGTTCATGCCCAGAAGATGCGTCTTTTTCAGGCCTTGCACCGCCTCGGGCGGCAGGTCGATCACCAGCGACAGGAACGAGCCGTCGAACTTGAAGACGTCCATGCGCACACCGTAGGGGGCCAGGTCCTCTTCCCGCAGGTTGCGGATCTGGCGCAGGGTCAATTCACTGAGCATGCAGTCGTGGAACAGGGTGACCTCGTCCCCCAGCATCGACCGGGTTTCAACGGACGACATGCCCGGTTTCGGCAATGGGCCGCGCCACAGTTCGGGTCGCCATGCCCAATCGGCGTTGTGCGGCCTGGGAAAACTGGTCGAGCCGACGGCAGGCAGGGCCAGCCGTTCGTCGGCAACGTGGATCAGACGGTCGAGATGCGTGCGCAACATGCGGGCGGCACCACGTTTGGCGCGCAGTGCGTCCAGCGCCTCGCCCCCCGCACTGCGGGCTGCACGTGCCCAACGGCGCATGTTTCGGCGATGCGCGATCTTGTCGATGAAGCTCAAGCTTTTGCCTGCCATGTGCCCTGATCGGCCCCCATGTTTGGTTGGGCCCCTTATCTATGCCAAAGGTGTCATTCAAATAAACCGCTGAAAAGGGGAACGCCCCGGCGATTTCTTGTCGTCGTTGCAGAATTGTCTGCGGGGGGCGGTGCGCCCGACTGCGCCCGGGTGCGTTCCAGCGTCTGGATCAGCAGTTGCGCGGCGCGGTTGCCGATCGCGGGGGCGTCGTTGGACTGGTATAGCGTCAGGCCGACGATCTGCGTGCCCACGCGCGATGCCGCCCGCCAGTAGGTGCCGCGCAGCGATGGTTTCGGCGGCGTGCCCTGCACCTGAAGCACGGTGATCCCGTCCTGTTCGATGCGGTTCAGCACCGCTTCGGACCCTGCGCCCAGATCGTCAGTGGTGATCGGCCCGTCACTGCGCGCGTTGACGGCGGTTGCGGTGATCAGCGCCAGAGGCGCATCAAAGAACCCGTCGATGCCCAGCGTGTCGCAGCGCGCCATCAGCGCAAAACGCGCCCGCGTGCTGCGTGGATCGACGCAAAATCCCGAGGGCGCCACCAGCGTGACAGCCCCCGACCCAAGGTCGACCATGCGCACCTCTTGCGGCGTAGCGCCGGAGGTCGTCAGCAGTGCCTCGTCACATCCGCCAAGCGCCACCAGTCCGGCAAGGCCCAGCGCCAGACCCTTACAGGTCCATGTATTCATGGCGTTCCGCCTTGGCACCCGGATGCGTTACGGCCCCCTTGTAGGTCTCGCCCACAAGCTGTGCGTATTTCCACAAAGCGCCGCTGGCATAGATGGTTTCGCGGGGACCCGGCCATGCAGCCTTGCGGTCTGCCAGTTCCTCATCCGTCAGATCGACGCTCAGCTCGCCGTTGATCGCGTCCAGCGTGATGATGTCACCGTCTTTCAACAGGGCGATTGGGCCGCCGTGATACGCCTCTGGGCCGACATGGCCCACGCAGAAGCCGCGCGTGGCACCGGAAAAGCGACCATCGGTGATCAGCGCCACCTTCTTGCCCATGCCTTGCCCCGACAGGGCGGCGGTGGTCGCCAGCATTTCGCGCATGCCGGGGCCGCCTGCGGGGCCTTCGTTGCGGATGACGATCACTTCGCCTTCTTCATAGGCGCGGTTTTGCACCGCCTCGAACGCATCCTGTTCGCATTCGAACACGCGGGCCGGACCGACAAAGCGCTGGTGTTGTGCTTCCATGCCCGCGACCTTCACGATGGCACCTTCGGGGGCCAGATTGCCCTTGAGGCCCACGACGCCGCCGGTTTTGGTGATCGGGGTTTCGACCGGGTGGATGACCGTGCCGTCGGCTTCAAGGCTGATCTTGTCCAGCTCCTCGCCGATGGAATAGCCGGTGGCGGTCATGCAATCCTCGTGCAGCAGGCCCGCCTTGCGCAGTTCCTTCATCACCACATAGACCCCGCCGACCTCGTACAGATCCTTGGCCACGAATTGGCCGCCCGGTTTCAGGTCTACGAAATAGGGGGTGTCGCGGAAAATCTCGCACACGTCCTGCAGGAAAAAGTCGATCCCCGCCTCGTGCGCCATGGCAGGCAGGTGCAGGCCCGCGTTGGTGGACCCGCCGGTGCAGGCCACGACGCGCGCGGCGTTTTCGAACGCCTGCCGGGTGCAGACGTCGCGGGCGCGGATGTTCTTTTCGATCAGGTTCATGACCGCCGCGCCGGAGGCTTCGGCATACTGGTCGCGGCTTTGGTAGGGGGCGGGTGCGCCCGAAGAGTTGGGCAGCGCAAGGCCGATCGCCTCGGACACGCAGGCCATGGTGTTGGCGGTGAACTGGCCGCCGCAGGCCCCGGCCGACGGGCATGCGACACGTTCAAGCACGTCAAGCTCAGCCTCGGTCAGGGTGCCGGATTGCTGGTGGCCGACCGCTTCGAACATGTCCTGCACGGTCAGGTCGCGGTCCTGGTATTCGGCTGGCACCTTTGCCCCGGCGGCGACGCGCCCGGGCAGGATCGACCCGCCATAGAGGAACACCGACGGCACGTTCAGACGGATCATTGCCATCATCATGCCGGGCAGCGACTTGTCGCAGCCCGCGAGCCCCACGATGGCATCATAGCAATGCCCGCGCATCGTCAGTTCGACCGTGTCGGCGATGGCCTCGCGGCTGGCGAGGCTGCTGCGCATCCCCTCGTGCCCCATGGCGATGCCGTCGGTCACGGTGATGGTGGTAAATTCGCGCGGCGTGCCGAATGACGATTTGACCCCCATCTTGACCGCTTGCGCCTGACGGTTCAGGGCGATGTTGCACGGCGCGGCCTCGTTCCAGCAGGTGGCGACGCCGATCAGGGGCTGGTGGATTTCTTCCTCGGTCATGCCCATGGCGTAGTAATAGGACCGGTGCGGCGCGCGTTCGGGCCCTTCGGTCACGTGGCGGCTGGGCAGTTTGGACTTGTCGAACTTGCCTTTGAGCATCTGGTGTCTCTCCCTGAAAGCGTTGCGCATTGGAATAGCCATTGGTGTGCACCCCTGCAAGCATGGTGGCGGTTGTAATGCCGCAGGCCGGGACCTAGGTTTGCGAAGCGGCGCGGGACGGTTGACCAATTCGCAGTGTCACCGGTGGCCCGCGCCAATTGGGGCACGCGATGGATTCCAGTCTTTTCGCTTTCATCTGGAAGCATTCGAAACGCGATCAGCTGATGTTGCTGGCGCTGACGGTTGTCACGTTTCCCTTTCTTTATGCCACGCTGGAACTGCCCAAGCGGATCATCAACGATGCCATCGGGTCATCGACGTCCGTCGTGTCGGTGCTGGGGGTCGAGCTGACCCAGATCCAGTTCCTGATGGCCCTGTGTTTCGGCTATCTTGCAGCGGTGCTGGCGCACGGACTGCTCAAGATGCGACTGAACACGATGAAGGGTGTCACGGCCGAACGGATGCTGCGCCGCTTCCGGTATCAGTTGCTGGCCCGCATGATGCGCTTTCCCCGCAGTTATTTCCGATCCACCAGCCAGGGTGAACTGGTCAGCATGGTCACGTCCGAGGCCGAGCCGATGGGCGGGTTGATGGGCGATATGGTGGCCCAGCCGGTGTTCCAGGCAGGTCAGATGCTGATCATCGTGGTGTTCCTGTTCCTGCAATCGTTCTGGTTCGGGCTGGCGGGCATCGCACTTATCCCGTTGCAGGCGTGGCTGATCCCGATGCTGCAACGCCAGATCAACCTGCTGAACAAGGACCGGATCAAGGAAATCCGCGCCTTTTCGTCCGAGATCGGCGAGACGGCGGCGGGCATTTCCGACCTGCGCACCAATGGGGGTCTGCGCTTTCGTCTTGCCCAGTTCACCGACCGGCTGAGCCGGGTGTTCGACCTGCGTTTCCGGATCTACCAGAAGAAATTCTTCATGAAGTTTCTCAACAACTTCATCACGCAGTTGACGCCGTTCTTTTTCTATTCGGTGGGGGGCTATCTGGCGATCCGGGGTGATATCACCGTGGGCGCGCTGGTCGCGGCCCTGGCCGCCTACAAGGATCTGTCCAGCCCGTGGAAAGAGCTGCTGATGTATTACAACCAGACGCAGGACATGGCCCTGCGCTGGGAGGTTGTGACAGAACGGTTCGCACCGCGCGACATGATCGACGAAGACCTGTTTCGGGGTGAGCCCGAGAGTGTTCCGCATTTGTTGGGAGAAATCGAGCTGGACAATGTCACCGTGCGGAATGCGGACAACAATGCGGTGCTGGAACAGATCTCGCTGACAATTCCACCCGGGGCCCGTGTTGCGATCCAGGCCAAGAACCAGTCCGAGCGCACGGCGTTTGCCGAGCTTCTGACGCGCGAGGTGTTGCCGGCACGCGGGTCCGTCACCGTGGCCGGCCACGACCTGGGTCAGCTGCATCAGGCGGTGATTTCTGCCCGGATCGGATTTGCCCATTCGCGCCCCTATCTGTTCGACGGCACGCTGGGCAGCAACCTGATGATGCCGCTCATGACCAGCCCGAAATCGGTGCCCTGGAACCCCGGCGGCCGGGACCGCTACGCAACCGAGGCCGCGCGATCCGGCAACAGTGCCGACCGGGTGGATGCCGATTGGCTGGACCCGGAACTGGCGGGCCTGACATCCGAGGATGACATACACAAGTGGTGGTTCGATCTGGTCCAGGCCATGGGCATCGACGAGTTCATGTTCCGCCGTATGCTGAACAGCCGGATCGACCCCCGGAAGAACCCGGAACTGGCCGAAGATATCGTCAAGCTGCGCCCCAAGGTCGAGGAATGCCTGCGCGACAACGAGGTTCTGGACCTTGTCCACCGGTTCGACCCGGACGAGTTCAACCCGGCTGTGCCGCTGGGCGGCAACCTGCTTTTTGCCTCGCCCCTGCGCGACATCAGCCAGCAGGGGCTGGCGTCCGACAGCCGGTTCATCAATCTGGTCTTTGAACATGGTGTGGCCGAACAGGGCATCGCCATCTCGCAGACCCTGATCGAAACGCTGCACCAGACCTTTGGCAATGACGGCACGAACCACCCGCTGTTCACCGCGCTGAACATCGACGAAGAATTGTATGAACGCCTTGTCGACATTGCGCAGCGCCGCCGTGAAAAGGGCGACGTGGCCCTGACCGATGATGAATTCGCCCTGCTGCTGACGGTGCCCTTTGCCTTTACCGCCGAACAGATCGGCCCGGCCTTTCCCGAAAGCTTCAAGCAGGAAATCGTGCAGATCCGCAAAACCAACGGGGCCGCGCTGCGCGAGCAGTCCAAGAACATGTTCATCCCCGTCGCACCCGAAAACTACCTGCCCCGCCTGACGATTCTGGAAAATGCGCTGTATGGGCGGGTGTCTATGGTGGCGGGTGCCAAGGCCGAAGTGATCGAGGATCTGGTCGCCGAACTGATCGTCGAGGCGGGTTTGCGCCGCTACGTGGCCGAAACGATCTTTGACATTTCGACGGGCATTGGCGGCACCAACCTGCCGACGATCTTTCACGAACGCGTGGCGTTTTCGCGGGCCGGGATCAAGCGCCCGGACATCATGGTGCTGGACCGGGCGCTGGCCAGCCACAGTTCGGAACTGCGGGACAAGACGCGCACGGCGCTGGCCGACCTGATGCCGGACGCAACGCTGATCTTTCTTGAGGAAAGCTTCAACGACCCCGACAACTACGACCTGTTTGTCGAGATCAAGGATGGCCGGATCGACGGGGTGCAGATCCAAGAAGAGGACGAGGAAGAGGGCGATGACCTGAACCGCAAACTGCGGGTCATTGCGCGCACGGACCTGTTTGCCGGTCTGGACGGGCGCAACCAGCGGCTGCTTGCCTTTGCGGCGCAGTGGTACACGGCAGACCCCGGGCAGCGCATCTTTTCCATGAATGAAAAGCCGGATGCGGCATACCTGTGCGTCTCCGGGTCTGCGGTGCTGAGTTACGATACCGATGCGGGCGAGGATCGCCCGGTGTCCTCGGTCGAGCCGGGGCGGCTGATCGGAGATCTGTCGATCATCCTGGATGAGCCGCGCCAGTTGCACCTGACCGCGGTGACAAAGGTGCGTTTCCTGCGCATCGGGGCGACCGAATTCCGGTCGGTTCTTGAAAACGATCCCAAGGTGCTGATGAGCATGTTGCAAACCGTGGCCGGGCATCTGACCGGCGCGGCCGAACTGCTGCGACAGGCCAATGTCCAGATCCCGCAGGACGAGGGGCCGCCGACACCGCCGATTGACGCATGAGCGTGTGGCGGTTCGATTATCCGGCCCATGCGGCCTTTGTCGCGCCTGCGCGGGCCAAGCCACAGGTCTGGCGCATCGGAATGGGGCTGGTGCTGGCGGCGGGTCTGTTTCTGGCGCTGAACCAGATGGTGTTTGGCACCCTGCTGGGCCTGATGGACCCTGAAGCCGCGCAGCGCCTGACCCAGACCGACCCGCCAGGACAGACCGCCGGCGCCATGCTGTTTCTGCTGTGCCAGCTTGGGTTGCTGGCCGTGTCCGCCGCGCTGGTGGTGATTGTCGTGCATGGCCGTCGCCCATGGACCCTGATCGGTGATCCCCACAGGGCGGTGCGCCAGTTTGCGGCCGTGGCGGTGGCCATGGTCCTGCTGACTGCTGCGGTCTGGCTGCTGCCGCCTTACCCCGAGGGCGGACCGATGGAACAGAACATGCCATTCGGACGATGGCTGCTGCTGTTGCCCTTTGCCCTGACCGCCGTCCTGATCCAGTCCGGCGCGGAGGAAGTGTTTTTTCGCGGCTACCTGCAACAGCAACTGGCCGCGCGTTTCAACACGCCGCTGGTCTGGATGGTTGGGCCTGCTGCCCTGTTCGGCCTCGGCCACTACTTTCCCGAAAGCGCGGGTACGAATGCGACGACAATCGCGCTTTGGGCCGTCGCGTTTGGGCTGCTGATGGCAGACCTGACAGCGCGGGCAGGCACGCTGGGGCCGGCTATGGCCATCCACTTTTTCAACAACGTCACCGCCATGGTCCTGATGAGCCCGCCGGACGAGATGTCGGGCCTGTCGCTGTACCTTTTGCCCTTTGGTTATAGTGACGAGGCGGCGGTTGCGGCGTGGTTGCCCGTCGACTTTGCCTGGATGTTCGTGGCCTGGCTGGCGGCACGGGTGGCGATCCGCGCCTGATTGCAATTGCGCCGTCCCCGGATTATCTGGGCCATGGCACAGGGAACAGGAACCCCCGCATGAACTGGATCACCAACTACGTCCGGCCCCGGATCAACTCGATCTTTTCGCGGCGCGAGACGCCGGACAATCTGTGGACCAAATGTGACGAGTGCGGCACGATGCTGTTTCACCGCGAATTGTCGGACAACCTGAATGTCTGCACCAATTGCGGGCATCACATGGCGATCACGCCGCGCGACCGGTTCGAGGCGCTGTTTGACGGCGGCATCTTTGCCGAGATCGAGGTGCCTGCGCCAGTCGCCGACCCGCTGCATTTTCGTGACCAAAAGAAATATCCCGACCGGATGAAGACCGCGCAAAAGACCACCGGCGAGGCCGAGGCGATGCTGGTGGCCGCGGGCGAGATCGGGCGCACGCCCATTGTTGCCGCCGCGCAGGATTTTTCGTTCATGGGCGGGTCCATGGGCATGTTCGTGGGCAACGCCATCATCGCCGCCGCCGAAGAGGCGGTAAAGCTGAAGCGGCCGCTGATCCTGTTTTCCGCCGCGGGCGGCGCGCGGATGCAAGAGGGGATCCTGAGCCTGATGCAGATGCCGCGCACCACCGTTGCCGTGCAGATGCTGAAAGAGGCGGGCCTGCCCTATATCGTGGTCCTGACCCACCCCACCACAGGCGGTGTAACCGCCAGCTACGCGATGCTGGGCGACATCCACATCGCCGAACCCAATGCCCTGATCTGCTTTGCCGGGCCGCGCGTGATCGAACAGACCATCCGCGAAAAGCTGCCCGAAGGGTTCCAGCGTGCCGAATATCTGCTGGATCACGGGATGCTGGACCGCGTGACCAAACGGACCGAGATGCGCGAAGAGTTGATCACCGTGACCCGGATGCTGCTGGGCCTGCCCCCCGCGATAAAAGGTGACCTGCCCGCACCGGACACCACGTCGGCCGAGGCCGAAGGCACCGACGCAGCCAAGGAATGACCGACGGTTCCGACGCCATCCTTGCCCGGATGATGGCCCTGCACCCGAAAATCATCGACCTGACGCTGGACCGGGTGTGGCGCCTGCTGGACCGTTTGGGCAATCCGCAGAACGGCCTGCCGCCTGTAATCCACATCGCAGGCACCAACGGCAAAGGGTCCACCCAGGCCATGATCCGTGCGGGACTTGAGGCGGCGGGCCACCGCGTCCACGCCTATACCTCGCCCCACCTGGCCCGGTTCCACGAACGCATTCGGCTGGCCGGTGATTTGATTTCAGAACCGGACCTGACGGCGATCCTGGACGAGTGCTATGCCGCCAACGGTGGCGACGACATCACCTATTTCGAGATCACGACCTGTGCCGCGCTGCTGGCCTTTGCCCGGACGCCTGCGGATTATACGCTGCTCGAGGTGGGCCTGGGCGGCCGACTGGATGCGACCAATGTGATCGGGCGACCTGTGCTGACGGCAATTACGCCGGTGTCCATGGATCACGAGGCGTTTCTGGGCGATACGCTGGCCGCGATTGCGGGCGAAAAGGCAGGGATCATCAAGCGGGGCGTGCCTTGTGTCGTTGGCCCCCAGGACGACGAGGGGATGGACGTCATCGAAGCCCGTGCCGCCAGGCTGGGCGCGCCGCTGCTGGCCTATGGGCAACAGTGGCACGCGGCACCCGAACGGGACGGCATGATCTATCAGGACGAAAATGGCTTGCTGGATTTGCCGCGCCCTGCATTGGCGGGGGATCACCAGATTCAGAACGCGGGCATGGCGCTGGCTGCTTTGCGTCATCTCGGGTGCGGGGCCGATGCTTGCCTTGCTGCGGTGCGTGATGCGCAGTGGCCGGCACGGATGCAACGCTTGCGCAGGGGGCCGCTGCTGGAGGTTGCAGGTACGGCCGAACTGTTGCTGGATGGCGGGCACAACCCGGCGGCGGGCCGTGCCATTGCGGCGACCCTGTCGCGGATGCGCCCGCGGCCTTTCCACGTGGTCTGTGGCATGTTGAACACCAAGGACGTGCAGGGCTACTTGCAACCGCTGGGCCAGATCGCGGACAGCCTGACCGCGGTGTCCATCCCCGGCGAAGCAAACACGCTGAGCGCCGAGGCCACGTGCGACGCGGCACAGGCGGTCGGGATGCAGGCCACGACGGCACCGGATGTGGAACACGCGGTGGCCGATATCGTCGCGCACACACCCAATGCCCGTATTCTGATCTGCGGATCACTGTATCTTGCGGGGCATATCCTGCGCAGCCACGGCTGACAGCGGGTAACCACACTCTGTTGACCGAAACCCGGCAGGTGCGCTATATCTTGCTGTATTCGGCACCGGATGGGGAACATATCCGGCAGTCCTGGGGGAAGCAGTATGGTGGGGCGCGTGCATCAGGCGTCGGTTCAGGGTCATCCCGAAACGGGCGGGCAGGACAGATCGACGGTGGTGGTCAAGGTGCTGCTTGTCGTGGTCGTTTTCCTGTTCGTCACCCTGGGCCTCGTCCTGTTGCAGCCGCGCCCGGACCCGCTGGTCCTGGCGGCGGAACAGGAACCGCCTGCGCAGCAGCCAGTGCCGGTTGCGCCTGCCCCTGTCATCGTCGAAGCCCCCCAGCCGGAACCCGCGCCAGCATTCGTGATCGAGGCCGAGCCCGAGGTTACGCGCGCCGCCGCGTCCCTGCTGGAATTGCGGCAGGAACTGGCGTCGCAGGAAACCAGCCAGTTGCTGCGCGGTCCCGTGGCCGGGCAGGCGGATCTGCCGCGTCTGGCAAGTGATGTGCTGGACGGGTTTGGCTACCCGGTCACGCCCGGTGACCGCCTGCATGTTCTGCTGGTTCAGGCGCTGGCCGATCACAAATCCGACGCCTATATCGATGCGCTGCTGAACACAGCGATGGCGCGCGGCGAATTCCTGCCCCCGGCGCAGTTGCAAACAGCAAACGGGCGGTTGGATACGCCCAAGCTGCTTGACGCCCTGGTGCGCCGCGTCAGCGGTTAGTCTGCCGCCCAATCCGCGCTTTGCATTTCCCGCAGACGGGACGCCGTGCGTTCGAATTCGAACGTGCCTTCGCCTTCGAGATACAGCATCTCGGGCGTGTCGGCGGCAGAGCAAATCAGCCTGACCCGCCCCTCGTACAGCGCGTCGATCAGGGTGACGAAACGCTTTGCCTCGTTGAAGTTGCTGCGGCTGAGACAGGGGATATCGTCGATCATCAGCACCTTGCACGCCTCGGCCACGGCCAGAAAGTCCGCCGGACCCAACGGCTTGGCGCACAGATCAAAGAACGACGCCCGCCCGACCCCGTTGCGGAACTGCGGGATGGTGACGGTGCGGCTGTTGACGGTCAGGTGCAGCGGCGTATCTGTGCCGCCCGCGAATTCGGTCCACAGCGTGTCCATTGCCCGACGCGCGTCAGTGCCCAACGGGTTGAAATACGTGGGCGAGCCGGACAGCCGGTCCTGCCGGTAATCGGTGGGCGAGGACAGTTCCCACACCACCATATGTGTCTTGAGCAGGTCGATGAACGGCACGAACAGCTGCCGGTTCAGCCCGTCCTTGTACAGGTCATCCGGCACCCGGTTCGACGTGGTGACCACCACGACCCCGGCGGCAAACAACGCCTCGAACAGCCGACCCACGATCATGGCGTCCGTGATGTCGGTGATCTGCATCTCGTCAAAGGCCAGCAGCCGGACCGATGCGGCCACATCCGCCGCCACCGGGGCGATTGCATCGTCGACACCGCGCTGGCGGGCGGCATGCATGGCGGCGTGGATTTCCTGCATGAAGGCGTGGAAATGCACCCGACGTGCGGGCACGTCGATCCGTTCCACAAAGAAATCCATCAGCATGGATTTGCCGCGCCCCACGCCGCCCCACAGGTACAGTCCGCGCGGCGCCTCGGGGGCCTTGCGAAAGAGCCCGCGTTTCACCGGGGCGGCCAAGGCTGCGCGGATGCGTTCGAATTCGGGCAGGACGGCCTGTTGGGCCGCGTCCGGCCTGAGCGCGCCGCTGTCCACAAGGGCCTGATATTCCGTGAGCAAATCCGCCATACATCCCCGTGGTAGCGCGCCCCGATGCCCGTGAAAAGCCGCGCGCTTCAGCAAAACTGATGTGACGTCATTAATTCCTGATTTGACGATGCGGCGCAGGTCGGCAAATGTCACCCGACATGACAAGGCGAGACCCCTGATGCAACGACATGCCCCGCTGTTCACCCCGGTCCTGATCGTGGGCTGTATCATCATCACGGTCAGCTTTGCGGTGCGCGCGTCCTTTGGCGTGTTCCAGATCCCGATTGCCGAAGAGTTCGGGTGGCTCCGGGCCGAATTTTCGCTGGCCATCGCGTTGCAGAACCTGGCGTGGGGCATCGGGCAGCCGTTGTTCGGCGCGTTGGCGGAAAAGATCGGCGACCGCAAGGCGATCTTTCTGGGCGCGCTGGTCTATGCCGCGGGAATGGTGCTGTCGGCGTGGTCCACGACTCCGCTCGAACACCAGACCTATGCGTGGCTGGTGGGGTTTGGCGTGGCGGGCACCGGGTTTGGCGTGATCCTGGCCGTGGTGGGCCGTGCCAGCAGCGACGAAAACCGGTCCATGTCGCTGGCCATCGTGGCCGCCGCCGGGTCGGCCGGGCAAATCTTCGGCGCGCCTGTGGCGCAATGGATGCTTGGCTTTATGCCGTGGCAGTCCGTGTTTCTGTGGTTCGCCCTGGCCATCGTGTTGCTGGTCCTGACCCTGCCCATGATGCGGGTGCAGCCCATGGCGTCCAAGGCCGAGCTCGAGGAATCCATGGGCCAGATCCTGGTCAAGGCGTTTCGCGATCCGTCCTATACCCTCATCTTTCTGGGCTTCTTTTCCTGCGGCTACCAGATCGCGTTCATGACGGCGCATTTGCCGGCCTTCGTGACCGAGGTGTGCGGCCCCATCGTGCCGGGCAGTGTCCTGCACAATATCGGGATCACGTCGACATCGGCGCTGGGGGCGTTGTCCATCTCGCTGATCGGGTTGGCCAATATCGGGGGCACGCTGCTGGCCGGTTGGGCGGGCAAGCATTTCCCCAAGAAATACCTGCTGGCGGGCATCTATGCGGGGCGGACCGTTGTTGCGACCCTGTTTATCATCCTGCCGATGACGCCGATGACCGTGATCGTCTTTTCCATCTCGATGGGGGCGCTGTGGCTGGCGACCGTGCCGCTGACCTCTGGTCTTGTCGCGCATATCTATGGGCTGCGCTACATGGGCACGCTGTACGGCATCGTGTTCTTCAGTCACCAGCTTGGATCATTCATCGGCGTGTGGCTGGGCGGGCGGATGTATGACGCCTATGGCAATTACGAGGCTGTGTGGTGGATCGGCGTTGCGGTCGGTGCCTTCAGCGCCATCGTACACCTGCCGATCCGGGAAAAGCCGTTGGCCGCTGCCGTTCCAGCCTAGCTGCGCGAGGCGCGGATTGCCTCCAGCACGGCGTCGGTGTGGGTGTAGGTCAGACCGTGGCCCGCGCCACCGATCACCGATTGCCGCGCGCCCAGGTTCCAGTCCGCCAGCGTGTCCTTGCAGGCCAGCGGGATCACGTCGTCCTCGGTCCCCCATACCGCCAGCGTGGGCACACCGGCAGCGGCGATGGCGCGGTGTTCCTCCTCAAGCGGATGACGCAGCAGACCGCGCAGCGACGACAGCACCGCCGGGAAATACCCGCGCCGGTCGGTTTCGGCGGTTTGCAGGTCCGTGATCCCATCGACACTGCCGGGCAGGCCCGCCTCGGCGGCGATACCGCGTCGCAAAAGCGTGGGATAGGCCGCCAGAAACAGCCAATCGCCGATGATCGGTATATCGCGGGCCATGGTCAGTTGCCGCCCGGCCAGTTCCTGCATCCCCGCGGGGGCCAGCAGGATCAGTTGCTTGACCCGTGCAGGGTTTGCCGCAGTGAAGCAGGTCGCGATGGCCCCGCCCATCGAATAGCCCAGCACCGTCACCGGGTCGGTGACATTCTGGTTCAACAGCAGGTCATCCAGCTGCGTCAGAAAGAAGTCTGCGTCCTGCCGCCCCATCACGGTTTCGGAATAGCCCCGGCCATACAGGTCATAGACCAGCACCCGGAAGCCCATCAGCGCCAGCCCCTTGGCCATGCCGCGCCAGACAAAGCTGGGGGTGGTCAGACCGTGGACGCACACGGCCACAGGTCCGCGTTCCGGGCCCAGCCACTCGAAATGCGTGCGCCCCTGTGACAGCAGCGCGAACTGGCCGGGGGCCTTGTCCTGCCGTGTTTCGTTCATCGGGCTGCGCATCAATTCGATGGTCACGGGAATGGCCAGCACACCCAACAGGATGACGACCAGCCAGATCATTGCGCCGCTTCCCACCGGGTCAAGATGTGGCGGCTGGTCATCAGGTCCAGATGCGCGCCGCCGCCGTTCTTGAACAGAGTGATGTCATCGGGCGCGCAGTTGAAAACGTCGAGTGTGTAGTAATCGGCCAACAGGTCGTTGCGCCCGATCGTGCCTGCGCTTAGCGGGATCTCGATCTCTCCGATGTGGCCGATGGTCGTGTCGTAGCTGTCGACATAGATGCGGGCGCGGCGCAGGGCGGTATCGTCCGCCTCGCGCATGTCGGGGCGGTAGGCGCCGATCAGGTTTACGTGCTGTCCGGGGCGCAGCCAGTCGCCGCGCAGCCATGGGTCTGTCGCCATGGTGCAGCCGACGATGATATCCGCCGCCCGGACGGCGGTTTCGAGATCATCCTCGACGGTGAGGTCCGGGTAGCGTTTGGCCAGTGCCGCGGCGCGGCTGCGTGTCCGGTTCCAGATGTGGAAGGTCGCACCCGGAAACCCCGCCCCGAACGCCTGGCGGATGGACGCGGCGACGGTGCCTGCGCCCACGATCAGGATGCGTTTGGCATCCGGTTGCGCAAGGCGGCGCGCGGCCAGCAGGCTGTCGCCCGCGGTCTTCCACTTGGTCACCAGGTGGAAGTCGATCATCGCGTCAAGCCTGCCGTCCGTGTCAGAGTACAGCGACACGCCGCCGTTGATGCTGGGCAGGTCGACGTTGCCGGGAAAGATGGTGGCGGTTTTCACGGCCATGCCCAGCCCGTCGATCCATGCGGCCCGGCTGAGCATCGTGTCGGGGTCACGATAGAGGAACGTGTCGCCGATCTGCGCCTTGGGCAACCTGTGCCCCACGGCCAGTGCGTCGGTTAGGTCAAGCCAATCCAGCAGCGCCTCGCCCTCGGCAAGGGAGATGAGCGGCACGGTCATGCCGCCTGATCCGCGGTCAACAGCCCTTCGGCCACCAGCCTGTCGGCCCAGCCCTGAGGGCCGTCAAACAGGTGTGTCCGCCATCCGCGTGCGCCTGCGGCGTCGATATTGTCGGCGCGGTCGTCCGTGAACAGCAGCGCGTCGCCCGAAAGGCCGCTGTCCGCTTCGAGCATTTCGTAGATGCGGGCGCTGGGCTTGGTCACCTGCATGTGCCCCGAGATGAAGTCGCGGTCGAACGCGCGCAGAAAGGGGTAGAACGTGGCGGCGTGATCGTAGCTTTGCACGCCGAAATTGGTGAGGGAAAAGACCGGAACACCCCGCGCCTGCAACGCCTTCATCAGCCGGACCGAATGGTCGATGGCGGGCGTGGCCAGTTCGATCCAGCGGTCGTGCCACATGCGAATTTCTTCCCGCCAGTCAGGACAGGCATCGGCGGTGGCATAGATCGTGTCGGTGAAATGGTGCCCCAGATCGACCTTTTCGTTCATGCCGTGCAGGTCCACGGCGTCGAACATCGCGCGGCGGCGGTCGCGGCCGATCACGGCGTCATAGAACCGTTCGGGTTGCCATTCGATCAGCACATTGCCGATGTCGAATACCACGGCCTTGATCGTCATTTCCTGGCTGCCCTCAGTTCCCGTTCCAATGCGTCGAGGAAACGCGATCTGTCGGCCTTGGTAAAGCCCTTGCCGCCACCCTGGCGGAACGGGTCTGCGGCGCGCAGGTCGGTCATCAGGTCGCGGGTGGCCAGCACGTTGCCGATATTGGCCTGCGTCAGGGCTTCGCCGTTGTGTCTCAGCACGCGCGCACCGGCCTCGATGCATTTGGCGGCCAGCGGGATGTCGCCCGTGATCACCACGTCGCCCGCCCCGGCGCGATCGGCGATCCACATGTCGGCGATGTCGGGGCCTTCGGGGACGATCACGGTTTCGACCAGCGGGTTCTGCGACGGGCGCAGACCGCCGTTGGACACGACCTTCATCGGAACCTTGTGGCGGGTGGCGACCCGCTCGGCCTCGGCCTTGACCGGGCAGGCATCGGCGTCGACGTAAAGCGTGGTCACGAGGTCATTCCCAGTCTCTTTTCCAGTGCGGGCTCATGCCCGGTTTCTTTTTTCGTGCGGGCTCATGCCCACAACGCTTCTGCATGAAAGGTCACGTGATCCTCCATGAAGGTCGAGACGAAGAAATAGCTGTGATCATATCCCGGCTGCATCCGGTGGATCATGCGCTGGCGGCGGGCCGTGGCGGCTTCGGCCAGGGCCTCGGGCTTGAGCAGATCGATGAACTGGTCGCTGGCCCCCTGGTCGATCAGGATTGGCCCGTCGAACCCCTTGTCCCGCATCAGCAGGGTGGAATCGTGTGCTGTCCAAGTGTTTTCGTCCGGACCCAGATACGCACCCAGCTGTTTGCGACCCCAGTCGCTGGCAGTGGGATGCGCAATCGGCGCAAAGGCCGAGACCGAGCGGAACCGCCCCGGCAGACCCATCGCCATGGTCAGCGCGCCGTGCCCGCCCATGGAATGCCCGGTGATCGCCTGCCGGTCCAGATCAATGGGGAAGTGCCGCGCCAGCAGGGCGGGCAGCTCGTCGGTCACATAATCCCACATGCGGTAATGCGGAGCCCACGGATCCTGTGTGGCGTTCACGTAGAACCCCGCGCCCTTGCCCAGGTCATACCCGTCGTCGTCGGCCACATCGTCGCCACGCGGTGACGTGTCGGGAAAGATCAGCGCGATGCCCTGTTCGGCAGCCCAACCCTGTGCGCCCGCCTTGGTCATGGCGTTTTCGTGGGTGCAGGTCAGCCCCGACAGATACCAAAGCAGCGGCACCGGGCCGTCGCGCGCCTCGGGTGGGAGGAACAGGCCAAAGGTCATGTCGCAGGCACAGGCGGTCGAGGCGTGGGTGTAAACCCCCTGCGCGCCACCAAAGCAGGCATTTTCGGATATGGTTTGCATGTGCAGTGTCCTTTCGTTGCCCTATCGCTAGCGGGCGGTGTGCGCTGCGGCAAGCCGTGGGAGCCTCCGGCGGGAGTTTATTTGGCGAGATGAAGCTTGGATCAGCTGACCCAGCCGATGACGGCCGTCAGGGTCACGACGCTGATTGCGGTGGAGATCAGGATGGAGGCCGACACACGGTGCGGCGCCACGCCGTAATGTTGCGCCAGCATATACACGTTGCCCGCGACAGGCATGGCGGCACAGGCGACAACGACGGCAAAGGCAAAGGCCGTGACCGGAAAGAGAAAGAGTGCTGCCAGCGCGACCGCGACCGGGTGCAGAACCAGTTTGCAAAAGGTCAGCCATGCGGCGACCGAAAGTCGTTCTGCCGATTTGGTGGCCAGCGATGCGCCGATGGCGAACAGCGCACCGGGCGTGGCTGCCGCCCCCAGCAGCACCAGGAAGTCATTGGCCGGGGCCGGTATGGGCAAGTCGAAAGCCGACCAGATCAACCCGGACGAGATCGCCATGATCATCGGGTTGCTCAGCAGCCCCTTGCCGATCGTACGCAGGATGCCCAGCGACATGCGCCCGTCGCGGCTGCCGGTGATCAGGATCACGATCAGGCTGGAAAACACGATCAGGTCCACCGACAGGATCAGGATTATGGGTCCCACCGCCGCTTCGCCCAGCAGCAGCGCCAGCATGGGCAGACCCAGAAAACCAACGTTGCCGATCACGGCGCATTGTGCCTCGATTGCCGTGACTTCGATCCCTTGGTTGCGGATCAGGCCAGCGACCGTGGCGATCAGGTAGATTGCCAGCGTGCCGGTCAGGTAGGCCGCCGCCAGTTGCGGGTCCCAGATCCGGGCGATGTCCAAGGTTGCTGTAAACCGGAAGATCATCGCCGACAGCGCGAAGTAGAAGACGAATTTCGTAAGGTGCGCGGTCGCTTCAGGGCCGAAGAAACGGGTGCGCCCGGCGATATAGCCAAGGCCGATCACGGCAAAGAAGGGTAGGGTTTTCAGCAGGATCGGCAGCATGGCCCCGGCTTATCCGACCGGGGCCGCGCCGTCTATCCACTGCCGATCAGGACCCCTGCGGCAAAGACGAGCGCGCCGCCCACAACGACCTGCAGCGTGGCGCGCCAGAACGGGGTGTCCATATACTTGTTCTGGATCCACGCGATGGCCCACAATTCGACAAACACCACGAGGATGGCCGTGACCGTTGCCGTATAGAAATCCGGGATCAGGTAGGGCAGGGCGTGGCCCAGACCGCCCACGGTCGTCATGATGCCCGAAGCAAAGCCCCGCTTGATCGGCGAGCCGCGCCCCGACAATTCGCCATCGTCCGACGCGGCCTCGGTAAAGCCCATGGAGATGCCCGCACCCACCGACGCCGCGAGACCCACGAGGAACGTGGTCCACGTATCTTGGGTGGCAAAGGCCACGGCAAAGATGGGCGCGAGGGTCGAGACAGAGCCGTCCATCAGCCCCGCCAACCCCGGCTGCACCCAAGTCAGGATGAACTGCCGCTTGGCGGTGTCGTCCTCGCCTTCGCGGTCTCTGTCCGTCAGGTGCTGGTCAGCAAGGGTCGCGGCCCGGGTTTCGTGCCCGGCTTCGGCTGCGGCCAGATCGCCCAGCAGCTTGCGGGTGGCGGCGTCCGTTGTGCGGGCAGCGGCCGCGGTATAGAAACGTTCGGCGTCACGCTCCATCGCTTCGGCTTCGGACCGGATGCGGTCAAGACCGAGGTTTTCCACCAGCCAGACGGGGCGGCGGGAATAGAAGCCCGACACGTGTTCGCGCCGGATCAGCGGAATCACGTCGCCGAACCGGTCGCTGTGCAGGTCGATCAGGCGCTGGCGGTGCCCATCCTCTTCGGCGGCCATGCCGTCGAACACGGCGGCGCTGGCGGGATAATCCGCGCGCAGGCGGTCGGCGTACCCGCGGTAGATCTGTGCATCGTCCTCTTCCGACGAAATGGCCAGGGCGAGGATTTCCTGTTCCGACAGGTCGCGAAACCGTTTGCGGGCCAATGTGAAGCGCATGTGTGCCTCCTACGAATTTAGAATAGTTCTAAATAGGATGGTGCATGCACAGATGCAAACAAGTCTGTTCCGTCTTTTTCCTGTCGAAACTGAACGGAACGGTTTATATTGCCAATCTGTTGTGCAGGAGCAGGCATGAACGACGCCACACCCATGGTCCGCAAGGGCCGGAAATTCGATCAGGTGCTAGAGGGCGCGCGACGCGTGTTCATGGCCGACGGATTCGAGGGTGCGAGCGTGGACGATATCGCCAAGGTGGCCGAGGTCAGCAAGGCGACGCTGTACAGCTATTTCCCCGACAAGCGGTTGCTGTTCATGGAAGTGGCCAATGCCGAATGCGCCCGCCAGAGCCAGGCCGCAGTCGACAATATCGACATGACCCGCCCCCCGCGCGAGGTGCTGGGCCAGGCGGGGCGGCATTTCCTGCGCTTTCTGACGTCGAAGTTCGGCCAGCAGGTGTTTCGCATCTGCGTGGCTGAATCCGACCGCTTTCCCGAGATCGGGCGCGCGTTTTACCAGTCCGGTCCGCAGCGGATGCGCACCGAGATGGGCGAATATTTCCGCACGGCGATCGAGCGGGGCGAATTGCACATCGACGATGTGACCCTGGCGACAGACCAGTTCGGCGAGCTGTGCAAGGCGGACATATGGCCACGCCTGATGTTTGGCGTCATTTCCGAGGTGTCGGATACTGATATCGACCGGGTGGTCGATGGCGCGGTCGACACGTTTCTTGCGCGCTACGGCACCTGAGTTCTCTGACTCTGATGGCTCGACTCGGGCCCCCGACTCAGCTTAATTTGCACGAGAACAAATTAAGAACATCTGCCGTATGTCCGACCGACGCATCCTGTCCATCTGGTTTCCCCGGCTGGGGGCCGAACGCCTGATCCGGCGGCAACCGGTGCTGGCGGATCAGCCCGTGGCCGTGGTGGCGGAGCAGCAGAACATGCAGGTGATTTCGTCCCTGAACGGTGTGGCGCAGGGCTTTGGCCTGCAAGTGGGTCAGCCGGTGCGCGATGCCCATGCGATGTGTCCGGGCCTGATGACCTATGCTCGCAGCGCGGCGGGCGAAGCGCGGTTTCTTGAGGCGTTGCAGCGCTGGGCGGGCAAGTTCAGCCCGTGGGTCGCGCCCGAGGATGGTGATGCGCTGGTGGTGGACCTGACCGGCTGTGCGCACCTATTCGGGGGCGAGGCGAAGCTGATGCAGGTGGTCGAGGATGATTGCACCGATCTGGGTCTGAGCGTGCTGCTGGGTCTGGCTGACACGCGCGGTGCGGCCTGGGCCCTGGCCCGGTTTGCGGGGCGCGGGGCCGGTTCGGACCGGTCCGGCGATGCCATCGACCAAGAGGCGCGGGCGACCCGGTCGCGCGCGGGCAAGCGGCGGCACTGGACACGCGGGGGGGCCGCCCCGGCGGTACAGGCACAGGCAACCGATCCGATGCGCATCGCGCCTGCTGGCCAGACCTATGGTGCTCTCAGCCCCTTGCCCATTGCCGCCCTGCGGCTGGAACCTGACATGGCGGCGCAGTTGGGCCGGCTGGGCCTGCGCCGGGTGGGGGACCTGTTGGGCCAGCCCCGCGCGTCGCTGGCCCGGCGCTTTGGCCGCGGTCTGGTCCTGCGCATGGATCAGGCGATGGGCAGCGCGCCCGAGCCGGTGTCCCCCGCCAGGCCCCCCGACCATTTTGCCGTTCGCATGACCCTGCCCGATCCCATCGGGTTGGCCGACGACGTGATGGCTGCCATCGACAGGCTGTTGCCGCGCCTGTGCGATGCGCTCAAGGCCAAGGGCAAGGGCGCGCGCCGTGTCCAGCTTGAGGCGTGGCGCAGCGATCACGCGGTCGAGGTGGTGGAGGTGGGGCTGGCCCGCCCCAGTTTCGATCCGCACCGCATACGCCCCCTGCTTGAGATGAAGATCGAAGAGATCGACGCCGGTTTCGGCATCGACATGATGCGGGTGGTCGCCGTGCAGGTGGAACCGGTGCACGACGTGCAGGCGGTGGGCCACATGCAGGCGGGCGCCGCCGTGCGCAAGCGGCTGGAAAGCAGCAATGCGCTGGATGACCTGATGGGGCGGCTGGGCGCGCGGATCGGGTTGGATGCGGTACGCCGCTTTCACCCCGCCGACAGCCATATCCCGGAAAAGTCGCATACCGTGCTGGCCGCCGCCTGGTCGCAGCCCCATGACGGGCCGTGGCCCGCCCCGCCGAACCCGCGTCCACTGCTGCTGTGGCAACCCGAGCCGGTGCACGCCCCTGCCACCCCGCGCCTGCCCGAGACGTTTCGCTGGCGTGGCCGGGAGCTGACGCGTGTGCGGGCCGTGGGGCCGGAGCGCATCGCGCCGGAATGGTGGCTGGACGATCCCAACTGGCGCAGCGGCACGCGGGACTATTGGGTCACGGATACCGGGGACGGGCAGCGGCTGTGGCTGTTCTTTGCCCATGGCGGCGGCATGTCGCCCGGCTGGTTCTGTCAGGGCAGCTTTGCTTGAGAGTTCGGAAAGCAAAGGGGGCCACGCGGCCCCCTTTTTATCGTCTCGGATATCAGCAGATCACCACTGGATCCGCACCTGTCCGGTGATGCCGTAGCTGTCGACCACGTCGCCGGTCCGGTAATCCAAACGGGCCGCCGCGCTCAGCTGCCGCGCCGCACCGTCACCGTTCGTGTTCAGCAACTTGATGTAGTTGAGACCCACGCTGATCTCGCCGTAGTCGCCAAGGTTGGAGAGTTCGAGGTTTGTCGTGGTGACCGCGTTCGTGCCAAGGTCCGTGGTTGTCAGGGTTGCCTTTGGGTCATCTGCAAAATCGCTGTAGTAGGTGCCCGTGACGAAGTAATTCACCAGGCTGTTGCCATCCGGCAAGAGACGTGTGCGCGACAGTGTGCCAGATACAAAACCCAGTTCGATCGAGGAGTCTTCCAGCTGTAGGATGTTCTCCGTGTCAGCCACAGCAGCCGCATCGAAGCCCGTGATCGAAATCGCGTCCGTTTCCAGATCGGTATATGAGAAACCGGCGGACCCCACGAAATTCAGACCCTCGACCGACGGGATAGCCCAGGAATAACCAACCGATCCGGACAAGGTCGTTCCGCTCGTGTCGAATTCATTGTTGATCGAAATACTGCCGTTGGTGGCAAACTGGTCGATATTCGTTGCTTCGTAGGTCGTATTTTCAAAACGCAGTTGCAGGTCGCCAAACAGGCGGTCCCGAGAAGCGGTGACGTAAACACCCCCAAAGGCCTGACTGAAATCAGTATTCGTCACGCTGTCCGTGACTGCGCCAAGGGTGTTTACCGATGTCGTGTCACCGGAGTTGTAGCCAACGATAGCACCAAACGCGAGGTCGAAACCGCCGTAGCGATCATCAAAACAGGCAAAGTCACCACCGGCCTGGATACCTTGATAGCTCAGGTCCAGCGGTGTGTTGCTCGAGCTGTTGTTGGTGATGTCGGTGAACGATCCATCGACATCCGCCTCGCCCGCGGTGACGCGGGCCCACGCGCCGGCCCCGCAGGGGCGCTCGCCAAAGTCGGTGGCCAGGTCAGTCACATAAGGGCTGGTGGGCCGGTTGATGATCGACCCTACAACGGTTTGCGTCAGGCCAACCGATGCACCCAGACCACCAATGCCGTTGCTGACCCGGCTTTGCAGTGTCGTCGCGGTGCCGCTGTCGGCAAGAAAGTATTCGAATGCACCGACCAGAGGCAGACCAGTCAGGTCAATGAGGTCCACATTCACTCCGACAAGACTGCCGTAGGTGAACAGCGTGATGTTGTCGATGTTGCCCTGTGCATTGGTTGTATTGAAGTTCAGGTCGAAGTCGCCCGAAAGGCTGCCGCCCACGTCGATCCTGTCACCCGTGGCGGCCGCCCCGTCCTGCAAATCAACGTCAAAGTTGATGATACCGTTCAATGTGGCATTGCCGCCCACGGTTACGGTCGTACCCAACTCTCCGGCATTGGCAGGAAGGTTCAGGTCAGCACCCGTACTCAGCGACAGGTCGCCCGCGTTCATCACGAGATTACCAGTGATATTCAGCCCATCCGCCAACTGCGTTGTGCCGTCGGTTTGCGTAAAGTTGCCGTCGACCGTGCCAGCAAGCGAGAAGCTGGCGGCGTTGTTGTTGGTCAGGGTTTGCGCGCCGGTCCCAAACGTGCCTGTCTGTGCATAGGTCGTGCCGGCGTTGAACGTATAATCACCACCCAGCAGCGACCCGTCATTGGTCACGGTCCCGCCGTTGATGGTTGCGCCTCCGGTCACGGTCAGTGCTTCGCCCGCGTCGGTGGTCAGAGTGCCGGCCGACTGCGTCAGCGCGCCGGTGATCAGACCCGCAGGATCGCTGAGCGTGATATCGCCCGCGCTGGTGATATCGCTGGCGATTTCCCCTGCGATGTCCAGATCAGCGTTGTTGGTGAATGCGCCCGTCACGGTCACGACAGCGCCGTCCAGTACGTCGATGTCGCCGTCGTTGGTCACGCTGCCCGTCACGTTGGTGGCGGTGGAAAAGTCGGTATTGCCGCCCGCATCGTTTTGCAGGCTGCCGGTCAAGGTGCCCTGCAGATCGGCGGTGCCGCCGTTCTGGTTGGTCACGTCCGCGGTCAGCGCGGCCGTGTCGGCCACTGTCAGGGTGCCGTTGTTTTCGTTGGTAAAGGTCGTGCCCGTCACCGTGAGCGTGCCGGAATTCACGTCGAACGTGCCGGCGTTTGTCACCGTCGTATCAACTGTACCGCCCGCAACATCCACATCGCCACCGGCGTTGTTGTCAATGCCGTTGACCGAACCGCCGTTAAGGTCGAGGTCGGCTGTGTTCTGGATGTCCGCTTCCACGTCACCGGTTGCACCGACAATCAGTTGCGCGCTGTCCGCGTTGTTCAGTACCGTGGTGCTGGTCACCGTTCCGTTCACCGTCATCACGCTGCCGGTGCCCGTGTTGATGACCGAATTGAACGTGATGCTGCCGGTGTTGTCGACCGTAACGGTTGCACCGTTCTGGTTGGTCAGCGTTCCGGTGGGGCTGGTGCTGGACAAGGATTCCCCGGCTTGCACGTTCAGAACGCCGGTGGCCGTGTCATTGACGAAATTGCCGCCGATGGTTTGTGCGCCGACCACGTCGAACGTGTCGGTGTTGTTCACATCGGTGATCGTGCCTCCGTTGAAGGTGAAGGCATTGTTGTTGTTCAGGGTGCCGATGGCGCCCGGTGCCGTCAGGGTGACGGTGCCGCCGTTGTTGTCCACGGTGGTGACGGTGCCGCCGTCGATCGTTGTCGTGCCGGCGTTGTTTTCGATGTCGGCAACGGTGCCAAGACCGACTTCGACCGTGCCGCCGTTGTTGATGACATTGCCGATGGTGCCGCCATCCACATCAAGAACCCCGGTGCCGCTGACAGTCGTATCACCGTTCAGACGCGCCGTGCCCGACGTGGTGATTTCCCCGCCGGAAACCGAGGCGTCGCCGCTGACCGTCCCGGCGGTCATTGCGGTGTTGCCCGAGTTGTTGTCGAGCGACGCGATGCTGCCACCCGATATATCGATTGTTCCGCCTTCGTTGTCGACATCGCCGATCTGACCACTGTCCAGGTCGAACGTGCCGCCGGTGTTGACCGTTGTCACGCCGTCAATGCGCCCGCCGTCCACGAGGAACGTATCGCCATCCACGCTGACGGTGCCGGTGATGCGCCCGTCGTTCATGGTGGTGTTGCCCGACGTGTTGACAAAGCTGTCGATGGACGAGCCGTCGATCTCGACCGTGCCGCCATCGTTTTCGATGGCCCCGATATCCGCGCCCGCATTGATGTCCAGCGTGCCGCCATTCACCGTCGTCTGGCCGGTCAGCGTTCCGCCGTCGATGGTGATTTCACCGGCGGCGATGGTGGTGGTCGTGTCAATTGTCCCGCCGTCGATAACGGTGTTGCCGGAGTTGTTGTCGAGGCTGTTGACCGTGCCGCCCGAGATTTCGACTGTTCCGCCTTCGTTGTCGACATTGCCGACAGTGCCTGCATCGACGTCCAAAACGCCACCGGCATTGACGGTGGTGTCGCCGGTCATGGTGGCGTTGTTCGACACGATGTTGACTTCGGAGTTGTCGATCGTGGTGGTGCCGGTCACTTCTGCTGCACCATCAAGAATGGTTGTGCCGCTGTCGCTGTCCAGCGCGCCGACCGTTCCGGTTAGCGTGGTTGTCCCGGTATCCGTCGTGTTCACGGTTCCGGCAACATCGCCGCCCACGTTCAGGTCGCCCGTACCGGCAACTGTCAAATCGCCATTCTGGTCGACGTTGATCGTGGCGGTGGCCGAATTGACGAACACCGTGCCATTGACCTGCATCGAACTGCCGTTGTTGGTGTTCAGCGTCACGTTATTAGCGTTGAATTCCAGGTTGGATGCGATGATCCCGTTTTCGGTCACGGTGACTGCGTAGTCGCCCACCGGGTTCGCGTCGTTGAAGACCGCGTCGCGGCCATTGGCCCAGGTTCGATTGACAACACCGGGATTGCCATCGTTGTCCCAGTTGTTGTTGGTCAGGTTCCAGTTTCCGTCGCCGCCGTCGGCCGTGGCGTTGGTATCGTCCGGGTCCCAGATGAAATCCTGGGCAAGGGCAGGTCCCGTCAAGAGCGTAAGAAGGATCGTGCTCGACAGCGCAGCCGCACGATAATTCCGTGCGCGGTTCCGTCGAACACCCGTGTTTTCAACTACCATGACAATACCCGTTGGTTCGAATCCGTTTGCCGCAGTCAGAGCATTTTTTCGCTTAACGATCAAACACCCGTGCACGTAGGGCCGTGTTTCATCCTGCAAGTGTGGCAGAAACACATGCCGCACCGGCAGTCAGCAGCGGTATACGGGCATCCGGGCGGGATAAACCATTGGAATTGCACGTCTGGCTTGACCCTCTCGCAACATAATCGCAAAGTCGGTTCGTCGGTGCCGAATACGGCCTCGATCGAGGTTTTTGGAGCTCATTGAATAATGTCGCGTTTCAGCAAGGTTGCCTGGAAAGAAGGGCTGTTTCTGAAGCCCCAGCATCTGCAGCAGGCTGACCGATACATGGAGCGGACGGTAACCGCTCGTACCGCGCACCTGACCCCGTTTCCATGGGGCATTTCAGAGCTTGCTTTTGACCAGGGACAGCTGCGGCAGGGCCGGCTGGAGCTGGAACAGGTGGCGGGCATCATGCCCGACGGCACGCCGTTCGACGCGCCGCATTCCAGCCCGCTGCCCCGCGAAATCGATGTGCCCGAGGACGCCGTGGGCAAGCTGATCTGGCTGACCCTTCCCAACCAGGCCCAAAACGATCGCGACACCGGTGTCGATGACGAGGCCAGCACGCGGTTCGTTCTGGCCGAAGAGCGGGGGGTGGCCGATGTCACCGCCGCCTCGCGCATCGAGGAGTCGATCGAGATTTCGGTGCCGCGCCTGGAACTGACCCTGCGGGACCGCCCGCGCGAGGGGTATCAGTGCATTTGCCTGGGCCGTGTGGCGGATGTGAGCGACGGCACCGTTGTCACGCTGGATCAGGCGACGCCGCCCACCGGTTTGGTCCTGAGCGCGCACCGCGCCTTTGAGGGATACCTGAAGGCCGTGACCGGATCGGTCGAAGCGCGGCTCGAAGTCTTGGAACGTTACGCTGCAGACCCCACATCGGGTGGGGGTATGCAGGACAAGGATTACCTGATGCTCATGGTGCTGAACCGGGTCTTGCCGGTGTTGCGCCATCTGCGCCGCCTGCCGTCCGTGCACCCCGAACGGCTGTACGAGGTGTTCGTGTCACTGGCTGGTGAACTGACCACATTCGAGGAACGCGACCGGCGCGTGCGCGACTACGGTCGCTACCGGCATGACCAGCCCAAGGAAACCTTCAAACCGCTGGTCGACGATATCCGGCGCCTGCTGAGCCGCGATGTAGGCCGCGCCCTGCGCCTGACGCTGGAGCAGCGCCGCGAGAACAGTTTTGCCGCCCTGGTCGAGGATCCGAACCTTTTTGCCAGCGCCACATTCATCATCGAGGTCGCCGCTGCCCTGCCCCTGACCCAGATTCAGCAGCAGTTCCCGCAGCTGTGCAAGGTCGGTCCATCGACCCGGATGAAGGAAATCATCGTCAACAACATGCCCGGCATCCAACTGGTCCATGTCCCGAACCCGCCGCCACAAATCCGTGTGGTGGCGAACCACGTGTATTTCATCGTCGACAAGCAAAGCCCGCTATGGCGCGACTTTTCCGTTGCACCCGCGATGGGCATGCATTTTGCCGGCGCCTGGCCCGGACTGGAACTGGAGTTGTGGGCCATTCCTGAGGAGCGATAGGCGATATGGCGTCAGACGACGAAGATCGCACGGTATTCGGGCAAAAGCTGCCGCCGCAGCCTGCGCCCGCACCGCAGGGCCAACCGGCCCCGCCGCCTCCGGCTGCGGCACCACCTCCCGCGGCACCTCCGGCCGGGCAGCCGCCCGCAGGCGGGGGTGAGCATACCGTTTTTGGCCAGCGCCTGCCGCCGCAGCAGCCCCCGGCGGCACCCTATCCACCGCAACAACCGCCCGCGCATCCCGGATATGCAGCCCCGCCGCCGCCGCAACAGCCCGGCTATGGCGGCCCGCCCGCCGGCGGCGAAGACACGTGGCTGGGCGGTCGCCTGACGCCAAGCTCCGGTGCTCCGATGCCGCCACCGCAACAACCGGCACCCGCACCCTATCCCCCCGCGGCGCAGTATCCGCCACAGCAGCCATACACGCCGGCTGCACAACCGCCCTATCAGCAGCCCCCACAGGCCGCCCCCCCGTACCCGCCGCAACAGCCGGATCCCTATGCGCAGGGTCACCCAGCCCCGCCGCCGCAACACGGCTGGACCCCTGCCGCGCCGCCGGTTGATGGTCAATTTCCCATTGCAGGTGCCGCCGCTCCCGCACCGCAACCGCCGCGGAACGTTCCCAAGATCGCCTTTACCGACGCGCTGCGCGGGTCGGGGCTGGACGTGGGCACGTCATCGAACCCCATTCTGGCCGCCGCGTCCGACCTGCTGGTGCTGCTGGGGCGTCTGCGCACCGGCATGGTCGAAATGCAGGCGATACCGCTGCGCGACCACGTGGTGCGCGAAATCGGGATTTTCGTGCAAAAGTGCCAGGACGCCGGCGTTCCGCCAGAGGATATCGACGTGGCCCGTTATGCCCTGGCCGCGACCGCGGACGACATCGTGCAGACGATCCCGGGCAACGATCCGCAGTACTGGCAACAGTTTTCCATGGCGGCCGAACTGCTGAACGACCGGTCGGCGGGCATCGGGTTCTTTGCCCGCCTGGAACAGGTGATTGGCCTGTCGGCGCAGCGCGCCCACGTGCTGGAACTGATGCTGACCTGCCTCGCCCTGGGGTTCGAGGGCAAGTATCGCACCGAACCCAACGGACAGGTGATGCTGAGCCGGTTGCGGATGGAGGTCTATCAACGCTTCCGTTCCGCCAACGCGCGCCCGCCCGAAGAGTTGTCGCACAAGTGGACACCGATCCTGCTGGGGGGGCGTCGCAATGCCGGCGGCATGCCGCTTTGGGTGATTGCCGGCGTGGCATCGGCCATGGTGGTGGCGCTTTTTGTCACCCTGTCGTGGTTGCTGTCCGTCGATGCCAAAGCGGCGCAGGACAACATCATCGGGCTGCACGCCAACCTGGGCGACGTGGTGATCGAACGCAGCGAAAACGTCATAGAATACGAAGCCGCCCCCACCGGACAGCTGGAACGTATTCGCGGCCGTCTGGCGCAGGAAATCGAAACCGGCGACGTCGAGGTCGAAGAGGCGGGCGATTACATCTCTGTCCGCCTGCGCGATGCGCTACGCTTTGGGTCGGGGTCTGCCGATCTGACCACGGATATTTCGGGCCTTGGCAAGCGGATCGGCGACGTGCTTGAGGCCGAACCCGGCGCCATCATCATCGAAGGGCACAGCGACAACATCCCCCTCAGCGGGCGCGGCAGGTACAAGACCAACGAAGCCCTGTCAGAAGCACGGGCAGAGACCGTGCGGGCGCTGCTGACACCGCATCTGACGGACCCAGCCCGCATGACGGTCGAGGGCGTTGGCCCGGCCAAGCCGCTGGACACCGCCAACACACGCGAAGCCCGGGCCAAGAACCGGCGCGTTGAAATCCTGTTGCAAAAGGAGCAGCGACTGTGAGGGTTATCTTGCGATGGCTGCGTCCCAGCAACTGGTGGAGCATCGTGTGGCTTCGCTATATCTTTCTCACTATCGGGGTCGTATCGATCTGTGCCGCTGTGTGGATCGGCCTGCCGATCTTTGGCATCGAATGGCTGGCCTCTGTCTGGTTCCGGCTGCTGGTGATCGCACTTATCCTGTTGCCCATCGCCATCGTTGGGGCGCTGCGCTACCGCAAGCGGCGCAAGGCCGCTCAGGAACTCGAAGAATCCCTGATGGAGCAGCCCGTCGGTGACGGAGCCATCCTGCATGACCGGATGCAAGAGGCGCTGGCCAAGCTGAAGAAAACCGGCGGTGGCACCTATCTTTACGATCTGCCGTGGTACGTGATCATCGGTCCGCCTGGTGCGGGCAAGACGACGGCGCTGGTGCATTCGGGCCTCGAATTCCCGGGCACGGACAAAACGGCGGTCGCAGGCTTTGGCGGGACCAAGAACTGTGATTTCTGGTTCGCCGAAGAGGCGGTGATGATCGACACCGCCGGTCGCTATACCACGCAGGACAGCGACGCGCGCGCCGACAAGATGAGCTGGTCCGCCTTCCTTGACCAACTCAAGCGCGCCCGACCCAACCAGCCGATCAATGGCGTCATCCTTGCCTTTTCCTGCGAGGATATGATGACCGCGACCGACGACACGCTGGACACCCATGCGCTGGCCGTCCGCAAGCGGCTGGAAGAATTGCACGAAACCCTGCGCATCGACGTGCCGGTCTACGTGCTGTTCACCAAGGCGGACCTGATCGCGGGCTTCCGCGATTTCTTTGGCCATTTCGGAGAGGACCGTCGCCGGTCCGTCTGGGGCGTGACCTTCCAGACCAAGGATCGCAAGGAAGAAACCTATCGCGCGGTCCCGGCCGAGTTCGACAAGCTGATCAGCCGCCTTAGCGATGAAGTCACCGACCGCATGAACGAGGAACCGGACACCGTGGCGCGCATCGCCATGTTCGGCTTTCCGGGCCAGCTGGTGTTGTTGCAGCGCAACGTGTCGGATTTCCTGCGCCGCGTGTTCCAGAAAAGCCAGGACACCCACGCGATCCTGCGCGGGTTCTACTTTACCTCCGGCACGCAAGAGGGGACGCCCATCGACCAGGTGCTGGGCGCGATGGCGGGGACCGAAGGCGGGTTCAAACCGGATTTCATGTCCGGCAAGGGCCGCAGCTATTTCCTGCATGATCTGCTGAAAAAGGTGATCTTCGAAGAACGGGACTGGGTTGGTTATGACCTCAAGGCTATGCGTCGCAAGGCGATCTTTCGATCGTTCGCGACCGGGCTTATTGCGGCCACCGTGCTGGGGGCCTTTGGCCTGTTTGGATATGCATTCTGGCAAAATGCGTCCCTGATCCGCGAGGCGCAGGCCGCCACCGACAGCTACAAGGCGCAGGCTCAGGGGTTGCTGGCCGAAACCATCATCACCGATCCCAGCACGCGGCCCATCCTGCAGGCGCTGGCCGAAGTGCGCGACATTCCCGGTGGGTACGCAAACCCCGTCGAACAGCAATTCGTCGAACGCGTTGGCCTGTCACGCCGCCAGTCGATCCGCACCTCGGCCTTGCAATCCTATTCCGATGCGCTGGAACGACTGCTGCGCCCGCGCATGATGCTGTATCTGGAAAACCGCCTGCCCCGCCTGCTGGCCGAGGACAATATCGAAGAGGCCTATCGCGCGCTCAAGGTCTATATCCTGCTGGCCAAGGAGCAGGATGGGCGGTCTGATGACGTGGCGATCCAGGCCTATTTTGCCGAAGCGTGGGGGCCGGAGTATTCCGAACCGGGACTGGACGGCGAATACCGCGAGATCAACGAACACCTGGCTGCGATGCTTGAGCTGGATGACCGGGTCGAACCAACGCTGAAGCCCAACGCGGAATTGGTGGAGCAGACGCAAAAGGAAATCGCCACCCTGTCGCTGGCGCAACAGGCCTATAGCTCGATCGTCAGTCAGGCGGCGACCCTGCAACCGTTCCGCCTTATGGATGAATTGCAGGACGTGCAGACCGATGTCGTGTTCCGCACGACGGATGGCAAACCGCTCGAAAGTCTGGAAGTACCGGGGATGTTCACCTTTACCGGCTACTGGGGCTATTTCCAGGATGCGGTGGCCAACGCCGCCGAACGGCTGGAGGAAGAGCGCTGGGTGCTGGGCAAGCCGGGCGAAGGGGTTGACTATCAGGGCCAGTTGCTGGGGCTGAACCGCGATCTGCACAACTTCTATCGCTCCGATTTCGCCGAGGCGTGGAACGGTATGCTGGGCCGGATCGAACTGGTGCCCATGTCGTCGGGCGCGCCGCAATATCCGGGCCTTGCCGTGGCATCCGCGCCCTTTGCGTCGCCCATCCTCAAGCTGGCCGATGCAGTGGACAAGGAAACGCGCCTGACCCGGTTCCTTGACGTTGTCGAGAACATGGATGTCGACCCGGCTGCCCTTGCCAGCGGCGACGGGATCGGTCAGCAGCTTGGCGATGTCGGCTTTTCCGAGGTCGAGCGGCGGTCGGGCGCGATCCAGCGCATCGCGTTGAACATGCTCAAGGACAAGGCCAAGTTCCAGGAACGTGCCATCAACTCGGCCGCGGCCCCGTCGCAGCGCCGCCAGTTGGAAACCATCGAACAGCGGTTCGAAAAATGGCACCGACTGGTCAAGGGCGAGAACAACCTGCGCCCCATCGACGTGTTGCTGTCGGGCATGGGTGATCTGCTGAAGAACCGCCAACTGGCCGGGCGCGGGGGCAATGCGCTGCTGGATCAGAAGGGTATGCAGGACGCACTGAACACGCTGAGCCAGGGTGTTCCGTTCTATCCGGAAACCGTGGTCGGCTTCGTCAATTCGATTGAATCGGAATTCCTGACCGTGTCCGCCAACGCCACGATCGACGAACTGAAACGCGCGCTGGCCGAAGAGGTTGCGGCCTATTGCACGCAAAATGTCGCTTCTTCCTTCCCCTTTGCGCGACGGGGTGCGCGGCACATCTCGACCTCGGTCTTTGGGGAATTCTTTGGATATGGCGGCCGGATGGAACGGTTTTACGAGACCTACCTGCGCGAACACACCCAACGCGAGGCAGACGGCACCATCGTGCCGCGCGATGGCAGCCCGCTGGGCGCGCGGCTGAGCAGCGCGACGCTCAGCCAGTTCGCGCGGGCCGAACGCATTCGGCAGGCATTCTTTCCACCTGACAGCGCCGCTCCGCAGGTGTCGTTCAGCATTTCGCAGGCCGCATCGTCCCCCACGGTCGAAAGCAGTTCGGTGAACATGAGCGGCCGCGAGGTGCAGCTGTTTCCCAACTCGAGCGGGGCCAGCTTTACCTGGCCGGATGACACGGCTGATATCCTGGTCACGCTGCTGCCACGGTCTGAAACGGGCGAAAACAGCCTGCGGTTCGGGGGCGGGCGCTGGGCGATTTCCGACTTCATTTCGCGTGGGCGCAACAAGTCGTCGGGCACGCAGGCCAGCGTGACACACCAGGTGGGGGGGCGGTCCGTCACCTTCCGTCTGGAATTCGACAGTATCGCGATCCCGTTCCTGATGCGGGAACTGAGTGATTTCTCATGCCCCACGACAATCGAGTAGGGGTGATATGAGCACGGTCATCTACGGCAAGCACCCCGCATTCGGCGATTTTCTGGCGCATGGGCTCGAACATTCGGTGCTCAGCAATTTCGACGCGTGGCTCGAAGGGATCTTGCCGCCGCTGAAAAAGGAACTGGGCGACGATTGGGAACGGGCGTGGGCCTCTGCCCCGCCGCTCAATTTCTGGCTTGGGCCGGATATCATCGGTGCGCCGCTGATCGGGGTGTTTCTGCCATCACAGGACAAGGTGGGCCGTCGGTTTCCGCTGATCCTGGGTCTGACTGGCGTTGTGTCACCGCCACCGTTGCACCCTGCCCATGACGAGGGGCCCTATATCGCCATCGCGTCCCATATCGCGCAGTTCGAGGTGCCCAAGGACGGCACCCGCGGTGCCGCGACCCTGATCGAGGGGTTCGAGGCCCCCGCCTTGCAGGGTGTCGTTTACGAAGAGGGACAGGATGGCACCATTTGGGGCCATCGCGACGATGGCGATCTGCGCCGACTTTTCAATGACGCGGTGGTCGCTGACGCGCAAAAGGCGCAGCTTGGGCGCAGCCATTGGTGGCACGCGGGCCTGCCCGACCGCAGTGCCGGTTGGCTGGCTGCAAATGGACTGCCGGACCTGACAGCCATGCGTTGGCTGTTGACAGAGCGGGGCCGCACGGTGAGAGAGTCTGAGAATGAGTGACCCGAGCGAACCCAGTTTCGTCTTTGAGACCGCGACCCTGAGTGATGTGGGCTGCGTTCGAAAGGTGAATGAGGACAGTCTTTTGTCGATGCCGGACAGCGGGTTGTGGCTGGTGGCGGACGGCATGGGCGGTCACGCGGCGGGTGATTTTGCCAGCCAGTCGATCGTGGCCGAGATGGAGACCGTTGGCGTGCCGGGCGGTGCCGTGGACCTGCGCGCCCGCTTCATGGAGCGTTTGACCCGCGCAAACACGCGAATCCTGCAACACGCCGCAGAGCTGGGCAACGGCACGATCGGCTCGACCGTTGCCGCGCTGCTGGTGCAGCAAGGGCACTATGCCTGCATCTGGTCCGGGGACAGCCGCGTGTACCGGTTGCGCGGCGGAGTGCTGACCCAGACCACCCGGGACCACACCGAGGTGCGCGCCCTGCTGGACGCCGGCACCATCCCCCCGGCCGAGGCCGAGGCCTGGCCCCGCAAGAATGTAATCACCCGTGCCATCGGCGTCAGCCAGGCGCCGGAATGTGACATGATCGAAGGCGTCCTTGCAGACGGCGATCTTTTCCTTTTGTGTTCGGACGGACTGACCGAGTACTTTCACGACGACGAGCTTGAGCGTGTCATGCGCGACATCGGCGCGGACCTTGAGACGCTGTGCGACCAACTGGTCGCGACAGCACTGGAACGCGGCGGCAAGGACAACGTGTCTGTCGTCGCGGTGCGTTGCAAACAGGTGTCGCTGCCCGAGTTCGAAGCCTTGGGCGTCTACCCCGAATTCAGAGGTTACCTGTGAGCGATGACACCACACAGCCGCCGCGCAAGCGGCCCGAAGAAGAGGACGACGATCGCACGTTGATCGCGTCCCTTCCGGGTGCGCCGTCGGCTGCGGATGCGCCTCAGCCGTCCGAGGACGAGGCGGACCGGACCATCATCGCACCGATGCCAAGTGCCGAGCCTGCGGAGCCATCCGCTGATCCCCCCGCACCGGCAGAAGACCCCGACCGCACGATCCTTGCACCTGCGTCCGACGCCGAGGCCGATCAGGACGCAGGCGGTTCCACCTATCGCCCGTTCAGTGATGGCACGGTCGAAGAACCCGCCGCGCCCATGCCCAACCCCGCGGCCGCAGCCGCTGCTGCCGCAGTGGCGGCCGGGGCAGCCACGCCTGCGCCCGAACCCACACCGCCACAACCGGTGGCGGAACCGGACGACCTTGCACCGACGCAGATCTCGCAACCCGGCGAAGAGGTCGTGTCGAACGTGCCGGAACCATTGCGCACGCTGGAACCCGGCACCGTCATCAACAACATGTACCGGGTCGAGGAACGGCTGGATCAGGGTGGCATGGGCCGCGTGTTCCGCGGGGTCGAGATCGGAACCGGCGAAAGTGTCGCGATCAAGGTGATCCTGCCCGAGATGGCCGAGGACATCCGTGTCGCCCAGATGTTCCGGCGCGAGGCACGCACCCTGCGCCAACTGCACCACGACGCCATCGTCCGCTACTTTGCCTATGTGCCGCCGGACCAGAACCTGAACCTGCACGCGCTGGTGATGGGCTTTATCGAGGGCAACAAGCTGAGCGACAAGCTCAAGCATGACGGACCGATTGGCGAAGACGATGTGTGCCGCCTGTTCACCCGCCTTGCCGACGGTCTGGAACGCGCCCACAAGATCGGTGTTGTCCACCGCGACCTGTCGCCGGACAATGTGATGCTGCCCGACAACGATATCAACAAGGCCGTCATCATCGATTTCGGCATCTCGCGTTCGTCCAAGATCAAGGACGTGACCATTGGCAATGAATTTGCAGGCAAGCTGAAATACGTCTCGCCCGAGCAACTGGGCGCCTATGGCGGCGAGGCGGAGGCCCCGTCGGACGTGTATTCGCTGGGCCTTCTGATGATTGCATGTCTGACGGGCAAGGCCGTTCCGATGGGTGACAGTATCGTCGAGGCGGTGCAAAAGCGTCAGGGTGTGCCGGACCTGAACGATCTGCCCGTGTCGTTCCAGGCGTTGCTTTACAACATGCTGCAACCGGACCCGACCCAACGGATGCAAAGCATGCGTCAGGTGATCGATGGTCTCAAGGTGATCAGCGGCGATGAAGCCACGCAGAATACCGATGGCCTGTACCAGATGACCATCGGGGCGACCAACCGTACGGTGCCCGGCCTTCAGGCGGCGCCCAGCGGTCGGACGGAATCCTTTGTCAAAACAGTGCCGGCCATCGGCGGTGATGCGCCCGAGGACCAGCCCGCGCCCGCAGTCGAACGCGGCGGGGGCGGTCTGGGCCTGCTTGCTGTGCTTGTTGTTGTGGCCGGTTTGGCGGGTGGCGGCGCGTGGTACTATTTCGGCAATACCAGTGACGACAGCGAAGCATTGTCCGAAGAGGTTGCCGAAGGTTTGTCGCGCGTGCCGGGAAGCCGCGAAACCTATCTGGCCGAAGCTGTGCCCGAGGGCTGCACCTATGCTGCACGCCGCGCCCATGGCAACAACACCGGTCTTATCGAAGGGTTTGCCGAAGATGCCACCACGCTGAGCCGCATCGCCGGAGGATGGGCGGACCGTTTCGGCACGCAACCCGAAGTATTGCGCCGCCCGGTGGCAAATGAACAATGCGCAGCACTGGAATTTGCCCGTACATTCCAGGGCACGCGCGGAGATGCGATCGAGATTTCCGTCGACCAGACCTCGGTTTCCCGCGCCGAAGGCGTCGTGGGCAGCATTCACGGCAGCGCAGGGCGGCAAAACTGGCTGGCCCTTGTCGCGCCGAATGGCCGTGTCTTTTCGTTGATGCAGCAATTGCGCGATCCAATCGGGGACCAGCGCCAGTTTTCATTCAGCCTGCCCAAGGCCGAGCCGGGGACCTACGTGTTGATCGCCACCGCGTCCGAGGATGCGCTGGTGCGCGCGGCAGCGATGCAGGACGGCACTGCGGCCACGGATATCCTGCCCCTCATGACGCGCGAGTTGGCGGATGATGGTCTGGGTGCCGTGGACATCAGCGTGGTCGAGATCGTCCCGTAACCGGGTGACGTCACCTGACGTCGACTGTCACCACGCCGAACACGGCACTTTCCAGCACGTCTGACGGCAGCGCGCCGAATGCATCCTGCGCCTCGGCTCCGATGCCGGCCGAAAGGTCGATGGGCGCGTCGGGTGACCCCAGGACCACCAGCAATTGCCGCGTGTCGCGCGACGGGCCCGCCCGCGCGACGGGCACGTCGATGACCGGCTCTTGGCCTTCGATGGTGGTGAACCGGGCCAGGTCCTGCACGACGCCATTGTCGTCCACCAGAACCAGGGTCAGGTACAACCCGCCCGCACCGACAACGCGGGCGCGCAGGGTGTCACCACTTTGCAGGATGGTGTTTTCAACCGCCAACCCGATACGGCTGGCCGGATAGGATGTGCTGAGCCGGATCGCATCAAGGGCCGCGCATTGCCGTTGGTCCAGTACCTCGCGGCTTTGGGCGGGCGCAGGGTCCAGCCCGTCCACGATGCGCGCGGCCAGCGTGTCCAGCGTTTCGACGTTGGCCCCCAACATCGACACCCCGACGCCGCCGTCGCCGGCCCGCCGCGGCAGGGCCAGCGTGCATTGCGGCGCGGGCGTCGCGCGAATGCTGCGGATCAGCGCGCCGATCTGCAATGCGGATGGAGAGGGGTTGGCAATCACTGCGGGCGCGGCGGGGGCCGGGTCGGATACCGCAGCGGTTTCTTCTTCGCCTACCTCGGGGGTCGGTTCCGGCTCTGGTTCCGGATCGGGCAGAGCCGCAAGTTCTTCCTCCTCCTCGATGGGCAGGGCTGTGGGTTCGACCTGTTCCGGTTCGGGCTCCTGTGCGACGATCTCGGGTTCGGGCAGGACGACGGCGGCGATGTCCTCTTCGGGAATGGTGACCACGGGGTCGATGGCATCGGGGGCCACGGCTTCGGGCAGCGGGGCCGGGGCGACCCCTTCGGCGAGGGGCGAAAAGACGGTGTCGTCTACAAGGCTGAGGTCGTCAATTGCCAGATCATCGGGATCGACAGCGGCCACCGGCGCGATGGGTTCCGGCTCCGGTTCCTGTATCACCTCCGGCGCAACCGGGTCTTCCTCGATCACTTCGGGCAGGTCCGGTTCGGGGTCGAGCGCTGCGAGCGCTTCGACCTCGGGTTCGACAACCTCCGGTTCGGGCGCGACAATATCTTCGGGTTGGGGCAGCACGTCTTCCTGGGGTTGCAGAGCGTCTTCGACGGGGGCCAACGCCTCGTCCTCGGGTGTGAAAGCGGCGGTCTCTTCCTCGGGTGTCAGCGCTTCGATGCTGTCATCCAGTTGCTCCGCCTCCGCAACATCGGGTTCGAGGGGGATGGCATCGGGCGGGATCAGCGGTTCTTCCTCGATATCGTCAAGGTCGATGATGTCCGCATCCAGGATCTCGAGGGTGATTTCGTATTCCGGCTCGCGCACGGCGGGCGACGATGGTTCCGGCAACAGCGCGACAGACGACGTGAGCAGCCCGAACACGACCGCACCGTGGATGGCGGTTGACCCGCCGACGGACGCAATCCAGGTGCCGGACCTGGCGGGGGCGTAGGGCAGAAAGCTCATTCCGCTGCCTCCCCCTCGCCTTTGCGATGAACGGTGACAAGCCGAACCTGAACCGCGATCAGCCTTTCCGATGCAATCAGGTCGAACAATTCGCCCGCATTGCTTTCGCGGTCGGCCAGCACGTGCAGCATCGGATCATCTGCCAATGCCTCGGCCAACGATCCCGCCTCGATGGGAACACCGTCCAGTTGCATCTTGCCTTCGGTCGTCACCGTCAGCAACGGCTTGGGCAACAGGTCCAACGGCAGTTCGGTGGTTTCGGGCAATGATACCGTCACCGTTGCAGAATTGGACAGCGACCCGGTCGTCAGAAAGAAAAAGATCAGCAGCAGAACGATGTTCACGATGGCCAGCGAACTGTCGATCTTGGTCGGCTCGCGGCCGGTGGATATGCGGGTACGGCGCAGCATCAGTCGCGCGTGCGGGCAATCTGCACCGCCTCTACCTCTGCGCTGTCCAGCGCTTCGAGCGCCGCGGCGACGTCTTGCACCCGCGCTGCACTGCCGACGATGATCACGACGTTGCCCGGATCATCCTGGCTGCCGATGGCTTCGGCCAGGGACGGCAACTGTTCGATGTCAAAGTCCTGTCCGTTGGTCGTGACGATGCCATTGCCAAGGGCCCAGATGGTGGTGCCGTTGGAATCAGGGCCGGCGGTCTGTTCGGCCTCTTCGTCAATCGGCCCGGCGGGATCGGCGTTCTGTTCGATGTCTTCGGCCTCGTCCGGTGTGGTGCGCAATGTCACCAGAGAATAAGGCGTCAGGCTGGTCGACAGCATGAAGAAGATCAACAACTGGAACATCGCGTCCGCCAGCGGCGTCAACACGAAGCGATAGCGTCTGGGACGCTCTGGCAATGGTGAAACGGAGGCGCTCATCCCCGGCCCCGCGCGTTACTTGACGCCGGAGTTTGGATCGACCCGGCCGTGGATTGCCGCGGACATGACGGCTTCCATCAAATTGCGTTCGCGGTCGATGCGCGCCTCGAGCCATGTGGCGATGAAAAAGGCGACAAGCGCGATCCCGAGGCCTGCGGCGGTTGTGATCAGGGCGGTATAGATACCGGATGCCAGCGCCGTGGGGTCCACGGCCCCGTCGGTCACGGCCAGCACCGAGAAGGCGTCGATCATACCGATCACCGTCCCCAGCAGACCCAGCATCGGTGCGGCTTGCACCACCATGTCCAGCGACCGCATGCGTTCGCTCAGCGTGGCCAGTTCGACCAGCGCGGTCTGGCGGCTCAGTTCTTCGGCGTAACTGGTATCGCCGGGGCGGGCCTGGATGCCGGAGAACACGGCCTGCAGCACGCGGCTCAGCACGGACTTGCGGCGGCCGGCAGAGCGGATCGCCTCTTCGACGCGGCCATTCAGCCAATCATCAAGGATACGCTCCGCCTCTTTCCGGCGACCGACGCCAAGGCGCGCGAACTGTCCCAGTTTGAACAGGCCCACGCTGATGGCGTACAGCGACAGGATGCCCAACAGGCCATACACAACAAAGGAACTGAGCTGAAAAATGGTCAGGTTCATGGTGGTTCAGGTACTTTCCTTGGCCCTAGGTCGGGGCCGTGTCACAAGCCAAATGCAATGTCTGCCCGGGACGAAACAGTCAAGTTCGTCAGGCATACATCGTTTGCCGCAGCGTCGGCACTGCCAGCAATTTTGCATTGGGCCACGTCGTTGACGATAATCTCGGACAATTCCGTACAGGGCGACGGCAGGTTGTACTGCACAACACGGCGCTTGCCTGCACTCAGGCTGCCGAGGGGCAGGGCCAACAGGTTCCGAAACACGCCTTCTCCGTCGAACACGGCCAACCGCCAGGTCACTTCCTCGAGTGCCTGATCCAGTCCGTTCTGTCCGAAAAACACGACCTGGCATCCGCCATCAGACGATGCGGTGGCGCGGTTCAGTTCAAGGGAAATACTGCCGGACGTGTCCTGTGCGGACACAAGCGAGGCACATACAACCAGTGCAGCAGTCGCTGCGATCAAACTCTTGCGGGACATATGTATCTCCGAATGCCAAGGCCTAAATCAACGCCACAATTAGCGGCTGTTGGCCGTGTCAAGTCAACCGGAGATTTTGAGCGGATTTCAGCGAAAGACGCCAATCAGGTATTGCGGTTCCGCGACCCCCTCTGCCGCGGCTTGGAACGCCGGAGCCTGCGCAACGATCACGGGAAGGTTCGTCGGCCGCTTGGCTGCTGCCTTGCGGCGGGGCTTGATGATCCGTGCGGACCGCACCTGATTTGTCACCACAGGTTTTGCCGCCACCGGGGGCCGCACCACTGGTGCTGCTTTGACCACGACGGGCGACTTGGCTGCGGCAGCCGGCTGCTGTGCTGGTCTCGGTGCCAAGTCCGCTACAGGCATCTCGACGGAAGCGGCTGGAGCGACGCGCGCCTGCTGCGGCTCGGGACGAGATGCGGGGGCAAAGGCGGGTACGACAAAACCGGTTTCAACCGACGCCACGGGCGCAGGCGCCAATGTACGTACGGATCGGTCAATGGGTGACGCGTCGTGAATGACAGAAAGTGCAACCGCACCCGCCGCCGACGAGGCCACCAAGGCCGAGCATATGAGAATGGATCGTATCATCTTGGTTCCGATATAGCATATGGCATAACCAATTACATCAAGCCACAGCGGACGTTTCGGTTATGTCGCAGGAAAACTACAGCAAAAATTCGCTCAAGAATCCGTATATTGTTTCGTTGCGAAACCCTAACACAAAATATGGACCCAGGGGAATTCTGCGCATGTTGGCCCGGGCGGTTTTTTGCCTATCGACCGTTGCAGTGCCCACAACAGTCTGGGCGAACTTCCAGTTTTGTAACCAGACGCTTGATGTCGTGAACGTGGCTATCGGCATTTATGATGCCGATGCGTGGGAAACTGCCGGTTGGTGGACGGTTGGTCCGAACCAATGCGCAAACGTGATCGAAGACACGCTGACCTCGCGCTATGTCTACGTTTACGCCCGCGACGTGTTCAACACGTCGATGTTGCCTGGCGACACGACCATGTGCGTCGACCCGGGCGAATTCCGCATACGCGGTCGAGAGGATTGTCTGATCCGTGGCCACATTTCCGCGCGCTTCCAGGAGGTTGACACAAGACGCTCGGAGCGTTGGACCTTTTTCCTGCGGGCCTCTGCGCAATAGGTAAAACGCTTGCCTCATTGTTGCCCCAAGCCATATGGTAAGGGGTGTATTCCTTGGTCTTCTAGTAACAGCGTGTCGTCATGCCCGGCTTTCTGCGCCTTGCCTTATCCACCCTTTGTGCGCTGTCTTTGACACAGCCCGCCCTCGCGCAGTCGTTTGCCGCGGAGCAGATTGATTTCGACGTCTCGGACGATGGCACCGGATCGGGGCCGCTCTTGATCGCGGCATATCAGCCGGTATCGACGGCGTTGCCGCAGTTCGCGCAGCGTGCAACCGGCCGCGACGCGTTGGTAACCCGGGTCGGCTTGCCCTCGCCCTCTATTATCCTTGGCCGCATTGCGCCGGGACAGGAAGAAACGTTCGGCATCACCACCCTATTGCCCGACACGGTCGAACAGGTTGGTTTTGCCTATGACGATCTGGAGGCGCGGAACCGGATGCGGGACGAAGACCCCGAAATGTTCCGCAAGCTCATCGAACAGGGCCATATCGATCCGCCGGAAGACATTTTGAACGCTGCCTTGCAAACCGAATTGCAGCGCATGAATTGCTATCGCTCCGGCATTGACGGGGCGTGGGGGCCAGGGTCACGCCGGTCGGTCAGTGCGTATTTCGGAAAACGCGAGGATGGTCAGACCTGGCCTGATGAGGAACCCAGCAATGATCTGTTCCGCACCATCATCCTGCAACCCGATGTGACGTGCGACACGCCACGGGTGACGACGCGGACAACATCTACCACCACCACCACGCGCCGCAACACGACCCGCACCACCACAGCGGCCCGGCCGGCAGCGCCCGCCCCGAAACCGGCGGCACCAGCAGCCAAGCCCAAGATCAAGAGCGGCGGTGGCATTGGCGTGTTCCGCTAGGGTGGCGGCGCAACAATCGTGACACAGCATGTCTCAGATCGAGATTGATCCGAATTTCGCCGGCTCTGGCCGCGCGTGGCGTCGCCGCCGCCAACGCCGGATCTTGCGCCGCGTGCTGGCCGGGGTGGGCGTCGCGGCGATTCTGGGCGGTGTGATCGCGTTTGGCATATGGCTGTGGCCATCCGGCGACGACACCTATGCCGGTGCTGGCGAAGAGGGCGACGACCTGACGCTGGTGCAGTCCGAAGAGGCGGGCCAGACGGGCATTCAACTGGCCGGTGCCGCCGCCGAGGCGTTTTTGGATATCCGGGGGGCGCCAATGATCATCGTGCTGCCCGAAGGCTCGGCCATCGGCGAGCGGAGAATGGTTCTGGAACACCAGATCCATCCCCAGCGCGCGCGTATCGGCGACCCCATCAAGGTTATCGAGGATTCGCTGTTTGACGCGACCCAGCGGGTCCAGCTGACGCTTCCATCGTCCAGCGCGGACCTTGCCGCCTTTCAGGCACGCCGCGAAACCGCCATCGTGACGCCGGACCAACCCAGCGCCGAAACTGGCACGGACGAGGTGACCGCAGGCGAAACCGTCGTGGTGGATGACGAAGAAGGCAGTTGGGGGGCTGTCGTCGGCGGCGGGGACAACGCCGTGCAAACGGTCAGCTATGTCGAAACCGTGATCGAGAACACGACCACCGAAGTGCCCAGCCTTTCCTCGCGCGAACGCAAGACACTGTTCCGCGATGCTTTGGTCCGGCTTGAAACAGAACGCACGCTGGAAAAGGTTCTGACCGACGAAGGAATTGACGCTGACGAAGTTGCCCGCGTCATCAGCTTTGCCAAACGCACGGCGGCGGACACGGAATTGGCCGATGATGCCCTGACCGCGCTGGCCCCCGGCGGGTTGGTGGCCCTGCGCCTGACACCTGATCGCTTCGGCGCGCAGATCATGCAAATGTCGATCTATGCGCCCGATAGATATCTGGCCAGCGTCGCACAGCCCGGGCCTGGCCGGTTCGAACGCAGCGCCGACCCGTGGTATGCCGACAACCTGCTCCGCAAGGCAGACAGCGCTGTCCGCAATCGCGGCAACCAGGGCGAGGTCAAGCTGAAGGATGCGATCTATTCCACCGCGCTGCGCAACGGCATGTCGTCGGAGCTGGTGGGTGAGTTGATGGTGATGCTGAGCCGGGTACAGGATCTGGACCGCATCGCCTCCGAAGGCGACCGTATGCGGTTGGTCCTGCGCGATGGCGAGGCGGGCGTGGCCCTCGCGGGGAACATCCTGTACGTCGCGCTTGAAGGGCCGACCGTGGATTTCGAATGCTACGTCGTGCGGCCCAACACCAAGGACGCACCGTTCGGCTGTTTCGATCCAAAGGCACCATCGGGCGGCGGTGGTGGCGGTCTGGGCAGCGGGTTCCTGATCCCGGTGTCCGGCACCAAGACATCCGGCTTCGGTCCACACACCACCCGATCCTGAACAAGACAGTGAACCACAACGGCGTCGATTGGGCAGCCCCCACCGGCACCCCGATCAAGGCTGTTGCACAGGGCAAGATCAGCCGCGCCAATTTCTCATCCTCCTACGGCAACATCGTCTATATCGACCACCCGGGCGGGGCGCACAGCCGGTATGCCCACATGAATGCCTTTGCCGACGGCATCGTATTGGGGGCTGCGGTGCAGGCGGGGCAAGTGATCGGCTATGTCGGCACCACTGGTCGTTCGACCGGCCCTCACCTGCATTTCGAACTGCACCTGAACGGCCGCCCTGTCGACCCGCTGGCCGTCGGGGCCGCCCGCGCGTCTGGCGCGGTCGAGGCGCTGGTGAACCAGATCATCCGGGTCGAAAGCGCGGGCAATGCGCGGGCCAAGAACACGCGGTCCACCGCCACCGGTCTGGGCCAGTTCATCGAAAGCACGTGGCTGCGCATGATGCGCACCTATCGGCCTGACCTTGTGGCCAGCCTGAGCCGGGCCGAACTGCTGGACCTGCGGTTCGACCCCGCGCTGAGCCGGGCCATGGTGACGAACCTTGCCCGCGAAAACGAATCCTTCCTGCGCAATCGCGGCCACGCCATCACGCCAGGACGACTGTACCTGGCGCACTTCCTTGGCCCAGCCGGGGCAGACGTCGCGCTCAAGGCCGAGCGGGTGGACCCGAACCAGACCGTGCTGGTGGTGATGGGCGCAAGCGTGGTCAACGCCAACCCTTTCCTGAAGGGCAAGAGCGTGGCATGGATGACCAACTGGTCCGACCGAAAGATGGGGCGCGTGACGCGCGGCACGGTGGTTGCATCGGCCCCGGCTGCGCCCGCCGTGACCCCGGCCGAGGTAAAGCGGTACAAGGAAGGCGTTGGCAAGCTGCTGGAAGCCCTGTGATTTTTGTTGGCCAATCGCTTGACACGGTGATGCCAAAAGCAACAGTGGTGCCGTCATAGTTCAGGAGATTTCAGTATGGGTGGACGTATTGTGAAACCGGGTGTGTGGCCGGGTGCCACCGGGCGCAACCATGCCAACCGCATTTATCGGCCCCAGTCCTGCAGCGGCTATTCCGACAAGATCGCCAACCTTGAACGCACCATAGATGCTGTCGAAAAGGAGTTCGAAGACGCGGTCGCTCTGTCCAAGCGTATGGGCTATCTGAACAATGCCATCCTCGTGACCAGCGTCATCAAGGACAGCTGCGTGGCCTTTCTGGATATCGGGGCGGCAATCCTGGACACTATGGGCATGAAGCAGGCAGCCCAGGTCGCGTCACAAGGCGTGGCCGCGATTGATCTGGCGGACACGGGCAGCAAGTGGGCCCACGGTCAGACCACCACGGCGCAGGCAATCACCAGCATGGCCAACACCTCGACCAACTTCATGAAGTCGAACACGGCGATGCAGGCCGGCACGCAATACGTGACCAAGCAGCATACCAGCAGCGCCGAATACGTCGCCAATGCCGTGAACACCAAGAAACAGGACCAGGCCGCGCTTGGTCTGAAATACGTGACGGATCAGGTCATCAGCACCGCCGACGTCATCGCCAAGGCCGGTGAAAGCAGCGACCAGAAATGGGGTGCGGGTCTGGGCAAGGTGATGAACGGGGTCAAGGGCCTGATGGCGGCCCAGAAATACAGCAACAACCTGGAAAAGAGCTTTGACAGCCACATCGAGGAATCGATGTACGTCCAGCAAAAGATGCAGCGGGACGAGGCGAATTTCCGGGCCAAGATCAAGCAACTCAGGCAGCAGTTGCTGGCACTCAAGCGCGAATTGCAGACCTGCATCAACGACTCGCAGCAGGCAAACGGGCTGGATGCCCTGTTTGCAGACACGCAGGCACCGGGGTCGATGGCGAATTCGACGCCGATGTTCGGGTGGTAAGGCGCACCTGTGGTGCGCCCCGCCTTTTATTCGAACGCGTAGTCGAACCCGCCATTGCCGTGGGTGACGATCACTTTGCCGAACTCATCCCCTGACACCATCTTTTCAAGCACCCGCCGCGACATCTCGGGCAGGATGGAATTGGTGATGATGTTGTCGATCATGCGGCCGCCGCTGTCGGGATCCTTGCACTGTTCGGTGATGTGGTTCAGCACGTCGTCGCCATAGACCATTTCCGCCCCGTGCGACGCCTTGAGCCGCTTGGCCACGGACCGCAATTTCAGCTTGGTGATATCGGCCAGCGCCGCTGTGCCCAGCGGGAAGTAGGGGATCGATACGATCCGGCCCAGCAGCGCGGGCGGGAATACGTCCAGTTGGAAGGGTTTCAGTGCGGTCGACAGTTCCTCTACGTCCGGTTGGGTGTTGCCACCTTCGGCCATTTCCATGATCACCTCCGTCCCCACGTTGGACGTCAGCAGGATCAGGCAGTTCTTGAAGTTGATGGGACGCCCGTTGCCGTCCTCCATGATGCCCTTGTCGAAGACCTGAAAGAACAGCTCGTGAATGTCGGGGTGGGCTTTCTCCACCTCGTCCAGCAGCACCACGGAATACGGTTTGCGCCGCACCGCTTCGGTCAGCCGCCCGCCTTCGCCATAGCCGACATAGCCCGGAGGCGCACCCTTGAGCAGGGATACCGAGTGCGCCTCCTGGAATTCGGACATGTTGATGGTGATGATGTTCTGCTCCCCCCCATACAGCGACTCTGCCAGTGCCAGCGCGGTTTCGGTTTTGCCGACGCCGGACGGGCCGCACAGCATGAAGACACCGATCGGCTTGTCCGGGTTGGCAAGGCCCGCGCGGCTGGTTTCGATCCGCTTGGCGATGGTGCGCAGGCCGTGATCCTGACCGATCACCCGTTCCTGCAAGCGATCCGCCAGCGTCAGCACGGCGGCCAGTTCGTCCTGCACCATCCGGCCCGCCGGGATGCCGGTCCAGTCCGAGATGACAGTGGCGACGGACTGCGCATCGACGTGGGCATAGACCATGCGGTCATCGGGGTTGCCGCCCTCCAGTTCTGCCATCTTGGCGGCCAGATCGGCGTGCGCAGCCTCGGGATCTTCGGCGGCCTCGACTTCTGCGTCGGCCGCGTCCTCTGGGCGGGCGTCGGCCACGTCATCTGCATCCTTGCCCTTGGCCTCGGCGATGCTTTTGCGCAGATCAAGAATGCTGTCGACCAGTTCCTTTTCACCCTCGTACTTGGCTTCGAACTCGGCCAGCTCGGCTTTGAGCCTTGTCTTTTCCTCGGCCGCTTCCTGCAGGCGTTCCTCGTCTGTCTTGCCCAGCTCACGCTCGGCCTCTTTCGACGCGATTTCGGTTTCCAGCGCCCGGATTGCCTGACGCAGGTCGCCGATGCGGGCAGGGGTCGAGGCCTGGCTGACCGCGACGCGGGCACAGGCGGTGTCCAGCAGTGAAACGGCCTTGTCCGGCAGTTGCCGCGCAGGGATATACCGGGCCGAGAGCGACACCGCCGATACAATCGCCTCGTCCGAGATACGGACGCCGTGGTGCGCCTCCATCGGGTCAAGGATGCCGCGCAGCATAAAGCAGCAGCGGTCGATATCCGGCTCGTCCACGTCCACGGGCTGGAACCGGCGGGTCAGGGCCGGGTCCTTTTCAAAGTAGTTCCGGTACTCCGAAAACGTCGTGGCTGCGATGGTGCGCAGTGTGCCGCGCGCCAGCGCCGGTTTCAGCAGGTTGGCGGCGTCACCGGTGCCTGCCGCACCACCCGCGCCGATCAGCGTGTGGGCTTCGTCGATGAACAGGATAATGGGCGTGGGCGACGATTGCACCTCGTCGATGACGGATTTCAGGCGTTGTTCAAACTCGCCCTTCATGGATGCACCGGCCTGCATCGATTGGATGTCGAGTTCATAAAGCTTGGTGCCCTGCAACAGCGGCGGCACATCGCCAGCGGCAAGGCGTTGGGCGAACCCTTCGACCACGGCGGTCTTGCCCACGCCCGCCTCGCCCGTCAGGATCGGGTTGTTTTGGCGGCGGCGCAGCAGCACGTCGATGATCTGGCGAATTTCGTCGTCGCGTCCCACGATCGGGTCCATGGTGGCGGCGGCGGCGGTCATGTCCTTGGCAAAGCGGCCAAGGGCGGTCGAGGCACCGGGACCTTCGCTGCCGTCGGCAGAGGGACCCGCAGACAGACCCGAGCCGTCCATCGGCCGCATGTCTTCCTCTTCGCTGTCGGCCCAAAGGGTCGCAGCCTCTTTCGCCAGTTGGTCCGCGGACAGGGATCCGAGGGTCGGGGACAGGCGTTCCAAGACGCGTTTCTGTTCGGTGGACGACAGCAGCGCCACCAGCGCGTGGCCTGACCGCACCTGCACCTCGCCAAACAGAAGCGTGGCATAGACCCAGCCGTTCTTGAGCATCTGCGCCATGCTGTCGGAGATCGCCGGGATCTCGGTCACGTTCTTGTCGAGCTTGCCCAGGGCGGTCGTCAGGTCACGCAGCACATTGGCGCGGTCGATGTTCATGGCGGACAACATGACCGAGATGTCGGACTGCTGGTTCGACACGATGTGGTACAGCCAGTGCAGCACATCCACGTGCCGATGCCCTTCGCCGCGCGACAGGCTCATGGCCTGGATAAAGGCGTCGTACCCGGTGCGGTTCAGTTTGCCCGCATATTTTTCTACCTGAATCTCGGCAACCATTCCCTGATCCCCCCTAAGCAAATGCGTCTTCCATTGATATTTTGTATTGTGTGGCGCGCACCATGTCCGATTGGATGCGTTTACCTTGGCTTATGGGCATGGCACTGGTCCAGCCCAGCTGCGTCGTCTGTCCCAGTTGGGCAGGGGCGATTTCGTAGCGCGGCAGCCACAGCGCCACGTCGATCTCGAAAAACGCACCCAGATAGCCCTGCACAAGATCCCGCAGTTCGGCCTGCCGGTCGCGACCGGGCAGAAAGCTGCGGTACTGGTCCATGGTATCGCATTCCAGGTGCAGCACGATCTTTTCGCTGATGGACGGGGCGCGCTGACCCACGCGCAGGTCACGGCCCAGGCCCATGCCTTGCAAGCCCATCACGGACCGATCCTCTTCTGCGAAATCCAGCCAGCTGGTCACGAATTCCTCGACCCGCACGTGGACGCCGAAATGGGCGCGCAACACCTGCCGCAGGCGCACGGGGCTGCGTACGCGGCCCATGGTGAGCGCGGTATAGCGCAGGCGCACCGTGTCATCGACAGGCGAGATGCCGTCATAGGCCGGGCTGGCGTCGCCGGTCAGGGCCCGCAGAAATCGCGGAAACTGACCACCCGACGGATGGTCGTGCTGGGTGATGGGGCGCGCATCGGACCATGCGCGATAGAACAGCTGCTGAAATCGCGCGACAAAGATGTCGGCAAACCGGACAAAAGCCCGGTCGCCATTGCGCACCCAGCGGTCCACTTCGCGGGAAATGGCGTGGGGCAGTGGACCGAAGGGACCAAAGAAGCCAAGGAACCGGGGGCGCAGCCGCGGCGGGTTTGCATCCATCGCCGCTTCGGACAGGTCGGACGCGGCAAAACCGGTATAGGGGTCCTGCCCCATGTCCACGACATCCTGACTGATGCGGCGGCTTTGGCCGATCCGGGGTTTCTTGCCGGCACGGCGTTCCAGAAACCGCATGGCCTGCAAAAAACCCCATGCGCTGCGCTGTTTCTTGCGCTCGGCTGTGGTCTTTTCATTCACAACAGCGGCCCCGACCCACCGCGCGGCGGCCACATCTTGATCTGCTTGCCCTTGGAATTGGTCACCACGCATTGGGTAAAGGTGTTGACGGCAGCGTAATCTGATAGAAACCGGTCGAGCGCCGCGCTGAGGGTCACCATCATTGCGGGCTCCATCACGTCTTCGTCAAAGGTCAGAGTGATCTCGATCCCGCGGGCGGGGTGGAAGCCGTCGGGCCGCTTGATGGTGCGGGTGCGCGGACGGGCCGACACCTTGATCAACGCGTTGATCTGCGCCTCGGTCAGTTGGTCGGATACGTCGGAAAACAAGCGCAGCACCTCGCGCAGCGCCTCGACATTGCCGGTGCCGTCCGGGCCGATGAACCCCCGCTGGCTGAGCGAGATCAGCGAGATCAGGCGCCAGTAGTTGTCGCCCGATTGCATCCGGTGCGGCCCTTCGGCTTCAAGCTCGGCCACGGCCTCGCGTGGGGGAGTGGGACCAACGCGCGGGGTCAGGGTGATGATCCGATCCTCGATCAGGTGAAAGGTCGCTTCGGCCATGGGCAGCACCTCGGGTAGGTGCCGGTTGGAACACAGGGTTTTCACGAACAGCAGGTGCGCGGGGTCCTGATCCGGCGGTTCGTAGACGGTGATCCACGTTTCGGTTCCTTCGTATCGGAACCGGGTGCCGCCGACGCGTCGTTCGGACTGGCTCAGACCGCGGCGCTGGCGGGAATAGGTATAATACAGCGCCTCGCGCGGGGTGCTGCCTGAAGGCGGAATGCCATATAGCGGCAACACCGGAACCTTGTCCCGGGTGGCGTCGTATTGCGCGCGAACCTCTAGGATACGCTGTACCTCGAAATGGGTGGCCGGGCTGCGATTTGGCGCAACGGGCATCTGGTGGCTGCGGTTGTCCAGTGTGATGGGCTTGGCGTCGTCGATGAACAGGTTCACCGCCGGCGCACAGAACAGGCGCAAGCCGTCGGCATTGAAATGTGTGGTCAGGTGCTTGTTGGGTGTGTCGAATTCCAGCACCAATTGCGCCGAGGTCGTTTCGACCCCGCGCAAGTGCCGGTCGATATTGTTCAGGCGCAGCCCCATGAACTTGCGTGGAAAGGCAAAGTATTCCAGCAACGTGCTAAGCCCGGGAAACAGCCGTTCGTCCCGGCCATACAGCGGATAATCCTGATCAAAGCCGATCTGTTCGATGTCTTCGAGAGGGATGCGGTGAAAGATCGGTGTGCCGCCCTTGTCCTCGAACCGGATCGACGCGCGAGACAAGCGGGCGAACACCTGTTCATAAAGCGCCATCGCCTCTTGCTGGGTGCCGGTGAAGTGGATGGGCAGGTTCGGGGCCAGGAACCCGTCCAGCTTCTTGCCGTCGGTGCGTTCCAGGGTCACAACCAGTCCGGCCGCGGTGCGTGCGGTGCCATCTGTCAGGCCCGGGCCGTCACAGCCCAGTGCGTTCAGCGGCGTGGCCGTACCGTGATAATCCGCGCCTGCGATCTTGATCGGCCAAAAGGTCAGCGGCTCTGCCAGCCGGAACCGGCAGGCGATGCGGCGCGCAGCCTCGGAGAACGTCGCCTCGATATACGATCCGGCTTCGAGTGTGCGCCCCTTGACCAGTTCCGCGGGCTTTTCCGGGGTGTGGCCCTGCACCAACATCGCGGCAGGCAGGGGGGCCGACATCTCGGGGTTGATCTGTTCCAGAAGCTCGGTCGAAAAGGTGCGGAACTGCTGGTCGATATTCAGCTGGACACGAGCGGCAAGAAACGCGGACCCTTCCAGCAGACCCGCAATGGACGGGTCCAGGTTTTCGTCAAGCAAACCGCCCAGGCGGTCGGCCAGCCCCGGGTAGTCCTTGGCAAACAGCGCAGCGCGCTCTTTCAGCAGCAGGAGTTCGCGTTCGTACGCTTCCTTGAACGCCTGTTTCATCGGTCAGATCCGCGGCGTGTTCAGCACGACCTTGCCCGCGCCAGTGTCGATATCGGCATTGAACTCGACCGGGATGTCGGCAGGGTCCGCGATCAGGTCGGCAGTGACGTGTACGGCCACACGTTGATAGCTGTCACCGTCCAGCGTGACCACCTTGACGTCGATGCTGTTGCGCACAAGACGGGGTTCGTGGTCGGCCAGGGATTGCTTGATGGATTTGGCGATGGCCTGGCTGCTCAGTTCCTTGCGGGTCAGGTTGCTCAGGTCCTGAAATCCGTAATTTATCACGGATTGTGCAACATTCGGGGCGTCATCCAGATCAACCGCAGCATCCAGACGAATGGTATTCATCAGCGTGGCGAGATGCTGGCGCACATGGGTGCGCAGGTCGTCCTCGTCCACGCCCAGACGGCGGGCGTTGGACCGGCCGCTGACTTCGGCGACGGTGTTCATGCCGCCTGCTTCCGTATGACTTTGAGAGGTGGCCCGGCCATCATGCTCTTCGAAGGCCTGGCGAAACACGTCCAACAAGGCGATGCGCGACCGTTCATGGACGCGGCGACTTTGCCGCTGGCGCGGCGCTTTGGTTGAGGACGAGCGGGACGCCATAGTGTAATGAGCCGGAAAAAGGAAAACCGGCGGCCCGCGCGCGGGGGCCGCCGGCGGAAAGGTCCTTAGACCTTGACGTTCTTGGCGATGTCGAAGCCAGCCTTGCCTTCGGGGCCTTTCGAGCCGTCGGCTTTTTGCGAGCTGTAGGTGACTTCGTACTTGGCAAAGTTCAGCGACACCGTTTCCATGATCCGGTCCTGGCCGTCGCCCGACCCGCCGGTTTCGTAGCTCGACACCATGATGTCGGTCATGTCGACACGGAAATATTCCAGCGGCACATTGCCCGCCTTACGCACGACCAGGAAGCCGTTCGCGATGTGCAGGCCCGACGCACAAGCCTTGAGAAGCTCGTGTGTGGCCATGTCCACATACTTGGTCAGCGTCATGTCGCGGACGTTGACCTTGCCGGCGCCGCCGCCGGGGCCAAGGTGCGTCGTGCCCGATTGGGACATGCCCCAGGACCACTGAAGGACATCAATTTCGCCGGCGTGCTTGTCGTCAACCGACTCGCCTTTGATTTTGTCCAGATGGAGGAAAATATCGACTGCCATGATCTATCTCCTTGATCAAACGTACTAGGGGTGGGGAGTTCCCATTACTTGGGAGGGGGAATTTTGGACACCAGGCTCATCCCGACATCCATGCCTTCCATTTGGAAGTGCGGTTTGAGGTAGAACTTGCCCATGTAGTAGCCGGGGTTCAGTTCGTCCTCGACAACCTCGACCCGCGCGTCTGCGAGAGGCTTCTTCGCCTTTTCCCGCTCGTCCGCGTTTTCCGGATTGAGGGTGACATACTGGTCGATCCAGGTCTGCAAGTTCATGCGGATCTGGTCCTTGTCGGCGCTGGATCCGATCTGATCGCGGATCATGGCCTTGAGGTAGTGGCTGAACCGGGACACGGCGAACATATACGGCAAACGCGACGACATGTTATCCGAGGCCGTGGCCTGCGGGTCGACATAGGACTTCGGCTTGTAGAGCGACTGGCCACCCAGGAACACGGCCTTGTCCGTGTTTTGACGGTGAACCAGACCCAACAGGCCGACTTTGGACAACTCGCCTTCGCGGCGGTCGTCGATGCTGACTTCGGTGGGGCACTTGAGATCTTTTTCGCCCGAACCTGTGTCGAAATGGTGCGTGGGCAGCTTGGCCACCTCACCGCCGGACTGCACACCGCGAATGCGGACAGTCCAGCCGTGTTCCTTGAAGGCGCGGTTGATGTTCACGGCCATTGCGTGGGCCGCATTCATCCACGAATACTTTTCGCCGCCGTGACCGTCGGTCTCTTCGGTAAAGTTGAACTCGTCCACGCTCATGGTGCTGTCCGGGCCATAAGGCTCGCGGGCCAGGACACGTGGCAAAGTCAGACCGAGAAAGCGTGCGTTTTCGCTTTCGCGCAAGCTGTTCCAACCGGCATAGTCCGACGCGGTGAACAGATCCTCGATATCCGGGGGGTTCGACAGGTCGTTCCAGCTGTCCAGACCCAAAAGCCGCGGACCCGCGGCCGAGATGAAGGGCGCCAGCGCGGCCTCGGAAATCTTGGACATCGACGTCAGCAGTGCGACATCGGCAGGCGAGTGATCGAAATAGAAGTCGCCGATCATGCAACCCATCGGGTCACCACCCAGTGTCCCGATCTTGCGTTCGTAGATCTGGCGATACAGCGGCGAACGGTCCCATTTGGCGCCGGGATAGCGCTTCATCATGCCGGCCAGCTCTTTTTTCGAGGTGTTCATAACCTCGATCTGCAGCGATGCGCCGGTTTCCGAATTGTTCAGAGTGTATGCCAGTCCACGCCACGACGCTTCCAGTTGCTGGAAATCCTGGTTGTGCAGAATCTCGTTCGTCTGGGCGCTGAGTTCCTGATCAAGACCCGCAATCATCGCCTGAATGGTGTCGATGGCGTCTTCGTCGATCAGGTTCTGGTCGGCAACGGCGGCCTGGACCACGGTGGCCAGCGCGTTGTCGATCGCCCGTTCCGCGTTTTCGGTGGTCGGGTTGATTGTCTGTTTCAGGATGGAAGAGAAGTCTTCCAGTTCGCTTAATGCGCCCTGGCCCTCTTCTTTGACCTGTGCTTCGTCTGCCAATTCATTCACTCCCCATCAATGGGCGGTGCGCCTGAGTCAGGCGTCACCCCCTTCGGTTGGCTGGCCTGCCTCGTCGGCGGCCTTTTTCGCGTCGGCTTCGGCCTTGGCTTGTTCGGCCAGAACCTTCAGTTTTGCAGGATCGTTCAGCAATTCCTTGATCTGCTCCTGCGCCTTGGGCTTCGACGTCATGTACAGCAGCAGGTCCGCCAGCTGTTGGCGGGCTTGCAGCAGTTCGTTCAGGGCCGGCACCTGGCGTGCGATATTGGCGGGCTCGAAATCTTCCATCGAGTTGAAGCGCAGGTTCACACCCATCTTCTGGCCATCGCCGTCCTTGAGCTTGTTGTCGACCATGACCGAAAGGCCCGGCTGCACCTTTTGCGACATGTAGCTGTCCAAAGTGCTGTTGGTGACCTTTTCGAATTGGCGCTGATCAATCGGGTCTTTTTCACGGCCGGGCGCGTTGCCGGAAAGGTCGCTCATCATGCCCATGACAAAGGGCAGTTCGACGTTCTTTTCCGAGTCAATTGGATCGGTATACGCAATGTGAACCCGAGGGGGACGATTGCGACGAATGTGGCCCGAGCCGGTGTCAGATGCCATGTGTGATACTCCCGAAAAATCTTGTGTTAAGAAGACGATGAAGGGTGCTTTGAGTCAATGGTTGAATCGCTCTATTGACATTTGAAGAAAAGTTTACAGCCGTTGTTTCCACTGTGGCGACGATCCCGTTTGGTTGCTTGTTTTGATAACAGCGCGTGGCACGGTTTTATTCGCGGCTCCGGCAAATTTTTTTGCCGGGCTACAATCTCCGAACAGGTGGGTGCCGACTTTGGGTGATGCCAAAGCGCCATCGCGCTTCGGGTATTGCGCTGGCGTGACATTCGGGGGAAATCAATAATCGAGCTTCGGTACGAATTCCTTGAGCAGGCTTTCAAAGTCCTTGCCGATGTAGCTGCGGGCACGTTGCAAAAGCAGCGGAATGGGCGACGATTTTTCAACCGCGCGAAAATACTGTTCGACCGCCATGATCTGTGCCCCGGCGGCGGCCGGGTCCTTGACGATGAACACTTCGGGTTCCGGTGGTGCGGGCGGAACCGGGATTGGCTCGGGTTCTGGTTCCGGCTCGGGCTTGGGTTCAGGTTCGGGTTCCGGCTCCGGTTCAGCCTCGACTGCGTCCTCCGACACTGTGGTCTCGTCCTCGTCGGTCGCGGCCTCGGCAGCGTCCGATTCGGTGTCTTCTTCGCCGGTCTCTTCCATCTCCGGTTCTGGGTCCGGTTCGGGTTCGGGTTCCGGTTCGGGGGGCGGCACCCATTCCGGTTCCGGTTCGGGTTCGGCAATTTCCTCGATCAGAACCTGATCGGCGAGGTTGCGCAGCTGCTGGTGCGCCAGCTGAAATCCATTGTCCGAGATAAAGTCGACCTTGGCCCGTTCGGCCGTGTTGGGCATCAGGATGTCAAAGGCATCGACCAGTGATTTCCCGATCAAAAGGCGCGCTTGCGTGACCAGCAGCACAGCAGCGGATGACGGCTCCTTCAGGCCGAAATATGTCTCGACCGCCACCAGTCTTTGGCGGGCTTCCTCGTGGTCCTTGACCTCGGTCACCTGTGGTGCCGGACCGCTGGCGGTTGCGCCCGCCGTCGCCGGGCCGCCGGGCGCGTCCTCTGTGGTTTCGGCGTCGCTGGCCAGATCTGGATCGGCCATGCCGATGACTTCGAGAACCGCGTCGATTTCCTGCGATAGTGTCTTGAGCTGTGGTGTGTGCGGCGTGCTGTGGCCAAGGCACCCGGCCTCGATCTTGGACAGCGCGTCCTTGAACCGAAGCAGTGCGGCATGATCGGTGGCCATTTCCTCGGGGCGTCCCGCCAGGGATGCCAGCATGGCGTCCATGCTCAGGTCGTCCTCGCCGTCATGCGGGGTGACTTCGCCGCGCAGCACCAGCACGTTGCGGCGCGACGCACCGCTTTCGGCAATGTCGAAATAGCGCAAGGGCAGGATCATCGCCCCCATCGCGGACAGGTCGTTGATTGCCTCGAGCCGGTCGCGCGGGCCGCCGTCGATGATCGGGTGGGCCGCGTCGGGCAGCGCTTCGATCAGATCAGCCATGGCCATGACACTGTCGGCTGTTTCGGTCATGTTGCCGGCCAGTGCCGACCATTGCGCACGAAGCGTCAGCAGCCGCAGATCGCGGGTCCGTTTCAACAGCGTGTCGATTGCGTTCAATTCCGCAGGCAGGTTGACGGTCTTGGGGTCGAAGATGACGTCAGGGGCCTTGTCGCCGCTGCCCATCGTTAGGCCCAGGCGTACATAATCATCCGCTTCGGGCAGACGGCCCACTGCATCGAAATAGTATTCGGAAAACTCGGCGTCGTCCTCCTCCCAAAGGTCGGGACCGCCGGGCGCATCGTCCGAGACGGGCGTCTTGATCCACTCCAAACTCATGACCGCAGGGCCCCCTTATCCCTTACGACATCCGCCGCAACAAAACTGCTACGACATCTTGCGCAGCGCTTCGGCGTAGTGGCGCGAGAATGCCTTGATAAAAGCGTCCAGCATGCCGTTTTCGCCCTGTGCCGCACGTGCTTCCCACCGCTTCGTGAATTCGTCCCAGGCTTTGCGGGCACCGCCGCCCATCATGCCGCCGCCGACATCGCCTTCGATATCATCGGGGGACAGACCGCCCAGCATCTCGGCCAATGCAGGTTGCAGGGCCGCGATCACGGCGGCCTGGTGACGGCGAATGTCGACCAGTGCATTCTCGAACCCGTCCGCCCCTGTCAGGTATCCGTCGCGCGGCTTGAGGAACAGCGCCTCGAACGCCTGATCCGGGTCGATCATGAACTTCATCGGATTGTTGCCTGTGGCCACGCGCATGGTGCGGTCTTCGTTGCTGACGAACAGTTTGACGGCGGCACGGTCCTGCAACATACGCATCAGTTCGTTGGTGCCCATGCGGGCGACCTGACCCAGAATGCGGCCAAGCTGTTCGGGCGGGATCTGTAGTTGCGAGGTGTCGGTGATGCCCGCCCCTTCCATGAAGGCCCGCATGAAGGCGTCGCTGGCGCTGTTTGCGCCGGCCGGTGTCGGTGCCATGGGTTGCGGTGCCTGCGGGGGCGCTGCGGGGGCCGCGATACCGAACCCTTCGGACGCGATGGGCGGGGCAGCGGGTGCGGGGACTGGTGCCGGTGCAGGTGCGGATGCGGGCGGTTGCGGCGGCGGCGTTGGTTGGGGTGGCACCCCGGTTTCCGGGCCGGGCGGTGGCGCAAAGGCAGGTGGCGCTGCGACATTGCCGGCCCCTGGAATTGCGAATTCGGGTGGTGTCGCAGGCACGACGCCGGGCGCAGCACCCATCCTGGAAAAGTCGGGCTGTTGGGTCGTCGATGCACCGGGCTGCATCGGGGCGGTCGGTGCCTGTACGCCCGGCATCGGGCCGGGCGATAATGTTTGGCCCGGCGGCGGGGCCTGCAAACCGCTGCCCAGATCCCCCCAGACGTCGTCGAATTCATCCGCGGCGGCAGCCGGGGCCTGTGGCAATGGTGGCGCCTGCGGTGACGGCACCGGTTCGGCATGCGGGGTGGCCGCGATCACGGGTGGTTCGGTGATCGGGGGCGGGGCGTCGGCGGTCAACTCTGCGCGGATGATGTATTGCCCGACAGTGAACCGGTCGCCGTCCGCGATCTGGTGCGTGCCATCGATGCGATACCGCTCGCCATGCAGGAAGGTGCCGTTGCTCGACACGTCCGTGATCATGTAATTTCCGTTTTCGAACGACACGTCGAAATGATGCCCGGAAATATGGCGCGACGGATCGGGCAGGACCCAATCGTTCCCGGCCTTGCGACCGATCTGGGCACCTTTGCCCGACAAAGTCAGCGACACGGGCCCGCCGTTATCAAGCGTGGCGTGGTTTTCGATGCGCAGCGTCAGCGTGGTCATCGGTCAGCGGAATCCCATCTGGTCCAAGGTTGAAGGCCTAGTACACCCTAAACAACCCAGCAGCGAGGTCCAGCACCCGCGCCATACAAACCGACCGCTGTTCCAGCCCGACCTGCCCCACGGCGCGCAAAATCGCGGCATTTACCGCCTTGGGCGCGCGCCATTCCGGCACGGTGACAGGATCGTTGGGCGCCAGCGCTCCGCCGGACCAGCCCACGGCCAGTCCCAGATAGACACTGGGCGAGCGCCGCGGCGCAAACAGGGCCACCTGCATGGTGCGCCAGCGATTTTCGGCGCTGGGGTGGTCCAGCCACTGGCTGATCCAGCTCATCAGCTGCAATTCGTCCGGCGGAAGATCCGGCAGGACCATTCGGATAGCTTCGACCGCCCATCCGATCGACATCTGCGGTTCGGTGGCAAAGGCGGTATAGGTGATCGCGTCCTCGGGTGTGGTCGAGGCACGCAGACGTTCGAAGAAACTCAGCGCATCCTCGCCCTCGTTCGGGCGATGCTTGGTGAATCCGCCAATCTCGGGGATCTCGGCATACAGGTCCGCCGGGCTTTCAAAGCGCAGGGCGCGCAGCGGCGGGATCGTGTGATCCTGTTCCGGGTCGTCGCTGGTGACAGTCATAAGGCTTTTCCTCGAATGCAGGACAACTGTGCGCAACCAAAGGCTTTGCGTCAACTGACCAAACACCACCGCAGGGCAATGAAATTCCGCTATGGCGCGGCAGCCACGGCATTTTTTGTGGATGCCACCCGGCTTCAGCCGCGCCGGTCGATGATGCGCACGGCCTTGCCTTCGGATCGGGCGACGCTGCCGGGGTCTGCGATGTCGACAGCAACACGGATGCCTATGGTGTCCTTGACCCGGCGGGACAGATCAGCGGCGGCATGGGTGCGTGCGGCGGCGTCAGCCTGACCCAACTGCGCTTCGCACAGGATGCGCATCTGGTCCATCCGTGCGTCCCGGCTGAGTTCGATCTGGAAATGCGGAGCCAGCCCCGGGGTCGCCATCACCTGTTCCTCGATCTGGGTGGGAAAGATGTTGACGCCGCGCAAGATCATCATGTCGTCGCTGCGCCCGGTCACCTTTTCCATCCGACGCATGGACCGGGCGGTGCCGGGCAACAGGCGGGTCAGGTCACGGGTCCGGTACCGGATGATGGGAAACGCCTCTTTGGTCAGCGAGGTAAAGACCAGTTCCCCAATTTCTCCGTCGGGCACGGGCCCGCCGGTTTCGGGGTCGACGATCTCGGGATAGAAGTGATCTTCCCAGATGTGCAGCCCGTCCTTGGATTCGACGCACTCCTGGCTGACGCCGGGGCCGATGATTTCGGACAGGCCATAGATGTCGACGGCATGCATATCGAACGCCTGTTCGATTTCCTGTCGCATCGCGTTGGTCCAAGGTTCGGCGCCGAAGATGCCGACCTGCAGGCTGCTGTCGCGCGGGTCGAGGCCCTGTGCCGCGAACTCGTCCAGAACAGAAAGGGCATAGGATGGGGTGACGGTGATGCCCTTGGGTTGGAAGTCGGTGATCAGGCGGACCTGTCGAGGGGTCATGCCGCCCGAGACGGGGACGGTCGTCAGCCCCAGCGCGTCGGCACCGACGTGGATTCCCAGCCCCCCGGTGAACAGGCCGTAGCCATAGGCGTTGTGCAACAGATCCCCCGGGCGCATCCCTGCCGCGCGCAGGCTGCGCCCCACGACCGCGCCCCAGGTTTTCAGGTCGTTCTGCGTATACCCCACGACGGTTGGTTGCCCGGTGGTGCCGGATGATGCATGGATGCGCGCGACCCGATCGCGCGGCACGGCGAACATGCCGAACGGGTAGTTGTCCCGCAGGTCCTGTTTGGTGGTCAGCGGAAACCTGGCCAGGTCGGACAGGTCGGTCACATCGTCCGGATGCACGCCTGCGGCGTCGAAGCTGGCCCTGTAGTGGGGCACGTTGTCATAGGCGTGGCGCAGCGACCAGCGCAGCCGGTCCAGTTGCACGGCCGCAATTTCGTCCCGGCTGGCGATTTCGATCGGTTCGAGCGTTGCGGGATCGGGGGTCAGGTCCTTCATGGCTGGTCCTCGTTGAAATGCGTGCCTGAGATCGTCCGGGCCAGCCCACGCATCAAGGCGACAGTGCGCCCGTCGCCGCCGGTGACTGTGATGTCGTAGGTGCCCGAGCGGCCCGCGCGCGTGATTTCGATGGCGTTCGCGGTCAGAACTTCGCCGGCATGGGCCGGGGCGACATAGGTGATCTGGTTCTGCTGCGCGACGGTGCGTTGGTTGTAGGTGTTGCAGGCAAAGGCAAAGGCGCTGTCGGCCAGAGTGAAGATATATCCGCCGTGGCACAGGTCGTGCCCGTTCACCATGTCGCCGCGCACCGTCATGCTGAGCGTTGCCGCGCCCGGGGCTATGTGTTCGATGCGCATTCCGAGCGCCTGGCTGGCGCGGTCGCCCGCCCACATGGCGTCGGCGCTTTTCTCGGCCCGAAGGTGCGGTGTCATGTGGTGTCTTCCCTGCCCGTCCGTGATGCGAGAGTGCCGCCAATGGCGAGCGGGTTCAAGCGGGGTGCAGATGGCCCCTTGAATTGAAACGCGATGCACGCAAGTCTGAGCCATGACGTTGCACACGCCTCCCCCGTCCAATTTGCGCGAAATGCCCCACCCGCAGGTGGCGTTTCACCGAACCGAACTGTCGCTGATCCTTTCGTTGTACGGTCGTATGGTGGCTGCGGGCGAATGGCGGGACTACGGGATTTCGTGCCTGAAGGATGTGGCGGTGTTTTCCGTGTTTCGCCGGACGGCGGAACATCCGCTGTACCGGATCGAGAAGCGCCCCAAGCTGCGCGGCAAGCAGGGGATGTACGCGGTGTTCGGCATGGACGGGCAAGTGCTGCGCCGGGGCCATGACCTGAAGACGGTGCTGCGGGTGCTGGAGCGCAAGTTGATCCGCGCGGTGGACTGATCCCATTGCGCGCTGACGCGCACGCGATTCATTTTTTGCTGACGAGGGGGCTGTCTGCCCCCTCGAGCTCCCCCGAGGATTTTTCTGGACAGAGACGGGTCAGGGGCGGGCGTGGTGCGTCACCGGGCCGCCGCTTTGGGTTGCGATGCGTGTGATGGCGGCGTCGATGGGTTCCTCGACCACGGCCATGTGATGGGCGTTGGCATGGATCATGTGGGTCGCGCTGGTCAGCAGCGCAACGTGCCCATGCCAAAACAGCAGGTCGCCTGACTGTTTGTCTTTGGCCGGGGTCTTGAACGTCTTTTGCTGCAGGTCGCTGTCGCCGGGGCAGGGGATGTGCGCGGCAAGCAGGGCCGCCTGTACCAGACCTGAACAGTCGATGCCTGCGCGGGAATTTCCGCCCCACAGGTACGGCGTCCCGAGAAACAGGCGGGCGGTGCCCACGGGATCCTGTTTCGGCGTTGGTGCGGGTACAACGTGTGCTTTCGGCACATGGCCGTGGGTGGTTTCGATGAAGGTCGAGGTTTCGGACAGCGCAGTCAGGCGTGCGCCGAAGCTGAGCTTGGCCCTGTCGCGTGATTTGATTGATGCGCTGTCGTAGGCGTGGGTCGCGGGTGCCGTGACCGCATGTGTGGCTTCGGTTTGATCCGCAAGCGCGTCGGCAGACACAAATCCGATATACCCATCCTTGTCGGACCGGATGTAGGCATGCGCACCCTGAACGCCGAGCACCGTGACCGGGTCGCCCGCCAGCAGTTGCCGGTCTCTTGGGCCGTCCGGCCGGGCGAGCAGGTCGATCAGTGGAACACCGATTTGCGCCGGTCGCGTGCCATCGACCAGCGTCGGGTCGGGCGTTATCCGGCGGTCGGTCATGCCTGAAGTGCGGCAAGGAGTGCGCGGGTGCCTTGGCCCACGCCGCCCTTTGCCCTGGCCGGTGCATCGTTCGGCTGCCAGCCGTAGATATCGAAATGCATGTATTTGGGTGTGTCGGTCACGAAACGGCGCAGGAAGAGCGCGGCAGTGATCGACCCGGCAAAACCGCCCTTGGGCGCGTTGTCGAGATCGGCGATGCCCGGTTCGATCATCGCCTCATACGGGGCGTGAAAGGGCATCCGCCAAACCGGATCGGCCTGATCCAGTGCCGCCTGTTCGAGGGCCGCGGCGAGCGCTTCGTCGTCGGTATAATACGGGGCCAGGTCCGGCCCTACTGCCACGCGCGCGGCACCGGTAAGTGTGGCCATCGACACGATCACGTCCGGCTTTTCCTCATCCGCGAGGGCCAATGCATCGGCCAGCACCAGCCGCCCCTCGGCGTCGGTGTTGTTGATCTCGACCGTCAGGCCCTTGCGCGAAGTAAGTATATCCTGTGGGCGGAACGCGTTGCCCGCGACGCTGTTTTCGACCGCCGGTATCAAGACACGCAGTTGCACCCCGGCATCTGTCGCCATCAGCATATGGGCCAGGCCCAGGACGGCCGCAGACCCGCCCATGTCCTTTTTCATCAGGCCCATGGACCCGCCCGGTTTCAGGTTCAGGCCACCGGTGTCAAAACACACGCCCTTGCCGACCAATGTCACCCTTGGACCGGACGAGCCCCAGCGCATGTCGATCAAACGTGGCGCCCGGTCGGCGGCGCGGCCGACGGTGTGGATCATGGGGAAGTTTTCGGTCAGCAGATCGTCGCCGGTTGTGACGGTGATATCTGCCTTGAATGTTTCGGCCAGTGTGCGTGCCGCAGCTTCGAGATCGGGGGGACCCATGTCCGAGGCGGGCGTGTTGATCAGGGTGCGTGTCAAAGCCTCGCCAGCGGCTATGGCTTCGATGCGCGTGGCGTCGATCCCGTCAGGCGCGACAAGCTGCGCCTTCATCGGGCGTTGATCCTTGTAGCGGTCAAAGCGGTATCCGGACAAAAGCCAGCCAAGCGCTTCGACTTCGGTTGCCGCAACGTCCAGGGGTCCGGGTTGCAGCGCATAGGTGCCTGTGGGCAGGCGTGTCGCTCCGGCGGCGAGGTGAAACCGACCGCGCGCACGACTGGCCGATTTGCCATAGCCGACAGCGGCCATTGCAACGCCGTCGGGACCGGGGCAGGCCAGGGCCTGACCCAAAGCACCGGTAAACCCCTGCGCTGCGGCCCATGCCTGTATGCTGTCGGTCTGGTCCGCCAGCCAATCGGCAACGTCGTCTTCGGAAACGAGGTGCAGGGGGATCGTATCGGTATCCGGCGTCGCGAATGTCAGTGTCATGGGCCACCTGTTTGGCATTGTCCCGCAGACCCTACCCGCCTGAACCGACGCCGCAAGGGCCGATGCCCGTCAGATCGTGATATCCTGCAAGTCCCAGATGGCGGTCAGCGACCCCTCGCCGGTGCGCATCAGGCGGCCCAGCGTTGCGGCAAGCGCCACGGTGTCACCACTGTCGATGCAGGTCGTCACATCGCGGGCAACGCGGGCCAGCAGATGCATGCCCACCTGTTCGGCAATCGCGATCAGCGAGCGGCTGGACTTGCGAAGTTCGGCCATGTCGTCCGTGCGATACAGCCGGTCGCAATGCGCCATGCGCAGCGCCAGTTCTTCCATGGCGCGGCACACGACATCCTCGGCCCCGGCATGGCCCATTTCGGAATAAAGTGCGCCCAGTCGATCATGATCGACGTGCACGGTCTCTGCCGGTCGAATTTGTGTTACGGAAGTCAAACGTCTCACCCTTGTGTCACCCAACTTGGCGCGCCCCCACGGCCGGTATGTGATGGCATGGATTGTGTTCCCAAATGGTTATGCCGCGTGTGCCTTTTCTCTCGAATTTGGCGACAATACAGGATAATGACCGCGGCCAAGCAAGACACACGGGACAGCCAAGACCATGCAAAGCGCCAAACCGCTTCCGAACTACCTTGTGCAACGCTATCACGGCTGGAAGGCAACGACCCATGCCGAGAACCAGGCGTGGTACCAACGCCTTGCAGACGAAGGGCAGCGCCCGCGGGCCATGGTGATTTCCTGCTGCGACAGCCGGGTGCATGTCACATCTATTTTCGGCGCGGATCAGGGCGAATTCTTTATCCATCGCAACATTGCCAATCTGGTGCCGCCCTACGAGCCGGATGGAAACCAGCACGGCACCTCTGCTGCGGTGGAATATGCCGTGACGGTGCTGAAAGTGACGCATCTGGTGGTTCTGGGGCATTCGCGCTGCGGTGGGGTCCAGGGTTGCATCGACATGTGCAAGGGCAACGCCCCCGCGCTAGAGGAAAAGGGCAGTTTCGTCGGCCGCTGGATGGATATCCTGCGGCCCAAATACGATGCAGTTGCCGACGAATCCGACCCCGCCTTGCAGGCGCGCAAGCTGGAACAACTGGCGGTGGTCGCGTCGCTGGAAAACCTGATGACCTTTCCCTTTGTCGAAGAGCGGGTCAGCGACGGTACACTCAGCCTGCATGGGCTGTGGACCGACATCGGCGATGGCAGCCTGGAACAGTTCCATTCCGAAACATCCGACTTCCAACCGATCTGACTTGCAAATTCCGGCAACGGCGTTAAATGAACGCTTGTTCATTTTTGAGGTAGGGCATGGACCAGATCCTCTCGCTTGCGGCAACCAACCTGTTGTCGCCGATCATCCTGAGCTTTGCGTTGGGCGTGGCGGCGGCGTTGGCGCGATCCGATCTGACGATCCCCGAAGCCGTGGCCAAGGCCATGTCGATTTACCTGCTGTTCGCCATCGGGTTCAAGGGCGGCGTCAGCGTTGCTGACCATGGTATCGACGCCACGCTTGCCCTGTCGCTGCTGGCGGGGGTTGGTCTGTCGGCGCTGTTGCCGCTGATCGCGTTTTTCCTGCTGCAACGCATGACCGGCCTCAGCCGGTTGGATGCCGCGGCCGTCGCGGCGCACTACGGTTCGATTTCCATCGTGACCTTTGTGGCAGGCACATCGGTGCTGGAAAGCAGTGGCATCGGTGCCGAGGGGTACATGGTTGCCGTCGCCGCCGCGATGGAGGCACCTGCAATCCTGTCTGCCCTGTGGCTGATATCGCGCGGGGCCGACAGTCGCCGCATGGATGGCGAGTTGTTGCGGGAAATCATGCTGAACGGGTCCATCGTGCTGCTGGTGGGCAGTTTCGTGATCGGTTGGGTCACAGGGGCCGACGGGCTGGCGCGAATCGAAAGCTTTATCGTGTCGCCGTTCCAGGGGGTGCTGTGCCTGTTTTTGCTGGACATGGGGCTGGTTGCGGGGCGCGGCCTGCGCGGCGGCGCGGGCGTGCTGCGGCCCGGTGTGCTGGCCTTTGGCGTGCTGATGCCGGTGATCGGGTCCGCTGCGGGGCTGACCATGGGGCTGCTTTTGGGTCTGTCTACCGGTGGCGTGGCGCTGTTTATGGTCTTGTCTGCGTCGGCCAGCTATATCGCCGTTCCGGCTGCCATGCGCGTCGCCCTGCCCGAGGCGAACCCGTCTATCTACCTGACCCTGTCGCTGGGGGTCACGTTCCCCTTCAACCTGACGCTGGGCATTCCACTGTATATCGCGGTGGCCAGCGCAATGACCGGAGGCTGATGCCATGCAAACGCACAAGGCCAAACGTGTTGCCATCATCATCGAACAGGTCATGCAATCGCGCCTGACCGATGCCCTGACCGAAGCGGGTGTGACCGGTTGGACCATCCTGCCCGTGCTGGGCGGATCGGGTCAGTCCGGCGAATGGAGCCGCGAAGGCCAGATCAGCCGTGGCGCGGGCATGGTGCAGGTCATCTGCATCATCCGCCCCGAGCGGCTGGATGCGATGCTCGAGGCGGCCTTTGCCGTGGTCGAACCGCAGATCGGGGTCGTGACCGTGGGCGACTGCGAAGTGCTGCGCGCCGAACGGTTCTAGCGCAGCACCATCCCGTCCGGCCATGTGATCGTCGTTTCGATGGCGATCACCTGTGTCTGGCCGGGGTCCAGCGCCAAATTCCATTCCAGGATACCGCGCCGGTCATCCACCGCTTCCACGTCCGGGGCGGGATTGGCACGCCAGTCGATCACCAGATCCTCCTGTTCGGAAAAGGGCACGTTTTCCCGCACGGCGATGTCCCATGCCCTGCCTGTCAGGTTCTCGATCTCCAACCGGATTTCTTCGCGTTCCTCGTTCGAGCGGTTGATGAGGCCCCGGTCGCCCTCGTTTCGGTCAAGCACGGTGCGCTTGAGCCGCAGCCCCTCGATGGGGCCAAAGAACACGTCGGTATCTGCATTGGGCGGCAGGGTGGACATCTGCGTGATGCCGACCAATTGGCCATCGACATAAAGTGTTGCCTGCCCCGGCAACAGGATTTCGGGCGAGGTGTTGGTAAAGGCGACCTGCCGGAACGCGGTTTCGTTGATGCGGGGCACTGCACGCGCGCTGAGGCTGGCGTCAAAGGTCAGCGTGTCCAGCGCGATCTGCAACGCGTCGTCGCGTGTCGGGATAGTGACGGTGCCGGGCAGCGCATAGCTGACACCGATCCCTGAAAAATCGGCGACGGCGACCGGCTCTTCGATAATCGGCTCCGCCGGGGCGGCCATGTCGGCAAAGGCACCCTTGCTGCGCACAGAGCTGAGTTCCACCTGGCGTGTCTCCGGATCCTCGATCCGGCGCAGGATGGGCCACAACGTACCGGGATCGGTGCCCCGGAATGGGGACAGCGTGGACAGGGTCAGCGCCACATCCGCCCAATCCTCTCCACTGCTTTGCCGCACAGATGCACCCCGGTCGATGCGCAGCGTTTCGTCATCATCCAGATACGCGCGGTACACCGGTGCCCAGGACGCGGATTCCGAAATGTAGCGCAGGGTGAGTGTTGCGCCGCTGGCTTGTGGGGCAGCGACATTCAGCGTCAGTGCTGCGGGGTTTTCGTTGGGCGATGTCGCCTTTTCAAGTGCGGCCTGCGCCTCGGCCAAGGCAAAGGCAAGATCGGCGCGGCCTTCCATCAGTCTGCGGGCCTCGGCGTTGGCTTCGGTGATGGCGGTGCGGGCGGCGGTGCCGTCGCTGGCGATCAATTGGCCGATGGCGCGCAGGGCGTCGACGTCCAGCGAAGCCTCATCCGGCAGGGAAATTCCGTTCAGGAATGTGATCTGGTCCTGTGCTGCCTGCGCGCGGGCCTGTGCCAGTGCGATGGCGTCGTCGCGTTCCGACAAGGCGTCCTGAGCGGCATCCAACGCCGCCTTGGCCGCCAGCCATTCCGGTGTGCGCGGCGTGCGATACGGGGTGTCGCGCTGGTCCGACCAGCTGCGCGATTGCACCGTGGCCCCGTCCAGCGTCACGTCGATGGCATCCGGTGTTGTGAACCGGGGCATGTCGGCAATCACCAACGCATGGTCGCCCGCCGGAATATCGAAACTGACAGTCCGCGTGATCACCGCCCCGGATGCATAGGCCGTCACCGCCGTCGGCGGCGCATCCAGCGTGATCGTTTCGGCCAGCGCAGGCAGGGGCAGCAGGAAAAGGGCGAAAGCAAAGGAACGCATGGGAACCGCCTTTGAACGTGTCAGGTGGCCCCATCGTGCATCATTGCCGTGCAGAGGAAAGGGGAATGTTGTGCAGAAATCGCAAGGCGCACCTGTCGGTGCGCGCCGCCGCTCAGCCTTTCTTCAGGACCTCGCGGCCCAGCAGTTCCGCGATCTGCACCGCGTTCAGTGCCGCACCCTTGCGCAGGTTGTCGCTGACGCACCAGAAGTTCAGACCGTTGTCTAAGGTACTGTCCTGCCGGATGCGGCTGATGAAGGTGGCGAAATCGCCCACGCATTCGATCGGCGTGACGTAGCCGCCGTCCTCGCGCTTGTCGATGACCATGATGCCCGGGGCTTCGCGCAGGATGTCGCGGGCCTCGTCCTCGTCCAGAAAATCCTCGGTCTCGATGTTCACGGCCTCGGAATGGCCGACGAAAACCGGGACCCGCACGCAGGTGGCTGTGACCTTGATCCTCGGATCGACGATCTTTTTCGTTTCGGCCACCATCTTCCACTCTTCCTTGGTCGAGCCGTCATCCATGAAGACGTCGATATGGGGAATGACGTTGAAGGCGATCTGTTTCTGGAATTTCTTGGCTTCGATGTCCGAAGTCGGATTGTAGACCGCCTTGGTCTGGTCCCACAGCTCGTCCATGCCCTCCTTGCCCGCGCCGGACACGGATTGGTAGGTGCTGACGACAACGCGCTTGATCGTGGCCCGGTCATGCAGCGGCTTCAGCGCCACCACCATTTGCGCGGTCGAGCAGTTGGGGTTCGCGATGATGTTCTTTTTGGCGTAGTCATGGATGGCGTGCGGGTTCACTTCCGGCACGATCAGCGGAATGTCCGGGTCGTAGCGATAGAGCGACGAGTTATCGATGACGGTGCAGCCCGCCTTGGCCGCGATGGGGCCGTATTTCTTGGTCGCGTCCGAACCGATGGCGAACAGCGCCATGTCCCAGCCCGTGAAGTCAAAGGTGTCGATGTCCTTTGTCTTCAACGTCTCGTCACCGAACGACACTTCCGTCCCCAGCGAACGGCGGCTGGCCACCACGGCAAGCTCGTCCACGGGAAACTGGCGCTCGGCCAGGATGTTCAGCATTTCGCGGCCCACGTTGCCGGTGGCGCCTGCGACGACGACACGATACCCCATGATCGACTCCTTTTCGGGTAGGTGTGCGGGGCTTTATACCCATTGCGATACGGGGGAAAGGGGGCGTCAGGCGACGGAGTCGCGGCTGCGTGAATAGATCAACACACCCAGCGCCAAGGCCACCGTAAAAAAGCCGAAGATCGCGACGTAAGGCGAGGTGGTATCGGTTCCGGTTTCGGTCATACGGTAGATGCCGCCCGAAAGGGTCTGCATCACCCCGACACCGCCGATGCCGAACAGGTTCATCAGCGTCACGCCCCGCCCGGTCAGGTGCGCCGGGAAAAAGCTGCGGGCATGGGCGATGATCACCGGAAAGGACGCGCCAAGCGCACCGATGGCGGCAAACAGGGCGACGGATCGCCATGGGCTGCCATCGATCCACAGGATCACCAGCACAAGCGCTGCCACCGTGGCCGCATTGCCTGCCAGCACGACGCCTTTGCGCGTTCCAAACAGCCGGTCCATCGGACCATAGGCAATGGTACCCACGATCATCGCAAGACTCATGATCAGTGTCGCAATCCCGATCTGTTGCGTGCTTTGGTCAAACACCTCCCGCAGGTATGGGCCGATCCACAACCCCCGGACGGCCGCCACCGGGGCGTAGTTGACGAACATGATGGGAAAGATGAACCACAGCGCCCGGATGCGCAGCAGGTCCAGCAACGTTCCGGTGCCCGCCGCATCTGCCTGGTCGGGGTCGCGCACCGTCACCAGAACACCCAGCGCCGTGACAGCGGACAGGGCCGCCAGTGCCCACATGGCGTTGCGCCATCCCATCGCGTCGACCGCAAAAGCCATCGGATAGCTCGAGATCAGGTTGCCGACCGTGCCGACACCAATCATCAGCGCGGCGAGCGTCGCAAATTTGGCCGGATCGAACTGGCGCGCAAAGATGTAAAAGCTGGCCATCAGCACCGGGGAACAACCGACGCCGATCAGGGCCATGGCAAGATGGACATGCACGGGGTCCTGCGCCGCCGCAAACAGCGCCGACCCGCCGGCCCCTCCGAGTAGCAGCAGCCATCCGCCGGTGCGCCGGGGGCCAACGGTGTCCAGCGCCTTGCCCACGGGCAACTGCATCACCGCAAAGGCCAGAAACCAGTAGCCCGACGCGGTTGCCAGCACCTCGGGCCCGATGCCAAGGTCGGATTGCAACGGGCCGGTCAGCACCGCCAGAAAGGCGCGAAAGAACTGGCTGAGCACATAGGCCAGCGCCAGCAGGATCAGTCCCGGTATCATGAAGTCTCCATCCCTTGCCCGTGGCGTGACACGGGTGCAGCGCAGGCGCAAGTGTGATTGTCGGCACGGTCGAACATGCTAGGCTGCCGCCAACGGAGGGTGCGATGTTTTACGATCAGTTGCCGCGGCAGTCCCGGTTTTCGACCCTGTCGTCATCCCAAAGCTATGCGCCACTGCCCGATGACTGGCTGGTCGGGACATCCGATATCATCGGGTCCACCGCGGCGATTGCGGCGGGACGGTACAAGACCGTGAACATGGTGGGGGCGGCCGTAATTTCCGCCCAGATCAACGCGGCGGAGGGGCGCGCCTTTCCTTATGTCTTTGGTGGCGACGGCGCCGTCTTTGCCCATCCGCCGGACTTCCGGGACGCGGCCGCCGATGCGCTGGCGGCGGTTCAGGTCTGGGCACGGGAAGAATTCGACATGGGCCTGCGCATCGGGCTGTTCCCGGTGTCCGAAATCCGTGCCGCCGGGCGTGAAGTGGCCGTGGCGCGCTACAGCGCGTCGCAGGCCGTGGATTACGCCATGTTCGCCGGTGGCGGGGTCAGCTGGGCCGAGGATCAGATGAAGGCAGGGGTCGAGACGATACAAGCCGCCCCTCCCGGCACCCAACCCGACCTGACGGGGCTGAGTTGTCGATGGAGCCACATGAAAACGCGCAATGGTACAATCCTGTCCCTGCTGATGGTGCCGCGTCCAGGGGCCGAAGACAGGTTCGGGACAGTGGCAGAACAGGTGCTGGAGATTGTGCGGCATCTGGATCGCGGCGGGCACCCTTCCCCGCCCGAGGGGCCGGGCACCGGATGGCCGCCCCCCGGTGCCACGCTCGAGGCGCATGCGACGCGGGGCAAGGCGTCACTGGCCAAGCGCAAACGGCAGATCCTGCTTGAGACGGCGATTGCGTGGGTCCTGCTGAAGACCAAGGTGAAGCTGGGCGGTTTTGACCCGGCGCATTATCAGCGCACCGTGGGCGGCAATGCGGATTTCCGCAAGTTCGACGACGGGCTGAAGATGACCATTGATTGCGATGCCGACACCGTCGCGCGGTTGCGCGCCGTGCTGGACGGGGCGGCGGATGTGGTGCGGTACGGCCTGCACGAACAGGACGAGGCGATGATGACCTGTATCGTGCCGTCCATCATGGACGATAGCCACGTCCACTTCATCGACGGCGCGGCCGGTGGATATACGCAGGCGGCAGTGGGCCTGAAAGGCGGTTAACCTGTCCAGCGTTTGGCGAGCGCGCGCAGGCTGTTGGCCAGGATCAGCAGGTCGATGCCGGTGGCGACGAAACGCGCGCCTGCATTCAGCATGTCCTGCGTCATTTCGGGCGTGGTCGCCAGCACGCCGGGGGCCTTGCCTGCGGCTTCGATTTTCTGGAATGCGCCCTTGATGGCGGCCTGAACGTCCGGGTGCGTGATCTGGCCCATGTAACCCATGTCGGCACTCAGGTCGGCGGGACCGATGAACACACCGTCGATGCCGTCGACCGCCAGGATGTCGTCTAGTGCGGCCATGCCGGTCATGTTTTCGACCTGGATCAGCAGGCACACCTGTTCGTCGGCGGTGGGACCATAATCGGTGATGCCGCCGAAGCGGCTGCAGCGCGCCCCGGAATAGCCCACACCGCGCCCGCCCGTGGGTGGATAGCGCACGTCATGCACCAGTTGCCGCGCCTGTTCGGCGCTTTCGACCATCGGGACAAGGACGGTCTGCGCGCCCGCGTCCAGCACTTGTTTGATGATCCACGTTTCACCCACCGGCACCCGCACGGCGGCGTGGCTTTCGGACGCTTCCAGCGCCATCAGCTGCATCCGCATCCGACTGATGTCGTACGGCGTGTGTTCCCCGTCGATCAGCAGCCAGTCGAAGCCTGCCGTGCCGGCGATTTCGGCGGCCAACGGGTCGCCGAGGGACAGCCAGCAGCCGATGACGGTCTCGCCGCTATCGAGCGCGGCCTTGAAAGGATTGTGGGGGGCGGGCATGGCAGTCTCCTTGATCTTTGCCGCACCCTATCCCCGGCGCGGCACCGGTGGCTACTGCCGAAATGCGGCGCATGCGCGCCACGCGATTTTATTCATCTGCCGCTGGCAGATGGTCATTGGGGCGCTGCCCCAAACCCCGGGATTTTTTTGGGACAGAGACGGGGGGGTCAGAGCACCTTGATCACGTCTTTTTCAACGGCGAGCATGTAACCGCGGCGGGCGATGTTCTTGACCAGCAATTCGCTGACGATCTGGTTGCCGAGTGTATCGCGCAACCGCTTGATGCGAGTGGCGCCGGCGGCTTCCTCGCAATCGGCGGCGCTGCGACCGGAAATGACCCCCTCGATCTCGGATCCCGACAGCACGTCGTCGTCCATGCGCGCCTCCGCCAGCACGGACATGGTTTCCATCGCGGCATCCGTCAGTTTGAAGCCGAGATTGTTGAGGTAGACGGTGTTTTCCTCGCGGCTGATCAGCAGGCTGTTCACCTGGATGCCCGCCCGCTCGATCTGGGCCATGCGGCGGTTGAAGCCCACGAGCAGGATCAGGAAGACCAGCGCCGCAATCATCATGCCTGTGGCAAAGATGAGCAGCACGAAGATCACCAACCGGTAGCTGGCCAGCGTATCGGCAAAGGCATTGCCGGATTGCGCGAGGATTTCCAGCAGCTTGATTTCCGCCTGGCTGGTGAGGTCGGCGTTTTCGATGAACATGCGTTCGACACGCGCGTCGAAGGCGTTTGCGTCCGGCAGGGCGAAGAACAGGATCAGGGCGGCCGCGATCAGAAGCGCGAGGATGCCACCGATGCCGAACGTCACGAGCCGCCCGCCGGTGCGGCGCATGTCAGAAGCGGAGGAAGAATTTTCCGGCACTGGCTTTCCTTTGATCAAGACCTTCGGGGCCAAAGACTGACTGAACCTGCAGCAGTGTCCAGCCCCGGGCTGCAAGGCGCGGGCCCAGTTCCCGTGTCGCCGCGGCGGCCGAACAGCCGCCCGACAGTTGTGCCACACCGTAGTGCAGCCGTAGAGGGTCGTCCTTTTTCGCCTTGTAGTCGGCAAAGCACTGCGCCTGCACGGTGCCCGCAAGGGCAAGCGTGAGCGCTGCGGAGAGGAGGATCTGTTTCATGAGCCCCAACCTGCGCGTGCCGGATGGGATATTCAATAACAATGGGGGTTTGGGGGCGCTGATATTCGATAACACCGGCCCGATATTGCCTGTCCGAGGAGTGTCGCCCCAGCTTGGGTGCAGAGCCGACGACCTGGCCTGCCACCTGCCCATCCACGCAAGAAAGGAAATCACATGCCCCTGCGTATCCAGAAACAGTTCATCGCCACCGTTGCTGCGGCGGCCATTGCAGTCACCGGCATTTCCGCGGCCCCTGCCCGGGCCGGGGATGATGATGTGGGCCGTGCGCTCGCCACCATCCTGGGCCTTGCCATTGTGGGGGCCGTCATTGCCGACAGCCGCAACGACAAGGCCAGCGCGCCCGTCTATCATGGCAACAATTATCGTGTGTATCCGGGCCACCCAAAGCCGCGCCCGTTGCCGCCGCGCGTGGGTCGCAAGTTGCTGCCGCAGGATTGCCTGTACAGCTTCAAGACCCGTGGCGGGCGAACTGCAAAGGTCTTTGGCCAACGCTGCCTGAACCGGAGTTACCATCATGCAAACAGCCTGCCGCGCGCCTGTGCCCGCCAGATCGATACCCGTCAGGGCCGTCGCTATGGCTATGGTGCCAAGTGTCTGAGCAACCATGGCTACAAACTGGCCCGTCGCTAAGAGCGGGCAGTTGGACTGCTGCTTTCCCCAAGACGGCGGTCCACGACTGGAAGGGCGGTGTTCGGGCACTGCCCTTTTTCATTGCGTCGCCGTGCGGCGACACGTGATGTTTGCACTTTCCGCTGGAAAGTGCGTTTTTGCCTCCGGCGGGGATTTTCCGGGACAAAGACGAGGGACCGTTGCCCGATTTCATGATGGAAGCGCAGCTTGGCGGTCGTGTCGCCGGTGTGGACGAGGTGGGTCGCGGGCCGATGGCCGGTCCGGTGACTGCGGCGGCCGTGGTGCTGGACCAGGACCGGATTCCCGAGGGGCTGGACGATTCGAAGAAGTTGACGGCTCGGCGGCGTGAGATCCTGTGGGCCAAGATCATCGCCGTTGCCGATGTGTCGGTGGCGCATGCGAGCGTGGCCGAGATCGACGCGCTGAACATCCTGCGTGCTTCGCATCTGGCGATGTGCCGGGCGGTGGCGGGGCTGCATCTGGTTCCGGATCATGTGCTGATCGATGGCAACCTCGTGCCTCGCGACCTGACCTTGCCAGCCACCTGCGTCGTCAAGGGAGACGCCCGATCCGTATCGATTTCGGCGGCCTCAATTGTGGCCAAAATATGTCGTGACCGGATCATGGTGGATTTGGCGCAACAGCATCCCGGTTATGGCTGGGAGACCAACATGGGATACCCGTCGAAAAGCCACAGACTGGCGCTGGGAAATCTTGGGGTGACCCCACACCATAGACGATCCTTTAAACCAGTCCACAATATATTGTATCAAGAAAAAATCATAAGCTCCTGATTCAAAAAAGAATTTGACCGCGAATCTGGGATGACTCATCTTGGCCTCAACCAACGAGCGCAAAATGTGCCGGGGACAGAGGCAGACGATGACGAAACATGTAAAGGGCGCCGAGGCGCTTCCCTTGAACCAGATTATTGCGGGTGACTGCATTGATATCATGAACAGCCTGCCTGCGGGCAGCGTTGACCTGATCTTTGCCGATCCGCCCTATAACCTGCAGTTGAAGGGTGAATTGCACCGGCCCGACAATTCCAAGGTGGATGCGGTCGATGACCACTGGGACCAGTTCAACAGCTTCCGCGCCTATGACGAGTTCACGACCGCCTGGCTGAAAGCCGCGCGCCGCCTGCTGAAGCCCAATGGCGCGATCTGGGTTATTGGCAGCTACCACAACATCTTCCGCGTCGGATCGGCTCTGCAGAACGAGGGGTTCTGGATCCTGAACGACGTGGTGTGGCGCAAGTCGAACCCGATGCCGAATTTCCGTGGCAAACGCTTTACCAATGCCCACGAGACGATGATCTGGGCGGGCAAGGACGAGAACGCCAAATACACCTTCAACTACGAGGCGCTGAAGGCCCTGAACGAGGGCATCCAGATGCGCAGCGATTGGGTGCTGCCCCTGTGCACCGGCCATGAGCGTCTGAAGGACGCCAATGGCGACAAGGCACATCCGACGCAGAAACCCGAAAGCCTGCTGCACCGTGTGCTTGTCGGTTCGACCAATCCGGGCGACGTGGTGCTGGACCCGTTCTTTGGCACCGGCACCACCGGGGCCGTGGCCAAGATGCTGGGTCGCGATTTCATCGGAATCGAACGCGAGGCCGAATACCGCAAAGTGGCGGAGGCCCGTATCGCATCGGTGCGCAAGTTTGACCGCGAGGCGCTGACCGTGTCGGCCAGCAAACGCGCCCAGCCGCGCGTACCTTTCGGCCAATTGGTCGAACGCGGGATGCTGCGCCCGGGCGAAGAACTGTATTCCATGAACAAACGCCACAAGGCCAAGGTGCGCGCCGACGGCACGCTGATCGGCGAGGATATCAAGGGGTCGATTCACCAGGTCGGCGCCCATCTGGAAGGCGCGCCCAGTTGCAATGGCTGGACCTATTGGTGCTTCAAGCGCGACGGCAAGACCGTGCCCATCGACGTGCTGCGCCAGCAGATCCGGTCGGAAATGCACGGCTAGAAAATCAAGAGACACCGCCAGGTGCCTGCGGCCTTACCCAAGGCTATCCAAAGGCACTGCAACTATGCCCCGCCTTTTTGGCGGGGCTTTTTTGTTTCTGGTTGCTAGACTTCGCATCGACCGCAAGTGGGGCAGCGCATGACCGATTTCGTCGATACCATCCGCCAGGCCGGCATGAACACAAACGATGCCGAAATACCGCAACACCGCTACGCGCAGGAAGCGTTGGCGCGCAACAAGCGCGAAGGCATGGACCTTGCCGTCCGGGCGCGGATTGCGGCGCTGTCGGCCACGGCGGTGCTTCTGGTGGCCCTGAATCCGAACTGGAACGTGCTGTGGTATCACGGCCTCTTGCTGGCGCTGGTCTTTGTCGGCCTGATGCAGCGCCGTGTGGGCCGTGTCGGGCAATCGCGGGCGGAACTGGCGCTGTTGTTTGCCGATCTGGCGCTGATGACGGTCGCGCTGCTTTTTCCAAACCCGTTCATTGATGAACCGGTGCCGACCGCCATGATCTTTCGCTTCGAGGTGTTTCAGTATTTCTTTATCATACTGGCCGCCGGGGTTCTGACCTATTCGTGGCGCACGATCATCGCCATCGGGAACTGGACGATGGGATTGTGGTTGCTGGGCACGGTTTCGGTCTGGTGGGTGGGCAAGACGTATCCCGACCTGACCGCAGCGGCACGGGCGATGTGGCCGGACCACCCCGAGCACGCGCGCATGTTCGACCCGAATTCAGTCAACTGGGACCTTCGGTTCCAACAGGTCATTGTCTTTCTCATGGTGGCCGCGATCCTTGCCGTGGCGGTACGCCGGTATCAGAACCTTGTTCTGGACAGTGCCGAAATGGCGCGCGAACGCACCAACCTGGCGCGCTATTTCTCGCCCACCATGGTCGAGGAACTGTCGACCAAGGACGAACCTCTGGGCCAGATCCGCAGCCACGATGCAGCGGTGCTGTTCGTGGATATCGTTGGCTTCACCACCTATTCCGATGGGCGGCCGCCACAGGAGGTGATCGAGACCCTGCGCGCTTTTCATGCCCGCATGGAAAGCGAGGTGTTTGCCCACAAAGGGACGCTGGACAAGTATCTGGGCGATGGTCTGATGGCGACTTTTGGCACGCCTTTGCCGCAGGTGGACGATGCCGCGCGAGCGGTGGCTTGCGTGCGTGCAATGGCGGACCGGATGGCGGCGTGGAACGTGGACCGCCGGGCCGACGGATTGCCTGAAATCACTGCGCGGTTTGGCCTGCACTATGGTCCCGTGGTGCTGGGGGACATCGGGGCCAATCGCCTGGAATTTGCGGTGCTGGGCGACACGGTGAACGTGGCCAGTCGGCTTGAGGGGATGACCCGCGCGCTGGGCGTACAGGCCATCATCAGCGATGCGGCCATGGAGGCGGCCGGCGAAACAGAGGGATTCCGGCGCGCGCCGGATCAGATGGTGCGCGGGATGGCCGAGCCGGTTCCGGTCTGGGTCCTCGATCCCTAGCTGCGGTCGTGTCCGTCATCCTGCAAAAAAAGAATGCCCGATTTGATAAAGATCAGGGCGGAGGGTGCGCAAAAAAGGTCACGCTGCCCGCATAACCGCGACAAGAGGTGCAGCATGAAGACCATTCTAATCCCTGCTCTTGCGCTTTGCGCGGCCACGTCCGCCATGGCACAGGACACCGAAAACGGGGCGGCGATCTACCGGATGCATTGCGCGACCTGTCATGGCATTGATGCCATGGGGGACGGGCCGATGGCGGGCGCGCTGTTGCTGCGTCCACCCAACCTGCGCGATCTCGAGGCGCGCAATGATGGTGTCTTTCCCATAACGCGTGTGGTCAAACGGATCGACGGGCGTGACCCGCTGGTCAGCCACGGCTCGCCCATGCCGGTCTATGGCGATTTCTTTGCCGTGGATGATGCGCCCCTCAAGGCCGAAACGGGACAGCCGATCATGACCAGCACGCCGGTGATCGATCTGGTGGCATATCTGCAAACGTTGCAGGGCAGCTAGCCTGTGTAGGGTGCGCATTCACTGCGCACCGCACCTTAGCGCGGCAACGGGTTCGCGGCCTTGTTATAGGCGGCCCAATCCGTGATCTCGGGGTAATACATCTCGCGCCATTTGCGGACGCGCGGATTCATCGCGCGCCGCCAAAGCCCGGGCATCATCGCGGCGATGGTCATGACCGGATAGCCATAGGGCAGCTGCGGGGCGTCGGCTTCGGTATAATTCTGCAAAACGGGAAACCGGCGGTCGGGCTTGTAATGGTGGTCCGAATGGCGCTGCAGGTTGATCAGCAGCCAGTTCGATGCCTTGTGCGCCGCGTTCCACGAGTGCTGCGGTTTCACGTGCTCGTACTTGCCATCGCCCAGATGTTTGCGCGTCAAGCCATAGTGTTCGATGTAGTTGACCAACTCAAGCTGCCAGATGGCCACGCCCGCCTGCACCAGGAACAGCCCGACCCCCACCCAACCGCCAAGGGCAAAGGCGAGCAGAAAACACACCAGTTGCAGGTACGCATATTTCCAGAACGGGTTGGAACTGTCGGACCATTCCAGCCCCTTGCGGGCCAGCATCGCCTTTTCCGCCTTCCATGCCGACAGGAAACACTGTTTCAGCACCCGCGGGTAGAACCGATAGAAACTCTCGCCCATCCGCGCCGTCACCGGGTCGCGCGGGGTGGCGACATAGCGGTGGTGCACCAGCAGGTGTTCGGACCGGAAATGCGAATACAGCACCATCGCCAGCAGCGCATCCGCCAGCCAGCGTTCCAGCGCGTTTTTCTGGTGCATCAGCTCGTGGCTGTAGTTGATGCCCACCGTCCCCGTGATCACGCCCACGCCAAAGAAGATTGCGATCTTTTCGAACGTATTCAGGTGTTCTGCGGGCGCGACATACCAGATCATTGAAAACAGCATTATGAACTGCAGCGGCACCCACGCGATGGTGATGGCGCGATACCAGAACAGATCATCCTCGGTCGTTTCCAGATCCGCGTTGTCGGTGTTCAGCCCCACCGCCAGATCGAGGGCCGAGAACAGATACCATGTGACCACCGGCAGCAGGATCACGGTCCACCCGCCATAGATGGCGGTCACATAGGCCAGCGGGACCAACAGCAGTGACATCCAGAAAGGCAAGGCGTTCTGGATTTTGGCGACCTGGGCGGGGGCGACGATCATGCGCGATCTCCGGGTGTTTGCGTCGGGCGAATTGTAGAACCAGCGCGCCCCGCATGCCAAGCGTGACGCAGCGCCGCGCCGGTCACTTCTGTGCCAGATCAAAGGCTTTGCGCATCACCGTCGGCAGGTCCGAAGGGCGAAAGGAGGTGTGCGGAACAAAATCACCCGCATCCGGGTCCGCCTCTGGCCCCACCTCGGCCACCATCACGTCCAGCATCAGGTGGAAATGGGTAAAGGTATGGCGCACCTCGCCCGCCACGCGCTGCCAGTTGGCGTCCAGTGGCGGGGCGGTGGGGCGCGGAGCGGATATGTCGATCCAGTCCGAACCGGGCCAGCCCAGCATTCCGCCCAACAACCCCTTGTCGGGTCGGGTTTCCAACAGCCACGCGCCGTCGCTGCGCCGGGCCAGGTAAACAGTGCCGTGTCGCACCGGCTTGGCCTTTTTCGGGGTCTTCTTGGGCAGTTCCGGTGCCGTGCCAGCCATCCGCGCCGCACAGGGGGCGCGCCACGGGCAGATGCCGCAGGCGGGGGATTTCGGCGTACAGATCGTGGCCCCCAGGTCCATCACGGCCTGTGCATAGTCCCCGGGCCGCTTCGCGGGCGTCAGCGATGCCGCATGGTCTGTCAGGATCGGCTTGGCCGCGGGCAGGGGCGTGTGTTCGTCAAACATGCGGGCCATCACCCGTTCGACATTGCCATCCACCACGGTCATCGGCAGATCGAATGCAATCGACGAAATGGCCGCCGCCGTGTACGGCCCCACTCCGGGCAGCTTCAGCAACGCGGCGTGATCGGCTGGGAACTGTCCCCCATGCTCGTCCACCACGGCCCGTGCGCATTTCAGCAGGTTGCGGGCACGGGCATAGTACCCAAGGCCCGCCCATTCCCCCATCACCTGCGCGTCTTCGGCGGCGGCCAGATCGGCGACCGTGGGCCAGATGCCGACAAAGCGGCGAAAGTATTCGGTTACAGCGGCCACGGTGGTCTGCTGCAACATGATCTCGCTCATCCAGACGGCATAGGGATCGGGGCGCATGCCCGCCTGTTTGTCGGCCGGGGACACACGCCATGGCATCGTGCGGTGATGCACGTCGTACCATGCCAGCAATTCGTCGCTCAGGTCACGCAAGCGTTATGCATCCTCTCTGGTGATGGCTGGCCTCTGCGCCCACATGCGTTATGCTCACGCCAAGGTGAAAGGGAACATAGCCATGGCAACGCGCCGCGCCAGTACAAAAGGGTTCAAACGCACCGGCAAATTGCTGGGCGGTCAGATCCGGCGCGTCAGCGAAGCCCGTGGCTTTGCCCAAAGCCGGCTGCTGACGGACTGGGCCGAGGTGGCCGGGCCCGACGTGGCCGCCATCGCCCGCCCGGTCGAGGTCAGCTATGGCCGCGGCGGCATGGGCGCGACGCTCACGCTTTTGACCACGGGCGCGCAGGCCCCGATGCTGGAAATGCAAAAGGAACAGCTGCGCGAAAAGGTGAATGCCGTCTACGGCTACAACGCCATCTCGCGCATCCGGATTACCCAGACCGCCGCCACCGGCTTTGCCGAAGGGCAGGTGCAATTCGAACGCAAGCGCGATGATCATCAGCGCAAAGAACCCGACCCGGCGGCGCAGTCCGCTGCCTGCGAAACAACCGCCCCGGTGCAGGACGACGGCCTACGTGACGCGCTGTCGCGCCTTGGGGCGAATATCCTGACAAAAGAGAAACAAGGAAAACGCATATGACCCGTATTCTCCCTGCCTTGATCGCTATTGCCGTGGGCATTGGTGGCTATGTCTGGTGGAGCGGCCAGCAGGGCGGTCCGACGGCCGCGCAACAGGCGCAGGCGCAGCAGCTTCTGGGCGCCGCCAATGCGCAAGAGGCCGACATCGACACATCGTCCGTGCAGGAAATGCGCCTGGGCAATGCCGATGCCCCGGTTACGGTGATCGAATATGCCAGCTACACCTGCCCGCACTGCGCCACCTTCCACAAGGGACCGTACAAGCAACTCAAGGCCGATTATATCGACACGGGCAAGATCAACTTCATCTACCGCGAGGTCTATTTCGACCGTTTCGGTTTGTGGGCCTCGGCCATCGCGCGCTGCGCAGGCACGCCCGAGGCGTTCTTTGGCATTACCGACATGCTGTATGCCGATCAGGCAACCTGGAGCCGTGCGGGCGGCGGCGACCCGGCCGCCATTGTCGAGGAAATGCGCAAGATCGGGCGTATTGCCGGCCTTGGGTCCGACACGCTGGAATCCTGCCTGCAGGACGATGAAACGTTGCGCACCCTTGTCGCGTGGTACCAGGGCAATGCTGACACGGACGGCATCCGTTCGACCCCCAGCTTTGTCATCAACGGCACCACCTACAACAACATGTCCTACGAGGAGATGTCGGGCCTGATCGACGAGGCGTCTGGCAGCTAAGGTTTCGGCAACGCTTCCAGCATCTGGTCAAGGGCGGTTTGCCCGTTCTCGATCCGTAACCGCACCGGCAGGGTGATTACCTTGTTGCGGTATTCGGCGGGCAGGCGGGCCGCATCCTTTTCCGTTGTGACCAGCTGTGCCCCTGCTGCGCGCGCGGACCGGTCCAGGCGGGACAGCAGCGCAGGTGACAGCGGTTCGTGATCGCCCAATGCCTCGGTCTGCGCCAGTGTTGCGCCCAGCCCGCGCAGCGTGGCAAAGAATTTCTCGGGCCGCCCGATCCCGGCGAAGGCGACGAATGGCGTATCGGTCCAGTCCATCCCGGTTTGCAGCGGGGCCAGATGGCCCTGCACACGCGGAAGGGTGGGCGGCATATCCGGGTGGCCAAAGGCGGCTTGGGCTTCGGCGTCGCCTATGCTCAGCAACAGATCGGCCCGGGCCAGACCCGTGGCCACAGGTTCGCGCAATGGGCCGGCGGGCAGGCACAGACCGTTGCCGAACCCTGTTTCCGCATCCACCACGACAATGGCGATGTCCTGATGCAGGGCGGGGTTCTGAAACCCGTCATCCAGCACGATGACCGTTGCGCCCGCAGCCACAGCCGCCCTGGCACCGGCCAGCCGGTCGCGGGCAACCCATGTCCGGGCAAAGGCGGACAACAGCAACGGTTCGTCACCCACTTGCGCCGCTTTGTGGCGGGCAGGGTCCACTTCGACCGGGCCTTGCAGGCTGCCACCATGACCACGGCTGACGATATGCGGTGTGTGGAAGCGGTCGCGCAGGCGTTCGACCAGCGCCATGACGGTGGGCGTCTTGCCGGTGCCGCCCGCGTTGATGTTGCCGACGCAGATCACCGGTACGTCGACCCGGGTGGGTGTGCCGCGCGACAGGCGACGGGCCGTGGCCCAGGCATAAAGCGCGCCCAGCGGCGACAGCGCGACGGCAAGCGGATGCCGCGCGCCGCGCGGGTCGCTCCAGAATTTCGGGGTGCGCATCAGGCCAGTCCGTCCTGCTTGGCATCCAGATGGTTCTGCACCAGCGACACGATGCGGTCCAGGCTTTGTGCCCCCGATGTGGTGACGTCCCAACCTGCCATCGCCATATGCGCGGCCAGGTCAGGGGCAGAGGTCCGGATGACCGCCTGGGCGAGGCTTTCGGCATCCGTTGCCAAAAGCGCGGCACCCGCTGCACGCAGCCGCTGAACGGCTTCGGCCCTTTCGCCCACCTGTGGCCCGTGCAGGATGGCGGTGCCGTGTGCAGCGGCGGGATACGGATCATGGCAGGGATGCGCGTCGGTCAGGGACCCGCCCAGAAAGACAACCGAGGCCACGCGCAACCACAGCCCCAGTTCATCAATGGCATCGGCCACCAGGACCTGCGTGTTGTCGTCGGGCATCTCGCCCACGGACCACAACGTCTGGCGCAGGCTCTTGCGGGTCACGGCGGTTGTGACTTCGGTCAGTTCCGTGGGATCGGCCACCAGCAGGATCAGCAGCAGGCGGTGCGACACCTTTTGCGCCTTGCGGTGCGCGTCCAGAATGATGCGCACTTCATCCGCCCGAACATGTGCGGCCAGCCACAAGGGTCGGCCCGCGAACGCTTCGGTCAGTTCGGCAATGTCGGAATCGGCGGCAGGCAGCGTATGGCCGAAGGGGCGCAGGGGCGTGGAAATCTCGATCTCGGCATAGCTTCGGCCCAGTTGCACAAGCCGGGACTGCGCGGGTTGGGACCGGGCAAGGAAGACATGGAACCGGCTCAGTAGGCGGCGGGGCACTTCGGGCAGCCACCGATTGCGGCCACGCTCAAACCCATCGCTTGCCGCATCCACCAGCATCATGTGTGCGCCGAAGTCCGAGGCTGCCACAACGAGGTTTGGCCGCAGGCCGCCCCAACTCCATACCACTACGTCGGGTTGCCAGTGCCGGACAAAGGCCTGTGTCAGTTCGGGATGATCATCTGGCAGTTCGTCAAAGATGACGCCGTCACTGTCCACCCCGGCCACTTCCCCCTCGGCCGATGTGAACAGTACGGTCGTGCCGGGCCGGACGCTGACAAATCGTTGCGCCAGGTCGATGACGGCGCGGGCATTGCCCAGTTCACCGGCATGGATCCACACCAGTTCCCCGACGGGGCGGTCGCATAAAGGCTTGAATGCGGGCGCATCCCTGCGCCCGGACAAAGTGAGATAGGCGGTCAGGCCCAGCGAGCCTTGGACAGATGTCGTCAGCCCAGTTCCTCCGTTGCTGCCGCTGCGTTCTCCTCGTCGCGCAGCCGGTGCAGGTGCGCGATGTAGTATCGCATGTGGGCATTATCGACAGTGCGCTGGGCTTCTGATTTCCAGGCGTTGTAGGCGGTCGCGTAGTCGGGAAAGATGCCGACGATATGCAGGTCATCGACGTCCTTGAACACGTTCGCGGACGGATCAACCAGTTCGCCCCCAAAGACGAGGTGCAGACGCTGAGCCATGAAATGGGTCCCTTGTGATGATACGCACTGTGGTGCGGGCACGTTCGCCAATATCGCGAACAGGGTCAAGCCAAGCGGGCCACAAGATCCCGGTGCAACCTGGGTGCCGCAGCGACAACCCCGTTCAGCTTGGGCGTCGGATTGTTGAAGCGCAGGGCGCTGCCCGTACGGTCACTGATGCTGCCGCCGGCCTCGGACACCAGCAGCGCACCGGCGGCGATATCCCATTCCCAACTGGGGCGCAGGGTCAGCATGCCGTCGAACTTGCCCTCGCTGACCAGCGACAGCCGATAGGCCAGTGACGGGCGGTAGTGCCGGTCGATCTCGGGGACGGCACCGGACCAGTGATGCGGTTGCAGGTTCGGGCGCGCGGCCAGCACGCGGGCCAAGGGCGACAGGCCGGTGTCGGCCAGGGTGACACGGGCGCCGTTCAGCGTTGTTCCGGCCCCACGTGACGCAGCATACAGTTTGTCGCGCAGGGGCAGGTAGATGGCGGCGGCCGTCACCTCGCCCGCGAGGGCCACCGCGACCGAGATGGCCCATGTGCGCGAGCCCTCGACAAAGCTGCGGGTGCCGTCGATGGGATCGACGATGAACACCGCATCGCGGTCCAGCCGGGCCGCGTCGTCCTCGGATTCCTCGGACAACCAGCCGTAATCCGGTCGCGCGGTGGCAAGCGCGCTGTGCAGCACGGTGTTCACGGCGATGTCGGCTTCGGTCACTGGCCCGGCGTCGTCAGGCTTGTCCCAGCGCGCGGCTGTCGGCCCTGCATAGCTGGTGGCCACCCGGCCCGCCATGCGCACCGCGTCGATCAGCAAAGGCAGATCAGCTGCCGGCAAGGGTCATTCCCGGAACCAGCAGCGATGGAACAACCCTTGTCAGCCACGGCCGGGCGTCGTTGGCCGGAACGATGGCACGCAGCATCGCGGGCAGGCTGCCCGCTATGGTGCATTCGTTTACCGGATAGGCGATCTCGCCATTCTCGACCCAGTGGCCCGCAGCCCCACGGGAATAGTCACCTGTGTTGGGGTTGATTGTGGCTCCGATCATCGAGGTGACCAAAAGCCCCGTGCCCATGTCGCGCAACAGGTCGGCGCGCGACGCCGTGCCCTGGTCAAGCGTCACGTTCCAGTTGGCCGGGCTGGGCGCGGACGATGGCCCGCGCGCTGCGTTCCGGGTCGACGGCATCCCCAACTTGCGCCCGGTCGCCAGGTCCAGCGTCCAACCCGTCAGCACACCGTTTTCGACAATGGCTCGGGTCTGGGTCGCCAGACCTTCGGCATCGAATGGGCGCGAACCCGAAGCACGGGTGCGGTACGGATCCTCGATCAGGTTCATGCCATCGGGCAGAACGGGTTCCCCCAGCTTGTCGCGCAACCACGATGCGCCCCGCGACACGCCGGTGCCGTTGATCGTCGAAAGCAGGTGGCCGATCAGGCTGGCCGCGACGCGTTCGTCGAAAAGCACCGGATAGCTTCCGGTGGGCGGTTTGCGTGCACCGGCGCGCGCCACGGCACGTTCCGCTGCCTCGCGCCCGATCTCGTCGGCGGCGCGCAGATCGTTCTGAAAGATGCGGCTGTCGCCGCTATAGTCGCGTTCCATCCCGGTGCCGGTCCCGGTGATGGCGACGCAACTCCGCCACCTGTCCGACCGGCGGTAGCCGCCCGAAAATCCGTTGGTCGCAGTGAACCATACGCGCCGCGACTGATATCCTGCCGAGGTTTGTTCGACCTGGCTGATGCCGGCCACCTCGCGCGCGGCGGCCTCGGCCGTCAGCGCGTCATCCTGCAGGGCCTGTGCGGCGGGTTCCGGACTGGGGTCACAGATTTCGAGGGCGTCCGCATCCCATGACGTGGCGATGTCGCCCGGATCGGCCAGCCCGGCACAAGGGTCATCGGGTGCCTCGCGGGCCATCGCAACGGCGCGGGCGGCCATTTCGGTGATCGTGCGGTCCGACGGGTCGGATGCCGATACGACCGCCTGACGCTGTCCGACGAATACGCGCAGGCCCAGGTCGATGCCTTCGGCACGCTCGGCCTGTTCCAGCGCGCCAACGCGCACGTCGACGGACAGGGCAGTGCCTTCGACCACCATGGCGTCGGCGGCGTCCGCACCTGCCTTTTGGGCTGCGTCCAGAAGCCGCCCGGACAGGTCAGATACATGGGACAGGTCGGTCATGCGAAACTCCGTTAGGTTGCGCATGACCTAGCTTCGGCAGGGGGCTACTGCAAGGGCACGCGGCCCTTCAGCGCAGGCGTTGCCCGTTGGCCAGGACCTGACCCTCTTCGTTGACCTCGATGCGGGAGTTCAGCGTGTCCTCGCCCTCACCCGGAACCGCAAACAGGCCCATCATCATACGGGCGCCCATGGCCTGATCCTCGGGCAGCAGGCCCATGCCCACCAGCTTGTCGATCAACCCGTTGCCCCCCACAAGCGTCAGGTCCACGCCCCCTTGGGGCCGGGGCATCCCGTCAAATGTGACCAGATCGCCATTGTCAAAGGTAAAGTCGCCCGCCCCGGTCAGGCGCGCACCGACGGCGTCCAGTTCCAGCTTGTTCAGGGTCAGGGCATTCAACTCGCCCGGCGCGACCCCGGTGGATTCCAGGGCATTCGCCTGCTCGGGGTCCAGGAAATCAAACAGCACCTTGGCCTTGCCGCTCAGGTCCACGACCAGCGTGGCCGGATCACGGGGCAACTGGCCAGCCGGGTCGAACAGGCCCCAGATCATGTCGGACATCGCGAAATCCTGCATCGCGACGGCCAGGGCGAAATCCTGTTCCTCGTCCGACTTCTGCACGGGGATCAGCATATTCACAGCCGATTGCGCGGCCGAGAACGAGATGGGCAACGGCACGTCGGGGAGCAGCATGTTCATGCTCAGCCCGGTCTGCAACACATCATAGGCGATGCCACCCGGGTCCATGGCCACGCGCAATTCACCCCCGGTTGAAGTGCTGTTGATGGTGCCGTTGCCCTCGGGGCTGTTGAAGGTCATGTCGTAGTTGCCGCCCGACGCGGAAAATGTCCCATCAAAGGTAAAGCCATCGTTCAGCATGGCATTCAGATCCTGCGTATCGGTGTCCAGCGGCAATTCACCGGCACCGGCAAAGGCCACGCCCTGCATTCCGCCTTTCAGTTTGAAGGTGCCTTCGCCCTCCGGATCCTCAAAGAAGACGTCGTAGTCGATCGCGCCCACAGACATGTCCTGCACAATGCTGCGCAGATCGCCCACCGCAGTCTTTGCCTGGTAATCCATGTCGTTCATCGTGACGACGAACTTGGCGATTTCCTCGGTGATGATGATGCCATCCACGTTCAGAGTGCCCATCCGCATCGTCACGCTGTCGGCGCTGTAGTCATAAACCATGTCGCCAGGATCGCCCGAAGCGGTCATGGCGGGCGCTGTCTGTGCAACGTCGATGCGCACCTTCACGTCTTCGCCATCGGACCCGATGGTTTCCACGTCGAAACCGGTCGTGTCCGGCAGGCCGATTGATACGCTGCCGTCGCCATTCTCGGAAAAGACAAGCTCGTCCATGACGATGTCGACCTTGACCTGATCGGTGTCGTCGCTCACGTCGATCGACATGCTCAGGTCGGACACCGTCAGGGTGCCGCCTGACGTCGCCTCGGACGCCGTGATCTCGTAGCCCGTGCTTTCCATGTACGACTTCCAGTCGGCCCAGACATCGGCTGCCTTCAGGTCCGCATAAGCCGCCGGTGCGGACAGTGCGATGATCAGGGCCGGAAGGCTGGCGAAACGGGTAATTTCTTGCATCGGTAGAATCCTTTGGTGCGGCTATGGCCGGCATGGTCTGGCAGGCGCAGCGCGCCGTCAAGGGCAATGGCTGGACGGGTCCGATTTGCGTGACTACCAAGGACGCGTTGACCGGAACTGGAGCAGTGGGCGCATGATCAAGTTGGAAGACACGGGGCCGGTCTGGACCGTCACGTTGGCCCGCTCGGACAAGGCCAACGCGCTGACCCATGATATGCTGGACCAGCTGGTCGACATCGCCGAACGCGCGCACGTGGCCCGCGCACTGATCCTGACGGGCGAGGGGCGCGTGTTCAGCGCCGGTGCCGACCTTGATGCCGCGCGCGCCGGTCTGGCCACCTCGCCGCTGTGGGAACGTCTGTCCGGGGCCATCGCGGCCGTGCAGGGCCTGACCATCGCGGCGCTGAACGGGACGGTGGCGGGCGGGGCCATGGGCATGGTGCTGGCCTGCGATTTGCGGCTGGGCGTGTCCGGGGCCAAGTTCTTCTATCCCGTCCTCAAGCTGGGTTTCCTGCCGCAACCAAGCGACCCGGGCCGCCTGGCCCGCCTTGTCGGTCCGGCGCAGGCCAAGTTCATCCTGCTGGGCGGTCAGAAGGTCACGGCGCAGGACGCGCTGCGCACCGGTTTGCTGGATGAAATCGTGCCAGCTGATTCGCTGATGCAGCGGGCGCAGGATCTGACGACCGACTGCGTCGCATCCGCCCCGGAAATCCCCCGTGCGATCAAGGCCATGATCGATGGTGGTGCCAGGACCTGAGGATCGTTTCCCGCATAGGTTTCATCTGTGCTATGATCCGTGTGAGAGGTGAAATGGCCCGCGACAATCGCATCATCCGACCCCCACGACCCTCAAAGACGGCACGGAAGGTGCCGGATGCGCCGACCCGCGAACAGCGGGTTGCCCTGTTGGTGCAGCAGGTGCTGGGCGAAGTGAATGCCCGCATCGATGCCCGGCATCAGCCGCCGACACGGGCGAAACGCAAGGGGACTTAACGTTTGCGCCTTGCGCCCGGCACCTTGGAGTGAAACCCCGGCGGCCGCTTTCCCACCCATGCAAAGAACTTGGCCAACCGCGGATGTGCCCGCAGCGCCTGGGTCGTGTTGTAGCTGCGCGCCAGCTCTGCTTCGGTCAGGGTGGCGTGGATTTCGCGGTGACAGATGTGGTGCAACAGCACGGTCGGCCCGCCCTTGCCGCCTTTGAGCTTGGGGATCAGGTGATGCAGGCTTTGCGGCGCGTCCGGCGGAATGGGACGGTCACAGAGCGGGCAGATTGGATCGGTCACGGTGCTGCCTCTCTTGCACTTTGGAAGCCCAACGTGACAAGTGTTTCGCTGTGAGAGTGAGACAAGGGGTCCGCGGTGGAGTTTGATCTGGAGAGCCAGCCAGAGATCGTGCAGACGATCGCAGGCTACGGATTGCAGGCCTGGGAACTGGCGCTGACCTGGTTGCTCAGCCCGGCGGCATGGTCGCAATTCGGCCTTTTGCTTGTTGCTTATGTCGCGGCCGTTCTGGTGACGCGCCGGTTGCGCCCGACGCTGGCCCGCCTGCTTGATCCGGGCGAAGCGGATGGCTACATCGCGCAGGCCCGCCGCTTTGTCGCGCAGTTCCTGCCGCTGCTGTTGCCGCTGATGGCCTATGTGTTCACCGGCATCGGCGAAAGCGTGGTGCGGTCGCTGTTTGACAGCGGGGCGGTGATCGCCTTTGGCAAGCGGGTGTTCCTGTTTCTTGCCGTACGGGCGCTGGTGCGCGACATCATCCAGGATCCGTTCCTGAAGCTGCTGGGGCGGTACATCCTGATCCCGGTGGCCGCGCTCTATGCGCTCGGTCTGCTGGAACTGGTGGCGACCCGGCTCGAAGAAACGGTGGTGCCGCTGGGCAACCTGTCCTTCAACCTGCTGTGGATGCTGCAATTCCTGGCGGTGGGTGGCGTGATCTTCTGGCTGGGGCAGTGGTCCAACAGCCAATCGACCCAGTTCATCCAGAACCAGCAGGACATGCGGCCATCGTTGCGGCAACTGGTGGCCAAGACGATCGAATTCACCATCTTCGCCGTCGCGTTCCTGGTGCTGATGAACATCATGGGCATCAACCTGTCGGCGCTGGCGGTGCTGGGCGGTGCCATCGGTGTGGGTCTGGGTTTCGGCCTGCAAAAAATCGCGTCGAATTTCATCTCGGGCGTGATCCTGCTGGTCGAAGGGCAGGCGACCGTGGGCGACTATGTCGAGTTGGATGGGGGCGAAGCGGGAACCATCGTCAAGATGACGGCCCGGGCCGCGATCCTGGAAACGTTTGACGGGCGCTGGATCGTTGTCCCGAACGAGGATTTCATCACCACCCGCGTCGTCAACTACTCCGACAGTGGCAGCGCCAACCGGTATGAGGCGCCGTTTTCGGTGCACTACGACACCGACATCAACAAGGTGCCCGAGATCGTGGGCGCGGCGGTGGCCAAGCTGCCCTTTGTCCTTGATGACCCCGAAGGGCCGGATTGTGAACTCGCGGGTTTCGGCGACAGCGGCGTGGATTTCGTCGTCGAATTCTGGGTCGAGGGCATTGATGACGGGCGCAACAAGTACCGCAGCCACGTCCTGTTCGCGATCTGGAATGCGCTCAAGGACAACGGGATCGAGATCCCGTATCCGCACCGTGTGGTCGAGTTGTCGGGTGAGTTGCGGACAGTGACCGAGTGAGCCGCGTCGCCGTTATTGGCGGCGGCCCCGCGGGGCTTGCCGCGGCCGAGGTGCTGGCGGAAGCCGGGGTGCAGGTCACCGTGTACGAGGCCAAGCCATCGCTGGGGCGCAAGTTCCTGATGGCGGGCAAGTCGGGCCTGAACCTGACCCATGCCGAGCCGTTGGAAGCGTTGCTGCCCCGGTACGAAGAGGCGGAGGCGGCATTGACCTCTGCGCTGCGCGCCTTCGACAATGCCGCGATCCTGCATTGGGCCGAAGGGCTGGGGCAGGAGATGTTCACCGGAACCACGGGCCGCGTCTTTCCCCGGGCGATGAAGGCCTCGCCGCTGTTGCGCGCATGGCTTGCGCGGCTGGACAGTCTTGGGGTCGCACGGCTGGCGCGGCACCGCTGCATCGGCCTGCGCGGCGCGCGGCCCGTGATTGTGGATGCACAGGGGGAGGAAACGGTGCCGGATGTGTCTGCAACCGTGTTGGCCATGGGTGGGGCCAGTTGGCAACGGTTGGGGTCGGACGGGGCATGGGCCGGGTGGCTTGGCATCGACCGCACCCCCTTTGCCCCGTCGAATGCCGCCGTGGCGGTGGACTGGACTGCACACATGTTCCGCCATATGGGCGCGCCGCTGAAAGGCGTGGCGTGGCGGGCTGGGGCATATCGCTCGCGCGGCGAGGCCGTGTTGTCGAAACGCGGGCTGGAAGGTGGCGGCGTCTATTCCGTGTCGCGCGGCGTGCGCGAGGGGGCACCGCTGTGGCTGGACCTGATGCCGGATCTGAGCGTCGATGACGTCGCGGCGCGGCTGGCGAAACCGCGGGGCAAGACCAGCCTGTCGAACCATATGCGCAAGACGCTGAAACTGGACCCGGTCAAGCTGGCGCTGGCGCAGGAATGGGGGCGGCCCCTGCCCGACGAACCGGTCAAGCTGGCGCGGCGGCTCAAGAAGCTGACGGTGAAACATGCCGGATTGCGCCCGCTGGACGAGGCGATTTCGACCGCAGGCGGCGTGCCCTTTGCCGCGCTGGATGCGCGCCTGATGTTGCGCGATCGGCCCGGCGTGTTCTGCGCGGGCGAAATGCTGGATTGGGAGGCACCGACAGGCGGCTACCTGCTGACCGCCTGTCTGGCGACAGGCCGCTGGGCCGGGCGGGGCGCGCTGGATTACCTCGACGCCGCATCCTTGTAGGCGGCACGACCCCGGAGGCGTTTCGAATAGTCCTTGATTGTGTCGGGCAGTGGATCGAAGTTCGCCACGATGGACCAGCCCAGGCAATGACAGGCGAGGATGTCGGGCACCGTAATCTCATCCCCCATCAGGAAGTCACCGCGCATCATCCGTTCCAGCTGTGCAACGTTGCGCGCGAATTCCTTTTTCAGGGTGGGCTTCACCTCTGGAACACGCAGTTTTTCGGGCAGGACAAAGCTGTGTTTCGATGCGGTCCACAGCAACGCGTCCATCTCGTCGATCAGCCACAGGGTCATGGCGTCCTGTCGCGCGCGGGCGATGGTGCCCGCAGGGGCGGTTAGGGCACCGTGCTTGTCGGCAAGATAGGTGATGATGGCCACGCTGTCGGTCAGCACGTCGTCACCGTCCTTGAGGGCCGGGACCTTGCCCAGAGGGTTGTGGGCCATGATCTCTTCGGACCGGGGCATGGCCGGGGTCACGTCATAGTCCTGCCCCAGTTCGCCCAGCATCCACATCACGCGAAAGGCGCGGCTCTTGGCGGTTCCGATTACGTGGTACATGGCGGTCTCCGATCCGTTTCGGGCAACCATGGCGTGGCCCTGCGGTGCATGCAATGGACAAGCGTGTTGCTGCCGGAAACTGTCAGTGCATGGCTGCATGATGCGAGTTGCAACCGAGAGGAGACCCAGAACATGGCCCATACCGGATCCTGCATGTGCGGCGCGGTGTCATTCCGCATCACCACACCGATCACCGAAACCGGCGCGTGCCATTGCGAGATGTGCCGCAAGTGGACTGGCGGTGTGTATATCAGCGTCGCCGTCCCGCCAGAGGGAATGGAGATGGACGGCGAAGAGCATCTGCATGTCTTCACCTCGTCCCCCTGGGCCGAGCGTGTGTCGTGCAAGACCTGCGGCGGCAACCTGTTTTACCGCGTGACGGCTGCGGGACCGATGCAGGGCGAGATGCACGTGGGCCTTGGCACGCTGGATGACGCATCGGGCATTCCGTTCACGGGCGAGCTGTTCATCGACCTGAAACCGGATTCCTATGCGTTCGAGGGCGGTACAGACCGGCGGCAACTGACCCAGGCCGAGGTCGAGGCGATGTTCGCCGACTACGCCCCTTGATCCCATTGCCGCTGCGCGACGACATGTTTCGGGGGGCTCTGCCCCCATCGCCTAACGGCGATTCCCCCGGAATTTTTCGGAACAGAGACGGGGTGCTTGCGTCAGCGTGAGGCGAGCATGGCCAGCCGGATAAAGGCCCGTTCGACCAGTGCCATGGCGGGCGCGTGTTGCCCGGCCGAGCGCAATTGCAAATCGGTGTCCGTCAGCACCGTCAGCGCCGTTTCAAGCCGTTGCGGCCCCCAGCGTCGTGCCTGTGCCAGCATCTTGTCGCGGTTGGGTCCCCAGATCTGTGGCCGGCCCGACGTGTCGGTGGCGGCGCGGTGCAGGGTGCGAAAATGGCGCATCGCGCCGATGCAAAGCGACACGGCGTTGACCCCCTGCGCTTGCAGCCGCTGCATCACCGGGCCGATGGCCGCGGCCTGTCCGTCACCCACCACAAGCAGCACGTCGTCCACATCCGCCTCGATCGAGGTGGGGGCGCAGGCGGTGATGTCGTCGGCGCTCAGGGGGGTGTCGTCGCCACGTTTATAAAGCCCGATCTTTTCCAGTGTCTGGCGGAAGTCCCCGGGTTCCAGGTCACGGGCCAGATCGCTGAGCAGGTGCATCGCCTCTTGAGGTGGGTTGGTTATGCCTGCGTCGCGCAGGGCGCGCTCGATCTCGTCCCGGGTGGGCGGGTTGTCGTAGATGCCGGCGGCATAGGCGCCTTGGTGCGCCTCGAACGCCTTGCGCAGTTTGGATGTGGGTTTCAGCGTGCCAGCCGTCACCACGATCTGCGCGTCGCCTTTGGTCCATGCGCCGAGGGCGTCGGTGATGATTGGCCCGACAGTTTCGTTGACATCCTCGACCAGCGCCACGCGGGGGCCGGGGAAAAAGCCGATGGCCTTGACCGCGTCCAGCAGTTGCGCGGGCTCCTTGCGCAATTCGGCCCCGGCGATGCGGGTCAGCCGCATTTCCTCTTCGCCTTGCGGGCCGATCAGGGCCGCGACCACCTCTTGCCGTTTCAGCGCGATGCGCATCGCGTCTGCGCCATAAATCAGCAGGCCCGTCGCATCCGGGTCCGGTTTCGCGAAATAGGCGTTGGCCTGACCGGTCGACAGTTTCACAGGTTTGCCGCCTGTAGCCGCAGCACGATCTGGTCCGCCAGGATGGTCATCAGCCGTTCCTGCGCATCCCGCTGTGCGGCGACGGTGGCGACTGTCGTGCCGGTGGCGGAATAGCCGACGAAATCCTCGACCCGACCGGTTGTTATCGTTCGGCCTGTGTCTGCCTCGACCAGGGTAAAGTCGGCAGCGCCGATCAGGTGAAAGCGGCGGATATCGCCATCGGGGTCGATGGCGCGGTTTTCCTGCACCAGCGACAGCGCAATCGCGAGGCGATAGGCGCTATCGCCAGGACGGCCCAGCCGTTCCTCGAGGTGGCGCACCAGCAGGAATCCCTCGCGGTCGATGGGCGGGTCGACGGCAACGCGGTTTTGCAGTTCGGCGGCGGCACCGCCCGGCGCATAGGCCGGTTGAAAGCCGCAGGCCGCAAGGGCCAGGCACAGCAGGCTGACCCTAAACCACGACATTGACGATCCGACCCGGCACCACGATCACCTTTTTCGGTTGGCCCCCGTTCAGGGCCTTGACCACAGCATCATGCGCGAGGGCCTGTTTTTCAACCTCGTCCTTGGGCAGGTCGGCATCGACTTCCAATTCGCCCCGGCGTTTGCCGTTGATCTGGATCGGCAGGGTGACGGTGTCGGATTTCAGCATCGCCTCGTCTGCCTGCGGCCACGGCGCGTCGATCACCAGCCCTTCGCCGCCTTGATGGGCCCAGATATCCTCGGCCAGATGCGGGGTCATGGGGGCCATGAGTTGCGCCAGTGTCTTTATGGCCTGCCGTTGCGCGGCATGGCTGGCCTTCGACTTCTGCAATATCGCGGTAAAGGCATAGAGCTTGGCGATAGCCGCGTTGAAACCGAAGGATTCCACGCCCATCGTCACGTCATGAATGGTGCGGTGCATCGCGCGCAGCAGGTCGTCGTCGCCGGTGCCGGGCGCATCCTTGTCCATCGCACCAATCCGGTCGCAGATGTTCCAGACGCGGCTCAGGTGCTTGTATGCGGCTTCCGCCCCTGCGGCGGTCCATTCCACGTCCCGTTCGGGCGGCGAATCGGACAGCACGAACCAGCGCGCTGTGTCGGCCCCATAGCTTGCGATGATGCCAAGCGGGTCGACGACGTTTTTCTTGGATTTGGACATCTTGGCCGACGGGATGATTTCGACCGGCCCCCCCGTCGCGCCAAGCCGCGCACCGGATTCGGTCCACTCGATATCCTCGGGCAGGTGATAGACGGGCCGGTCGTTGTCGTCGCGGGTCACATAGATCTCGTGCGTCACCATCCCTTGGGTGAACAGCGCGTCGAACGGCTCGCACGCTGATTTCGGCAGGTGGCCGGTGATGTGCATCGCGCGGGCAAAGAAGCGGGAATAAAGCAGGTGCAGGATCGCGTGTTCGATCCCGCCGATATACTGGTCGACGTTCATCCAGTATTCGGCATCTTCCATACGGGTCGGTGTGTCGGCATCGGGCGCGGTGAAGCGGGCAAAGTACCACGACGAGTCGACAAACGTATCCATCGTATCGGTTTCGCGTTTCGCCGGTTTTCCGCAGGACGGGCAGGGCACATCGCGCCAGGTCGGGTGCCGGTCCAGCGGATTGCCGGGGATGTCGAATGTCACGTCATCGGGCAGGCGAACGGGCAGGTTTTCCTTCTTTTCGGGCACCACGCCGCAGGCGTCGCAATGCACGACCGGGATCGGGCAACCCCAATAGCGCTGGCGGCTCAGGCCCCAGTCGCGCAGGCGGTATTGCGTCTGACCCTTGCCCAGGTCGTGGGCCTCGAAATAGTCGATGGTGGCGTCGATGCCCTGCTGGCTGGTCGCCTCGGCAACGTTTGCGAAATGATCGATATAGATGACGGTTTCGGTCTTGGCGGGGACCAGCGCCTCATTTTCGACCTCGACTTCATGGCCGGGCATGTAGAACGCGTTCCGCACGTGCAGTCCGTATTTGCGCGCGAAATCAAGGTCACGCTGATCGTGGGCAGGGCAGCCGAAGACCGCGCCTGTGCCGTAATCCATCAGGACAAAGTTGCCGATCCAGACAGGCAGTTCCACATCCGGATAGACCGGGTGCCTGACGCGGATGCCTGTGTCGATCCCCTTCTTTTCGGCCTTTTCCATGGCGGCCTCGGTCGTGTCCATCCGGCGAGCATCGTCGATGAATGCGGCCAGTTCGGGGTTGTCGGCCTCAAGCGCGCGCGCCACCGGATGATCCGGGGAAACAGCGATAAAGGACGCGCCGCGCATCGTGTCGGGGCGGGTCGAATAGCACAGGATCGTGCCCGCGCCGTCCGTGCGGACAAAGGGGATATCGATGCCGCGGGATTCGCCAATCCAGTTTTCCTGCATCAGCCGGACCTTGGCGGGCCAGTTATCAAGGCCGTCCAGCGCGTCCTTCAGCTCTCCGGCCATGTCGGAGATCTTGAAGAACCATTGGGTCAACTCACGGCGCTCCACCTCGGCACCCGACCGCCAACCCTTGCCGTCGATCACCTGTTCGTTGGCCAGTACGGTCATGTCGACCGGGTCCCAGTTCACCTGCGCGTTCTTGCGATAGACCAGCCCGGCGTCCAGCATATCGCCGACATGCGCGCCCAGATGAAGCCGCTGGGCCTGTCCATCGACTGGAGCCGCGAGTTCGCGACCTGCGAC